>JBCCTQ010000013.1:0-100953 GCA_039198225.1 Pseudomonadota bacterium
CCCTGATAGGAAAATGCGAGTTCCGCACCGGCGTCCGCACAGGCTTTTGCGATGCCCCATGCGATTGATTTGTCATTTGCCAACCCCATGATGAGGCCGCGTTTGCCCTGCATCAGTTGCCCCGTCATCAGCAGTGTTCCTTTTGCTGGTATCATATGGTTTTGAACCGTTTAGGCCATTGTCTAGCCATCAGCAAGAGATTGAGCACGCAGTCAAAAGCGGTTGCCTGTCGGTTGGAATAACCCTAGGTCTTACGTGGGGGCATTGTTGGGGACCGGTCATGTCTGATCGTGGCGGCATTTTCGCGGGCGATGACCCGTTTGCTCTTGCGCGGGATTGGCTGGCCGCAGCGAGCGAAGAAGAGCTGAATGATCCAAACGCAATTGCACTTGCGACGGTTGATGCGGACGGTTTGCCGAATGTACGCATGGTTCTGCTGAAGGATATCGAAGCTGGCGCCTTTGTCTTTTATACAAATTATGAAAGCCGCAAGGCGCAAGAAATTCTGCATGCGGGCAAAGCAGCGTTTGTGATGCATTGGAAATCGCTGGGCCGTCAAATCCGCGTGCGTGGCACCGTTACCAAAGAGGACGGGCCAATCGCGGATGCGTATTACAAGTCCCGCTCTCTCAAAAGTAGATTGGGGGCGTGGGCGTCGCAACAATCGCAGCCTTTGTCTTCGCGTGAGGCATTGATGGCCGACGTCGCAATGGTTACCTTACAAAAAGGGACGGATCCTGAAAGACCACCACACTGGGGCGGTTTTCGGATCATACCTAGCGAGATCGAGTTCTGGTCAGATGGTGCGTTTAGGTTGCATGACCGCTTTCGCTGGTCGCGCGCGACGGCCGAAAGCACGTGGGACATAATGCGGCTATCGCCGTAAATTTCACGCTTCGTGAAATTCAGGTGGTTGAAGTTACTGTTTTTTTCTGTTCGAGATCGTAATGTGGTAAAAATAAGAAAAGGGCATGCCAAGACGTGGTGTCGCTCAGAGGAATGACAATGGATACGCAGGACACCAGCGAAACACGCCGGGTGCAAGGACAAGTAAAGTGGTTCGACCCCTCTAAGGGGTTTGGTTTCGTGATCGCAGATCTCGGTGGGCCAGATATCTTGCTGCACGCGAATGTGCTGCGCAATTTTGGCCAGGGATCTGTTGTTGATGGATCAACAATTGAAATTATCGTGCAGGACACACAGCGCGGTCTGCAGGCGACCGAGGTGCTATCGATTGTTCCACCACAGAGCGACAGCGCAGTTCCGCTACGCGATATGGTCGAGTTCACGCCCGACGATATAGCAAAAAAGCCGATACATCCTGCGCGGGTAAAGTGGTTCGATAAGGCCAAAGGCTTTGGTTTTGCAAATATCTTTGGCAATGATGAAGATGTTTTCGTCCATGTTGAAGTGCTTCGTCGTTCGGGTCTGTCCGATCTACAATCTGGCGAAGCGATCGGTATTCGTCTTGTCGAAGGAGAGCGTGGGCGCATGGCCATCGAAGTTGTCGGATGGGAGATCGCGGCCAAGTGAGGGGTGCGGTGCCCGCGACTTGTCTTGTCTTTGCGGCCCACACCGCTTGGGCTGAATGCGCATCGGACAAGGTAACGATTGTCGGCGATTGGGGGCAGGCCAGCTTCAAAGTAGAGATCGCCGATGATTTTCAGGAACGTGCCCGTGGACTGATGTTTGTTGAAGACATGCCAACCTTGTCGGGCATGCTGTTCATTTACGACGCACCGCAAGCGGTCAGTTTCTGGATGAAGAACACATTGATTCCGTTGGACATGATCTTCACCGCACCTGACGGTGAAATTTTATCGATCCACGAAAACGCAATCCCCGGCGATCTGACACCGATTCCCGGCGGCGATGGTGTTCAGATGGTGCTGGAAATAAATGGTGGACTGGCATCGCGACTGGGCATTTCAGTCGGTGATGTGATGCAGCATCCCAGCTTTGGTGCTGCTTCAATTCTGCCCTGTGATGAAAAGACTGAAGGTTAGGGCTTTTCAAATCAGTTTGGTGGGGCTAAAGACAGCCACGGTCCGGGGCGTAGCGCAGCCTGGTAGCGCATCTGTTTTGGGAACAGAGGGTCGGGAGTTCGAATCTCTCCGCCCCGACCACACTTCTAAGACGAAAGTTGCGGAAGCATTTTCGCCCTTAGTGGGCGCCTGACTTCATCTGTTAATCGTCAAACTCCGGCATTAACCTATCGTTAATACAGGTGAATCCGAACAGGCGTTTCGGCGGTGACCTCACCCAAAATCTCAACCATTCATGCTAAGTCTGCCGAACAAAACACCTTTTGGTGATCGGCCGTGATCGGTGCCTTGTGGACAATTTGGTGGATGAATCATGTGCATCTGTGACGCGCAGTTTTCGGCGCGTCCGTCAACACGATTAATCTGCATTTTGTGTTAAAAATCCGTTGACCCACTAGGGCTAGATGCGTCAGGTTGTGCGGGCCGACAGCGACAACACAATATGTAGTATCGGCGCGGGGACGGTTTTAGCAGGCAGGCGTGAGCCAAACGCAACGTCACGACGGTTACCTGGTCTTTGACCAGCATCATCGCGTTGTACCTGACGGAATCGAGAAAAAGAGTTTTTGCCGCAGGGGCGGCAGCAGTTGATCAAAGCCGCAACGTCGGCGTTAAGAAAAAAGGGGCAGAAGCGATGAAGATCGAACGCAATTTCACATCAGCCGGGCAGGACGCCTACGCACAGGTCGCATTCAAGACGACGTCGTCGGAGATCCGCAATCCGGACGGTACAGTCGTATTCAAACTTGACGAATGTGAGATTCCCGGCAGTTGGAGCCAGGTCGCGTCCGATGTCATCGCGCAAAAATACTTTCGGAAAGCAGGTGTGCCATCGGCGTTGAAGCGCGTGAAGGAAAAGGGTGTTCCCGAATTTCTATGGCGGTCTGAGCCTGCCAAGGGTGCGACGTTTGGTGGCGAGACATCAGCGAAGCAGGTGTTTGACCGGCTGGCCGGCGCGTGGACCTATTGGGGCTGGAAGGGCGGTTACTTTTCGTCCGAAGATGATGCGCGCGCCTATTTCGATGAGATGCGCTATATGCTGGCGACCCAACGTGCAGCACCGAACAGCCCGCAATGGTTCAACACAGGTCTACATTGGGCCTATGGCATCGATGGGCCTGCGCAGGGGCATCATTACGTTGATTTTGAAACGGGTGAGTTGACGAAGTCAGCCTCGTCTTACGAACATCCGCAGCCCCACGCCTGCTTTATCCAGTCGGTCGATGACGATTTGGTCAATGATGGCGGCATTATGGATCTGTGGGTGCGTGAGGCGCGCTTGTTCAAGTACGGGTCGGGCACTGGTACGAACTTTTCGTCATTGCGCGGTGAGGGCGAGCCCTTGTCAGGTGGCGGCAAATCCTCTGGCCTGATGGGTTTCCTGAAAATCGGTGACCGCGCCGCGGGCGCGATCAAATCAGGCGGGACAACCCGTCGAGCAGCGAAGATGGTGATTGTCGATGCCGATCACCCGGATATCGAGGAATTCATCAACTGGAAGGTCATTGAAGAGCAAAAGGTGGCGAGCATCGTCGCAGGCTCTAAAATGCATGAGCGTTACCTGAACGCGATCTTCCAAGCGATCAAGACATGGGACGGCAGCGAAGACGGTGCGACCGATCCTAAGCAGAACGAGACACTGGCAAGCGCTGTAAAAGACGCGAAGAAGTCCGCCATTCCAGAGACTTACATCAAGCGCGTGCTGGATTATGCCAAGCAGGGCTATACCAGCATCGAATTCCCCACCTACGACACGGACTGGGATTCGGAAGCGTATTCCAGCGTGTCTGGCCAAAATTCCAACAACTCGATCCGGGTCACTGATGCCTTTCTGAAAGCCGTCGAGAATGACGAGAACTGGAAGCTGATCAACCGCAAGAACGGCGAGGTCGCAAAGATCATCAAGGCCCGCGATTTATGGGAGCAGGTGGGCCATGCGGCATGGGCCTGTGCCGATCCGGGTATCCAATACCACGACACAGTGAACGCATGGCACACATGTCCCGAAGATGGCGCGATCCGGGGGTCGAACCCCTGTTCGGAGTACATGTTCCTCGATGACACAGCCTGTAACCTGGCGTCGATGAACCTGCTGACCTTCTACAAGGACGGCGAGTTTCAGGTCGAAGACTATATGCATGCCACCCGTCTGTGGACGGTGACGCTGGAAATCAGTGTAATGATGGCGCAGTTCCCGTCGAAAGAGATTGCGCAGCGGTCTTATGATTTCCGCACGCTGGGCCTCGGCTATGCCAATATCGGTGGGCTCTTGATGAATATGGGCCTTGGCTATGACAGCGATGAAGGCCGCGCGATGTGTGCTGCCCTCACGGCGATCATGTCGGGCGTATCCTATGCCACATCCGCCGAAATGGCAGGTGAGTTGGGCGCATTTCCGGGCTACAAGAAGAACTCCAAGCATATGTTGCGCGTGATCAAGAACCACCGTCAGGCGGCTTTGGGCAAGACAACCGGCTACGACAAGCTGGATGTAAAGCCGGTTCCGCTGGACCATGCAAATTGCCCTGATCAGCGGCTGGTCGAACTCGCCGTTTCGGCGTGGGACGAGGCGCTGGCGCTGGGTAAGAAACATGGCTATCGCAATGCGCAAGTGTCCGTGATTGCGCCGACCGGGACAATCGGCCTGGTGATGGATTGCGACACGACAGGGATTGAGCCTGACTTTGCGCTGGTGAAGTTCAAAAAGCTGGCCGGGGGTGGGTATTTTAAGATCATCAACCAATCGGTTCCGGCTGCCTTGGAAAAGCTGGGCTATGGCTCTGCTGAGATTGAAGAGATCATCGCGTACGCTGTGGGTCATGGCTCCATCGGGCAGGCGCCAGCGATTAATCACACATCGCTGATCGGGCATGGCTTTGGGCAGGCGGAACTGGATAAGGTCGAAGGCGCTTTGGCGTCCGCGTTCGATATCCGTTTCGTCTTCAACCAATGGACGCTGGGTGAGGAATTCTGCACCAAAACGCTCGGCATCCCGGCTGAAAAGCTGAGCGACCCGACCTTCGATCTGCTGCGCCACCTTGGCTATTCCAAGCAGGATATCGACGCCGCCAACGATCACGTCTGCGGAACCATGACGCTGGAAGGCGCGCCATTCCTGAAGGAAGAGCATTACAATGTCTTCGATTGCGCCAACCCATGCGGCAAAAAAGGCAAGCGTTATCTGAGTGTTGATAGCCATATCTACATGATGGCGGCTGCGCAGTCTTTCATCTCTGGCGCGATCTCCAAGACCATCAACATGCCGAATGATGCGACGATTGAGGATTGTCAGAAGGCCTATGAACTCAGTTGGTCGCTGGGGGTGAAGGCCAATGCGCTTTATCGTGATGGGTCTAAGCTGTCGCAGCCTTTGGCGGCCGCCTTGGTCGAGGATGACGAGGACGCGCAAGAGGTGCTGGAAACCGGCACGCCGCAGGAAAAGGCCGCTGTGCTGGCCGAGAAAGTGGTCGAAAAGATCATCGTGCAGGAAATCCGCAACCGCGAACGTGAAAAGATGCCGCAGCGGCGCAAGGGCTATACTCAGAAGGCGATTGTTGGCGGGCACAAGGTTTATCTGCGCACGGGCGAGTATGAAGATGGGTCCTTGGGCGAAATCTTTATCGACATGCACAAGGAAGGCGCCGGTTTCCGCGCGATGATGAACAATTTCGCCATCGCCGTCTCCGTCGGCCTTCAATACGGCGTCCCCCTCGAAGAATTCGTGGACGCTTTCACTTTCACCAAGTTCGAGCCGGCCGGCATGGTCCAGGGGAACGAAACAATCAAAACAGCAACCTCGATCCTCGACTATGTCTTCCGTGAGCTGGCCGTTTCCTATCTCGACCGCACTGACCTGGCCCATGTGGCGCCGGAAGGCCCCACCTTCGACGACCTTGGGCGCGGCGAGGAGGAGGGCAAGAGGAACTTTTCCGAAGTTCCCCATGCCAGCGGCTCGGACCCTGTCGAAGTCCTGAAAAAAGTGGTTTCGACGGGCTACCTCCGGGGACGGGCGCCACAGGAGTTGCGGGTGTTGCAAGGCGGGGCGGGTGCAGCGATCGCCTTCGCCGGCAACGACCCCCAGACCGCACTCCAAGCGCTCGTTCCGGAGGTGGGTGAAGCAAGTGTTACAGCCAGTGTGCCGGAGACGAGTGCTCTGGCGATGGATGCCGCGACCAAGGCCAAGATGCAGGGCTATGAAGGTGATCCTTGCGGCGAATGCGGGAACTACACGCTGGTACGGAACGGGACATGCATGAAGTGCAACACCTGCGGAGGCACCTCGGGATGCAGCTAGGCCTCGCAGGATCGGGTGAGAGGTCAGCGTCCGTTCGCGGGCGTCGCGCAAAGCGCCCGCCCAGGGGGGCGGACGGGCGCTGCCCGGCGGGTTTCGCCGGGCGGACGCAAACCTCAGAGGGGTGACACAAGAACAGGGCGGGGCGGCGCGGTAGCTCTTCCCCTCCTTACGGGCGGGACCGGCATTTGGCCCAGGGCCAAGTGGTCCATCCCGCCAACGGGAAGCCTCCTTGGCTTTCCCTTCACACGGGGCGGGTGCGCTCGCCCCTAACGCGGGTCAGGCCGCAGGCAGAAACCGGGCGGTACACAGAATGAGCCTGATCAGCGAAACTGGCTCCCTTCGGGGGGCCATTTTCTTTCCCCGTTAAAGTGCCTGTTGCGACGTTTTCTGTGTATATCAGGAGCATTGCGAAATAAGCCTGGCGCGGAAATCCAGACCTTTGGATGTCCCCTCTGCGGCCCGGCCGCGCGCCACGCTCGAAGAGATCCCACGCATCGTCCTAGAAGATATCCATGTCCAGGATGTCATAGGCGTCGCCAACCGGGGCCGGCTCCTCGACGCACTCCCGAATGGCGGTAGGGCGGCCGAGCTCTGCGTCCACGAAGGCTGGCAGATCGCGTATCTGACCGCGGACCACACCGAGACTGTATCATTCTGCCTTAAGCGTCTCGATTGAGGGATTTTTTCGCGCAACCTTACCCAAAGGCCGGGTGGAAAGTGAGCTCACCGCGGGGCAGGGTCTTTGTGAGGCCCAAACCCTGGACATAGGCGGCCGGGACGTCGCGGTAACTGAGCCCGATATCGGCCTGAAACCCGAACCGAGAATAATAGGCGGGGTCCCCAATGAGGACGATGCCTGCCGCATTCCGCGCCCGCATCTCCCTGACGCAGGCCTCCATCAACGCACTTCCGATCCCTTGGCGTTGTCGGGGCGGGTCAACCGAGAGGGGGCCAAGTCCGAACCAGGCGCCGGGGGTCCCCTCGATTTCAACTTCTGAGACGGCGACATGGCCTATGATCCGGGTGCTCTCCTCGGCCACGAGAGAAAGCGTGAGCGCCCCTGCCGCCCGGAGGCGTTCCGGAATCGCGGCTTCTGTCCCGTCCGCATAAGACTTGCCCTCAAAGGCCCGCGCCGTCAGGTCGCGGATGGCACCGGCATCGGGTGGGGTTTCAGGGCGGATTTCCATCGCCTCTGATCGCAGGCCCCGGCACCGGCTGCAATGGCCAGGACCTCTGCGCTTTGCTAGCAGGGTCAAAATGACGGAGGATCCCAATGGCCGACCTTTACCCCAACCCAAATGCCCAAGCGCTCCGGGGGCTCCTCGAAGGAGGCGGGCTCATCATGATGCCCTGCTGCTATGACGCGCTCTCGGCGAAGATGATCGAGCAGGCGGGGTTCGATCTCACTTTCCTTTCGGGGTTTTCGGCCTCGGTCAGTCGGATCGGCGCCCCCGATCTCGGGCTCATGAGCTACGGCGAAGTGCTCGACCAGGCGCGGAACGCCATGGGCGCCATTTCGATCCCGATGATTGCGGATGGCGATACGGGCTACGGCAATCCGATGAATGTGGAGCGGACCGTGGAAGGCTTTGCCCGGTCCGGGGCCGCGGGTGTGATGATCGAAGATCAGGTCGCCCCCAAACGCTGCGGCCATACCAAAGGCAAAGAGGTGGTGGGCCGCGAAGAAGCTGAAGACCGGATCCGAGCCGCGGTCGAAGCAAAATCCCGCGCCGACATTCTCCTCATGGCTCGGACCGATGCGCGCCGGGATCTGGGCCTTGCCGAGGCCATCCATCGCTCCCAACGCGCCGTCGAGCTCGGCGCCGATCTTATCTTTGTCGAAGAGCCGTTTTCGGAAGAGGAGATGGTCAAGATCTGCGCCGAGATCCCGGCCCCGGTCTGCGCTAATATGCTCGAAGGGGGCCAAACGCCGATCCTTTTGCCGGACCGGCTCGAAGAGATCGGCTTTCGGATCGCGGCCTATCCCCTGACATGTCTTTCAGCGTCGATGAAAGCCATGGCGAAAACCCTAGCCGCCCTCAAACGCGGCGAAGACCACCAGGCCGATCTTTTGGAATTCCAGGACCTCCGCCAGCGCGTGGGCTTTGAGGATTACTACGCAAAAGAAGAGAAATATCGCCGTTAGGGCGCGCCCAAAGGCGCCTTCATCCTGGCAAAAATACTCAAATTCCGCCGGCGAAGCCCACGCTGGCGTCAGAACGGGATCTCGTCGTCGAGATCACCGGTCGCTGGGGCCGTCGCCCCGCCATAGCCCGATCCGCCCGAGGAGCGGTCTTCGACATAGCCGCCCCCGCCGCCCGGCGCATCGCCCCTTCCATCGAGGAGCGTCAATTCACCTTTGTAAGGACGGAGGACCACTTCGGTCGAATAGCGGTCCTGGCCCGATTGGTCCTGCCATTTCCGGGTTTCGAGCTGGCCCTCGAGGTACACTTTCGAGCCTTTTTTCAAGTATTGCTCTGCGATCCGGGCCAGGGGTTCCGAAAAGATCGCCACCGAATGCCATTCGGTGCGCTCGCGCCGCTCCCCGGTATTGCGGTCTTTCCAATTCTCCGACGTCGCGATGCGAAGATTGCAGACCTTCCCGCCGTTTTGGAACGTGCGGGTTTCGGGGTCCCGCCCGAGATTGCCCACGAGGATAACTTTGTTCACCGATCCTGCCATGGCGCTCTCCCTGTCTCGCGTCGCGTCCGGTCTGACCTATCACGGTTAACGGGGAATGAAACGCCGACATTTGTGGCCCGGCCCTGGCCTTCGGCGGTTCGCTGCCTTAGGATTTTACGGCATGCTGGGGGAACGCATCTGCCGAGCGGCCGCTTTGGTCGCATTTTTTGCGACCGCGCCGTTTTTCGCGGGCCCGGCAATGGCATCCGATGTGACGGTCTCTTCGAAAAACCGCGCCAGCCAATTGGCTCACCGGATGCGGGTGTTGGACGGACGCGCCGCCGAGCAATATTCCCATTCGGCCCGGCTCCAGCCGCGCCTTGACCCCGAGACCTATGGCGGGCCCGCCTTTTCCGGCACGTATCGCGGGCCCTATCTCGATATCGCCCGGGGGGCGGCCCGCCGCCACGGTATCCCGGAAGATCTTTTCCTCCGTCTCGTCCAGCAGGAAAGCGGTTGGAACCCCAAGGCCCTCTCCCATAAGGGCGCTTACGGGCTGGCCCAACTCATGCCCGCCACGGCGAGATCCCTCGGGGTCAACCGCAACGACCCGCTGCAAAACCTCGAAGGCGGTGCGCGCTATCTAAGGGCGCAGTTCAACCGGTTCCGGTCCTGGCGCCTGGCATTGGCGGCTTACAATGCCGGGCCCGAGGCGGTCGAGCGCCACGGCGGCGTGCCGCCCTACCGGGAAACCCAAGGCTATGTGCGGGCGATCCTCGGGCGCTAGGCGACGCAAGCGCGCTCAGCCTTCCGCAAACCCCATCGCATAAGGCCGGATCTCCAAAGTCGGGCGGATCTCGGCCCCCACAAGGGGTACCCTCGTGTGGCGCACAAGGGTCCGCCAATAGGGCTGGATGATGACCCCGTCTTCCACCAGCATGGCTTGGAGCTCACCCATCACGGCTTTGCGGTCCCCGTCGTCCTGGATCGCCAAGGCCCTGTCGAGGGTGTCGTCAAAGTCCGAATTGGCATATCCGGTTTCATTCCAGGCACTGTCCGACCGATAGGCCAAAGCCAGAAGCTGGATCCCTAGGGGCCGCATCGCCCATTCGGTGCCTGAGAACGGATGGGCCCGCCAATCGGCCCAAAACACCTCACCGGGCAGCCGACGGCGCCGCACCGGAATGCCCGCATCGCCGAGCATGGCGGCAACCGCGTCGCAGGTATTGCCCTGCCATTCGTCATCGACCGAAATCAGCTCATGGGGAAAGCCGTCAAAGCCTGCTTCGGCCAGGAGCATGCGTGCCTCGGCAGGGGCAAAGCGAGCCGGGCCGATATCGGCGTAATCGGGATGGAGCGGGCTCACATGGTGGTTGGCGGCCACATCGCCAAGGCCCGCGAGGCCGAGCTCAAGGGCAGTGGCGTTCTCCACCGCCAGGGCCAGGGCGCGCCGGACCCGGGGGTCGGCATAGGGCATTGTGCCCCCGATATCGGCATCGGCCCGGCACCGAACCACATAGGTCGCCGCGGTGAGGACTTCCGAGCGGGGAAAGTCGAGCGTGTCGAGCACTTCCACAAAGACCCCGGTCGATTGGTCGATAAGATCGACCGCGCCGTCCTGGAGCGCTGCCACGTGGTTCGCGGGGTCGGTACCGAGATCATAAAACTCAATCCGGTCTAAGGCCGGTTTCCCAAAGACAGCCGAGCCCCACCAGGGTCCCTCCCGACGCACGAGCGCCGCGAACTCACCGGAGCGGTAATCGGGATCGGGGAGATATGGCCCCGTCCCAATCGGGTCGAGCCGCGGGTCCCCGCCGCCATAGCTCGGATGGACGATCGCGGCCGGATAATCGGCAAAGCTCGGGATTAACGTGATGTCGGGTCGTGCGAGGTTCAGCCGGAGCGTGAAGTCATCGACGATCTCGATCCCGCCCTCCCGCAATTGCCCGGTCTCATCGTCGATCAGGGTGGCTAGGCGCACGGCCATGGAATTGGCATCGGCGTCGCGCGCGCACCAGCGTTCGAGGTTAAAGGCGACATGGGCGGCCGTGAACGCGTCCCCGTTTGACCAGGTCACGCCGTCCCGAAGAAAGAGGGTGTAGACATCGCCTGCCTCGTTGGCCTCCCAGCTTTCAAGAAGCATCCCCCGAAAGCTGCCATCGCTTTCATATTCAACGAGATATTCGAGCCAGCCCCGGCAAAAATTGGCCATTTCGGTCCAATCCCAGGCCCGGGGGTCAGTGAGCGGGCGTAGGACCATCTGGAGTTTCAACGTGCCGCCCGGACGCGGCGCCTCCTGGGCTTTGAGAGGCTCTATTCCGATCAGGCTCGCCGCGCTCGCCGCACCTATCCCAAGGGATGTGGCCCGGGCCATAAAACCCCGGCGCGAGAGGTGGCCCGCTCGAAACTGGGCGGCCAGGCGACGGGCGCGGGGGGGCAGAGGATGGGTCTTCCGGACCATGGATCTCTCCCGATCTGGGTCGGTGGCGCGTCATAGCCTCCGATCGGGCGATTTGTCTATTGCCCGAGCGACACTTTTTGCTGCGGCGCGGCACCGGGGAATTTCCAATGTGAAATTAGTCGGTTGACCGAACCCGCCCAGGGCGGCAGGCTAAAGGCGCCGAAAAACGTAGAAAACCGATATCGGCGGAAACGGGGAGACATGTCAGGATTAACAGGATTGATCGCCAAGCGTTTGGGCCTTGGCGCCATCACCCTTCTTATCATCTCGATCATCATCTTCTTGGCCATGGAGGCCTTGCCGGGCGACACAGCCCAGCAAATCCTCGGCCAAGGTGCCACCCAGGAAAACCTCGCATCGCTGCGCGAAGAGCTCGGATTAGACCGCCCGATGGTGGTCCGCTACATCTCCTGGCTCGGGGATGCGGTCCGCGGCGAGTTTGGAGTTTCGGTGGCCAACCAGCGCCCGGTGGCCGAACAATTGGGCCCACGCTTTGGGAACACGCTGTTCCTCGCTGGGTTCGCCGCGATCATCGCGGTGCCCACAGCCATCGGTCTCGGGGTTTTGGCCGCACTTTACCGGAATTCAGTGTTTGACCGGGTGTCGAACACGGCCGCGCTGGTCTCGATATCGAGCCCGGAATTTTTTCTCGGCTACATCCTGATCCTGTTTCTCGCAGTCCAAAATCAGATTTTCCCACCCATCGCGGCAGTGACGCCGGGGATGGCGTTTATTGACCGGGTCGAGGCGACATTCCTGCCGGCGCTCACCATGGCGCTCGTTGTGATGGCCTACATGATGCGGATGACGCGGGCGGCGATTATCAACCTCCTCGCTTCGCCCTATATCGAGATGGCGCGATTAAAAGGGGTGCCCCAAGGCCGGATCATCGTCCGCCATGCGCTCCCCAACGCACTGGCGCCGATCATCAACGTTGTGGCGTTGAACCTCGCCTATCTCATCACCGGGGTGGTTTTGGTCGAAGTGGTCTTTGTTTATCCCGGCGTCGGCCAGCTATTGGTCGACAGCGTTTCGAAACAGGACGGGCCGGTGGTCCAGGCCTGCTGTCTCATCTTCGCGGCGACGTTCATCCTCTTTAACTTGATCGCGGATGTGGGGTCGATCGTGACCAATCCACGCCTCCGGCACCCGAAGTGAGGCGAAAGACATGACCACATTCACCATCATCTACTTCGCCTGTTTGATCGTGGCCAACGCAGTGGCGGCCCATTTCGAACAACGCGGCGCGCTCATGATCCTCTTCGCGCTCCTGATCGTGTCGTTTCTCTCGGCACTCTTCGGGGGCACGAACGTCCTTGTGAACATCACGATCGCCGTGGCGATCCTCGCGGCCTGTGCGGGCGTGGCCTACTCCTTCAAGGAAGTGCTGGTCCAGATCCTCCCCGATGAGACCGCCAAGCTCATGCGGACAGCGCCCCTGACGGCGTCTTTCGGGATCTTCGTGATCTTGGTTTACATCATCGCCGCCGTCTTTGCCCCGATCATCGCGCCTTTCGGCGAGGCTGAAGTGGTAGGCTCTGCCTTCCAGCCACCCGACGAGAACATGATCCTCGGGGGAGACCAGCTTGGACGGGATCTCTTTTCCCGGCTGATCTATGGGGCGCGGAACACGGTTGGGGTGGCGGTGGTCACCACGGCCATCGCCTTTGTCCTCGGAACGACGGCGGGCCTCGTGGCGGCGTCCATGGGGGGCTGGGTGGACCAGCTTTTGGGCCGGATCGTCGACATCCTCCTCGCCATCCCCCAGCTTATCTTCGCGCTCCTTCTCCTGACCATCCTCGGGGCCGGGATCGTCAACCTCACCTTGGTGATCGCGGTCTTGTATTCGCCGCTGATCTTCCGCCTGACACGCGCCGTGGCGGGCAATATCGTGGTGATGGATTACATCGAAGCCGCGCGGCTCCGGGGGGAATCGACCTGGTATCTCATCTCCCGCGAGGTTCTTCCGAACATCACTGCCCCCTTGGCGGCCGAGTTTGGTCTTCGCTTTTGCTTCGTGTTCCTCGCGATCTCGGCGCTGTCGTTCCTCGGCCTCGGCATCCAGCCGCCCACGGCGGATTGGGGCTCGATGGTGCGAGAGACCGCGACACTCATCTCCTTCGGCCTTTTCACCCCGCTTGTTCCGGCGGCGGCCATTGCTCTTCTGACGGTGGCGGTGAACTTTGTGGTCGATTGGATGCTCTACATTTCCTCCGGCTTGAAGGAGTAAGACATGGCAAAGGACAAATCCGTCCTCCTCGACATCAAAAACCTCAAGATCGAGGGTTATTCCGACGAGAAGTGGATCGAAATCGTCCACGGGATCAACCTCACGCTTAACCGAGGCGAGGTGATGGGGCTCATAGGTGAAAGCGGGGCCGGGAAATCAACCATCGGCCTCGCCGCCATGGGGTTCACCCGGGATGGGTGCCGGATTTCGGACGGGTCGGTGGTCTTCGATGGGATCGAGTTGACAACGGCGAGCCAATCGGAGCGCCGGGCGCTCCGGGGCTCGCGGATCGCCTATGTGGCCCAATCGGCCGCGGCGTCCTTCAACCCGGCCCATAAGCTTATCGATCAGCACACGGAATCGGGCCGTCTCCACAAGACCGACAATTGGCGCCAAGGCCGGGAAGATGCGATCGAGCTCTATGCGCGGCTCCGGCTGCCATTCCCCGAAGAGATCGGTTTTCGTTATCCCCACCAAGTTTCGGGTGGCCAGCTTCAACGGGCGATGACGGCGATGGCGATGTCATGCCGGCCCGATCTCATCATCTTTGACGAGCCCACAACGGCCCTCGATGTGACAACCCAGATCGAGGTCTTGGCCGCGATCCGCGACATCGTGGATCAGTTCAATACGGCCGCCCTCTATATCACCCACGATCTTGCGGTGGTGGCCCAAATGGCCGACCGGATCAAAGTTCTTCTCAAGGGCGACGAGGTCGAGGAGGCCGAGACCCGGAAAATGCTCTCGGATCCGAAGGAGGATTACACCAAATCCCTTTGGGCGGTGCGGAGTTTCGAGCGGGCCGAAAAGCCCCGCCCCCCGGAAGGCACAACGCCCCTGGTCTCGGTCAAAGGGGTCCATGCGGCCTACGGGACGATCAAAGTCCTCAACGATGTGAGCTTTGACATTCACCGGGGCCGGACCGTGGCTGTGGTGGGGGAATCTGGCTCGGGGAAGTCGACCACGGCCCGAGTGATCACAGGGCTCTTGCCGCCCATGGAAGGCATTGTCGAGTTCCAAGGCGAGGCCTTGCCAGCGGGCTACAGGGAGCGGACCAAAGAACAGCTTCGACAAGCGCAGATGATCTACCAGATGGCCGACACGGCGCTTAACCCAAAAAAATCCATCGGCGAGATCATCGGCCGGCCGGCGCAGTTTTACGGCGGTCTTCGTGGCCCGAGGCTCAAAAAGCGGGTGGATGAGCTTCTCGATCAGATCGAGCTTGAACCTTCGCTCTATTACCACCGTTTGCCGTCCGAGCTTTCGGGCGGGCAGAAACAGCGGGTGGGGATTGCGCGGGCCCTGGCGGCCGAGCCCACCTTCATCATTTGCGATGAGGTCACATCGGCCCTCGACCAGCTTGTGGCCGAAGGGATCTTGCGGCTCCTCGACAAGCTCCAGAAGGATCTCGACTTGGCCTATATGTTCATCACCCACGACTTGGCGACGGTGAAATCCATCGCCGACGAAGTGGTGGTAATGAAAGAAGGCACGGTCGTCGAGGCGGGGCCGAAAACCCAGATGTTCACGCCACCCCACCATGAATACACCGACCTTCTCTTGTCATCGGTGCCCGAAATGGACCCGGACTGGCTGGACAACCTCCTCGAAGAGCGGGGTGTCGAAAATGTGGGCGAGGCCGCGTCCGACCGGATTTGAGCGCCGCTTGACGCCGGAGCCTGGCAGGGTAGGTCAGGGCGAGGGCTAGAGAGGAACGACGCGCATGACCGCAGGATCGGCAAATCTCATGAACGCGATTGTTTTGGTCGCGTTTTCGGCTTGGGGATATTTGGTGGCCGACAAGGCCTCTTGGACCGCATTAATACCGGCCGCCGCGGGGGTGGTTTTACTGTTCTGCCAGCCGGGAATTTTGAAGGAAAACAAGGTCATTGCCCATATTGCGGTGACCGTGACCTTGGTGATCGGGCTTGTTTTGCTGGTGCCGTTCATTCGCGGGGTCTCGGGGGGCGATTTTGGCGCGATCCTCCGGGTGGGGACGATGATCTTCACGTCGATCCTCGCGATGGTATATTTTATTAAGAGTTTCATCGACGCGCGCCGGGCCCGGGAAGGCTAGTCCCATGGCGGCGCTTCGCGCCAAACGACCCATTGGGTGGGGG
Source organism: Pseudomonadota bacterium (assembly GCA_039198225.1). Classification (GTDB taxonomy): domain Bacteria; phylum Pseudomonadota; class Alphaproteobacteria; order Rhodobacterales; family Rhodobacteraceae; genus JASJAR01. The sequence goes on from JBCCTQ010000013.1 coordinate 15,773, forward strand.
CGCTGCCCCCGCGCCCTCCGGGCGCTCCCCCGGAGTATTTTTCCCAGGATGAAGGAGCGTTTTTTGGCAGCGGCCTTGGGGCGCATGGCACGGGCCGGGCTCGTCTTGACAATGGCCCTTGCAGGGCCCGTAGTAGCGGCGCCCAATCTCGCCAGTTGCGAGGCAAAGCTTGCTTGGAACGGCGCCAACCATAGCTTTAAGGACCATGGCCAAGGCCTTGTGGAATGGACCTATTCCTGGAGTGGAGAGGGCGTTGCGGAGGATCTCTACCTTTTCGATTGCGGCCGCGACGAAGGCGTAAAAGCGCGGGTCAAGGCAGAACGGATGGGCAACCCAATTCCCTACGACCGGCGGCCGAAAGCGCGGCGGATTGTGGATCGGGCCGTCGGCGCCCGGGCTTTTTTCACGTTTGAGCGTCTGGCCGCCCTCCTTGAACATCAGCGTATTCCGGTCACCCAGATCGAGGGGCGTATTGAACCTTGCCCTTGCGCTGTGCTTTATCCCAAGTTCGGGGGGCCGGAGATTGCCCCTGTTGAGCCTCTGAGACCGTGAGCCCCGATTTGCCCGATCGCGTCAGACCCAACCCTGAGAGCCTCACCCCTTGGAATTGAGCCTTCTCTTGGCGCCGCTGGTCGGAGCATTGGTCACTGGATTGACCTGGCGCTGGATCGGTGAGGCGGCGGCCCTTTGGACCGGCGCGGTGTTTGCAGTCTTGGCCGCGCTCTTGTCCGGGCTCCTCCTCTTTTTCTACGATGGAACGCCGGACATTGTACTGATTGCGCGCTTTATTGAGACGGGCTCGCTGTCGACCGATTGGGCCGTTCTGGTGGACGGGTTGAGCCTCAGCTTCGCGCTTCTGGCAACTGGGCTTGGCGCGGGCGTGCATCTCTACCTCGTCCTCGGCACGGGCGATGTGAATTACCGCGACGGGGAGACCCATCGGGCCCGGTCCTCGGCCTATCTGTCGCTCTTGGTGTTCGCGGCACTTTTGTTCTTTTTTGCCTCCGATGTGGCTCAGCTCTTGGCGGGCTGGGGCGGGATCGGGGCGGCGATCTATCTTCTTATCGGGCTCTATCACCGAAAACCCGCGGCGACCGCGGCGGCCATAAAGAGCGCTTTGATCGACCGGATTGGGGACGGAATGGTCCTTTTGGCCGCGGCGGTGCTTTTTGTCGCGACCGACAGTCTGAGTTTTGACGTGGTTTTTTCAAGCGGGGCGTCCTTGGGCGCGCAGAGCCCCTTTGGTGGATCTCTGGCCGATATGGCGGGGATCTTCTTGATGGTCGCGGCCTTCACCAAGGCCGGACAGATCCTCTTTCACGGCTGGCTGATTGACGGGACTTCTGCACCCGCGACCGCCCTGGCCCTCGCAGTGCCGATCTCGATCGGGGCGGGACTTTATTTGGTCTTGCGCATGGGGCCGGTCGCAGAAATGTCGAGCCTTGCCCCGCCCCTTGGGGCAACAATCGGCGTTGCAAGCGTGATTTTCGGGGCGGCCGCGTCCCTCGGCCAAGCTGAGATCAAACGGAGCCTGGCCTACGGGGCCATGTCGGGCGCGGGCGCGCTTTTGGCGGTGGTGAGTTTGGCGCCGACCCCTTCGGCTGGGCCTCTCCTCGGCGTTCTTTTGGGCCTCGGCCTGTTGTTTCTCGTGGCCAGCGGGGTGATCCGAGCGACGGGGGGCGCCCAAAAGCTCTGGCATTACGGGGGGCTTCGGAACGTCGTCCCGGTGCTTTTTTGGGGATCGGCTTTGGCGGTTTTGGCTTATTTGGCGGGGCTGAGCCTTCTTGTCGCCAGCATCGGTGCCGGGTCCGGGCTGGCCTTTTTGGTCTACCTGGCTCCGCTCCTTGCGGGGATCGCCCTTGGCCGGGTGGTGCTTTTCACCTTTTTCGGCTGCCCCCGGACGGAGGCCGATGCCAAAGGATCATCAAAGGCCGAGGCGCGGGGCCCAGGCCTTGCGGTTTTGCCTGTCTTGGGCCTGGGGGCGGGGGCCGTATTGCCATTGATATGGGCCATCGGCGGGGCGGGCGTGACGGCGCTGTTGCTCTTCATTTCGGCCCTGGCCGGTCTCGGCTTGGCCTGGTGGGCCATCGGGCCCAATATCGAGCGTGCAAAATCGCTGACGGCGTCCATGGGCGGTTTGGGCCTTTGGGCGCGGGAGGGTTTTCGGATCGACCGGACGCTTGAAAGCGGGGCGACGGGGGCGTCCTCAGGACTGGCCACCGCGTTTTGGGACCGGGGAGAACAGCGGGTGGAGGGCACCGGCCTCGGGGCGGCGGCAACAGCACTCTTGCCGACCCTTGGGCGAATGGAAGCGGGGGCGAAGTCAGGTTTTCGGCTGACCTTTCTTGTGGCATTGGGCCTTTCGGCGGCCGTCTTCCTCGTCTGGGCACTTGCCATCGGGGGAGGCCAGTAATGGATAACCTCCTGTCTGTCCTGATCTTTATGCCGGCGGTGGCCGCACTCATCATGTGGGTCTTTCTCGAAGGCGACGACCGGGCCGCGCGGCAGAATGCCCGGTGGTTGGGTCTTATCGCCACGGGCGTGACGCTCTTTGCGGCCCTTTTCCTTTACGTCGGTTTCGATCCGGCGGGCACCGGCCCCCAATTTGTCGAAGAGCGGAGCAGGTCCTCCCGGGTCACCTTTTACCGCGTGGGGGTCGATGGGATCAGCATCGGCCCGATCCTTTTGACCGCCCTCATGATGCCCGTCATAGTTGCCGCCGCTTGGACCGAAGAGCACCGCACCAAACACCTGATGATCGCCCTTCTTCTGGCAGAGACCTTCCTTCTCGGTGCGTTCGCGGCCCAGGACCTGGCCCTGTTCTACGTCTTTTTCGAAGCGAGCATTGTTCCAGTCCTGCTGTTGGTGGGGATCTGGGGCGGGGAGGGCGGGCGCCTGGCTGCCACGCGGCTTTTCGTTTCCGTTTTGGTGGGTGCGGTGTTGCTCCTCCCGGGGCTGATTATTCTGGCGCGCTTGGCCGGAACGACCGAGCTCGCCAGCCTTCCCGGAGCAGAGCTTGCAAGTCCCCTCACCCTCGCCGGTGCCGACATCCCGGGCGGCGCGGCCACGCTCCTTTGGGTGGCGCTCTTTCTGGCCTTTGCCATCCGAATGGCGCTTTGGCCGTTTCATATGTGGCTTCCCCGGGCGGTGGCGGGGCTTCCGCCGGCGGCGATGGCCCTTGTCCTCGCTTTGACGCTCAAGCTCGGGGCCTACGGGGTGGCGCGCCTTCTTCTCCCGGTTTTTCCCGAGGCTACGGCGCTTTTTGCGCCGTTTGTCCTTCTCCTCGGCGGGATTGGCATCGCTGTGGCGGGATTTGTGGCTCTCCGCCAGGAAACGCTGGCGGGGCTTTTTGCCTATGCCAGCGTCGCCCATATGGGCCTTGTGGTAACCGCGCTCTTTTCGGCCTCGCGCCAGGGGATCGATGGCGGTTTGCTGGCGCTTTTTGCCCATGGGTTGGCCATCGGCGGAGCGGTTTTGGCGGCCGGTGCCGTGGCAAACCGGGTCAACGGGCGGCGCCTCGATGCATTCGGGGGGCTGCTCGTCCGGATGCCCGCCTTTGCCTTGGTCTTTGGGATCTTCGTCTTGGGCCTTCTGGCCATGCCGGGCAGCGCAGGCTTTGTGGGTCTTCTCCTAGGGCTGATCGGGATATTTGAGGCGAGCCTTCCGGTGGCCGCTTTGGTGCTTTTGGGTCTTCTCCCCCTAACGGCGGCTCTTCTTTTGGCCTTCCGCCAGATCGTTCTCGGCGATCTCATCAAAGAAAGTCTCAAATCCATTTCCGATCTCGACCGGCGGGAGCGAGCCGCCCTCACCGCCCTCGTGGCCTTGTTGGTCCTTTTCGGCATCGCGCCCTCAATCCTTCTCGATCTCACGGGGCCCGCGGTCGAAGCGATGCTTGGCGGGACGGGCTGAGCGCCGTGAGGACCCACAGTGACTGACAGGGCATCCCGTGCCCTTTGGCCCGAGGGGATCGACCGGATCCTCCTCGACAGCGTTCCGAGCACGATGACCGAAGCGGCCCGCCTCGCCCCGGACCTCGCCCGCCCGACCTGGATCATGGCGCGCCGCCAAACGGATGCGAAAGGCCGCCAAGGACGGGTCTGGAGAACCGGCGCGGGCAATCTCGCCGCGACCTATGTGCTCCGCCCCGAAGGCGATCCGGGCGGAGCCGCACTCCGGTCGTTTCTGGCCGCCAACGCGCTTTTTGAGACCCTGGCCTTTTGGACCGATCGGACGCGGCTCGCGGTCAAATGGCCGAATGACGTCTTGCTCAATGGCGGCAAGGTCGCCGGCATTCTCCTTGAAGCCATGGGCTCAAGCGGCCGGGTCGACTGGCTTTCGGTGGGCGTCGGCGTCAACCTTGTCTCTGCGCCCGCGGCCGATCCTGACCGCCCCATCGTGCCGGTCTCGCTTCGTTCCGAAGGCATCACGCCGCCAAGCCCCGAGGAATTTCTGACCCTCCTGGCGATGAACTACGCCACCGAAGAACGCATCTTCGCCGATCTTGGTTTCCAACCGATCCGCGAGACCTGGCTTGAAAACGCCGCCCGCCTCGGTGAGACGATCATCGCGCGGTCCATGCGCGAGACCGTGACGGGCATCTTCGAGACCGTGGACGAGGCGGGGCGGCTCATTCTCAAGACGCCCAATGGGATGCGAAAGATCACGGCGGCGGACGTGTTCTTTTGAGGCCATCTGGAGGGGACTACCGGTGCGAAATGTTCCGCCAAACCGGACGACATAGGAGACCAAGCGATGCTCCTCTGCATTGATTGCGGCAACACCAACACAGTCTTTTCGATCTGGGACGGAAGCGAGTTTATCGCCACTTACCGGACCTCGACCGAATGGCAGCGGACGGCCGACCAGTACTACGTTTGGCTGAGCACGCTCATGCTGCACCAAGGGATTGCGGCCAAAATCGAGGAGGTCATCATCTCGTCGACCGTCCCCCGGGTGGTCTTCAACCTCCGCGTCTTTTGCGACCGCTATTTCCAGACCCGGCCCTTGGTCGTCGGAAAACCCGATTGCGCGCTCCCGGCCGAGCCCCGGGTGGATGAGGGCACCCAGATCGGGCCCGACCGGCTGGTCAATGCCGCCGGGGCTTTTGAGCGCCACGGGGGTGACCTCATCGTGGTCGATTTCGGCACCGCCACGACGTTTGACGTGGTGGCCGAGGACGGGGCCTATATCGGGGGCGTGATTGCGCCGGGGGTCAATCTCTCCCTCGAAGCGCTACACCAGGCCGCGGCGGCCTTGCCCCATGTGGACGTCACCCGCCCCCAAGGCGTGATCGGCACCAACACGGTCGCCTGCATGCAATCGGGGGTCTATTGGGGCTATGTGGGCCTTGTGCGCGAGATTTCCGAGCGGATCCGGGGCGAATATGACCTGGAGATGCGCATCGTCGGCACCGGCGGATTGGCCCCTTTATTCCAGGACTCAAACGGCCTATTTGATCGCGTCGAAGACGATCTGACGATGCACGGGCTCACCGTCATCCACCAATACAACAAGGAAAATCCCGCCCCATGAGCAGTGATCGCCTGATCTATCTCCCCCTCGGCGGCGCCGGTGAGGTGGGGATGAACGCCTATGTTTACGGCTATGGGGCGCCGGGGGAGGAACGCCTGATCCTGGTCGATTTGGGCGTGACGTTCCCCGATATGGACACGACGCCGGGCGTTGACCTGATCTTGCCCGACATTGCCTGGCTCGAAGAGCGGAAAGACCGGCTCGAGGCGATCGTGATCACCCATGCCCATGAGGACCATGTGGGTGCGGTGGGCCATCTCTGGGCGCGTCTCGGGGCGAAGGTGATTGCCAGGCCTTTCACCGCCCACCATGCCCGACGGAAAATGGGAGAACACGGAGCCGATGACCGGGCCGTTGAGATTGCCCAGCCCTGGCCCGAGCAACGCGACATCGGACCGTTCAAAATCGGGTTTCTGCCCGTCTCGCATTCGATCCCCGAAACCTCGGCCATCGTGATTGACACACCCGCGGGCCGGGTAATCCACACGGCGGATTTCAAAATCGATCTGACCCCCGTCGTGGGCGAGCCGTTTGACCGAGACCTTTGGGAAGAGGTGTCAAAGCCGGGCGTCGTAGCTTTGGTCTGCGATTCCACCAATGTCTTTTCCCCCGAGCCCGGGCGCTCCGAAGCCTCCATCGCACCTGAGATTGCCAAACTGATCGACGCCCAAAACGGCATGGTCATCGCCACCACCTTTGCCTCCAACGTGGCGCGGGTGAAGTCACTGGCCTTGGCCGGGCAGGGGGCGGGCCGGTCGGTCTGTCTTTTGGGCCGGGCCATGCGGCGGATGATCGAAGCGGCGGTCGAAACCGGCGTTCTTACGGATTTTCCGAAAACCGTCAGCGCGGAAGAAGCGGCCGATATTCCCCGGGACAATCTCTTGTTGCTCGTCACCGGTTCCCAAGGCGAGCGGCGCGCCGCCTCGGCCCAGCTATCGCGCGGGAAGTATCTTGGGCTTGAGGTGAGCGAGGGCGATGTCTTCCTCTTTTCGTCCAAAACCATCCCAGGGAACGAGCGCGGCGTTCTCCAGATCATCAATAATTACTCGGAAAAGGGCGTCGATGTGATCGACGACAGTTCCGGGCGCTACCATGTGTCGGGCCATGCCAACGGCCCCGATCTCGAAGCGGTCCACGGAATTGTTGCGCCCAAAATGGTGATCCCGATGCACGGCGAACACCGGATGCTCCGGGCCCATGCCAAGCTCGCGGAAGCGGGCGGGCGGGCGAGCATCCTGGCGGTGAACGGGACCATGGTTGAGATCGCGCCTGATGGGCCGCGCGTGGCCGAATATGTCGAAACCGGGCGGATCTACTATGACGGGTCGACCTATGTGGGGGCCTTGGACGGGGTGATCCGTGACCGGATCCGCATGGCGCTCAACGGCCATGTGGCGGTGACGCTGATCATCGACGAGGAGGGCGCGCCCTTGGGCGATCCGTGGTGCGACACGAAGGGACTTCCCGAAACCGGCGCTTCGAACGCGCCCCTGACGGATATTCTCGAGGCCGATCTCGGCCAGTTCCTCGGCCGGGCCAAGGGCAAGACCCTGGCCGATGACGACGCTTTGGAGGAAGAGCTCCGGCGGATCGTCCGCCGCACGGCCGATACCGAAATCGGAAAGAAACCCGAAGTGACGGTCGTGGTGAGCCGGCTGAGTTGAGCGCGCGCGCGGTCCTTTTCGATCTCGACGGCACCCTCGTTGATAGCCTGCCGTCCATCGTGGGGGCGGCCAATGCGCTTTTGGCCGATCTTGGGGCCGAACCGATCACGGACGCGCTCGGCGCGAGTTTTGTCGGTTGGGGCGAACGGGTGTTTTTAGAGAAACTGATCGCGGCGCGGGGCCTTAGCGCGGACGCCGAGGCGCTCCGGCAGCCCTATCTCACCCATTATGAAGATCTCGCCCGCGAGACCCGCGCCATACCGGGAACGAGGGAGGCTTTGGACAGCCTCAAAGTCGACGGTGTGCTCCTCGGCCTGGTGACGAACAAGCCGCGGGCCCCTTTGGGCCCGAGCCTGGTTGCGGCCGGGCTCGATGGTCTCTTCGACATTGTGATTGCCGGAGATGACCTTCCGAAACGGAAACCCGACCCGGCGCCGCTCCGCCACGCCATGGCCGAGCTCGGCGTCGAAAGGGCGATCTATGTGGGAGACAGTCCGGTCGACAGCGAGGCTGCTGCGCGGGCGGGTTTGCCGTTCTTGCTCTATACGGAAGGGATCGTCGGTGTCCCGGAGGGCGCCGTAGCCTGCACTGCATCGTTCAACGATTACAGATATTTGCGCGGCATACTTCAAGTAATCTGAAGCATGCGCCTCGCCCCGAGTCTGACCCGGGGCGGACTTTTAGCTTGCTAGGCGTTCTTCGAAGCTCTGGGCGATGAAGGACGGCATATGGTCCCCCATCCCGACGACGCGTTCGTCTTTCCCGCCGCGCCCCCGGTTCCGGCCGCGTGTGGGCCGGTCATCATTGGCCGCCGGTTCTGCAGCAGCCGCTTCCGGCGCTTCCGCCTTGGCCCGGCGCGACCGGCCGCGGCCCCGCTTGGGCGCCTCCTCGGACGGTGTCACTTCGGCCTCTGGCGCAGGTGCGCCGAGGGGGCTCTCGATCCGGGGGATGGTCTTTGCGATTAGTTTCTCGATCGCATCGAGGTTTTTTTCGTCCGATGGCGTCGAGATCATGATCGCCTTTCCGTCCCGGCCCGCACGCCCCGTCCGGCCGATCCGGTGGACGTAATCCTCTGAATGGCTCGGCACGTCATAGTTAAACACATGGCTCACCAGCGGAATATCAAGGCCCCGCGCGGCCACGTCAGACGCCACAAGGAAACGCACATTCCCGTCTCGGAAGCCGTCTAGGGTGCGGGTCCGCTGGGATTGGTCGAGATCGCCGTGGATCGGCGAAGCGTTATAGCCGTGTTTGGCGAGCGACTTCGCCACGATATCCACGTCGGTCTTCCGGTTGCAGAAGATGATCGCGTTGGTGCAGCCCTCGCCTTCCGCATCGATGAGTTTGCGCAGGACATCGCGCTTTTCCCGGGCCAGCCGGTCTTTCCGCGAGGCCCGGAAGAGGACGACGCCTTGGTCGATGGTCTCTGAGGCGGTGGCCTGGCGGGCCACCTCGATCCGCGCCGGCGCGGAAAGGAAGGTGTTGGTGATCCGCTCGATCTCGGGCGCCATGGTGGCAGAGAAAAAGAGCGTTTGGCGGGTGAAGGGCGTCACGCTGAAGATCCGTTCGATATCCGGGATAAAGCCCATATCGAGCATCCGGTCGGCCTCATCGACCACCATAATCTCAATGCCGGTCAATAGGAGCTTGCCCCGTTCGAAATGGTCAAGGAGCCGGCCCGGCGTCGCAATGAGAACATCCACGCCTTTGTCGATCAAAAGATCCTGCTCTTTGAACGACACACCGCCAATCAGAAGCGCTTTGCTAAGTTTCACATACTTCGAATAGGTGTCGAAGTTTTCTGCCACCTGGGCCGCAAGCTCGCGGGTGGGGCAAAGTACTAGGCTCCGCGGCATCCGCGCCCGGGCCCGCCCGCGGGCGAGCATGGTGATCATTGGGAGGGTGAACGAGGCGGTTTTACCGGTGCCGGTCTGGGCGATGCCGAGGACGTCTTTGCCTTCGAGGGCAGGGGGGATGGCCCCGGCCTGGATCGGTGTCGGGGTTTCGTACCCGGCTTCATCTACGGCTTTAAGGATTTTCGGCGAGAGCGAAAGGTCACTGAACTTGGTCATTGAGATCCGATACAACGGACCGCTTTCATGGCCCGCACAGCAAGGGGTTGGGCCCCCATGGCCCCGGCTTTTCCACAAACCGTTCCCGTTTTGTCGGATTTAGTGCATCGGCGCGCGTCGGTCAACGTGACCAATACAGCTGACGGTGCCGTCTGTCTTGAATTGCTGACAGGCGGAGTGCGCCATAATCGTCTTTATTCTTGGAGCTTTTCACCGTTTGACTAGGAAAATATGCACTGGCTTATCCCCAGTCCCGGGGCCATTCGGCGAAAGGCAGCCGATCCAATCGGGTGTTTCCGGCGGTTTTTATGCACCGGGGCGTCGCAGGGACGAAAATGCATTATTCCAATGGGTTAGGCGATCCACGAGCGATCAGCTTGAAAACCATGCACCGAGATATCCACCAAGGTGACGCAGCGTCACTTGCCTAGCGGATCACCGCGTCGACCAAGCGGTAGCTCTGATAAGTGCCTGTATCTTCAATGAGTTCGAGCTGACCGCTTACAGTGACCGCATCGAAATCCTTGAGATCTCCGGCTGGCCGTTTGAGGTGAACTTCGAGGACCGGCCCATACGTGTCACCACCACAAAACGGACAATTTGCCTGGTCCTCGACCAACATAAATGTCTGAACATAGGGTTCCGGCGTGACCGGTACCGCATAGCCTGAGATCAAAAATCCATCGCGGGCGGCAACGAGTTCCGGCGGGAAGGTCTTGATCGCCTGCCAGGCGTCCCCGTCCCCCACTTCGTCGATTTCGACCGCGGCCAAGAGCTCCCAAGGGCCCTGTCCGGCCAGGGCCGGCAGGGCGATACTGGTCATAAGCCCGAACGCAAGTGTTGCGCGCCGCATTGGGATCCTTCTCGATAGGCTCGGCTTTGTTGTCGCTGTCCTGCCGAATGGAAGGACAAAACACTTTCTCATCGGGCTGCGTCAAGCCGGGTTGTCCTCATTAGGCCAGTCTCCGCGCCAAGCGTGACCACCTATAATGGGCAGAAAGTCACGTCACGTCAGCGGTTCGGCCGCCCGCCACGCTTCCCCAAAAAGCCGCGCCGGAATACGGGCGCTGTGGCTTGTCCGTGCACTGATGAGTGTGACGTCGAGACCGTCGCGGAGCGCTGCGCGAAAGGCGCTTTCTGTGAGGCGAATGACCCCCGCCTCCTGGCGGTGGGGACCGACGCGCCGCGTATCGGAGACGGCATAGGGTAGGGCACTGCCCTTGGACCAAGCGGAGGAAATCGCGGGATCGTTTCGATCAATCCGGGTGACATAGGTGAGCACGACATATTCCCGCCGCGCCCCGTCGCTCAGCACGGCCGCGCGCGCTTCCAGCCGAGAGAGATAGGCCCAATCGAGCAGTGCAAGCGAAGATTGGGCGGTGGAAATCTCAGTATCGGCATTGCGCGCCACCTCCACGCCTGGGGCGCAGGCCGAGAGCACCAAAACGAGCCAAAAGAAACGCATGACCCAACGCTAGCCCGGCATGGTAAATCGCGGATTAATGCCCAAGCCTTGGCGTCTTTGGGCGAGCGCAGGATTTGCGTATTTGGGAAGAGATGAAGCGCCCACGTTTCAAGCCGCTTCATCTCTTTAAAAATACGCAAAAGCCGACATCGAAACCGGCGCAGGCATACCCATTCACGCGCCGGCCCCGTCAGGCTAGCATTTCTTTCGTGGCACTGAGCGTGAGCTCCGGAAAGTCCCGCTCGATCCGGTCAATGTCCCATTGGAGGCGCGTGAGGTAGACCACATCGCCGTCATGGTCGCGGCTGATTTGCTGTTTGTTGGCATCAGCGAAGGTGTCGACCAACTCGCGGGGCCCGGTGATCCAGCGGGCGGAGGTGAATTGGGTCGCCTCAAACCGCACCGGCAGGCCGTATTCCAGCTCGATCCGGCTCGCGAGCACTTCGAACTGAAGCTGGCCGACGACGCCCACAATGAAACCTGAACCGATCTCGGGGCGGAACACCTTCGCTGCCCCTTCCTCGGCAAACTGCATCAGTGCTTTATCGAGATGTTTGGCCTTCATCGGATCGCCCGCGCGGCAGGTCTGCAAAAGTTCGGGCGCGAAGGAGGGGATTCCGGTGACGCGGAGGCTCTCGCCCTCGGTCAGCGTGTCGCCGATGCGCAATTGGCCATGGTTGGGGATGCCGATAATGTCACCCGCCCAAGCCTCGTCGGCGAGCGCCCGGTCAGCGGCGAGGAACAAAACCGGGTTCGACACGGCCATTGGCTTTTTGGTGCGCACATGGGTGAGTTTCATCCCCCGCTCGAAATGCCCCGAAGCCAGGCGTACAAAAGCCACCCTGTCGCGGTGCTTGGGGTCCATATTCGCCTGAACCTTAAAGACAAAGCCTGCGACTTTCTTCTCGTCGGGGGCCACCTGGCGCGGTTCCGCCGCCTGGGGCTGGGGCTCGGGCCCAAAAGCACCGATCCCGTCCATCAGGTCCTTCACCCCGAAGGAATTGATCGCCGAGCCAAACCAGATCGGCGTGAGCGTGCCGTCAAGGAACGCTTGGCGGTCAAAGGACGGGAGGAGTTCCCGCGCCATCTCGACCTCTTCCTTGAGCGTCTCAAGCAGGGTCTCTGGGACATGTTCGGCGAGCTTCGGGTCATCGAGCCCGGCAATCTCGACGCTTTCGGCCCGTTTGTTCCGGTCGGCCCGTTCCATGAGTGCGAGCCGGTCGTTCAGAAGATCGTAAGAGCCCAAGAAATCCCGGCCCATGCCGATGGGCCAGGAGGCCGGCGTGACATCGATGGCGAGGTTTTCTTGGATCTCGTCGATGATCTCGAACGTGTCGCGGCTCTCCCGGTCCATCTTGTTGCAGAAGGTGAGGATCGGAAGATCGCGGAGGCGGCACACCTCGAAGAGCTTTTGGGTCTGGCTTTCGACGCCCTTGGCCCCGTCGATCACCATAATCGCGGCATCGACGGCGGTGAGCGTGCGGTAGGTGTCTTCGGAAAAATCCGAATGGCCCGGCGTGTCGACGAGGTTGAAGCGGAAATTGCCGAAATCGAAGGACATGGCCGAGGCGGAGACCGAGATGCCCCGGTCTTTTTCCATTGCCATGAAATCCGACCGCGTGCGCCGCGCCTCGCCCTTGGCCCGCACCTGACCCGCCATCTGGATCGCGCCGCCATAGAGGAGGAATTTTTCTGTGAGCGTGGTCTTGCCCGCATCCGGATGCGAGATGATCGCGAAGGTCCGCCGACGGGCGATTTCCGGCGGGAGGGTAGGGGCATTGTCAGCGCGGTCGAGCATGGGGGCGATATAGCCGGGGGTTCTGGCGGGAGGAAGGGGGAGAGCGGCGTCTCGGATTTGGTCCAGTGGACCAAATCAGCCGCGAACGGGCGGAGCCCCGGCAGATGTCTCGGATTTGGAAGGCGGCTGAAGCGGCTCCGGATCAAGGCTGGGGCAGGTGGGGCCCAGAGCCCTGGCCTTTCGCTCAACTCGCCCCCGAAACGTAACGCCCACCAACCGCCCCGCCCGGCGGCAACGCCGGGCATCCCCCGACCGCCCCCCCGGGCGGGGGATCCTCCCCCACCCGCGGCCGGGGGGGGCCTGTGGTCCTAGGGGGTCGCTGAAATTCTACTTCTAGTTAAGCGCCACCTCCGCCAAGCGTACCTAAGAAATCACGAACTGCTTCCCACGCCTTGTCGACCTTTGAGTAGGTTTTCATCCAAGCTATAGCTCGGGTTGCCCCGGCATCAGCCGACTTGCGCATCTCCTCAAGTCTGGGAGACATCTCCCGCCACATTTCACCAAGGATGGCGCCATAGCGAACCTGTTTGGATTTGTCCGGATCGGTATTCGCGGGAGGATAAGCCACCTTTTCTGTATCAATTTTCTCCCGCGTGGTGTCGCTAAAGATCTCAAGGCCTTCGGCGGAATGGACGATGTCGGCTAGGGTGGCCTCCAATTGCCCAACGGTCATCGGGAAATCCTCGGTTATCCGAGAGGTATGGCCCGGATCATTGATCTCCGGCAGTTCGGGATAACAGGCGTAATGCTCTCGCGCGCGCTTAACCAATCGAGACACGGCGCTCCGGTCTCCGGACTCGAAAGCGTGGCGCTCTTCATCAAAGCCTTGCCCGATGATCTCGACGTAATCTTGGAACAAAGTCGGAAGGAATAAATCTGCTTTCAAAGCTCGACGAAGATCATCCACATAGGTGAGAAGCGCCTCCGCGGGCTGAACACGGTTGGAGATCGAGGGATCTTCCTTGGTGTACTTTCGAAGGTTTTTCGCAAGCGAGCCAAAGCCGTCCACTAGAGATTTACGGACTGCCGCACATCTATCTTGATCAATTGGGGTGGATGAGGCGCGCCTCGGTTTCGCCGGCGTTGGGAAATGTCGAACATTGATCCGGTTGCCCTCAGTGGCGAACTCGACCGGCGGAGTAAAGCCAACAGGGCTTGGATTATTAGTTGGCTCCGGATTCTCTTCCTTCGGCAACGAGCCCGCGTTGCGCTCGTCAGATTGAAACTCCACCCAATCTTCCGGCCGCTTGAACTCCTCTGGAATGAGCGTTTCGCTGTCGCCATCCATGACTTTAAGTTGTTCCTGAGTCAGGTTCCTCGCCAAAGAGAGGTCCGTACGGTAAACCCTGTCCTCGAAGGTCCCGCCATCATTTCCGCCAATCGCCGAGGATAGAAAGACTGTCTTTACGACGGCCCGTGCGAGCTTCGCCTCCCCAAGGTCCGCCCCCCTGAAGACAGCCTCCCTGAGATCCGCCCGCTCAAGGACCGCCCCGCTGAAGTCTGCCTCACCGAGGTCCGCCCGCCTGAGATCCGCACCGCTAAGATCCGCCCGTCCTAGGTCTGCCTCCCCGAGGTACGCCTCCCAGAGCTTCGCCAACATAAGAATCGCCTCACCGAGGTATGTCCCCCTGAGATCCGCCCGCCTGAGATCCGCACCCCTGAGATCCGCCCGTCTGAGATTAGCACTCCTCAGATCCGCCCGCCCGAGGTCCGATCGCCTGAGATCCGCCCATTTGAGGTTCACTTCGCCCAAGGGCGTGCGTTCGTTCTTTCTTACAATCCCTGCATCGAGAAACGCCTGCCGAATATCCAAACCCTCAAGATCCGGCCTGAACTGCTCGCCCTGCGCCTCCCGCCACGCATTCCAATGCGCGACGCCCTTCAACAACTCTTTCAAATGATCCGGATTACCCATCGCACCCACCCTTCAATGGGCGGAGCCTAGCCGCCGGAGTCTTTGGTCGCAAACGGGCTATTCGCTGTCGCTCATGGTGTCGCCGCGGGCCGGATCCGGCCCTAATTCCGGGCTTCCGAGGAGGAGGATGCCATGGATCAGGGAGACCACGCGCAGGCGCGATTTGCCGATGCGGCGTTTGCCGTGGATGCGGCGGCCATTGCCGATGAAGGCTGGGCGGATCCGGCCCATGGCGGGGTGACCTGGCGGGGGCTTGTCGATGCCGACAAAACGCCCTCGGCGGGGCTCACATTGGGGGTGATGTCGGTCGCGCCCTACACCACGCTCGCCCCCCATCGCCATGCGCCGGCGGAGGTGTACTTTTGCCTCGAAGGGGAGGGGGTCGTGACGGTGGACGGGGTGGAGTACCCCTTGAGCCCCGGGGTCACGGTCTATGTGCCCGGGGATGCCGAACACGCCACATCCGGCGGGCCTGCGGGGGTAAAGATCCTCTACACGTTCCCGACCGACCGGCTGGCCGACGTCGAATACCTCTTTTCGGCGTGACCGAGGCTCGCCGCCCGGGGACTGACCCGGGACGCGCCTCCGTTCCAGACGGCGCGGCTTGACAGATCACGCCAAACCCGGCAGAGTGAGAACATAACAAGAACAAAAACCGAGGTCGCAGTCTTCAGAAATACGGGCACCAAAGGAAGGGAGGTCCCGATGGGTCTGATGGATGTTGCAAATGAACTCGTGGCCGGTTGCCGAACCGGCAAAGCGCTCGAGAATCTCGACCGGCTCTATGCGCCGGACGCGGTCTCGGTAGAAGCGATGGCCCAGGACGGCGGCGGACGGGAGACGGTCGGGGTCGAGGGGATCAAGGGCAAGCACCATTGGTGGGACAGCACGTTCGAAGTGCTGGAGGGCGCCGTATCCGACCCCTATCCCCACGGCGATGATCGGTTTGCGGTGCGTTTTTCGATGAAGACCAAGCACAAGGAAAGCGGCGAGATCTCGGATATGGACGAGGTGGCCGTCTACCATGTGGCCGGTGACAAGATCGTCCGGGAAGAGTTCTTTTACGCCATGTGAAGCGAAAGCCCCGGCGGTTCTTTTTGAAAGCCGCCGGGGCACGCGTTTTTCCTTGATTGAGTATCCTTGTCAGCGCGGACTTAAGCCGAGGCTGGGCCCGCGGTCCTGTCGTCTGGTTCGGATCCCCCTTGGCCGCCGAGAAGCATCGGGGATTTTTCGATAGAGGTCGCCGCGGGAACGCCCTAGGGAGGCGGGAGCGGAGCTTGCCTTATGTTCACCCTCGCCATCGTCGGCCGCCCCAATGTGGGAAAATCGACCTTGTTCAACCGGTTGGTCGGCAAGCGTCTGGCCCTTGTGGATGATCAACCGGGGGTGACGCGGGATCTCCGGGAGGGCGAGGCACGGCTCGGACCGCTCCGGTTTCAGGTGATCGACACGGCCGGGCTCGAAGACGCCAAGGATGAGAGCCTGCCCGGTCGGATGCGGAAACTCACCGAGCGGGCTGTGGCCATGGCCGATGCTTGCCTCTTTCTCATCGATGCGCGGGCTGGGGTGCTCCCGGCCGATGAGGTTTTTGCCGGGATCCTCCGCCGGTCGGCAAAAACGGTGATCCTCGGAGCGAACAAATCCGAAGGCCGGGCCGCCGAAGCAGGCATTGCGGAAGCCTATGGTTTGGGCCTTGGCGACCCTGTTCCCCTCTCGGCCGAACACGGGGAGGGGATGGGGGATCTTTTGTCAGTGCTTGCCCCCCTCGTCGATCAGGCCGAGGTCGAGGTGGCTCCGGAGGTCTCGGTCGATGCAGAAGGCGACGGTCCGGACCTGAGCCGCCCTCTTCAGATCGCTGTGGTTGGACGGCCGAATGCCGGGAAATCGACGCTCATCAACCGGCTTTTGGGCGACGAGCGGCTGCTGACGGGCCCCGAAGCTGGCATCACCCGCGACGCGATTTCCCACGATCTCGATTGGGACGGGCGGCCGGTGCGGATTTTTGATACCGCCGGCATGCGAAAGCGCGCCAAAGTTCAGGAAAAACTGGAAAAGCTCTCCGTGGCCGATGGGCTACGCGCGGTCAAATTTGCCGAAGTGGTGGTCGTTCTCCTCGATGCGGCCATCCCATTTGAGGCCCAGGATCTCCGGATTGCGGATCTGGCCGAGCGGGAAGGGCGGGCGGTCGTGGTCGCGGTCAACAAATGGGACCTTGAGCCTGACAAAGGAGCCAAGCTCAAGGAACTGCGGGAGGCATTTGAGCGGCTTTTGCCCCAGCTTCGGGGGGCGCCGATGCTCACAGTGTCGGCCACTACGGGCAAAGGGCTCGACCGGCTCCGTGAGGCAGTGCTTTCGGCCCATGAGGTGTGGAACCGGCGGGTGCCGACGGCCGCGCTCAACCGCTGGCTCGAAGGCATGATCACCGCCCATCCGCCCCCAGCGCCTGGCGGGCGGCGGATCAAGCTCCGCTACGCGACCCAGGCCAAGACCCGGCCGCCCGGTTTTGTGGTCATGGCCTCCCACCCGGACAAATTGCCCGAGAGCTATGCCCGTTATCTCATCAACGGCCTCCGCGAGGATTTTGACATGCCGGGCACGCCGATCCGGCTGACATTTCGGGGGCAGGGGGAGAAGAACCCTTACAAGGACCGGAAGAAGGCGACGCCTTCGCGGCTTCGGAAACATCTGAAGAAGTAGACTGATACACCCGGACCGGAATTAAGCCGCAGGCGCCGGTCCATCGCCGTCCCGCCCCACCGGGGCGGCGATGGATCTACCGATGTTCCTGGCGGGAGGAGGCTGGGCTTCCGCTCACCATTCCCCTAAATCGCCCCCATGGTATCTTCCCCTATCGCGATTGTCGGCGCCGGGATCACCGGGCTCACCGCCGCCGCCCATCTCCGAGAGGCCGGAGAGGACGTGACGGTCATTGACAAAGGACGGGGCCCGGGCGGGCGCATGGCGACACGGGTCACGCGCGCGGGGCTCCGCTTCGACCATGGCGCCCAAGTCCTTCGGGTGGAGGGGGCCGGATTCCAAAGGGTGCTCGAAAAAGCCACCGAGGACGGCGCGGTAGCGCCCTGGCAAATGGGCGACGATACGGCCCTTGTGGGCCAGCCCGGCATGGCCGATTTCGCCGTCTATCTCGGCCATGGCACCCCGGTTCGGCAATCGATTAAAGTGACACGCCTTGCCGGGGCGCCCGGCGCTTGGGAGATCACAACCAGCGAAGGATCGGAGACGTTTGGCGCCGTCCTTTTAACCATCCCCCCAGCCCAAGCCGCCATGTTACTCGATGCCAATCCCATCGCCGACGAGGCGGCCGCAGTAGAAATGGTGCCCTCACTTGCGCTGATGGCGGCCTTTTCGCCGGGCCCTCCGCCGCCTTTCGTGGCTCGGAGCGACGGCGAGAGTGACCTGAGCTGGATTGCCCATGACGGGTCAAAACCCGGCCGGGGCGGGGCGGCGACTTTCGTGGCCATTGCGAGCCTTGCTTGGAGCAAAGCCCATCTCGAAGCCGAAAAACCCGAGATCGGCGCCGGGCTCCTCCCTCTCCTCGCCGATGCGATCGGCCGCGACCCGGGCGAGGCTACTTATTCCGGCGGCCATCGTTGGCGCTATGCACGTGCCCACACGCCCCTTGGCCGGCCCTTCCTGGCTGACCCGTCCGGCACATTGTTCGTGGGCGGCGACTGGTGTCTTGGACCCCATGCCGAGCATGGCTGGGAGAGCGGGCGGGCCATGGCCGAAGCCCTCCTTTCCGCCCGGTCTTAACCCGAGCGCCTTGGCGCCTGGACGGGGCGGGAGCGGGCGAGTATCACAGCCAAAACCCGGCCGCCGCAAAGCGCCGAACCGAAGGATCTTCCGCGATGGTTTCGCGTCTCATCCCCGTCGAGGATTTTGATTTGGTCATCTTCGGTGGAACCGGAGATTTGGCCCGGCGGAAAATCCTCCCCGGCCTCTACCGACGGTTCCGCGCCGGCCAAATGAGCCCCACATCCCGGATCATCGGGTCGGGCCGTCGGGACCTTTCGGCCGCCGATTACCAGGCGCGGATCGAAGGGGCCCTGAAGGAGTTTCTCGACGCGTCCGATTGGGACAGCGACAGCGTCGCGGAATTTCTCAAAACCATCGACTACGTGCGCATCGACGCCGGAAAGGGCGAAGGTTGGG
Source organism: Pseudomonadota bacterium (assembly GCA_039198225.1). Classification (GTDB taxonomy): domain Bacteria; phylum Pseudomonadota; class Alphaproteobacteria; order Rhodobacterales; family Rhodobacteraceae; genus JASJAR01. The sequence goes on from JBCCTQ010000013.1 coordinate 34,392, forward strand.
ACGGGCTAAAAGACCACCTCCGGCCCTCTTCGATCCGTGCGTTTTACTTCTCCGTCGCCCCGTCGCTCTTCGGGGTGCTCGCTGAGAACCTTCACCGCTCCGCCTGCGTCGGCCCCCATTGTCGGATCGTCGTCGAAAAGCCTTTCGGTCGGGATCTCGCCTCGGCCCAGGAACTCAACCAAAGTCTCGCGGGCAATTTCTCCGAAAGCCAGATTTACCGGATCGACCATTATCTCGGCAAAGAGACGGTCCAGAACCTGATGGTGGTTCGGTTCGGCAACACGCTTTTTGAGCCCCTTTGGAACGCCCAATACGTGGATCACGTGCAGATCACCGTCGCCGAGACGGTGGGTGTCGGGGGCCGGGGTGAGTATTATGACCGCTCGGGCGCGATGCGGGACATGGTGCAAAACCATCTGATGCAGCTTCTCTGCCTCATCGCCATGGAGCCCCCGTCGCGTTTCACGCCGGACGCGGTGCGAGATGAAAAGCTCAAAGTCATTCGCGCCCTCGACCCGGTGGAGGCGGGCGATATCGTTCGCGGCCAATATGCAAGCGGGCCGGAAGGGCCGGGTTACCGCGATGAGGTTGGCAATCCCGAAAGCCTCACCGAAAGCTATCTTGCGATGAAGCTCGGGATCTCAAATTGGCGCTGGAAGGGCACGCCCTTTTATATCCGGACCGGCAAGCGGCTCTCGGCGCGGGCCAGCGAGATCGCGGTCGTCTTCAAGGACGCGCCCCATTCGATCTTTCCCCAAGACGGGGAGACCCATGCCAATATTCTCACCATCCGGCTCCAGCCCAATGAGGGGATCCAGCTTGGGGTCACGATCAAGGAACCGGGCCCGGGGGGCATTCGCCTGGCGGACGTCCCGCTCGACATGACCTTCGCCGAGGCTTTGGGGCCCGATGCGGAAGGCGCACCGGACGCCTATGAGCGCCTGGTCATGGACGTGATGCGGGGCAATCAAACGCTTTTCATGCGGGGCGATGAGGTCGAGGCGGCTTGGGGCTGGACGGACCCGATCATTGCCGCTTGGAGTGCACGGGGTGAGGCGCCGGTGCCCTACGAGCAAGGCACGATCGGGCCCGCCCAGGCGGCGGGGCTACTTGGCCGGTCGGGCCGGGTCTGGCGCGAGATCAAAGCGTGAATTTCACCCAATATGCCAACCGTGAGGTCATGATGGCCGCCGTCGCCCGGGCTGTGGCGACGGAGCTCCATGACGCGCTTTTGACGAGCGATCGGGCGAGCCTCGCTGTGCCCGGGGGGACCACGCCTGCGCCCATGCTCGAACGGCTGGCCCAGGCCGAGATCGACTGGACGCGGATCGACGTCACGCTTTCCGATGAGCGTTGGGTGAGCGAGGACCATGATCGCTCGAATACTCGCCTCATTCGCCGTCATCTTCTTTCCGGAATGGCCGCCGCGGCGACGTTTTTGCCGCTCCGGGCTGACACGCCGGAGCCCGAAGATGCGCTTGAGGCATTGGGGGCAGGTCTCATGCCCCATTTGCCGCTCTCGGTTTTGGTGCTCGGCATGGGCGAAGACATGCATACCGCGTCGCTCTTTCCGGGTGCTGAGGGCCTCGCGGCGGGGCTTTCTCCCGACGCGGCGCCCTTGGTGGCACTCCGGGGCGGGGGCGCGCCCGAACCCCGGATCAGCCTTTCGGCCCCGGTCCTTCAAAGCGCGGGCATTGTCCATCTTTTGATCACAGGTTCGGCCAAACGCGCCGCCCTCGACCGGGCCCGCGGCCAGGCGCCCGAGGCCGCGCCGGTGGCCCTTATTCTCCAACGCGCCCACATTCACTGGACGGAGTAAGCCATGGATTGGAATGATCTTTCCGAGGCCGGCGACAAAGCGAACGGACGCTCGATCCTAGGGCTCTTCGACGCCGATCCAGCCCGCGCCAAGGAATTCTACATCGAAGCGGGCGGGCTTTATTTCGACTATTCGAAAACCGCCATGGAGCGGGCTGATCGGGATATCCTGTTGGGTCTCTTCGAGGCAAAAGGCGTAGCTGCGCGCCGCGCGGCGATGTTTCGCGGCGAGAAGATAAACGTGACCGAAGGGCGGGCCGTCCTCCATACCGCGCTCCGGGCAGGGCCCGATGCGGAGATCATGGTAGATGGCCAGGACGTTATGCCGGGCGTGCGCGACACCTTGGCCCGCATGTCGGCCTTCGCCGAAGATATCCGCGCCGGGATCTATGCGCCGGACGGCAAGATCACCGATGTGGTCAATATCGGGATCGGGGGGTCTGATCTTGGGCCTTCCATGGCCGCCCTGGCGCTCGCGCCTTACGCCGACGGGCCGCGGGCGCATTTTGTCTCGAACGTGGACGGGGCCCATATCAACGACACGCTTTTGGCCCTCAATCCCATGACCACGCTGATCGTCGTGGCCTCAAAGACCTTCACGACCATCGAGACCATGACCAACGCCCGCACAGCCCGGGCATGGATGGAGGAAGGCGTGGGCGCCGAGCGGGCAGGGGCCCATTTTGCGGCCCTCTCGTCTGCTTTGGAAAAGACAGAGAGTTTCGGGATTCCTGAGGGCCGCGTTTTCGGTTTCGAAGACTGGGTGGGCGGGCGCTATTCGTTTTGGGGGCCCATCGGATTGGCCTTGGCCATCGCCGTGGGGGCCGAAGCCTTTCGCGCCGTCCTCGCCGGGGGGCGGGCGATGGATGTTCATTTCGAGGCCGCCGAGCCCCTTGAGAACCTCCCTGTCATGCTGGCGCTTACCGGGATCTGGCACAATCAGGGTCTTGGCCACGCGACCCGTGCGGTGTTGCCCTATGAGCAGCGCCTCGCCCGGCTCCCGGCCTATCTCCAGCAGCTCGAAATGGAGAGCAACGGCAAGGGCGTTGCCCTCGACGGGAGCGACCTTTCGACCGCATCGGGCCCCGTGGTTTGGGGGCGAGCCTGGCACCAATGGCCAGCACGCGTTTTATCAGCTGATCCACCAAGGCACCCGGGTGATCCCATGCGAATTCATGGTGGGGGCGGAGGCCCATCAGCCAGCCTTAGCCCATCACCATGATCTGTTGTTGGCCAATTGCTTGGCTCAATCGGAAGCGCTGATGCGGGGGCGGTCCTTGGACGAAGCCCGGGAAAAGGTGGCCGGGCGATATGAAGGGGACGAGTTGGAGCGCCAGGCCCGGCACCGGGTTTTTCCCGGAAACCGCCCGTCGACCACGTTGGTCTATCCCAAGCTAACTCCTTTCGTTCTCGGCCAGATCGTGGCGCTTTACGAACACCGCGTCTTTGTCGAAGGGGTGATGCTCGGGATCAACTCGTTCGATCAGTGGGGGGTGGAGCTTGGCAAGGAGCTCGCCACCTCCCTCGGCCCAGTCCTCACCGGGGAGGCGGGGCTTGACGGCAAGGACGCCTCGACGGCCGCCCTCGTTCGCTTTATCCAGACCAATCGCGGGACGGAGGGGGCGTGAATGCGTATTTTTGAAGAGATGAAGCGCGTCTTTGAAGTGATATGGCCCCGAGCGGCGGCACGGCCGCTGGGCTGAGCTAGGCGACGAGAGGGCATATGGCGGGGCGCATCCTTTGCATCAGCGGCGGGCACGGCGAAGATAATCATGCCGCCCATGTGATCCGCGCGCTTCGGGAGAGAGATCCGAGCCTCGAATTCGGCGCAATCCCCATCGTGGGCCTCGGACGCGATTACCAAAAGATCGACGTGCCGATCGTGGCGCCGACCAAACAGATGCCCTCGGGCGGGTTTGTTTACATGGAGGCGAAAATGCTCCGCGCTGATATTCGGGCGGGGTTGATCGGCCTCTCGATCCGCCAGTTTGCGGCCATGCGCCGGGTCGCTCCGCGCTACGATGCGGTCTTCGCCGTGGGCGACCACGTGCCCCAATTCTCCGCCTATCTTAGCGGGCGACCTTTCGTTTCGTTCATCTCTTGCGTCAGCGCGCTTTATACGAAGGCATTCGAGCCTAATCGTCTGCTTAGGACTGCGTTTAAGTCGCCGCGCTGCTATGCCGCCCTCAGCCGCGACCCCCACACGGCTGACGTTTTGAAAGCCCAGGGCTTCGCCAATGCTGGCTTTGGCGGCATGCCCACCATCGACTTTCTCAAACCTGGGGCGGTGGATCTCGCGCTCCGGCCCGGCGTGCCGATGGTGGCCCTCCTGCCGGGCTCGCGCGTGCCCGAGGCCTTCCGCAATCTAAAGATCCTGATGGATTTTGCGGAATTCGCGACGGAAGCCATGGGGGGCGACAGGATCCAGTTCCGTGCCGCCCTCGTGCCGAAGGTCCGGGCGGGTCTTGGCGCGCTTGCCGACAGCAATGGATGGACCTGGGATGGACGCGCCCTAGTCAAAGGGGCGGCCGAGATACCCTGTCCCGAGGACGCGTTCGCCGATATCGCCCATAGCTGCGATGTCACCGTGGGCCTTGCCGGTCTTGCGCTTGAACAGATCGTCGCCCTGGGAAAACCGGCGATCCAATTCCCGGGCGAAGGGCCTCAATTCACGCCGAGGTTTGCCCGCGCCCAGGAAACGCTTCTCGGCCTGTCTGTCCGAACCGTGGGCCAGACACCGCCCGACCGGTCAGGGCTCGAAGCGGGGGCGAAACTCTTGGCAGAGACGCTGGCCGACGAAGATTACCTCGCGGAGTGCCGCCGGAGTGCCGAAACCAGATTTGCGGCAAAAGGCGCGTCGGGCCGGCTCGCCGACGCCGTCCTCGGCGCCATGGGAACCGGCATAAAATCCGAACATCCCGGCATCGCCTAAGCGCGGTTTATCGCGCTGGATCGCCGCGCGAAGCAGAGTGCTTTCAGAAGAACGGCGTTGGAGCGGGTGAAGGGAATCGAACCCTCGTCTTAAGCTTGGGAAGCTCCTGCTCTACCATTGAGCTACACCCGCCCGAGGCGTTTCGAGCTACCGCTCCGAGGGTATAAGGTCAAGCGCGTCGGGGTCGCCGTCTCCGCCGCCCGCCATCCTCGCCCCCTGCATTGAAGGCCACCTGCGGAAGCGCCGGCAGATGGGGGAACGGATCGACCGCATGGGGGATCGCGTTGGCGGCCACGAAATGCTCTTGGAACCGGGGCTCGATGGCGGTCTCGACTTTGTGGATCGCACGGACATCGCGTTCGATCTGGCCGCGGGCGCCCCGGTCACAGAGAGCGATCCGAGCGCCGGTCCCGGCGGCGTTGCCCGCGGATGTCACCTTGTCGAGGGCGCAATCGGGGATCATGCCGAGGACCATGGCGTGTTTGGGCGAGATATGGGCCCCGAAGGCTCCGGCCAAAACCACCCGGTCGACGCTGTCGGTGCCGATCTCGTCCATCAAGAGGCGCGCCCCGGCATAAAGTGCGGATTTGGCGAGTTGGATGGCGCGGATATCGCCTTGGGTAACGGTCACAAGGGGGCCGCCGGACGCCCTGCCGTCATGGAGGATGTAGGCGAAGGTGCGGCCGTCGGCGATCGAGCGCGCCGTGCCGGTTTGATCGGGCCCGCCGATGAGGCCGGACGCATCAAGAAGCCCCGCCAGGCGCATCTCGGCCACCGCCTCGATGATGCCAGAGCCGCAGATCCCGGTGATGCCGGACTTTTTGGCCGCCGCCAGGAACCCGTCCTCGTCTGACCAATGATCGACGCCGATGATCCGGAACCGGGGCTCTTTGGTGTCTGGATCGATCTCGACCCGCTCGATGGCTCCGGGGGCGGCGCGCTGGCCCGAGGAGATTTGGGCCCCTTCAAAGGCCGGGCCCGTGGGCGAAGAACAGGCCAAAACCCGGTCGCGGTTGCCGAGAAGGATCTCGGCATTGGTGCCCACATCGACGATGAGGACGAGATCTTCCGAGGTTTGGGGGCTTTCGGCCAAGGCCACCGCCGCCGCATCGGCCCCCACATGGCCCGCGATACAGGGCAGGATATAGGCCCGGGCGGCGGGGTTGACCGCGGTTACCTCAAGATCGGCAAGGCTCATCGAGACCGCATCGGAAAGCGCGAGCGCGAAGGGCGCTTGGCCCAACTCGACCGGATCGATGCCCAAAAGGAGGTGGTGCATCACCGGATTGCAGACAAGCGTGGCTTCAACGATCCGGTCAGGCGGGGTTGCGGCCTCTTCGGAGAGGTTCTGGGCCAGGGTGTTCAGCGCCTCTCGCACGGCCGCCGTCATTTCCCGGTCGCCACCAGGGTTCATCATCGCGTAGGAAACCCGGCTCATCAGGTCTTCGCCGTAGCGGATCTGGGGGTTCATTACGCCGCCAGATGCGGCGACCTCACCGGTGGCCAGGTCCGTGAGATGGGCCGCGATGGTGGTCGAGCCGAGATCGATCGCGAGCCCGTAAAGCGGGTCTTCGTCGCGGCCGGGCCAAATGTCGATCAAACGTGGGGCGGCGCCCGTATGGTCATGGAAAACCGCCGCCGTCACGGTCCAACCGCCCCGGCGGAGGGCGGTTTGGAGGCGGGGAAGAAGCGCCGGAGTGATCTCAACATTGAGAACCCCGTGATCGCGCGCCAGAGCTTGGGCCAGGCGCTCGAAGTCGCCCGTGGGCGCGTGCATGTCGGGCTCTTCCACGGCGACGGTGTAGGTGCGCGTGGCCGGATCGAGGGTGAGGGCGCGGTTGTCGGCCGCCTTCCGGACCACCTGGCGGTGGACCTGGCTTTCGGGCGGCACGTCGATGACGACGTCCGAGGTCACGCAGGCTTGGCAGCCGAGCCTCCTCCCCTCGGCGAGGCCCTTTCGGCTGTCATAGCGGGTCTCGACCGCGTTTTTTGCGCTCAGGGCATCTTCGGTGACGGTGACGCCGTGCTTGGGAAAGTCCCCATAGGCTGGGGCGACCTGGCATTTCGAGCAGACCCCATTTCCGCCGCAGACGCTATCGAGATCGACGCCGAGCTGGCGGGCGGCATCGAGCACCGACGTGCCCGGAGCGACCCGACCGCGTTTGCCGGAGGGGGTGAAGATGATGAGCGGGTCAGGCATGCCACCAACGCGCGAAAAACCCGTTGATCGAAAGTTCGGAGATACGGGCGGAGGGTTGCCCTCGGCTACGGGCACGGGGCTGAAAGCCAGCGCCCTGGGGGGCGGTCGGGGGCTGCCCGGCGGTACCCGCCGGGCGCACGCATGGATCAAAACTGTTGCAGTGGCCGTAAGTTGCTATTCCGCCGCCAATGCCCCACCGCCCCAGAGCCAAACCGCCAAGGGCACGGGCAGCACTGCGAGGGCCACGGTGACCACCATCGGCAGCGGCGCAAAGACCCGGCTGAGGCCCGCGACCATGGCGATCCCGCCGCCTCCCCCGAGGATCCCGTTCCCCGGAAGGTTCAAAAGACAGGCGAGCGTTACGTAGCGCCCGGACACTGCGACGCCTCGGAGCCAGGCTGGCAATCGCTCTTTTAGATGGTCGAGCCGTTCCTCGCCCGACAGTGCCCCCACCCGCAAGGTCAGTTCGCATGCCCGCACCAGTCCCAAATCGGCAAAAAACCGATGGAGCCATCGATAACTCACCGTCGAGCCCACCGCGTAGGCGATAAGGATCCCGGTCACAGTGGCCAGATAAACGAAGGGGGCCACCGCCTCGCCGCGCATCACGAGCAAAGCGATGCCTATTTCGATCCCCGGCACGAAGGGCACTGAGATGAGGAGAGCGTAGACCACGAGAAAGAAGATGATCGCCCCGATCATCATGCCCGTGCCGATCTCTTCGGCCAGAGCTTCTGCCCGGGCCATGGCCCAGTCCATCGCGTACACCAAAAGGAGCGCTCCAGCGACGATCACCGTCAATCGAAGAAGAATTCGAAACAGCGCCTGGCGACCTGGAAAGGCCGGTTGGGGTGGAAACTCGTCCATCGAAATCAATGTGCCAAATTTGGCGAAATTTGAAAATTAAATGTCTCGTTAGAATGCCGAAAGGCCGGGCTTGTGTCGAGACCCCTCCGTTTTGGTCCGCACCGAGCCCGCCCTCATATGGATAAAAACTATCCCGCACGGCGCCGCCGCCGGCCTTCCCGGCCCCCGCCTGCTGGGCCGGCGATCTTGTTGAGACGGATCCAATTCGCCCCGGACGCGTCTTGGTCGAGGAGAAAATCGGCCGCCTTGATCGACACGATCTCCTCGGACGTGGTCTCGTATTTCCCGCCAATGCCGAGGAGGGGGCCGAGCTTGGCCGCATCCACCGGGCCCGCCGCCACAACACCCAAAGCGCCCAGCCGTTCGAGCCGTTCGGCGACAAGATCTTCGGTGGTCCCGAGCCCCACCAAGGGCGCGATCGCGGCCGGATCCACATCAGCAGGGATGGTCAGCCCCGCCGCCCGAAGCTCGTCGAGCCGGTCGGTGATGTTTTTCTTTGACGGCCTCAGCGTCACCGGGTTCATGATGGCCGATGTCATCCCGGCGGCGGCGGCCATGGCGAGAAACGCGTTATTGATCCCATGGCGGTTGGGAAGGCCAAAGGAGATGTTCGACGCCCCACAGGTCGTGTTCACGCCCAACTCGTCGCGGAGCCGGCGCACTAGTGCGAAAACCTGAAGCCCCGCCGTTGCCATGGCACCCACGGGCATCACCAAAGGATCGACCACGATATCATGGGCCGGAATGCCATAATCTGCGGCCCGTTCGACGATCTTTTTTGCCACGGCGAAGCGCACATCGGGGTCTTCGGAGATGCCCGTGTCGTCGTTCGAGATCGCCACCACCGGGACGTCGTATTTCTTGATCAACGGAAGAACCGTCTCGAGCCGATCCTCTTCGCCGGTCACCGAATTGACCAAGGGCCGGCCCTTGGCCGTTTCGAGCCCCGCCGCGAGGGCGCCGGGTACCGAGCTGTCGATGCAAAGCGGGACGTCCACCAGGCCTTGGACAAGCTCGATCATCTTGGCCATGAGCGGTGGTTCGGTCTCGTTAGGGTCGGGGTTTGAGTTGTAAACCACGCCCGCATTCACATCGAGAACGGTGGCCCCGGACGCCACTTGGAGGAGGGCGTCTTTCTCAACGGTGGAGAAATCACCCGCTTCAAGTTCCCGGGCAAGCTTTTTCCGCCCGGTCGGATTGATCCGCTCGCCGATGACGCAAAACGGTTCGCCGAAACCGATGGTGACCGTTTTGGTCGCAGAAGCGACGGTGGTGCGTGTCATGGGCGTGGTCCTAAAGAGTGTGGAGGGCCAGAGCCCTTTTGGGCCTACTGGGCGGCAGCGCGAAACGGGGTATGGGCCGCAGACCATTCGGTTGCGGTCTTGATCCCTCCCAATGGGAACATGTGAAGTGCTGCGATCGGGAAATCGGGATCCGAGGCCTTGGCGGCTGCGAGATCGGCCACGAGCCCATCGGGCGTGTAGGGCATTAAGAGCTTTGTGACATCGCGCGCGCGCTTTTCGAGCACGTTAAGGCTCGGGCCAACGCCGCAAGAGATCGCAAACTTGATGAGGGTTTGGAGCTTGGCCGGTCCGGCAATGCCGAGATGGATCGGCAGTCCGATGCCGGCGTCGCGGAGAGACCTGGCCCAGGCAAGAATTGGCTCCGCCTCGAAGGCAAATTGGGTCACAATTGCCATGTCCGCATCCGTCCGGGCCGCGAAGTCTTCCTTCCAGCGGAGGGCCGCATCGACATTGGCCGTCCCGCCATCTGGGTCGATGTCGCGGTTTCCTTCGGGGTGTCCGGCCACATGGAGGCGGGTAAAGCCCGCCCGGTCGAAGACGCCGGTTTCCAAAAGATCCATTGACGAGGTAAATTCGCCCACAGGCGTCGTCACGCCGCCGGCCAGGATCAACCCTTCCTCGACGCCCGCTTCACCCTGATAGCGCGCAACCCAATCGCCGAGCACGGCCTCATCAGCGATGATCCGTGCCGGAAAATGCGGCATGACTCGGAACCCGTCCTCGGCGAGCCGTTTGGCGGTTTCGGTCATGTCTTCGATCGGAGTGCCCTCGATATGGGCGATGTACACCCGCGTGCCTTGGGGCAGGAGGGCGCGGAAATCCTCGATCTTCGCCGCCGTGCGGGGCATCACCTCGATTGAAGCGCCCTCCAGCATCGCGGCAATGCTCGGATCACCTTTAGGCCCGACCGAATTCCGCTTTTTGAATTTCAGCACCGCCATGGGCCTTCTCCATTCGGTTCGACCATTCAGGCAACCCCGCCTTGGGAAACTAGGATCTGGAGGCGCTTCCGGTCGTATTCCTGATCGAGCCGGGCGGCTTCAGCCTCCGCCACGGCACGATCTTCCCCTGATATGGAGACCGGACCGATTTTTCGCCATTCCGAGAGATAGGCGTCGGTTCCGGTGAGACCGTCCTTCATGGCGGCCCGGTCGATGGCTTGTTCAAAGCGCTCCGGTAGGGGCACTTTGATGCCTTCTCGACCTTTGCCGACAATGACCTGGGCGGGAATATCGCGCCAGTAGACGATGCTCACTTCAGCCATTGTCGCTCCTTTCTTCGCCCTTCTAATCGCCCCCCGTTGCGCACGGCGGACTAATTTCGACATGCCGCGGCCCAGCCGCGACTTCCCTTGATAAACTAGGAGGTTAACGGGGCTTCGTCCAAGGGGGCCGGGGATGAAAGTTCCTCATTAGCGACATGAGCCCTCCTCAAGGGGATCGGGCGCGACGCGATGGTTGCGCGAACAGGGTTCGGTAACTTAGTGTGAGGTTAACACCGGAACGGAGGGCGCCTATGCCGCCCGAAATGCCCCACGGCTCTGCGACATTTCCGTCGCCCGTGGCCCCAATGCCGGCGAAGCGGCCCGACCCGGCCGACCTCTACGCCGCGCTCGACCTTGGCACGAATTCGTGCCGGATGCTCATCGCTCAGCCGAAGGGCAACCAATTCCATGTGGTCGACAGCTTTTCGAAATCGGTTCAACTGGGCCAGGGTCTTGAGCGGTCAGGGAAATTGTCCCGGAGCTCGATCCACCGGACGATCCACGCGATGCGGATTTGCAAGAGCAAGCTCATCCAGCACGATGTGAAACGGATGCGTTTGGTGGCCACGGAGGCCTGTCGGCGAGCAACCAATGGATCAGCCTTCGTCAACCAGATCCGCAAAGAGGCGGGCATGGATCTCGAAATCATCGAGCCCGAGGAAGAAGCGCGCCTGGCGGTGATCTCTTGCGCGCCTTTGGTTTCGACAAAAACCGAGCAACTTTTGGTGGTCGATATCGGCGGCGGGTCCACCGAGCTTGTCTGGATCGATCTCTCCCGGGTGCCCCGGATAGATCGCCCGCGGGCGATCATGCGGCTCCATGCGGGCTTTAAGGCCGAAGAGGGCTCGCCGTTTCCCGCCGCCCGGGTGGTCGATTGGATCTCGGTCCCCTTGGGCGTGGCAACCTTGCGGGACCAGTTTAGCGACGTGGCTGACGATCCGGGGCGTTTTGCGCTGATGAGCTGCTTTTTCGAAGAAAAACTCGCCGCCTTCTCGCCCTATGCTGCGCCCCAATCGCGGGACGGGTTCCAGGTCATCGGGACCAGCGGGACGGTGACCACGGTCGCGGCGAGCCATCTCGGGCTGCGCCGCTACGATCGCAACAAGGTCGACGGGCTCCGAATGACGTCCGACCAGATCGACAAGGTGATCCGGTCCTATCTCGAACTTGGGCCCGATGGGCGCCGGGCCGATCCGAGGATCGGACGCGACCGCCAGGCCCTCATCATGTCGGGTGCCGCAATCCTCCAGGCGCTCCTTCGGGCCTGGCCCACGGACCGGTTGAGCGTGGCGGACCGGGGGCTTAGGGAAGGGCTTCTCTATGCCCAGATGTCGGCCGATGGGGTGTTGGACGACGGGCCCTACTAGGGCGGCGCGATTTTTCTCCGAAAAATCGGGCGCGTTTTCGGGGCGAAAACGCCACGCGGAACAGGACGAATGGAAAAGAAAAGCAGCGGACGGGGGGCCAGGGATCTCCGGGTGAAGGTCAAAACCGCGAGAGGGCGAAAGCTCTCCTCGACCCGTTGGCTCGAACGTCAGTTAAACGATCCTTACGTGCGCCGGGCAAAAGAAGAAGGCTACCGCGGGCGGGCGGCCTATAAGCTCATCGAACTCGATGATAAATATCGGTTTCTTTTTCCGGGTGCCCGGGTGGTTGATCTCGGCGCCGCGCCTGGCGGGTGGTCCCAAGTGGCTGTTGCCCGCGCCAATGCGGAAGGCACCAAGGCGGGCAAACCCCAAGGCCGCGTCATCGGCATTGATCTCAAACCCCTCGACCCGATCCCAGGTGCGGCCTTTGATGTGATGGATTTTCTCGACGAGGGCGCCGACGACCGCCTTAAAGCCTGGCTCGACGGCCCGGCCGATGTGGTGCTTTCTGACATGGCGGCAGCAGCATCCGGGCATAAACAAACCGATCACTTGCGGATCATCGCCCTTTGCGAGGCGGCCGCGGACCTCGCCTTCGATGTCCTCGCTCCGGACGGGACCTTTGTTGCCAAGGTCCTCGCTGGCGGGGCGGAAGGCCAGCTTCAAGCCGAACTCAAACGCCGGTTTCAAAAGGTGACCAATGCGAAACCCCCGGCCTCGCGAGCGGATTCGTCGGAAAAATACGTGGTTGCCCAAGGCTTTAAGGGCGGCTAACGCGGCGCGACCTGCGTTGGTCTCAGAGCTCTCTGGATTTTGTCCGAAAGACAGGTTCGATCCTACTCGACCGTAATGCCGTTCGAAGCTTGGGAGGCAAGGCCGCGTCTGCCGACCAACCGCTCGTGTCTTTGATCAAGCGGTGGATCTCAAGGGGCCGCGTCGCACAGGATCTCAGACGCTCAACTGACGCCTCGCTAAGCGCATAGATCGGCACGCCCGCCTTCGCGGCACTTTGGATCCGTTGCAGCATCTTTTGTTTGTAACCCGCCCGGTCGGGGCCGAGCTCAAACACGATCTCTGCACCTCCCACCACAGCGGAGATGCTGCCCTTCCCAGGCTCAAACTGGGCCACATCCCATCCGGCGTTTTTCAACCGTTGGGCAAGTTCCGAGCCTGTCTGTGGTCCGGGAGCGATGATCGCAGCTTTGGGCAAGGCGGGGCTACCGGGCCTTAATAGGGCATCGGATGGGCCCGGTGGGCCTTGTTGATCTCCGCAACGACCTGGTCCGGCAACTCAAGATCTGCCGCCGCCAACGCGGCCTCCAATTGCGCCATCGTCGTTGCCCCGAATATCGGTATCGTCGGGAAGGGCCGGGTCCAGCACCAGGCGAGCGACATCGCTACTGGGTCGAGGCCGTGGGTTTTGGCGATGTCGAGATAGGCATCGACGGCCTTAAAGGTGCGGGGTCCGACCCGTCCGCCGAGATTGGCGCCGATACTGCCCCGCGAGCCTTCTGGGACGGCACCCCCTTGGTATTTGCCGCTCAAAAGCCCGCAGGCCAGGGGCGAGAAGGCCAAAAGCGTGACGTCTTCGTTCACGGCAAGTTCCGCAAGATCCGTGTCGTAGAGCCGGCAGAGAAGCGAGTATTCGTTCTGGATCGACGCCATGCGGGGCAGGCCTTTTTCTTCGGCCAAGCGCAGCCATTGGGCTGTGCCCCAGGCGCTTTCATTGGAAAGCCCCACATGGCGGATCTTGCCGGCCTTTACCTCAGCCGCGAGGGCCTCGAGGACCTCTTCCATATGGTCGAGCGTTTCGGCCCGGTTCTGGTGCGAGGGATCATAGGTCCAATTTTGGCGGAACATGTAGGAGCCGCGGGTGGGCCAATGGAGTTGGTAGAGGTCGATGTAATCGGTCTGGAGCCGGCGGAGCGACGCGTCCACACAGAGCGGGACCTCGGTTTTGTCATAGCCTTTGCCGCCCCTGACCGTGCCGCCATTGGGCCCGCTGATCTTGGTGGCGATGATCCAGTCTTTGCGGCGCCCGCTCTTGGCGTTCCACGTGCCGATGAGTTCTTCGGTGCGCCCCACCGTCTCGGGCTTAAGCGGTGTTGTGGGATACATTTCCGCCGTGTCCATGAAGTTGATGCCGGCATCACCGGCCCGGTCGATCTGGCTATGGGCCTCGGCTTCGGTGTTTTGGCTGCCCCAGGTCATGGTGCCGAGGCACAGGGCACTCACATCAAGGCCAGTCTGGCCGAGTTTCTGCATCCGCATGGGGCGCGTCTCCTTTGGGAATGGAGAAACCCTTAGCGCTTGGGATTTTGTGCGCAAGCGGAGATGGTGAGGCATCAGGGTCGAAGGCTTAGATCAAGTTCGGGACGGGTGAGGCGAGAGGAAATCCTCTTGAGAACAAAAATAGAACATTGTAGGTGTAGGCCATGTCTGCCGCCGCCGCCCCGCATCTTCTCACCCGTTTTCCGAGCGGATCTGCCGCCCGGAGGCCCGGTTCGGGCGAGATCCGGTTTCTGGCCGATCTCGCGCTCGCCCCGGCCCGGGTCCATGAGGCCTGCGGGGCGGCCCGGCATACATTCGCCCTGATCCTGGCAGCGGCCCTTCGGGGGCCGATCCTTTGGATCGCGCCTGAGCGTCGGCCAGAGGCGCTCCATGGGCCGGGGATCAAGCGGTTTGTGGATCCTGCCCGGTTTATTTTTATCACCCCGAAACGCGACGACGAGGTGCTTTGGGTGATGGAAGAGGCGCTTCGGGCGGGATCGGTGCCTTTCGTGGTGGCAGATCTGCCTGGCCCGCCGGGATTGACCCCGGTGCGTCGGCTTCATCTGGCGGCCGAAACCGGAGCCGGGGAGGGGCACGGGGCGCCGCTCGGCCTCCTCCTGACCCCTGGGGAGGGCGGGGCGCCCGGGATCGAGACCCGTTGGGAGATGCGCGCCCGCCATGGCACGGCGGGCAAACGCGCCTGGAGCCTTCACCGCCGCCGGGCCCGGACCTTGCCGGAAAAAGCCTGGCATGTGGGGATCGAACGCGGGCGTTTCACCTTGGAGGGCCCTTGGAACGAGCGCGCGGCCGGTGAGATTTCCCAGCCTTCAAGCGTCGTGCGGGAACCTCTGACGCAGGAGCCTCCAGCGGGAGTATTTTTCCCAGGATGAAGCAGGGGAGCGCGCCATGCCTTCGAAAAACCGCTTCAGAGCGAAGGCCGCAAACCCTTCATCTCTTCAAAAATACGCATATACCAACACCGCCAAACCGCGGGACGATCGGCGGTTACCGCCAGGCGTCGAGCGCCGATCTGCCATCGCCGGCCAATCGCGCGTGGCTTTGAAGAGCGAAACGGTCGGTCATCCCGGCGATATAGTCGCAAACGATGCGGGCCAATGCGACATCGGATTGGACCTCGGCCACGTCTTTCCGCCATTGCTTGGGCAAGCGGGCCGGTGCGGCCATCAGGAGCGGAAAGAGGCCGTCAACCACCTCGGTGACCTCCGCGCGCATCTTCACAACCGACGGGGCGCGGTACATGCGCTCAAACAAAAAGCGCCGGATGACTTTCAGATCTTCAAAGACGGGCTCTGAAAACCGGATGAGCCCCCGCCCGGCCAGCCGCACGTCATCCGCGGATTGGGGCACGATCTCGGCCAGGCGGTTTTGGGCAAAGGCGATCACATCCTCCACCAAAAGCCCGAAAAACCGCCGCAGCGCTTCGTGGCGACGGCGATAGTAATTCAAGCCAGGGTAATGGTGATCGACCGCGGCAAAGCAGCCATCCAACAGGGGTAGCTCTGCCAATTCATCGGTGGAGAAAAGCTCGGCCCGGAGCCCGTCATGGAGATCGTGGTGGTTATAGGCCACATCGTCCGAGATCGCCGCCACCTGGGCTTCGGCGCTGGCGAATGTGCCGAGTTCGAGGTCATGGAGCGCGTTGTACTCGGCCAGGGCCCAGGGCAGGTCGCCGGTTACCGGACCGTTATGTTTTGCAATTCCTTCAAGGGTTTCCCAGGTGAGGTTCAACCCGTCAAAATCCGCGTAATGGCGCTCGAGCGAGGTGACGATGCGGAGCGCCTGGGCGTTGTGGTCAAACCCGCCATAGGGCGCCATCAGCCGTTGCAGCGCCTCTTCGCCGGTATGGCCAAAAGGTGGATGGCCGAGATCATGGGCCAGCGCCAGGGCCTCGGTGAGTTCTCCGTTCAATCCAAGCGCCCCCGAAATCGTCCGCGCCACCTGGGCCACTTCGATCGAATGGGTGAGCCGCGTGCGGAAATAATCGCCCTCATGTTCGATAAAAACCTGGGTTTTGTGTTTGAGGCGCCGGAAGGCGGAGGCATGGATGATGCGGTCGCGGTCGCGCTGAAAACACGAGCGGAACGTGCTTTCCTCTTCGGCAAAGCGCCGGCCCCGGGACGCGTCGGGGCTTGATGCAAATGGGGCCGCGATGACCGGCCTCCCTTGAGAGACTGCGCGCCACCTCCTATACTTGTGTCTCCGGCGAGCGCCACCGGGAAGGTGCTGGCGCGGTTTGCCAAACATTAAAGGGCGATCGAGCCATGAATATCGCGATCCTGCCACCCAAAGTGACCGACCGGGCCTTTGAACGCCTGGCCGAGATCAATGGGGCGAGTGAAGGCGGGCAGGGCCTCAGGGTGGCGGTTGAAGGCGGCGGATGTTCCGGGTTTCAATACGATTTCCGCCTCGATGCGCCGGCCGCAGACGATCTTGTGCTCGAAAAAGCCGGTCAAAAAGTGCTGATCGACCCGGTGTCGCTGCCATTCCTTGAAAACGCAGTAATCGACTTTTCCGACGAGCTCATCGGGGCGCGGTTCACGATCGAGAACCCGAATGCAAGCTCGAGTTGCGGCTGCGGCACGTCGTTTTCGATGTAGCCGGCCTTGGGGCGTCTCTCCGTCGGGCGCTTGGTCGGCTTAGTCCTTCTCAGTGAAGTTGCTCTGAGACGTGCGAGGGGACGCCCTTAGCGGGCCTTGCCTAAAAACACATAGCCCATGCTCGTCCGGCTCGGCGGACCGGCCACAAAAGGGATGGCGCGCCCCTTTAGCCCAGCCGCATCGCCCCACGACAGCACGGCTTCCGGCGCGTAGGCCCGATGCTGCCAGAGGGTTCTGAGAAGGGCTGTACACCAATGGGGGCGCGAGACCGCCAAAAGAAGTGTGCCTTCGGGAGCCAGAAAGCGACTGAGTGCGGCGAGGATTTCGGCCGGGTTGTCAAAGTGTTCGATCACATGGCCTGCGAGGATCACGTCGTAGCGGCCCGTCGCTGAATTCAGCTCAGCAAGGTCGCGATAGGTGTTACCCACCCGAGCACCAGCGCGGCCCAAGGTGCGTCCGGCTTCGGCCAGCATCGCGTCGGAAACGTCCAAGAGATCGATGCGCGCAATATCGTGACTTGAGGCCATTGCTTCGGAGAGGGCGCCCGATCCGCAGCCAAAGTCGAGGCAGGGGCCCAGTTGCCAGGGAATATCAGCGGCTGTGACCAAGTCGCCGTAGGCGGCGGGATAACCCAACCGGGCGATTTTGCTTCCCCAAGTGGGGGCGACACGATCGTAGCGGGCGGCAAGTTGGGCAGCGAACATAGGGATCCCCCCTTCGGAAACCGTCAAGTTGATTGACGAAGTTCCTACACCTCGCCATCAAATACGTCAAGCAACTTGACAATATCCGTCAAACAGCTTGATAAATTCACCGGAATCTGGAGGTCAAAGTGGCCGACGACGCAGACATCGTCCTCATCGACCATATTGGGCTGGCCCTTTGGCGCGCAGCTGAGGCTTGGAAAGCCACCTATATGGAGCGGATGGCAGATAACGGTTACGAGTGGTTCCTCGGAGCAGGGGCCGCGGTGTTACCCCATATAGGACCGAATGGTGCACGCCCGGCCGACATTGCGCGGAAACTCGGCGTGTCGCGCCAAGCAGTCCAGCAACTTCTGGATGCGCTCGAAAAAGACCGCGTGATCGACCGCCACCCCGACCCTGAGGACAGGCGCGCCCGGATTGTGCGTTTTACACCCCTGGGTGCGGCCGCCCACCGGGCAGGCAATCGGGTAAAGCAGACCCTCGAAGGGGAATTCGAAGAGATACTCGGCCGAGATCGCTTGGATCGCCTGCGCCAGGACCTGGAGGATGCGCGGGCGTTCTTTGAGAAAGAACGACTGGAGAACGAGGGCGCCTAGGGCTTCTTGCACTAACGTCGGTCCGGGTACCGGGTACCCGTGAGCCACGGGCCGGGCGGGCAAGACATATCCATGGTGGGCCCAAAACATGCTGGCATGCCCATGCCCTTGCATCGGGCCGTATGGCGGTCGAGAAGGGACCATGCGCATTGCCAGCTTCAACATCAACGGCGTCAAAGCCCGGGCAGAAACCTTGGGCACATGGCTCGACGAGGCCCAACCGGACTTGGCGGTGCTGCAAGAAATCAAGTCGCTTGACGAGAACTTCCCGCGGGAAATCGTCGAAGATCGGGGCTACAACCTTGAAACCCACGGTCAAAAGTCCTTCAATGGCGTGGCGATCCTGTCGAAATCTCCCTTGGAGGATGTCGTGCGGGGCCTGCCGGGGGACCCGGAAGACGACCAAGCCCGCTGGATCGAAGCGAGCGTCAGCGGCGCTGGCCAAACAATACGCGTATGCGGTCTCTATCTTCCCAATGGCAACCCCGCCCCCGGCCCCAAATACGATTACAAACTCCGCTGGATGGCGCGCCTTGAAGCCCGAGCGAAAGCGCTTCTTGCGGAAGAGATACCGGCCGTTTTGCTGGGCGATTACAACGTGATCCCCCAGGATGAAGACGCCGCACGCCCAGAGGTTTGGCAGGATGATGCGCTCGCGCGGCCGGACACGCGCCGGGCTTTTCGACAGCTCCTCGCCCATGGCTTGACGGATGCATTTCGCGCCATGACGTCCGCGCCCGGGCAATATTCCTTTTGGGATTATCAGGCGGGCGCCTGGGACAAGGATGACGGCATTCGGATCGACCATGCGCTTTTGACACCGCAAGCGGCGGATTTGCTGGTGGATTGCAAGATCGAAAAAGACCTCCGGGGACGACAAAAACCGTCCGATCACGTCCCGCTTTGGGTGGAGCTCGACGCCTGAGGGCCCCGCCCTCGGGACCTAGCCGAGCCGCCCTTCGACCGCGTCCCAAATGCGACCGGCGATGTCTGTCTTATCAAACCGTTCGAGTTCTTGGATCCCGGTCGGTGAGGTCACGTTGATCTCCGTAAGCCAGCCCGCGATGACGTCGATGCCGACAAAAACCTGGCCTTTCTCGCGGAGAAAGGGGCCGATGGCATCGGCAATCTCGCGGTCGCGGTCGGTGAGTGTGTCGGGTTCGGGCCGACCGCCCACATGCATGTTCGAACGGGTCTCGCCCGGGGCGGGCACGCGGTTGATCGCGCCCACGGCCGCCCCGTCCACGAGGATCACCCGCTTGTCGCCCTGGGCCACGTCGGGAAGAAATTTCTGAACGATCAGGGGCTCGCGGGAGCTGGCGGCGAAGAGCTCGTGGAGGCTCGTGAGATTGTTGTCGCCCGGCTTGAGGCGGAACACACCGGCCCCGCCGTTGCCGTAGAGCGGTTTGAGGATGATATCACTATGGGTTTCGCGAAAACGTTTGAGAACGTTGAGGTCGCGGGCAATTGTTGTGGGCGGAATGAGATCCGGGAAATCGAGGACGAGGAGTTTTTCGGGGGAGTTCCGGACCCAAAACGGGTCGTTCACCACCAGGGTCTCCCCTCGCAGCCGGTCTAGAAGGTGCGTGGTGGTGATATAGCCCATGTCGAACGGGGGATCCTGGCGGAGCCAAACCACGTCCATTTCGGTCAAGTCGAGGGGGGCAGGGGCCCCAAGTTGGGCGTGATCGCCGAGGACGCGTTGGACCGTGAGGCTTTGGGCGGTCGCCACGATCCGCCCCTCATCGAAATAAAGCTCATCGGGCCCATAGACATACATCTCGTGGCCGCGGGCCTGGGCCTCTTCGGCGAGGCGAAACGTGGAATCGGCTTCGATATCGACCGCCCCGATCGGATCCATCTGAAATGCCACACGCGCCATTCCGGCCCCCGTTTTGCCCTGGGCCTACCTGGCGCCGATGCGCATGCGAGGCAAGGGTCTAATGGAGCGTGATATTCTCGATCACTTCGAGTTCACCGGCGGCCCCGACCAAGGCCAGATCGAACCGCACGGGCGTGTCGAGCCCAAAATGTTCGGTGGCGAGGTATTCTTCGCCCGCCGCGAAGAGGCGTCGCAGCTGCCGGGGACCCAAACGATGGGCCGCCGCGTGAAGCGATCGGGCACGTTTGACCTCGACAAAGACGAGGCCGTCACCGTCCCGCATTATCAGATCGATCTCACCGCTTTGCCCGCGCCAGCGCTCTTCGGCCAAGTCATGGCCCCTAAGGGCGTAGTGGCGTGCGACGTCAGTTTCGGCCGCCAGACCGCTCCGATGGGCGGTGGCACCGCGCAATGCGCGGCGGCGCCGGGAAGTTTCGGCAGTGGGGGTCATGGGCGCCCTTTCGCGGCTTTAAGGCCGAGACCTAGTTGATAAACGTCGCGCTTCGGCGCACCGGTGGCGTCAACCACCGATTGGACCGCATCCCGAAGGCTCATCTCGGCGAGGGCAGTCTCGAGGGCCTGGAGGATGTCAGCCTCTTCAACCGCACTGGAGGCGTCCGGTCGGTCAATGAGCAATACGCATTCGCCCTTTTGAACCATCGCCTCCGAGGCATCGGCCAATTGGGCAAGGGGCATGCGCTGGATCTCCTCAAACTTCTTCGTCAGTTCGCGGCACATCACCGCCCGCCGGTCACCGCCCATCACTGCCACACATTCCTTTAGAATCCGTGTCATCCGCTTCGGCGCTTCAAAAAGGACAAGGGTCGCCGGGATCTGGGCAAGCTCTTCCAACCACCGTCGCCGCGGGCCCGCCGCCTGGGGTGGAAACCCTGCAAAGTGGAAGCGGTCGGTGGGTAGGCCGGAGACGGTTAGGGCCGCCAGGGGCGCCGATGCGCCCGGGACCGCATGGACCCGGTGCCCGGCTTCGATGGCCTCCCGGGCCAAAACATGGCCGGGATCGGCCACCATGGGCGTGCCGGCATCGGAGGCGTAGGCCAGGCTCTGACCGTCCGCCAAAAGCCCCAAAAGCCGCGGGCGCATCCGCCGACCATTATGGTCGTGGTAAGCCAAGATCTCGCGCCCGTTCAACGCCACGCCGTGGATCTCAAGGAGGCGGCGGAGGACCCGCGTATCTTCGGCCAAAAGCGTGTCGGCCGCGGTTAGCACATCAAGGGCGCGGAGCGTGATGTCCCGCGCGGAGCCGATCGGGGTCGAAACAACGTAAAGGCCCGGGTCGAGGGGGCCTGCCGTGCCCGGCGTGAGCCTCTCCGGGCGTGGCGGATGGGCGTCGTCAGCGTGCGCCACGGCGGTCATCCGATTTACATGAGCGAGGCTTCGGCATAGGGTCCCGTCGAGCAGTGCAACGCAAAGGCGACATACCATGCTGGCGTTTTTGAGCATCGGCGGCAAGGCGATGCGGATGGGTCTGGCTCTTCTGGGAGCGGGATTTTTAGCGGCGTGCGACGGGCCGGTCATCTCTGGCGGGCTCGACGGCAGCCGAACGGTGCCGGTGGCACTTCTTTTGCCCCAAAGCTCGGGCGCGGATGGCGCGACCCTTGCGGCAAGTTTCGAAAATGCCGCGCGGCTGGCCGCCCAAGACCTCACCGGTGTCACGGTGGATCTGAGAATTTACGACACAGGCGCGCGGGCAGATCTCGCCGCTGCGGCCGCCCGGACCGCCATCGACGACGGTGCGCGGATCATCCTCGGCCCGGTTTTTGCCGGAGCAGCCAGTGCGGCGGGCGTAACGGCGGCCAATCGGGGCGTGCCGGTTCTGGCCTTTTCAAACAACCCGGCCGTGGCTGGGGGTAACGTTTTCATCCTTGGCACGACATTTGACACCACCGCCCGGCGCCTCGCGGGCTATTCGGTGGGCGCTGGCCGGGACGATATTTTCATCGTCCATGGCCAGGACAGTGCCGAAGAGATTGGCCGGGGCGCCATCGAACGGGGCGTTGCCGCAACGGGCGGTCTTCTGGCCGGAAGCGCCTCCTTCGCGCTCTCCCAAGAAGGGGTGATCAACGCGATCCCAGAGATTGCCGATAGCGTCGACGCTTCGGGCGCCGAAGCGCTGTTTTTCACCTCGGGCACAGCCGGGGCACTGCCCTTCCTCGCCGATCTTTTGCCTGAAAACGGGGTTGATCCTGCAGAGGTTCAGTTCATTGGCCTCCAACGCCTCGACGTGCCCTCGACCGCCCTCACCCTAAGCGGGCTCCAGAACGCTTGGTTTGCCGTGCCCGATCCGGGCCTGATCAGCCAGTTCTCGGCCCGCTACCAGGCCACCTATGGTGGGCCGCCCCATCCCAACGCTTACTTGGCCTATGACGGAGTTGCGGCCATCGGCGCGCTCGTGGCCAGCGGCACCACTAACCCTCTTTCGGCGGCAAATCTCACCCAAGGGTCGGGTTTTGCCGGGGTCGGCGGGGTCTTCCGGTTCCTCCCGGACGGCACGAACGAACGGGGGCTCGCCGTGGCTCAGATCCAGAACCAGCAGGTCGTTGTCATTGATCCGGCCCCGAGAAGTTTCGGTGGCCCAGGCAGTTAAGGCCCGGCGCGGCCGGGGGCCGGGGGGAGGGGAGAAAGACAGCGGGGAGTTGATCCTCCCGGAAGCCGATTTCTTCGACCGCCCTGCCGTATCTGCCCAGCTTCGGCGCGCCGTGGCAGCGGCCAAGGGCGACCCCGGCGGGATCCGTTCCGCAACCACGATTTGCCTCAAAACGGCGCTCAACACGGGCAGGAGCAGTCTCGAAAAGGCTCTTATCGCCGAACCCTTCCGGGCCCGGGCCGCGGCACGAAGCTACGCGCTCTTGGTCGACCGGATCATCGCCCTTGTGTTCGACGTGGCCACGGGCGACCTCCACCCGCTTCAGACCCCGACCCGGGGCGAACGGCTGACACTCCTGGCGGTCGGCGGCTATGGCCGCGGCGAGATGGCACCGGGTTCGGATGTCGATCTCTTGTTCCTCACGCCGTACAAAATCACCCCCTGGGCCGAGAGCACGATCGAATCGATGCTCTACATCCTTTGGGATCTTCACCTCAAAGTGGGCCATGCGAGCCGGACGGTGAAGGAATGCGTGCGCCTCGGACGCGACGATTTCACCATCCGCACCGCCCTTCTCGAACACCGTTATCTTGCCGGAGATCCGGGGCTCGCCGATCACCTCGATACGAAACTCTGGAGCGAGCTTTTCGACGGGACGGCTGCGGAATTTGTCGAAGCGAAACTCGCCGAACGGGCCGCGCGGCACAAACGCCAGGGCGGCCAGCGCTACATGGTCGAGCCAAATGTGAAGGAGGGCAAGGGCGGTCTCCGCGACCTCCAAACGCTTTTCTGGATCTCGAAATACGTCGCCGGCGTTTCGACGATGGACGATCTCGCGGCCACCGAAATGTTCCATCCGCGGGAACTCAAGTCATTCCTGGCCGCCGAAGACTTCCTGATGGCCGTCAGGGCTCAGCTCCATTTGCTGGCGGGGCGGGCGGTAGATCAACTGACCTTCGACATGCAGGTCGATGTGGCCGAGCGACTGGGCTATGAGGACGGGGATGGGCGCCGGGCGGTCGAGCATTTCATGCAGGATTACTTCCGCCACGCCACGAATGTTGGCGAGTTGACCCGGATCCTTCTGACCGACCTGGAAGCCCGCCACGTCAAAACGGCGCCCACTCTCATTGGCTTTCTCAAGCGAAAAAAGCGTGTTCCGGCGGGCTATGACGTGATCCACAACAGGCTCAACGTGAAAGACCCCAAGGCCTTTCTTGCCGACAAGCTGAACCTTTTGCGGATCTTTGAGGTCGGGCTCCGGAACGGGATGCTCATCCATCCCGATGCGATGCGTCTAATTGCCGACAATCTCTACCTGATCGACGACGAGATGCGCGCCTCGCCGGAGGCCAACCGGCTGTTTCTCGATCTTCTCTTGAGGCACGGCAATCCCGAACGGGCGCTCCGGCGGATGAACGAACTCGGCGTGCTCGCGGCGTTCTTGCCGGAATTCGCCCCGGTCGTGGCGATGATGCAGTTCAACATGTATCATTCCTACACGGTCGATGAGCACACGATCCAATGCATCTCGACCCTCCACCAGATCGAGCGGGGAGACCTCGTGGAGGAACTCCCGATTGTCAGCGGCATCCTCAAAGGCGGGCTGAACCGGCGGGTGCTTTATGTTGCACTCCTCCTTCATGATATCGGCAAGGGCCGGCCGGAAGATCACTCAATCCTCGGAGCGCAAATCGCGCGGAAAGTTGCGCCGCGGCTCGGGCTTAAAAAAGCCGAAGCCGAGACAGTGGAATGGCTTGTTCGCTATCACCTTTTGATGTCGGACATGGCCCAAAAGCGCGACATCTCTGACCCGCGGACGGTGAGGGATTTTGCCAAAGCGGTCCGATCGATCGAGCGGCTCGATCTCCTCTGTGTGCTCACCGTTTGCGACATCCGCGGGGTGGGGCCAGATGTCTGGAACAATTGGAAGGCCGAACTCTTACGCGCGCTTTACCGTGAAACCCGCCACGCTTTGGCAGGCGATCTGTCGACGGTCACCCGCGAGACCAAGATGGGCGAGGCCAAGACCGCGCTCAAAGCCCACTTTGCCGATTGGCCGAAAGCCGATCTCCGGGCCGAACTCGCGCGGCACTACAGCCCCTATTGGCAAGGGCTACCGGTTGAGGCCCATTGGGTGATCGCCGATCTTCTGCGGGGCCTCTCGGACGACGAAGTGCGGGTCGATATCAAACTCGACGCGGACCGGGATGCAACGCGGATCATCTTCGCACTGGTTGACCATCCGGGCATTTTCTCGCGCCTGGCTGGCGCCCTAGCCCTTGTCGGCGCCAATGTGGTCGATGCGCGGACCTATACGACCAAGGACGGCTATGCCACGGCGGCCTTCTGGGTCCAGGACACCAATGAGGGCCCCTATGACGAGGCGCGCCTGCCGCGGCTTCGGACGATGATCGACCGGACGCTCAAAGGTGAGGTCAAAGCGACCCGCGCCTTTGAAGAGCGCGACCGGCTCAAAAAGCGGGAACGGGCCTTCAACGTGGCAACATCCATCACCTTCGATAATGAAGGCTCGGACATTTACACCATCATCGAGGTCGATACCCGTGACCGGCCGGGCCTTCTCTTTGACCTTGCCCGCACGCTCAACGAAGCCAATCTCCGCATCGCGTCGGCGGTGATCGCGACCTACGGAGAACAGGTGGTCGACAGTTTCTATGTCAAAGACAGTATCGGGCTGAAGCTCCACGCCGATGCCAGGCGCGCCAATATCGAGAACCGGCTCCGCGAGGCGATCCAGGTCGGGGCCGACCGGGCCCACGGCCGATGAAGCCGATCCGGCTGGCCTCGGGGTTTCTAACTGTCGGGGGCTGGACCTTTGCGAGCCGGATCCTGGGCTTTGTGCGCGACATCATGATCGCCGCCTTTCTGGGCTCGGGCCCGGTGGCGCAGGCGTTTTTGATCGCGTTTTCCTTGCCGAACCTCTTTCGCCGGATCTTCGCCGAAGGGGCGTTCAACATGGCCTTCGTGCCGATGTTTTCAAAGCGGTTGGAAATCGGGGATGACCCGGAAGGATTTCTCGGCGAGGCCGTATCGATCCTCGCAGCGATCCTTTTAGGGCTGACGATCCTAGCGACCCTGGCCATGCCGTGGCTCGTGATCGCCATGGCGTCGGGCTTTATCGGCGACGAGCGGTTTGATCTGGCCGTGCTCTACGGGCGGATCGCGTTCCCTTACATCCTCTTTATTTCCTTGGCGGCGGTCCTTTCGGGGGTCCTCAACGCGACGGGCCGGTTCGCCATTGCGGCCGCCGCTCCCGTGCTTTTGAACATTCTCTTCATCACCGCCATGGTCGCGGGCGATGCGCTTGGCTGGGACATGGGCCTCGCCCTCTCATGGACGGTGCCGCTTGCCGGGATCGCACAGCTTGCCCTCATTTGGCGCGCCGCGGCGCTGGCAGGTTTTGCTCCAAGGTTCCACTGGCCCCGTCTATCGGACGATATGCGCCGCCTTGCTGTGGTCGCGGCTCCGGCAGCTCTGGCGGGGGGCGTGGTCCAGATCAACCTCCTCGTGGGGCGGCAAGTTGCGAGCTTTTTCGACGGGGCGGTCGTTTGGCTTTCCTTTGCAGATCGGCTGTATCAACTTCCCTTGGGTGTTGTGGGCATTGCCATCGGGATCGTCCTTTTGCCCGACCTGTCGCGCCGCCTCGGTGCGGGCGACGCCGCGGGCGGGCAGAACGCCTTAAACCGTGCAGCCGAGCTCTCATTGGCACTAACGATCCCGGCCGCGGTGGCCCTTTTGGTCGTGCCGGGACCGATCGTGTCGGTTCTTTTTGAGCGGGGTGCCTTTACCGACGAAGATGTTAGCCCAACGGCCCTGGCACTCGCGGTCTATGCGCTGGGTCTTCCGGCCTTTGTCCTCCAAAAGGTGCTCCAGCCCCTCTTTTTTGCCAGGGAGGATACCCGCTCGCCGTTCCGCTATGCGCTGGTGGCGATGGCGGTGAATGCGGCGGTGGCCATCGGGCTCGCGCCGGTTTTGGGCTTTGTCGCGGCCGCCTTGGCGACCACCTTGGCGGCCTGGGCGATGGTGGTGCTCTTGTGGCTCGGCTCGCGGGCCATGGGGACCGAAGCCGCCCTCGACCAGAGGTTCCTCGAACGGGCACCCCGGATCGTTCTTTCGGCCTTTGCCATGGGGCTCGCCTTGGTGGCCGCGGCATGGGTGATCTCGGACGCTTTCACGCTGCCCGGTCTTCGCTACGGCGCGCTGGCGCTTCTCATAGCCGTGGGGAGTGCGGTCTACTTTGCCGTGGGCCAAGTCATTGGCGGGTTTCGGATGGGGGAGTTGCGGGCGGCGCTCAAACGGTGAGCCATGGGGCAGTGGGGTGACCCTTAGCGTTCACGCATCTTCGCCAGAAGCCTCTGGAACCCGCCGGGTGCCACAAGGGGTGTGACCGCGAACCCAAAGCAAAAGCCAGCTACCTCGGCCACCCAGTCTTTCCCGCCGCCAAAAAGCAGCCCGAAGACCAATTGGATCGCCAACAGGACACCGATCAAAGAAAACGCGTTGATCTGGGGGGCACCGACGGCCCCGAGCCGGACCCAGAGGAGAAAGGTGAAAGCCCCGATCAACCCGTAAACGGCCGGGAACCCGCCAATCAGCGGCGTCTCCACTTTGGTCAGCGCCGCATAGGCCAAGGCGCCGAAGACGGCCGAGCCGAAAAACACGGCCAGAACCGCGAAAGACCCTACGGTTTCGCCCACCATCTTGCCCAAAGCGAGGAGGAATACGACCACGAAGAGCATGTGGGTAAATCCCCCATGCACGAAGGGATAGGTTAGAAACCGGGCAATGTCGGGCAGGGTGTAGCGCCCGGTCTCCATCATGTAATCGAGGACTTGCGAGAAAAACGCATAATCCCCGATGGCGTCGAGCCGCCAGCCCACGGCACCCTGGCCGCCGAAATAGCCCCTTGCCCCGGCCGAGAGAACAAGCTCGACCGCAAAGAGCGCGAAGGCCAAGGCCACCACCGCGGGCGGCAGCGAATTGAACGGGCTCGCATCGGGATCGCTCTGCATCGGGGGCCTTTCTTGACGCGTCCGGCGGCCCTCGCTAAGCCGCGCCAGCGCTCGTTAGCACATCTCTAGGAGAACGCACTATGGCCGAGGCGGCCTTTACCCCCCGGGTTCTGTCCGGGATCCAACCTTCGGGCGGTCTGACCCTTGGCAATTATCTCGGCGCGCTTCGGCGCTTCGTCGAGATGCAGGATGCCGAGAGTTTCGAGACCCTCTACTGCATCGTCGATCTCCACGCGGTCACGGTCTGGCAGGACCCCGAAAAGCTCGCCCACGCCACCCGCGAACTCGCGGCATTTTTCATCGCCGCGGGCCTCGATCCGGAGCGTTCCATCCTGTTCAACCAATCGGCCGTGCCGGCCCATGCCCAGCTTGCCTGGCTTTTCAATTGCGTCGCACGGATGGGCTGGATGGGCCGGATGACCCAGTGGAAAGACAAGGCGGGGAAGAACTCCGAAAACGCCTCTTTGGGGCTTTTTGCTTACCCTGCTCTGATGGCGGCCGACATCCTCATCTACAAAGCGACCCATGTGCCCGTGGGCGATGACCAAAAGCAGCATCTCGAACTGACCCGGGACATCGCCGCGAAGTTCAACCACGATTACGGGGTTGAGCATTTCCCGATCACCGAACCGGTGATCGAAGGCCCGGCCACACGGGTGATGAACCTTCGCGACGGGACAAAGAAAATGTCGAAATCCGACCCCTCCGACATGACACGGATCAATATGTCGGACGACGCAGATACCATTGCGCAAAAATTCAAAAAGGCCCGGACCGATCCCGAACCTTTGCCGGAGAGCTATGGGGCGATGAAATCCCGGCCCGAAGCCAAAAACCTCGTCGACATTTACGCGGCATTGTCAGATCGGAGTGCCGATGCGGTGATGGGTGACGTGGCGGGGCTCGGCTGGGGCGCATTCAAGCCCATGCTCGCCGATCTCGCGGTCGAGAAATTGGCGCCGATCTCAGGCGAAATGGCTCGGCTTATGGAAGACCCGGCCGAGCTTGACCGGGTGCTGGCAGTGGGGGCGGCCAAGGCGCGGGCACTTGCCGATCCGATCCTTGCCGAGACCATGGAGCTCATGGGCTTCGTCGGAGCGGCCCGGACCTAAAAGGCGACCCTTTGGGTCAAGAGATGTTTGGGGCCCGGGCTATCGCCCGGGCCCGTTCTTTGCGTATTTTTGAAGAGATGAAGGCCTTAGCCCGCCAAGAGCGCTTTCGCCGCCCCCCGGGCTTCGTCGGTCACCTCTTCGCCTGAGAGCATGCGTGCGATTTCATCGACCCGGGCCGGCGGGTCGAGGGGGATCACCCGGGAGAGGGTCGCCTCGCCTTGGATCGCCTTTTCGACGCGCCAATGGTGACGCCCAAGGGCCGCGACCTGGGGCGAATGGGTGACGACGAGGACCTGGGTGTCTTCGGCCAAGCTTGCAAGTCGACGGCCCACCGCATCGGCCGTGGCCCCACCCACGCCTCGGTCGATCTCGTCAAAAATCAGGGTCTTACCGGTGTCGTTGGCAGTCAGACACACCTTGAGCGCGAGGAGGAACCGGCTGAGTTCCCCGCCCGAAGCGATCTTGTTCAAAGGGCCCGCGGGCGCACCGGGATTGGGCGCCACGCGGAAGGCGACCTTGTCTTGACCCGAGGGCCCGGGCTCGGCGGAAGCAATATCGGTCTCGAACGTCGCCCGGTCGAGCTTTAAAGGCGCGAGTTCTTCGGCCATTGCCCGGTCGAGCTTTTCGCCCGATGCAAAGCGCGCTTCGGATAGGGTCGTGGCGGCGGCCTCATAGGCGGTTTCGGCGTCGGCCAGAGCCGTGTCTAGGCTCTGAAGATCGGCTGCCCCGCCGTCGAGCTTGGCAAGCCGGTCAGTAAGACCCGAGGCGAACGTGCCGAGTTCGTCTGGGAGGACCCCGTGTTTCCGCCCGAGCGCCCGGATCGCAAAAAGGCGTTCTTCCACCCGTTCAAGTTCGCGCGGATCGTCATCGAGGGCCGAAAGGGCCTGGGCCACGCCTTGCTCGGCCTCGCCTAAGGCGTCGATTGCGCGGGCGAGCGCGCCCATGGTGGCGTCGAGGCGACCGCCTGCGGCCTCGCTCGCGCCGGCGAGCCAGTTTTGGGCATCGGTGAGCGGCGCTTCCCCCGAGGCGAGGGCCCCATGGGCCTTCGCAATATCCTCGCGGATCCGCGCTGCGGCCTGCATGGATCTCCGCCGGGTATCGAGGGCCGCTTCTTCGCCGGGCTCGGGAGCCAGGGTGAGCAGCTCTTCGGCGGCGTGGCGGAGGAAATCCTCCTCTTCTTTTAGGGCTTCAAGGGCGGCGGCCGCCTCCGCGCTGGCCTCCCGGGCATCGCGGAGGGCCCGCCAGGCCGCACGCACTTCCGCCAAAAGTTCCCCGTGTCCGGCAAAGGCATCGAGGAGGGCGAGGTGGCCCGACGGGTTGAGAAGCCCCCGGTCATCGTGTTGGCCGTGGAGTTCGACAAGGGTGTCGGAGAGGGCCCGGAGTACCTCGCCCGAGACCCGGCGGTCATTGACCCAGGCGGTCTTTCGGCCTTCGGCGGTGTTGAGGCGGCGGAGGATCAGCTCGTCTTCGACTGGAAGACCAGCTTCTTTCAGCACCGTACGGGCGGGATGGTCGGCGGGTAGATCAAAGAGGGCAGTCACCTCGCCGTCGGCCGCGCCCTGGCGGACCAGTTCCGCCCGGCCGCGCCAGCCCAACACAAAACCCAATGCGTCGAGGAGGATGGATTTTCCGGCCCCGGTCTCGCCGGTCAAGACGTTGAGGCCCGGCTGGAACCCGAGCTCAAGCCGGTCGATGATCAGCATGTCCCGGATGTCTAGCCCGGTGAGCATGGGCTTAGAGCCACTCGCCTCGGATCACCCGCGCATAGACATCGCCGAGCCAGCCCCGGCTTTCTGCGGAGGGGCGGAGGCCCTGGCCGGTAAGGAGGGCGAACCCGTCCTCGTACCAAACGCTGCCTTGGTAATTGAACCCAAGGATGGCCCCGGCCGTTTGGGCTTCGGTGTCGAGCCCAAGGGACAGATAGGCTTCGATCAGCCGATAGAGGGCTTCGGGGGTGTGGGTCGTGCCTTGGAAGTCTTCGACGACGACGCGGAAACGGTTGATAGAGGCCGCGTAATGGCCGCGTTTTAGGTAGAACCGGCCGACTTCCATTTCCTTGGCCGACAAATGGTCAAAGGCGAGGTCAAACTTCAGGCGCGCGGCGCGGGCATATTCGCTCTCGGGGTAGATCTCGAACGTGTCCCGGAGCGCCTGGGCGGCTTGGAAGGCAAGGCCCGCATCGCGGCCCACATCGTCGATCCGGTCGTAATAGCCTAAAGCCAAAAGATACTGGGCATAGGCGGCGTCTTCGTCGGCAGGATAGAAGGCAAGATAACGTTGGGCGGCCGACTGGCTCGCCTCGTAATCGCGGTCTTCATGGTAGGCGAAGGCCTGCATGATCAGGGCGCGCTTGGCCAGTTCGGAAAACGGATAGAGCCGTTCGACCTCGCCGAAAAAACGCGCGGCTTCGTCGGGGTTGTTTTGTTGGAGCTCGAATTCGCCCCGGAGATAGATTTCCTCTGCCGTGAACCCGTCGAGGGGTACGTTCCGCGACCCGTCTGCCCCACCGCCGCAGGCGCCGAGCGCCATGACCAAGCCAGCCGCGATACCGTTCCGACACCGGCTCATATACCTGCCCATCGGCTTGTCCTTTGCCTCACTCGACCCTGCCGCCGGGGTGTAACACAGAAAAACGAGAGGTGAAAATCCCGGGCGGCCCAATAGTAAGCAACCGCTCCGCCACACTTTTCAAATATGAAGGCTCAGCCAAACCATTTTAGAGAATGGGGGCTCCGCCCCCGGCGCAGCGCGCCTCCCCCGGAGTATTTCGGCCAGGATGAAGCCACGTCTTGTTCGATCATGAAAGCGGCGCGGCGCTCCCACTCATCCTGGGAAAAATACTCCCGCCGGAGGCGAAACCGGCGCAGCAGGTCATGTTTAGTAGACGTCGCGGACGTAGCGTTTCTCGCGTTTCAGGCGATTGACGTAGTCGATCGCTCCATCCTCGGAGAGGGCGCCATGGGTTTCGACAACCTTGTGAAGGGCCGCATCCACGTCCTTGGCCATCCGTGTCGCGTCTCCGCAGACGTAGAAATGGCCGCCCTCTTCTAGGAGGCCATAGAGATCTTTGCCGTTCTCCGTCATCCGGTGCTGGACGTAGATTTTCTCGGCCTGGTCGCGGGAGAAAGCGAGATCGAGGCGGGTGAGAAGACCCGCGGCGCTCATCTCGCCGATCTCGTCTTGGTAGATGAAGTCGCTCTCCCGGTGCTGGTCGCCGAAAAAGAGCCAGTTCGTGCCGGACGCACCCCGCTCGCGGCGTTCTTCCAGGAACGCACGGAACGGCGCGATGCCGGTGCCGGGGCCCACCATGATCATCGGTCGCGTATCGTCCTCGGGCACTCGGAAGCTTTTGTTGGGCGACATGAAGATCCCGGCCTCGGCGCCTTCGGGCACATGATCGGCCAAAAACGTCGAGCAGACGCCCCGGTGGGGCCGATTTTCATACATCCAGCGCACGGCCGCCACGGTGAGATGGACTTCACCTGGATGGGCCTTCGGGCTCGAGGAGATCGAATAGGCCCGATGCTGAAGCGGTTTCAACAACCGGATCACGAGGCCGGGATCGAATTCGAGCTTTGGGTTGAGGTTCAAAAGATCGAGCGTGTCTTTCCCCCAAAGAAACGCTTCGAGGGCCTCTTTGTCCCCGTTGCTCACCACATGGGAAAGCTCGTCATGGCCCGCCACGGGTTCAAGGGCGCGGATGATGTCGCGGGACGGGGTCATGATCTCATATCGGCGAGACAGAAGATCGCCCAACGGCGCGTCTTCACCCTCGACCGGGTCGTCGTATTTGGCGGCAAGCCTGGTGAGCCAGGCATCGACGAGGTCGGGCGCATTCACCGGCATCACGCCGAGCGCATCGCCCGCTTCATAGGTCAGGCCGCTTTCGCCCAGATCGAACGCCATATGGCGAATTTCTTTGGCTGATTTCGGACCTGACAGGACCCGGTTGTCGACCATCTTCGACGTATAGGGGTTCTTCCGGCCCCAGGCGGGTTTCTTCGGTTTGACCTCTTCGGTCGTTTCGACCGACGCGGCCCCGTCTCCTGCTTGGGGGAGCGAGGTGTTTAGCCAAGCGGCGGCCGGTTCTTCGTAATCAATGTCGCAATCGAGACGGTCGGCGAAGCGTTTGGCACCCAATTGCTCGAGGCGCGTATCGATGAGCTTGCCCGCCTGGCAGAAGAACTCGTAGGACGTATCGCCCAAGGCGAGAACGCCGTAGTTTAGGGCTTCAAGCCGGGGCGCCGTGGTGGCCGAAATCGCGTCCCAGAATTGCTGGCCGTTATCGGGCATTTCGCCTTCGCCGTAGGTCGAGACCACCACGAGGAGGTTTTCCATGCTAGCAAGGGCCGCCATATCGACCGCGTCCATTTCGGCGACCTTTGGGGTGAACCCCCGCGATTTTGCGAGTGCGGCCGCGTCCTCGGCCAAAAGCTCAGCATTGCCGGTTTGGGTGCCGTAAAGAATGTCGAGCGTTTTGACGGCCGCCGGTGCAGCCGAGGGCGCCACCGCTTCGGCGCCGCCTTGCATCGCAAGCCGCGAATGGAGCCCGGCCATAAAGCCGCCGAGCCATTGCTTTTGCTCACCAGAAAACGGCGCGTCTTCAGGAAGATAGGGAACCTTATTCACGTAATTTACTCCGCAGCCGTCCGCGCCACCACGTCTGGGATGGCATTTTCAGCAAAGAGCGCATCAAAGCTCGGGATCTCGCCTAGCGCTGCGCGGTTTTTCCGATCCTGATGGAGGATCCAAGCATAGGTGCCGGGGCTGTCCATCGAGAGGATATTGCGCAAGGACAGCGCCCGTTTGAAGTCCGAAAGCCGCTTATGGGCCACAAGGCTCGCAAGGCCGGGATCATCATAGTCGCTCACGGCTGCCTTGGCATGTTTGGCCAGGGCCGCCATCAGACCGAAATCCTCCGTGAGGACCAGGTTTTTGACAGCCTTGTTGAGGGCGAGGGGGTTCGCGCCATCGACCCGTTTCCGGGCAATGCTCGCGGCCATCTCAAGCACCGTGTAGCTGTTGAGAAGCCGGAACATCTCTTCGGTGTCGGTGGCCCCATAGGCCGGGACCTGACCACCGAGGACCGGGCGGCCTCGCTTCCAGGCGCTTTTGAGCTCGGCGACCTGATGGCCGGCCAACGCGGTCGATAATTCTTCGATCAGTTCTTTCCGGCTCCGCGCGGCCAAGATCGCATCGGCATCCTGGTATTGAAGGAGCGCTTTCGGCATCACCCAGGCCATGTCGGACCGGGCCGTGTCCCAATCCTCAAGGATCTGTGAGGCTTTGGGCGAGCCCGTGGCTTCCACATGCCATTCGAGGAGTTGTTTGACCGCGTCTTCGTGGATCTCCGAGGTATCTGAGCCGTCGGCGAGACGCCCCATGAAGACGGAATCGGTGCTGATCATGTCAGCCAGACGTCCCTCGGGGTCATACTGGTAGGCGAACCCGCCCGACATCCCGTTGCCGTAGCCTTTGGAAAACCCACCGAGGTTCAGGATCGCGCCGTTGGTCATGTATTCGGCGCAGAAATCACCCACGCCTTCGACCACCGCCGTGGCGCCGGAATTCCTGACCGCGAACCGGTCGCCGGCCTGGCCTTCAATGAAGGTCCGCCCACCGGTGGCTCCAAAGAGAGCGAAATTGCCAATGAGGACGTTCTCGCCATGGGCCGTGCCGCCGCCCGCGGGGGCGCGGACGATGATCTCGCCGCCCGATGCGCCCTTGCCGACACCATCATTGCAGGTGCCAGTGTGTTCGAGGACCATGCCGTCATTGCAGAAGGCACCGAAGCTCTGCCCGGCCGAGCCCTGGGTGACGACGCGCACGCTCCGGGGGTCGAGGAAGCGACGGCCCCGGCTGTCTTCGAAGGCCGCGGCGGGGGGCGCTTCCAACTCGTGATTGAGCATCCGTTCGATATCGATGCCCAATTGGCCGCCGACCGACTTGTTGCGATTGTTCAAAGGCGCGTTTGGGCGAAGTTCAATCGCGGTCTCGTTGCCGTCGATAAGGCGGGCGCGGACCTGTTCGAGAAGTTTGTCGTCCACCTCGTAATCCCGTTCCAGATAGACCGGGTCTTCAACGCGGTTCTCATCGACCGAGGCCAGCATCGCGCGGAGGTTGAGATGGCCCACCGATGCGGGGTGGTCGAGGAGGTGCAAAAGATCGGCGCGGCCGCGGGCCTCGTCGAGGCTCCTCAGCCCCAAACCGGCGAGGATTTCCCGCACTTCGTGGGAAATGTTCAGAAGGTACTGGGCCAGGGCGCGCGGGTCTCCGTCGAAGACTTCCGGATTGGTGGTCAGCCCCGCCGGGCATTTGACGTTGCAGTTCTTTGCCATGACGCATTTCAGCATCATCAAAGCGGTGGTCCCGAACTCGAAACTGTCCCCGCCCATCAGCGAGGCTTTGACGACGTCGGTGCCGGTTTGCATGGCGCCGGAACAGCGGAGCATGACCTTCTGGCGGATCCCGTTGGCGCAGAGGGCCTGGTGGACCTCGGCGATGCCGATTTCGGCGGCCCGGCCGGTATATTTCAAGGACGTCACCGACGCGGCACCGGTCCCGCCGGTATTGCCAGCCACGTTGATCACATCCGCCCCGGCCTTGGCCACGCCCACGGCAATCGTCCCGATACCTTCGGAGGAGACCAGTTTGACGATCACCCGCACCCGGGCGGCTTTGGCGTCGTGGATGAGCTGGCCAAGATCCTCGATCGAATAGGTGTCATGGTGGGGCGGGGGGGAGATGAGCTCGACCCCCGGCGTGCCGCCCCGCGCCGCCGCGATTTCGACGGTGACTTTGGGGGCTGGCAATTGGCCGCCTTCGCCGGGCTTCGCACCCTGGCCAATTTTGATCTCAATCTCTTCGAGGTTCGGATCCGCGAGATAACCCGCCCAGACCCCGAAACGGCCCGACGCGAATTGCTTGATCCGCGATGCACGGATCGTGCCGTAGCGGGTGATATGCTCACCACCTTCGCCCGAATTCGACATGCCTCCGACCATATTGGTCCCATGGGCCACTGCCTCATGGGCCGTGGCCACGAGCGCGCCGTGGCTCATGGCCCCCGAGGCAAGCCGCGGGGTGATCTCAGAGGCGGGCTGGACATCGCTGAGCTCGATCCGCTCGGGTGCTCTCCGGAGGCGCGAAAGATAATCCTCCGCCCAGCCCTTGGCGGCGACTTTCAACGCGCCTTTGGTGACGTAGTGGCCTTCCACATCGTCGCCGAACCGTTCAACGAGCGACTGGGCCAAGGCGTCGAGCCGACCAATGTCGCGCGCTTTTGGGCCCGTCAGGCGCAAGAGAAACTCACCTTCGCCGACGCCCACGCATTCAACGCCCCGGATGACGAAGTCGTTGTTGCCCGCCCGGTTAAAGAGCATCATTTCCTTTTTGATGTCTTCGACCTTGTCGAGGAAGGTGATGTCGGCCGGGAAATCGAGGACATCGCGGAGCGCAGCCGGGCGACGTGCGCGCTCGTCCGCCATCATCTGGCTGAACTTGCGGTAGCCCGGCGTGATCTCGAACCGGTCGATTTTCTCCTTCGAGAGCTTCTCAAAGCTCGTATTCACATAGCCTGCCTCGTCGATGCCGAACGCGTCATCCATCTGGCGCAAGGTGAGCAAGCGGAAGGGATCGGTCTCGCCGTCGAGGGCGGCTTCGGAATTCCGTTCAGCAAAGGCGATGGGCTCTTCGGTGAGATCCACAAAGCCCCGGACCGCCGTTGTGCCATAGGAATGGCCCGCCCCTTCGGAGCGTTCCTTGAAAAGCCCAAGGATCGGGATGTCTTTGTCGGTCTCGACGGTCAGCGCGCGGGCATGCCAATCGGCGGTCGATTGGGCGATCCGGCCAAACCGGACCCCGCCCACGGGCGTCTTCATGTTGGGGAAGTATTTCGCGAACACCGGATCATTGGTGTCGAGGAAATTCGGCTCGAAAAACTCGCCGCCCGAATAGCTTTCGACCGTGCAGAGCCCGACCTTGCCCATGGTCTTCATGAGGGCTTTTTCGGCGGCCTTCTGGAACTTGTAATAGTGATCGGCCGCCTTCTCACCGAAAAGCTCTTCTGACCGCAGCCGCACGGCCAGGGGATAAACCGCCGCCGCCCCAAAGCCCAAAGCACAAGCAACGTGGTGCGACGAGGACATCTGCCCGCTTTCGACCACGAGCGAGACCTTGAACCGGAGCCCTTCCTCGATGAGGCGTTGGTTGATCGCCGAGACTACAAGCGTCATCGGGAGCGCGGCCCGGGCCTCTGAAATGTGACGATCGGTTAGGATCGCGATCCCACCTTTGTCGCGCGCGAACGTCACCACATCGTTGGCCACCGCATCGGTGGCTTCCACAAGGGCGCGCTCATTGGCCGCCGGATCGTCGAAATGGGGCTCAAACAGCGTGTCAAACCGGTCCCAAGGCGTTTCGCTCTGGGCTTTGATCTTCAGCATATCGGCCATGCGGAGGATCGGCGTGTTCACGACGATCTGGCGCGAGCGGGCCTGGCCAAGATGGGGCTTTTCACCCAAGGCCACCCGCAGCGTCATCCCGTCCGCCTCCCGGATGGAATCGAGGGGCGGGTTCGTCACCTGGGCGAAACGCTGGCTAAAGTACTTCGCAACCCCGCCTTCATTGTCCGAAAGCGCGTTGATCGCGTTGCCGTAGCCCATGGCCGAAACCTTCTCGACCCCGGTCTGAAGCATCGGATCCATCAGGAATTTGAAAGATTCCTGGTTGTGGGTGTAGGCGACGTAGCGGGCCGGGGTGGACAGATCGCCCTCATACCGGGTCGCCGCAGCGGCCGGATCGCCGTCGGCCTCCGGGAGATCGTCGATATTGACCATCGCCCCAGCAAGAAGGGCCGGATAATCGGCCTTTTCGGCGAGCATTTCGAGCGCCTCGCCGGTCCGGTAGATCTTCTTTTCGGCGTGGTTGTAATAGATCATCCCGCCCGCCTCGACGCGGCCGCGGCGGATCACCGTTTCCGGCGGAAAACTGATCTGGCCCGCCTCGGACATGACGGCGAGGTAGTCGTCGGTTTCAACCGAGCGCAGCGGACGCAGGCCCAACCGGTCAAGCCGGGCGCCGATGATATTGCCGTCGCCGAAGATGAGCGCGGCGGGCCCGTCGTTTTTCTCTTCGGACAGGGAGAAATATTCGAGCATGGCGCGCACATCGGGCGCAATCTCGGCGTCGTTTTCCCAGGCCGGGGGCATCATCGCCACCACCGCGGTGACAAGGTCGAGCCCTTCTTCGAAAACCCGCGCATTCAGCGTCTGGTCCAACCGACAGGAATCCGACTGGCCCTTGGGCCGGACAATCGATTTGTTCCGCGACAGGGCGATGGCGGCCTCGGACAAGCGGTTTTTCTTATCGGTGTTGAGTTCCCCGTTATGGGCCATCAGCCGGAACGGCTGGGCCATGGTCGGGTGAGGGTCCGTATTGGTCGAAAACCGCGTGTGGAAATACATCGTGTGGACCCCGTGGTCGGGGTCAGAGAGATCTTTGAAATAGGGGATGATTTCCCAGGAATTCAGCCGGCCTTTAAAGACCTGCATCCGGGCCGAGAGCGACAAGGGATAGAGCCCATCGAGGGCAGGGTCCGTATAGGCGATCGCTTCAATCTCAAGGAGGGCCGAATGAATGCGGGTGTCGAGAACGTCCGCCGCCATGCCTTCGGGTGCGGTGAAGATCCACTGGCGGATTGGCA
This sequence comes from Pseudomonadota bacterium, assembly GCA_039198225.1. Taxonomy (GTDB): domain Bacteria; phylum Pseudomonadota; class Alphaproteobacteria; order Rhodobacterales; family Rhodobacteraceae; genus JASJAR01. The sequence continues at coordinate 72,674 of JBCCTQ010000013.1, forward strand.
ATTGGGCTTTGAGAGCCCGGGCTGGGATCGCTTCCTTGTCGACGGCAAGATCGCGAACCAACACCACCGTCAGCCCGGCCGCGGTCAGTTTCTCAACAACGAGGCCCGATGCGCGGTCATGCTGGGTCGGATCGGCTGGCAGAAAGAAGTTTCCAACGCCGAACTGGCCCTTTTCCAAGGCAACGCCGGTCAGCTTTTGAAAGAAGCCAAGCGAGAGATCCACCGACACGCCGGCCCCGTCGCCAATGCCTTCGGACGACATACCGCCTCGATGGGGCACCGCGCAGAGTGCCTCATGGCCTTTCAAGAGCACATCATGGCTCTGGACGCCGTCTTTCCGTGTGAGAAAGCCGACGCCACAAGCGGAGTGCTCTTGGGCAGGGTCATAGAGACCGGTCTGTCGCATATCCTGGCTCAAACGGCATTCCTGGCAAAAGGCCAATCGACCCGATTTGGGGGGCGAGGGCGGGGTATCACGTCTCTTTTACCCGAGACGCGCAATTTCTCCTAGCGCGCTGCTCGGGAGGCACCATGTAGTCAAAAAACAGGCTTTAGGCAAGAAAAAGAATGTCAAAAGCCCTGTCCTATTTTTGCAGAGAGATGCGGCATTGCAGAAATTGATACTCAATTGTGCGGCGCCTGCGTCCAAAAAGCCCTTGAAAGGCAGCAGCCTTGACCCATTTCCCGCACTGCAACGAATGACGCAATGAGAGTAGCGACATGACCGCAGAAACAACCAACACCAGAGCCAGCCAAGGCCTGCCCGAGTGGGCGTCCGTCGCGACGTCGTCACACGCGCATTGGTTCCTACGCCTGCCACTTGCCGCAATTATTCTCGACCAGGGCGCCAACAAGATGCCGTATCTTGTTGATGACGCAGCCTCTTATGGGTTTCCACTCTGGCTGTGGACACTGACGGCCGTGGGTGAAATCCTCGCCGGCCTGGCCCTGATCATCGGTGGCTTGTTCGCTTATGCTTGGGCGAAAAACCTGCCTGTTTTCAAATCCTTCCCTTGGTTCGGTGACGTCGTCACCCGCCTCGGGGGGCTTGGGATATCGATCATCGTCGCGGCGGTGATCTACGTGGTCTATTGGGGTCCCTGGACGGGTTTCCAACTCCACTTGATGATGCTGGGCGGCGGCCTCTTCTTCCTTTGGAGGGGCAACAAAGCCTGACTGGTCGCGTCGGAACGAATTGAGAAAGCCCCGCCCATCCGGCGGGGCTTTTTCTTATTCTGGGCACCGTTAGACCTGGCTAGCGCCCGATCCGGATCGCCACGTTTTTCGTTTGCACGTAATTCCAAAGGGCCTGGCGCCCCTTTTCGCGCCCGTAGCCGGACTTTCCATAGCCACCGAACGGCGTTTCGATCCCGCCCGCATACCATTCGTTGACATAGACCTGACCGGCTTTGAGGGCGCCTGCGGTCCGGCTCGCCCGGTCAAGGTCGCGGGTGAAGACGCCTGCGGCTAGGCCGAATCCGGTGCCGTTGGCGATCGCAATGGCTTCGGCCTCCGATGAGACTTCCAGGATCGACAGGACAGGGCCGAACACCTCTTCTCGCGCGATGACCATATCAGGCGTCACCCCGGCCAAGATCGTGGGCTCCATGAAAGCCCCCGGCCGGTTCGGTCGCCGCCCGCCCGCCACGACGCGGGCCCCTTCGGCTTCCGCGGCGCTGACCATGGCCAAGGCCTTGTCGCGTTGGGCCTCCGAAACCAGGGGCCCCATCGTGTCTCCCGCCTCGGGAAGCTCAATCCCCGGGGCAAGGGACAAAGATTTTGCAATGGCCGCGGCGCGGTCGGTCAGTTCGGGGGCGATACTCTTATCGACCACGACCCGGGTCAGCGCCGAACAGACCTGACCGGCATTGAAGAATGCCCCGTAGCGGATGTCGCTCTCAAAGGCGTCGAGATCTGCGTCGGCATGGACCACCGCCGCGGATTTCCCGCCGAGTTCCAGCACTGCCGGAACGGTGTTTTCCGCCGCTGCATGGGCCACGGCCGTCCCGCTGGCGACCGATCCGGTGAAAACGATCATTCCGATGCCGGGATGGGCGGCGAGGGCGGCCCCGGCCTCCCGGCCGAGGCCAGAGAGAATGTTCACCGCCCCGGCTGGAAACCCGGCCTCGGCGGCGGCATCGACAAAGAAGGTGGAACTCAAGGGAGTAAGTTCGGGGGTTTTCACGACCGCCGTGTTGCCGGTGGCCAAGGCTGGGGCGAGGGAGCGGGCCACCGTGTCGAGGGGGTAGTTCCACGGGATGATATGGGCGGTCACGCCGTAAGGCTCATAGACCGTATAATCGACATATCCCGCACCGAGGGGGATCGACTGGCCTTCGACGGTGGCCGCCTGATTGCCGTAATACTCAAAGAGCTTCGCCGCCCCTTCGACTTCGAGCCTAGCCTCCCAAAGGGGTTTGCCCTGTTCGAGGGTGAGAACCTCGGCGATCTCGTCGCGTCGCGCGAGGAAGGCGCGCCCGATGGCCTGAACCATCCGGCCCCGCTCAAAAGGGCGCATGGCGCTGAGCGTGCCCTCGCCATGGACCCTGGCGGCCGCGGCAACGGCCCGGTCGATATCGGCGGCATCGGCGAGCGCGGCTTCGGCAAGGGCTTCTCCCGTGGCCGGATCCGTCACGGCGATGCGTCCCGCGCCGCCATCGCACCAGGCGCCGTCGATGTAGTTTTGCCAGTAGGATTTTAGCGCGGCCATGGCGTATCCTTCCTATAGCTCCGCCCGGCACTTGGCGCCGGATCGGGGTCGGTTGCAAGGACGGTTTTGGTGAGGTGCGTGAGATGGCGGAGATGTCTGTTGGCGACTTTCTAGCCGAGCATGGGCTGGCGGGGGCAAAGCGCGTCGCCTTGGCCGGTGATGCGTCCGCCCGGCGCTATTGGCGGCTCCCGGGCCACGGCCTTTTGGTGATGGAACACCGCGCCGACCCAAGAAGCGTTGGCCGGTTCGCGCTTTTGTCGACCCACCTCCAAGACCTCGGCCTTTCCACCCCGGAAGTGAAGGGCCTCGCCGGGCCATTGGCTCTCATCGAGGATTTCGGCGATGCGACCTACACTGATCGGCTGAACCGGGGGAGGGACCCCGAACCCCTCTATAGCGCGGCGGTGGATGCGCTTTTGGCGCTCCACGGGGCGCCAGCGACCACCGCCGTCGACCGTCCGGTCCTCGATTTGGACGCTTATATAGAGCTTCTCGATCTTTTTTCCGATTGGTTTGCCCCGGCCGTGGCCCCGCCGGACTTTGACCGGGTCGGGTTTGCTGAGACCTTTCGCATGCTTTGGGCGAGCGTTCTGACGACCATTGCCGGCCGGGAAGAAACGCTGGTTCTCAGGGATTTTCACGCGGGCAATCTCATTCATCTCCCCGAGCGGGACGGGGTGCGACAGGTGGGCCTCCTCGATTTTCAGGACGCGGTGATCGGGCCCCGGGAGTTCGACCTCGTCTCACTTCTCCAGGATGCGCGCCGCGACATCGATCCGGGCCTCGAAGAGCGCATGACCGCCCGCTATGCGGCCGGTCGACCTGGCGCGGAGGCCGAGATCCGGCGGCGCTATCCCATTTTGGCGGGCGTGCGCCATTGCCGGGTCCTCGCGGTGTTTACGCGGCTCTGGCTGCGCGATGGCAAAGCCGGGTATCTCCGCCATATGGACCGGGTCGCGGGCCAATTGTCCCGAGCCCTCGCAACCGAGGATCTCGCCGAGATCGGCGCCTTTCTCGACGAAAGCCTTCCCGGTTGGGAAACGCGCGCGGCTGATCTCGGCCGCTGAGGAGCAAAGCGAGGCGGCGCTGGTAAGCCCATCACGGCGCACCTATGGTCAGGCCTGTGGCGTGAAAGGAATAGCATGCAGAAAATAGCCGTTCTCGGTTTGGGCAAAGTCGGCGCCCTGGCGGGTGAGCTATTGGCCGGGTCCGGGTTCGATGTGACGGGTTTTGATGTCGCTCCGGCGACGCTCTCCTTTGCGACCCGTCCGCTCGATGCGGGCGACCGGGCGGCTCTCGAGACAGCGCTCGCTGGGCATGACGCTGTTCTCTCGTGCCTCCCGTACTTTCTGAACGGCACCGTCTCTGAGATCGCGGCCGCCCAGGGCATTCATTATTTCGACCTCACGGAGGATGTGCCCACAACCGAAGCGATCCGGGCCCTGGCGGAGGGCGGGGCGTCGCTCATGGCGCCCCAATGTGGCCTGGCGCCCGGTTTCGTCGGCATCGTCGGGGCCCATTTGATCGAAGGGTTCGAAAGCTGCCGGTCGTGCAAGATGCGAGTCGGAGCGCTGCCGCAAAACCCCACCGGGCTCATGGGCTATTCGTTCAACTGGTCGCCCGAAGGCGTGGTGAACGAATATCTCAACGATTGCCAGGTCCTCGAAGACGGCGAGATGAAATGGGTGTCGCCCATGGAATGGGTCGAAAAGATCTTTATCGGCGGGATCGAGCTTGAGGCGTTCACGACCTCTGGGGGGCTTGGCACGATGTGCGAGACCTATCTCGGACGTGTTCCGAATATTGACTATAAAACAATGCGCTACCCCGGGCACGTGACGTTGATGAATTTCTTTTTCCACGAGCTTTTGATGCGCGAGCGGCGCCAGGAGGCGGGCGAGATCCTGACCCATGCCAAACCGACCGTCGACGAAGATGTGGTCTATGTCCATGTCTCGGCCGAAGGCGAAGCCGAGGGACGTTTGGCGCGGCGGGAATTTGTCCGCACCTATCGCCCGCTCGAGATCGGCGGCAAAATGCGGACCGCGATTGCGTGGACCACCGCCTCATCGGTCGCGGCCGTAATTGAGATGGTGCGGGCGGGCGCTTTGTCGGGGCAGGGCTTTCTCAAGCAAGAAGCCATCGATCTTCGCGCCTTCCTCAAAACCGAAAACGGGGCCCGATTCGGACCATTGGCGGCGTGACGCGGGTCTATCTCCATGGGGCAGGGCTCTCGGCGGCAAGTTGGGGCGAGGTGGAGGGGATCGCGCTCGATCTTCCGGGCCATGGGAGGCGTCCCCGCACAGAAGCGCGGGCCGAAGCCTTTGCCGACGCGATTGCGGGCGATGTGCCGGAAAGTGCGGTCCTGATCGGCCTCTCTTTGGGTGGCATGGTGGCGATGGCCTTCGCGGCGCGGTACCCCAAGCGCGTGCGGGCGCTTGTCCTGGTCGATATGCCGATCCGGGCGCCGTCGCCGATCATATCGTGGTACACGCCCTTTGTCGCCCCGATCGTGACCCGGGTGCCCGGACGGCGGACGATTGGGAAGGCGGTGGGGAGCCGGATTGAGAACCCGGAAGGGCAGGCAGCGTTTCGCGCCCATATCGAAGCCGCAGATCCTTCGGGCCTTGCCGATGCCCTGGTGGTGGCCGCCCGGTTCGACGGGGACGCCTACTTGCCCCGGATGAAGCTCCCGCTTTTGGCTCTCGTTGGGAAACGAAGCCTTTTGACCGGTGCGCGCTACCGCGCAAAACTCCGCGCCGCCTGTCCCCAGGTCGATATTGTTGAACTCGATACGGGCCATCTCATCCCATTCGACGACCGGGCGTCGATGGAGGCTGAAATCGACCGCTTCCTCGCCGGGCTCGGCTGACGGCAAAAATGGAAAGGGCGGTGCACTCCTATCGGAAGCACCGCCCCTCGCCCGGGTCGTCGGGGATGAGGACATGGGCGATCAAAGGTGCCGGCCTGACACTCGGAAAAATACGCGCGACAGGCCGACCTCCGGTTTCCCGGACCCTTCCCGCCGCCCGAAACACTTGGACGATCAGGCGGGCGCGTCCCTCGGCAAAAGCCACCACTCACGGAACATGGCTAAGATGCCAGGAAAATTTTTAACCGACTAGTCAGGTATTCCTTACCCAACGTCACGCGGGCCGCGCCCTCACCGTTCGAGGAAGAAGATTTGATTTAAAAATGAAGCCTTTAGCACCGCCTGCGCCGTTGTCTCGGCCTCGAGAATTTCTCGGGCCAGACGGAGGTGTTTTTCCACCGTTCCCGTGGAGACGCCCAGAATGACGGAGATTTCATGGGAGGTTTTTCCGTCGCCGACCCATTCCAGAACCTCCCGTTGCCGGGGCGTGAGCGCCCGGGGACCAATGAACGGGAAGGGGAGGCTGGTGATGCGGAGATGGGCCACTTGGTTCATCAAGAGGATGTCGCGGCCATGCTCCTCCCAGACCTGGTCCACATCCGCCTGGCTAAGGCCCACCCGCGCCACGAGGCCGATGGCCCCTTTCGAGCGCGGCGAGACATCCGAAAATGAGATCGAATACCCGGCCGTGATCCCATGGGCACGGTTGAGATCGGTGACCCGGCGCTCTTCCGGCGTCAACTGATCGAGACTGTCGGCGAGCCAGCTCCAAGAACAGGCACCTTCATTCTCCATCGACCAGCGCACCATGGGCGCGTGAAAATACATCCCGCCTTCAACGAAGACCTTCAGGAAATCCGGCGAATGGTTCGACAGGATCAAGTAATCCTCTGAATTCAGGGATTTCTTCCCGGGCCCGAGACGCGAGAACCCATATAGCAGCCGGTCGAACCCAAACCCGGACATGGCCTCAATGTGGAACGACCAGAGGTCTTCCATCTGGTTGTGGCTGAAAAGCTCCTCCAGATAATCGCGTATCATTGCTGTCCCGTCAGGTGGCCCACCACCGCGCGAAGCCCGAGCCCGTAGCTTGCCGGTCCGAACCCCGCGATTTGTCCTACCGCGTGGGCCGCGATGTAAGAGTGTTGTCTAAACTCTTCTCTTGCATGGATATTTGACAAATGGACTTCGATGACGGGGAGGGCGATCGAAGCCACCGCATCGCCAAGGGCGACGGAAGAATGGGTAAAGGCTCCGGCGTTGAATACTACGCCTGCAAACGTCTCGGCTGCGCCATGGAGCCAGTCGAGGAGTTCCCCTTCATGGTTCGACTGGCGCCACTCCATGCTCACCCCGAGGCTCTCGGCCACCGTCCGGCAGCCAGCCTCTATTTCGGCCAATGTGGTCGCCCCGTAAATGTCCGGCTGGCGCGATCCCAACAGGTTCAAATTGGGCCCGTTCAAAACCAGAATGCGCGTCATCTTCATCCCCTCGACGCCAAGTTCTACTTGGAACTGTAATGGCTTGTCGAGATATCAAAGGACGAGTGGGTCTCGTCGGCAAGGCGAGGAATATCGAGAATTCCATCGACTTGAGAGCCGTTAGAGACGGCAATGTGCGCCCGGTCTAGCCCCATCAGGAGACTAGGCCGGGCGCGGGGGCGGGCCGGGCTGTCCCAGGGGTCAAGCCAGGACGGCCAGGCAGGGCGGGGCCTTAGGTTGCCCCCTTACGGCGACGGCTGCTCCACCCAAGGAGCCCAAGACCGGCCGCCAAGAGCGGCAGCGAGGCCGGGATCGGCACCACCTCGATCCGGATTTCGGCAACTGCGAAACCCGCCGGATCGGAGAGATAGTCAAAAAGAGCGCCGTCAATCACTTGCCCGTTGGCCACGGTCAGCCCGGCAAAGTTGAGAAGGCTTTGCCCAGGCGTCACAACACCGCCTTCATCGGTCCGTGTCGTGCCCGCAAGGCTCGGCACGAAGGGCGATCCGTCGGTGAGATTGGCCTCCGTTCCGGCATCGTAAATGTTGGCACCGGTCACCTGAATGACTTGGGTGCCGAGAAAGTCACCGGCCGAGCTGAAGACCTCATAGGCGGTCGGATCGTCCTGGCCGATGAACGTATCGTTCGATGGCAAAACCATTGATAAGAAGGTGAAAAAACGGTTCGCGCTGTCAACGTTGACCGTGGCGGAGGCCACTTCGCCGGGCTCGATCACCGGCGCGCCGGGAAACCCGTCGGTCCCAAACACAGCCACACCGTCCGAAGTTGGGAACGCCGCCTGACGTTCGGCGGCAATGCCACCCGGACTGCCTTCCTCGGCAATCTCCTGAAGACCAGGACTTGCCGCCTCGCCGACATTGAACGGATCGAAGCCGCCGTTGTGGAACGCCGTGTAAAGCGGGGTCAGGGTGATCCCGCCGATTTCAGCTTTGTTCTCCACCGTGATCTTCAGCGTCGTCGCTTCGGCCGCGGCACCGACGCCGAGCAGCAGCGCCACCGCGACCGGTAGTGTCTTGGATGCAAACATGGAAAATCCTCACAATTGGACAAACGGAGGCCCGCCACGACAATCGGTAAAGATCGCCGTGCCCAAGGGTATCGAAGTGCGGGTGAGCCCCCGAAAAAACGCTCGCAGACCGGGCCCGATGTGTCAGTTCACAAAGCTTGTGAGCCCGATAACGACACGATCACAATACCGGGATCCGGTTTGGAGGAGCGTTCGGTGGCGTAACTTTATGTTCACATAATACGGCTTATGCGATTAACCACCAAAGTTGCGCGGAGCGCCGTCTGGCCCAAGAGCCGTCCCTCCCGGGTTTTCTAGGACTTCGTTTCCTTAAACCTAAACCGGGTTTCGCGCCCGAAGCGAGGGCTGGCCTAGTCGTTCTGGCGCCTCTGAGGTCCTTGGCGAGGTAATGCAAATGGGGACGCAACTCCGGTTGATCTTTGTAGGTTGTCGTTTGGATCGGAGTGTCCAATTCGACAAAGCCGAGCTTTGGGTAGAGATCGCGCATTTCAACGTTTGGTGTCAGCGTGTCGGCGATGAGCCGTTTCAGCCCTATGTCGCGCGCGGCCTCTTCCCGAGCCAAGATCAATGCGCGGCCCGTTTCGGTTCCGCGTGCCTTCTCCGCGACGAAGAACCTCTTTAGCTCGCCCGTGAAATGATCGAGAGGTTTCATCATCCCGCACGCAACAATCTCTCCCGTTTGGTCGCGCGCAATGACAAGGCATCCCGATGGAGGAAGATAGTCACTCGCGTTTTCCCAGAATTCAGCTAGCGCGCTTTCGGGCGCCGAACGACTGACTTCGAAACCCATGGCGCGCATTCGTTGTACAGTAAGAGTTTAATATTGCTCGAGAATGCCGTTGAGGTCGTTTCGGGCTGGGAGACTCTTGCAGAGCTCGATCTCAATGCCGCCCACAATTAGGCCTTTGTTTTGGACGTCAGACTTTCGAGGCGACTGGCCAGGATTTTCATTCATACCCGGATTTGAAGCCGCCTATCTCGAGCATAATGCGAGATGCGGTGGATGTTCCAGCCATGGAAAGCCTGCTTAGCGAACTGGATGCCGCTCTTACTAGGGCAGAACGCGCTTGCGACCGTCGATGGGCCGATGCCGCAGGAACCTGCAACGGGCGCCCTACCCCAGCGCGTATCCAACACCACGGACCGTTCGGACCGGGTTCGACCCGCCGAACTGGCCGAGGGTTTTGCGCAGACGTCCCACATGGACATCCACCGTGCGGGTGTCGACAAAAATATCGCGGCCCCAAACCCGGTCGAGGAGCTGCTCGCGCGACCAAACGCGGCCCGGCTTTTCCATAAAGGTCGAGAGCAGCCGGAACTCGGTGGGCCCAAGGTGGATCGGGTGCCCGTCCCGGGTGACGCGGTGGGTTTCAGCGTCGAGGACGATATCGTCGAATTCGAGGCGCTGGCCCAAGGCGGTGGGCCGCGTCCGGCGAAGCTGGCTCCGGACCCGGGCCATGAGTTCGACCACAGAGTAGGGTTTGACGACATAATCGTCGGCCCCGGTCTCGAGCCCCCGCACCCGGTCCACTTCCTCGGTACGGGCTGAAATCATGATGATCGGCACGCCCCGCATGGCTTTGCGCGCTTTCAATCGGCGGCAGACCTCGATGCCAGAGACACCCGGTAGCATCCAGTCGAGAAGAACGAGATCGGGCGTGGACTCTTCGGCGAGCATCAGCGCCTCGTCGCCGTTCTCGGCCTTGGCCACCTCAAAGCCTTCCGCTTCGAGGTTGTAGCCCAGTACCTCCCGTTGGGCCGGCTCGTCTTCGACCAAAAGAACCTTGGGTTGAGCGGTGCTCATTCGCCGGCCCCCATCCGTACATAGGGCGTCCGGTCTTCCTTGAGGCGGTTTTCATCGGGCATCGAGCCCGTCACGAGATAGATTACCTGTTCGCAGATCGACGTGACATGGTCGCCCATCCGCTCGGTGTTTTTCGCGATAAAATGGAGATGCATGCACGCCGTGATGTTGGATGGATCTTCCATCATATGGGTCAGAAATTCCCGGAAGAGCGCGTTATACATCAGATCGACTTCCGCATCCTGCTCGCGCACCTCTTCGGCCAAGGTGGCGTCGCGCTGGATATAGGCGTCGAGCGCTTGTTTGAGCATCGCTTCGACCTCGCGGCCCATGCGACGGATTTGCTCGGCAGCCCCTTCAATAGGTCGCATCTGGACCAGAACGGACGTCCGTTTGGCGAGGTTTTTGGCGTAATCCCCGATGCGTTCGAGATTGGCCGAGATCTTCATGACCGTCAGCACGGTGCGCAGATCGGACGCCGTGGGCGCCCGGAGCGCTATGATACGCGCTGCTTCCTCGTAGATCTCCTCTTCGAGCTGGTCGATGGCCCGGTCATTTTCCCGGACCTTCATGGCCAATTCCTCGTCGCGGTTGGCCAGCGAGCGCACCGCGTCGAGGATCGAGACCTCGACGAGACCGCCCATTTTCATGATCAGGGTCTGGATTTTCTCCAGGTCCCGGTCGAACACAGATTGAATATGGCTTTCGTCCATCATGTCTATCCGATGCGGCCCGTGATGTAGCTTTCGGTCCGCTTGTCCTTGGGGTTTGTAAAAATTTGTCCGGTCTCGCCGTATTCAACGAGATTACCGAGGTGGAAGAATGCGGTTTTCTGGCTGACCCGTGCGGCTTGCTGCATCGAATGGGTCACGATCACCACAGAGTAGTTCCGTTTGAGCTCGTCGATCAACTCTTCGACCTGGGCGGTGGCGATGGGATCGAGGGCCGAGCAAGGCTCGTCCATCAAGAGGACTTCGGGTTCGGTGGCCACGGCCCGCGCGATGCAGAGCCGTTGCTGCTGACCACCCGAAAGCCCGGTCCCCGGTGCGTTGAGCCGGTCTTTGACCTCGTCCCAGATCGCCCCCCGGCGAAGCGCCCTTTCGACGATCTCGTCGAGATCGGCCTTGGTTTTGGCGAGCCCGTGGATCTTCGGGCCGTAGGCCACGTTGTCGTAGATTGATTTCGGAAACGGGTTGGGCTTTTGGAAGACCATCCCGACTTTGGCCCGGAGTTGGACCGGGTCGACCGCTTTGTCGTAGATGTCTTCCCCGTCGAGATGGATATCGCCTTCGACCCGGGCGACGTCGATCGTGTCGTTCATCCGGTTGATGCACCGCAGAAACGTGGATTTCCCGCAGCCCGACGGACCGATCAAGGCGGTGACTGTCTTGTCGTCAATGTCGACATCCACGTCTTTGATCGCGTGGGTGTCACCGTAATAGACCTGAACGTTGCGCGCAGAGATCTTCGTCTCGCTCATGGGTTTTCTTCGCTTTCGCTCGTTACCAACGCCGCTCGAACCGGCGGCGGAGAAGGATGGCAATGATGTTCATGCTCACCAGGAAGATGAGAAGAATGATGATCCCGCCCCAGGCCTTTTCGGTGAAGACCACATCCGAGCGCGAGGCCCAATTGTAGATCTGGGCGGGCATGGCGGAGTTCGGCCCTTCGAAACCGCTGATGAAGGTCTCGGGATAGCGGGCGATGAAGCCGACCATCCCGATCAGCAAAAGCGGTGCGGTCTCGCCGAGGGCCTGGGCGAGGCCGATGATCGTGCCGGTGAGGATGCCAGGTGCGGCCAGGGGTAAGACATGGTGAAAGACCGCCTGCATTTTCGACGCGCCCACCCCGAGGGCGGCATCGCGGATTGATGGCGGCACAGCTTTGAGCGAGGCCCGGGTCGAGATGATGATCGTCGGAAGCGTCATCAACGTGAGTACCAGCCCACCGACGAGGGGGGCCGATTGGGGCATGCCCGCGAACTGGATAAAGACCGCGAGGCCAAGGATCCCAAAGACGATGGAAGGCACCGCGGCAAGGTTCGAGATGTTCACCTCGACAAAATCGGTGAACCAGTTTTTTGGCGCGAATTCTTCAAGATAGATCGACGCCGCAACCCCGATGGGAAGGGCAAGTGCCAGCACCACGAGCATCATCAGAAATGAGCCCAGAACCGAGGCGCCGATCCCTGCCCCGCCCGCATTGTCGACGCCGGTGTCGACGCCGGTGATAAAGGTCCAGTTGAAGGTCGAGCGGATGAGCCCGGCCTCTTCAAGCGCATCGACCAGGTCAAAATCGGATGGGACCCAGAACCGGTTCCCTTCGCCTGTCACATCCGACCGGTCGAACCCGCCTTTGAGATAGCGATCCACTCGGCTTGCGGCGGCAAGCTCAAACTCCACCGGCGTTCCGAGGTCACCGGGGTTTTCGCGGTAATAGCTCCGGATCGTGCCGCCCACCTTGCCGAGGAGCCGCTCGACCGCATCGGCATCCACCGCAACCTCAAGGCCCTCTTCTTCGACGGTCCGGGTCAGAAAATCGACGAAGTAGCCGGTATAAATCGCGGTTTTGAGGAGCGCTTTTTCGGCCTCGTCAAACTCTTCTTGGGTGAGCGTGTAATTGACCTTTACCACCGCCTGCTGGAATGCGGGAAGACCGTTTGACAAGATCGACGTTAGAAGTCCCACCAGGCAAAGGATGCCGGCCGTGATGGCGGCGATGCCATACATCTTGAACCGGCGCTCGGCGGCATTGCGTTTCTTTGTTCGCGCATCAAGGGCTAGGAGCGAGCCCTTTTTGGGGCTAGTGGCCGGGGCGACGGCGTCGGTGTCGGACATGGCGTCGGTCATTCGTACTGCTCCCGGTATTTGCGGACAATGTAGAGGGCCAAGACGTTGAGCCCCAAAGTCACCACAAAGAGCGACATGCCGAGGGCGAAGGCCACGAGGGCGACGGCAGAGGAAAAGTCCGCATCGCCCGTAAGCTGGCTCACGATCTTTGCCGTCACCGTGGTCATGGCTTCAAACGGATTGAGCGAGAGCTTTGCCGCCGCCCCTGCCCCGAGAACCACGATCATCGTCTCACCGATGGCTCGGGAGGCGGCCAGTAGCACCGCACCGACAATGCCGGGCAAGGCGGCGGGCAGAACCACTTTCCGGACGGTCTCGGAATGGGTGGCACCAAGGCCGAGGGATCCATCCCGCATGGCTTGGGGGACGGCGTTGATGATGTCATCGGAGAGCGAGGATACAAACGGGATCAGCATGATCCCCATGACAAGGCCCGCGGTCATCACGGCCGTGCCACCCTGCATCCAGGACACGCCCAAAAATCCGCCACGCCCGAAAACCTCCACAAGAAGGGGGCCGACCGTGAGGAGTGCGAAAAGGCCATACACGATGGTCGGGATCCCGGCGAGCACCTCGATCAGGGGTTTGGCGAAGGCGCGCACCGCCGGTGAGGCGTATTCCGAGAGATAAATCGCCGCGAAGAGCCCAATCGGGACGGCCACGATCAAGGCGACAATCGAGATGTAGAACGTCCCCCATAGGAGTGGGAGGATCCCAAGCTCGCTATCCCCGCCCCGGCCCGAGAAACTTGGCGCCCAGGTCGTGCCGAAGAAGAAATCAAGGGCGGGATAGATCCGGAAGAACTCGATCGTGTTGAAGATGAGCGAAAAGAGGATGCCCACGGTGGTGAGGATCGCGATCGTGGCCGCGAGAAAGAGAATCGTGCGCACACTGGTTTCCACGGCGTTCCGCGCCCGGAACCCTACCGAGATCCGGGTGATCGACCAGGCCAGCCCCGCCGCCGCGAGGCCCAGAGCAACAACCGCCATCATCATCCGCCCCGTGGCGGCTTGGTTCCGGTAAACTTGGGCCGCATTCAGGATCTCGTTGCGCACCTCATTGCCAAGAACCACCCCGACCTCGCCAAGCCGCTCGCGCAGATTGGAGAAATCGGATCGGATATTGCGCGATTGCGTCTCAGTAAGCACCCCTTCGCGGACCGCGAGTTCGAGCCCGTTCGCCAAGCGGCGCACATCGCTCATCACGAGCCCTTTCGAGCCACCTTCGGGGACAAGCGCGTCGGGGATCATCCCGTTGACGTTGTTGTTGATCAGGATCGGCTGAAAGATGAGCCAGAGCGCGGTCAGCAGCAGGGCCGGAACCGCGGTGAGGATCAAGACGTTGGAGCCGTGGTAGTTCGGCCGCGAATGGAGGAGGCGCACATCGCCGCCCGCCACCTGGAGGGCCCGCCTCCATCCGAGTGCAAAGCCCACCAGTGCGAGGCCTAGAATGATTAAGACCACCGTGATTGGCTGCATCGTCTGGGCCCCCGCGCCGATTAAAAAGCGATCGGGGCGACACCGGGAGGACCCAGGCGCCGCCCCCTAAGGTCCGAAGACCCTAGTTCATGGCTTGCTCTTCCATGACCGCCTTTTGGGTCACGTCAAGGGCCGGGTCGGAGACCAGACCGTACTGGGCAAGCGGCCCGTCGGGGCCCGCCACTTCGTTTGAGACGAAGAACTCGGCATATTCCTTGAGCCCAGGGATCACGCCGATATGGGCGCCCTTGACGTAGAAAAAGAGCGGCCGGGACACGGGATATTCGCCCGCCGAGATGGTCTCGGTGGTGGGTGCAACGCCCGACATGGTCGCGACTTTGAGCTTGTCGGTGTTGTTTTCGTAAAACGCGAGACCGAAGACGCCAATGCCGTTCGGGTTGGCGTCGATCCGAGCGAGCGTTTCGGTGTAGTCGCCGTCGATATCGACCGATTTGCCGTCGGTGCGGACCGCAAGGCAGGCATCTTCCGCATCGTCCTCGGACATGCCGCCGTCGAGCATGGCCTGCATCGCGCCTGTGGCCTCGCATCCGGCCGCGATCACCTTCTCTTCGAAGACTTCGCGGGTGCCGTGCTTGGTGCCCGGGATGAAGGCGAGGATGTCTTCAGCCGGAAGGTCCGGGTTGAAGTCCGCCCATTGCTGGTGAGGATTGTCGACGAGCGCACCGTCGACCAGAACTTGCGGGGCCAGCGCGTTGAAAATATCGGCCGGTTCAAAGGCCGAAAAGTCAGGGCCCGATAGCTGGCTCGCGAAGACGATGCCGTCATAGCCGATCTGGACCTCGATGATGTCGGTCACACCGTTTTCGGCGCAGGCGGTGATTTCCCCGTCGCGAATTTTACGCGAAGCATTGGCGATATCGATCGTGTTTTCGCCCACACCTTCGCAGAAACGCTTCAGCCCAGCCGAAGAGCCGCCGGACTCAACAACCGGTGTCGGGAAGTCGAAATTGTCGCCAAAGGCTTCGGCCACGATCGATGCGTAAGGCAGCACCGTCGAAGAGCCCGCAACCTGGACATTGTCGCGTGCCATGAGAGGTGCCGCAGACAGGGTAGTGAACGCCAAAGCAGAGACGCTCGATTTGACGAGAGACATGGTCGGTTTTCTCCTGTTGAACCCCGGCCGCAAGACGCGGCCCATGGGCGCGGGGTCTAGGCATCAATGGCGATGCTTCTGTAAAGGTTGGGTAACAGTTTTATGACAACGGCGGATCTTTCCGCATTAACTCTGCGGCAAGAGCCGAGTGCAGGCTCAAATATGGGCCGGCAACTGGACCGTAAACCGGCTCCCCTGCCCCGGCGCGCTCTCGATCCTGAGCCGGCCCCTGTGGCGGTTAACAATATGTTTTACAATCGCTAATCCGAGGCCTGTGCCCCCCATTTCGCGGGACCGGTGGGTATCGACGCGGTAGAACCGCTCGGTGAGACGCGGAATATGGAGCGGGTCGATCCCTTCGCCGTCATCGATGACCGAAATCTCGATGGTTGGCCCTTGGATGCCCGCCGCGCGGTCCAATTGGCTGAGAATCACCTGCACCCCGCCGCCGGAATATTTGATCGCGTTCTCACAGAGATTGGTGAAGACCTGGGACAATTGGTCGGCATCGCCGAGCACCGCATGGGCGGTTTCCGCTCCGACGAGCTCGACATCGGTTCCGTGCTCTTCTGTCAAAGGGCGCAATGCCGAGACCACCGACGCGACGGTCTCGGAGATGTTTACCGGATCGGTCGGGCGCATCCGCTCGACCGCTTCGACCTGGGAGAGCGACAAAAGATCGGCCACGAGCCGGTTCATCCGGTTGGCCTCCCGCTCCATCGTGTTGAGAAACCGCGCCCTGGCCTCCGGGTCATCCTTTGCGGCCCCTTTTAGCGTCTCAACAAATCCGATGAGTGCTGTCAGCGGTGTGCGAAGTTCGTGGCTGACATTGGCCACAAAATCCCGCCGCATTTGGCCGGCTTCCCGCATCGCGGTTCGGTCTTCGAAGGTCAAAAGTACGGCCATGCCGCCATTCGCCAGGTGGACTGGCGCCGCGGTCACCCGCCACGTCGTGTCGCGGGACGCCACGGCGGTGACAAACTCGCCGGCGCCCACTTGACCATGGCGAAACGTCGCATCCACCAGGTCCAACAGCACCGGTTGGCGGAGAGACACCGCATAATTTCGCCCGACAACGGCGCTCCCGAGGATTGCTGTAGCTGCGGGATTGGCATGGGCCAAACGGGTTTCGGCATCGATAAACACCGCCGGAACAGGCAATGCGTCAAGGACGGCGGCGGCGATTTCCAAGTTCTGACCTCATTGTTCAACCATTACCGGCCGTCATGCCCATGTGGGAATTCCGCAAGCGTCTTCCGGTCAAGGATCAACTTGAGGTATATCAATTTGGCCGCGCAACAAAATTGCGCTATACTGCAGTGCAGAAGGCCCATGACATATATGGTCAAAAGCGATTTTTGAGACGAACATTAGCTTAAAAGTAGAGCGGCCGATTAGGCCAAAAAAAAATTGCTAAACATGGAGCCAATACCATGCTCGCTGCATACGGAATGAAAAAGTGAAGCGCCTGTTTGACGGGCCGGCGTCCTCGTTTGCGCCGTCCGGTGAGAGGCATCAGGGCCGAGTTGTGATCTTGGCCGTGGGCGATACGGAAGAGTGGCTGCGACAGAAACGCCAGGTCCCGCCCGGTGGCCGCATCATTTTAGCCGCCTTTTCGGATCTCTCCCGGGAGCTTCTCGACCAGATCAATCCCATGACGGTGCTCTCGCCGGTTCTCGCCCGGGATTTCGACTGCATTGACCTCGCTCAGATGCTCTTTGCCGTGGGCTATCCGGGCCAGTACCGGGTGTTTTCCAATGATCTTCCATCGCCGAAGATCATCCGCACGGAAATCCGCTCGCTCTGTCCTGGTCTCGACTTCGACGTGGTGGTCCCGAGCGTCACTCCGTAACCACCACAAGAGAAGCCCTAGCCCACCGCCACGGCGTCCACGCACTTGCGGCGTTCGGTCAGCTCCTCTGCGACCAAGAATGCGAGTTCTAGGGCTTGGGAAGCATTGAGCCGCGGATCACAGGCCGTGTGATAGCGGGACGAGAGATCTTCTTCGGTCACCGCCCGCACGCCGCCGGTACATTCGGTGACGTCCATCCCCGTCATCTCAAAATGCACGCCCCCTGGGATCGTGCCTTCGTCGCGGTGTACCGCGAAGAATTGCTGGACCTCTTCGAGGACGGCGTGGAACTGGCGGGTTTTATAGCCGGTATTCGACTTGATCGTGTTGCCGTGCATCGGGTCACAGGACCAAACGACGTTCTGGCCCTCCTCTTTGACCGCTTTGACGAGCCGCGGCAGATGCTCGCCCACTTTGCCAGCGCCAAACCGGGCGATGAGGGTTAGACGCCCAGGCTCTCGGTCGGGATTGAGCTTTGACATCAGGAATTTGAGGTCTTCCGCACTGGTCGAAGGACCGCATTTGAGGCCGATGGGGTTCTGGACACCCCGGCAGAATTCTACATGGGCGCCGTCCGGCTGGCGGGTCCGGTCGCCGATCCAGATCATATGCCCCGATCCAGCAAGCCATTGGCCGGACGTGGAATCGATCCGCGTCAGCGCCTCTTCATATTCGAGCAGCAGCGCCTCGTGCGACGTGTAAAAATCGACGCTTTGAACGGAATGGTTGGTGTCGCCCGTGATCCCAGTAGCAGCCATGAAATCGATGGAATCCTGGATCCGAGCGGCAAGATCTTTGTAGCGACCGGCCCCGTCGCCATCGGCGAACCCCAGCGTCCAAGCATGTACCCGGTGCATGTCCGCAAAGCCCCCGGTCGAGAAGGCGCGCAGAAGGTTCAGCGTCCCGGCGGCCTGGGTGTAGGCCTGGAGCATCTTTTCGGGCGCCGGAGACCGGGCCTCGGGGGTAAAATCGAGCTCGTTGATGATGTCGCCCCGGTAGGACGGCAATTCGACCCCGTCTTTGACCTCCGTGGGCGCCGAGCGGGGTTTGGCGAATTGCCCAGCCATCCGTCCGACTTTGACCACCGGGACCTTGGCCCCATAGGTCAAAACCATGGCCATCTGGAGCATCACTTTGAAGGTGTCGCGGATCTGATCGGCGTTGAAGGCGGCGAAGCTCTCGGCGCAATCGCCGCCCTGGAGAAGGAAGGCTTCGCCCCGGGACGCTGCCCCGAGCGCTTGTTTCAGGCGCCGCGCCTCCCCGGCAAAAACCAAAGGCGGATAGGTCTGGAGCCGAGCCTCGACCGATGCCAGGCGCGCTGGATCGGTATATTCGGGCATTTGCACCCGCGGTTTTTGCCGCCAATCGCTCTTCTTCCAGTCGCCCATCGACCCTTCCTCCGGTCTGTCGAGGACCGGCTTATAGGCGAGCGGACGGGCGGGGGAAACTACGAAATCGACCCGGCGTGCCCGCCATGGTTGCGTTGCGCGAAATCCAGATTGCCAAGGGTCGATTTCTCTGCGAGCGTCCATCAACTTGCGCTGAAGGTGCCATGGACCGAGACGTGTCTCCTAGCAATCCCGGCGGATCGGGCGGCGCCCGCCCCAGACGCTTTGTCTTCGTGCTTCTCGATCGGTTCACAATGCTCTGCTTTTCGAGCGCGCTCGAATGCCTGAGGATCACCAACCGGGCCGCGGGTGAAGAACTTTATTCCTGGATCACCATGGGCGACAGCGACGATTACGTGGCCTCATCGGCTGGGATCAAGTTCGGTGTCGATGCCAAGCTCTCCGAGCTTCAGCGGGGCGACACGATCGTCCTTTGCGGAGGGATCGACGTGGCCGAGACCTCGACAAAGACGATCCTCAATTGGGTGCGCCGCGAAGCGCGCCGGGGCGTTGCCATCGGCGGGCTTTGCACGGCCGCTCATACCTTGGCACGGGCCGGACTTCTCGACGGGCGCCGCGCGACGATCCATTGGGAAAACCACGATTCCTTTCTCGAAGAATTCCCCGATATTGAACTCACGAAATCGGTGTTTGTGATGGATGGCAACCGCTTCACCACGGCAGGTGGCACCGCCTCAATCGATCTCATGCTCAAGATCATTTCGGATGATCATGGTGAGGCCCTGGCAGGCAAGGTGGCCGACCAGTTGATCTATACGGCGATCCGGACCGATCAGGACACACCGCGCCTGTCGGTGCCCACCCGGATCGGGGTGCGCCATCCGAAACTGGCCCAGGTCATTCAACGGATGGAAGCGGCCCTCGAAGAGCCTATCAGCCCCTCGGTCTTGGCGCGGGAAGTCGGGCTGTCGACCCGGCAGTTGGAACGGCTCTTCCGGCGGTATCTCAACCGCTCGCCCAAGCGCTACTACATGGATCTGAGGCTCCAGAAGGCGCGGAACCTGCTCATGCAGACCGATATGAGCGTGATCAACGTGGCACTGGCCTGCGGTTTTACCTCGCCCAGCCATTTTTCAAAATGCTACCGGGCCCATTACGCCACGACGCCCTACCGCGAACGCGGCGCACCGGCCCAAAGGCTGTCGATCTAGGCTCCGAACCAAATCGTTTCCTTGCGCAAAGGGCCAAAACCGCCCATGGAGCGCAAATGTCGGTTCCGCATCGAATTCTCTGTATCGGATCAGTCCTTTGGGATGTGATCGGCCGGGCGCCGGGCGCGCTCGACCTCGGGGCTGACCGACCCGGTGAGATCACCCGGGTCCCGGGCGGTGTGGCGATGAATATCGCAGTGACCTTGGCGCGGTTTGGCCTGACACCGATCCTTCTGACGGCCATTGGGCGCGACGTCGAAGGCGACGAATTGCTGGCCGCGGCGGCCGATCTCGGATTGGAGACGGCCCATGTCCACCGGAGCGAGACCCTCCCCACCGATACATACATGGCCATCGAGGGCGCTGGCAGGCTCGTGGCGGCCATCGCCGATGCCCGGTCCCTTGAAGCGGCGGGCGATGCGATCTTAGCCCCCCTTGTCGACGGCCCGCTCGGTTCGGCCGAAACGCCCTGGACGGGCCCGGTCGCCCTCGACGGAAACCTTACCAAAGCGCTTTTAGAGGATATCGCCGAAAGTTCGCATTTTGCGGCGGCTGATCTTCGGGTGGCGCCGGCCTCGCCGGGCAAAGCCGAGCGGCTGCGCCCGTTTTTGAAGTCCGCGAACGCCACTCTCTATCTCAACCTTGAGGAAGCCGGGCTCTTAGCCGGGCGTGACTTTGGGAGTTCCGCCGAAGCGGCCGCCGACCTCATGGGGCGGGGGGCTGGCCGGGTTTTGGTCACCAACGGGGGCCACCCGGCCGCCGATGGCCAGGCCGGCGACGTTTTGACGGCAACGCCGCCCGCGGTTCCGGTTGCTCGGGTCACCGGCGCGGGTGATACGTTTATGGCCGCGCATATCGCGGAAGAATTGGCGGGGTCAGATCGGGCAGAAGCCCTCGGCCGCGCCCTCGATACGGCCGCGGCTTATGTCGCCAAAGGAGGCGCCCCATGATTTCTCCCGCCCGTCTGCCGATGGATCTTTCCGACGAGGTGGCCGGCGCCATCGCCCAAGGCCGCGCCGTGGTGGCTTTGGAATCGACCATCGTCACCCACGGGATGCCCGCGCCCGATAACCTCGAAACGGCCCTCGCCTGCCAGGCCGATGTCCGCGACGAAGGTGCGGTGCCCGCCACAATTGCGGTGATCGACGGTCGGCTCCGGGTCGGCCTTGAGCGCGACGATATCCGAGCCCTGGCGGCACGGGGCAACGTGTCCAAGCTGTCGCGGGCGGATCTGGCGGCCTGCATTGCCGTGGGCGGCACGGGCTCGACGACGGTGGCAGCGACCATGATCGCGGCCCATGCGGCCGGGATCCGCGTTTTTGCCACCGGCGGGATCGGCGGCGTCCATCGCGGTGCCGAGACAAGCTTTGATGTTTCGGCCGATCTCAATGAGCTTGCCACAACCCCGGTGACCGTGGTGGCGGCGGGGCCGAAGGCGATCCTCGACATTCCCAAAACCCTCGAGCGGCTCGAAACCCTGGGTGTCCCCGTCATTGCCCATGGCCAGGACGAAGTGCCGGCTTTCTGGTCGCGGAGTTCGGGCATGCCCGCGCCGTTGCGAATGGATGATCCAAGAGAGATTGCCCGCGCCCATGCGATGCGGGTCGCCTTCGGCATCACCGGAGGGCAATTGGTGGTCAATCCGGTGCCAGAAGGCAAAGAGATCCCCGCCTCGGTCATGGCACCGATCATCGGGCAAGCCCATAACGAGGCGGTGGCGGCCTCCGTTTCGGCCAAAGATCTCACCCCGTTTCTTCTCGACAAGATCAATCAGGCGACGATGGGTGAGGCGCTTCGGACCAACGTGGCACTCGTGCGCAACAATGCGCGTCTGGCGGCCCGAATTGCCCAGGAATTAGCCAATCTTTAATCAATACTGGCCGCGTCCGGGGCCGGTCCGGTTGTGCCTTCCCGACCACATCCCTACATATCCCAGTGGGAGATGTGGAACTCCCGGCACTTGTCGAGGGCAGGAATTCCGTGACAAAGAAACGTTCAGCGCTGGCCGGGCTCCGGGCGTCGTTTCTGACCGGTTTGGTCGTGATCGCACCCATCGGCCTCACGGGCTGGCTGATCTGGACCGTTGCGGGCTGGGTCGATTCCTGGGTGCTGCCCTTCGTTCCGCAATATCTCCGTCCCGACCAATATATCGGCCTCAATCTCCGGGGCATCGGCGTGGTAATCTTCCTGATTTTCACCGTGCTCGTAGGATGGATGGCCAAGGGGCTGATCGGCCGGTCGCTTTTGCGTTGGGGCGAGCGCGCCGTCGACCAAATGCCCGTAGTTCGCAGTGTTTACAACGCGGTAAAGCAAATCGCGGAAACGGTGTTCAACCAGTCCGACACGTCTTTCGAACAGGCCTGTCTTGTCGAATATCCGCGGAAAGGGATCTGGGCGATCGCCTTTATATCGACCTCGGCCAAGGGCGAGATCCGCTCGGGCATCCCGGTCGAAGACGAAAAGGTCGCGGTCTTTTTGCCGACCACGCCGAACCCCACGTCAGGGTTTCTTTTGTTCGTGCCCCAGGCCGATGTGATCCCCTTGGACATGAAGGTCGAGGATGCGGCGAAACTCATCATCTCGGCCGGTCTCGTCTATCCTAACAACGAGGCCCCGAACCCCGCCAATACCGATATTCCAGCGATCCCAGCAGAGATCCGCGCGAAGGAATTCGGCTAGGCCACCGCCGAAATTTGCCCTTGTCTTTGGAATGGCTTGCACCGTGCAACACCGGCCCATACGGTGCGCTCAACGTGGCGTTGAAAGGAAGACGAATGAAGATTTCCCATATGGCAGGCGTGGCGGCTTTGGGGGTGACGTTGAGCCTCAGCGGGCCAGCCCAGGCCGGCGGTTTGGCCGAGCCGATCCTAGAGCCGGAAGTGATCGCGGAAGAGAGCAACAGCACCCAGGGCTTTATCCTGCCCTTGATCCTCTTGGCCGTGATCGCGGGCGTTCTCATCGCCACGGGCGGAGATGACGGCGGCGGCGGCTCGATCTAATCTCAGAGCCTACCTCTATTCGGCCCGCCTCTTGGCGGGCCTTTTCGTTTGGCGTGGATGGAGGGGCACTCAATGAGTGCCGCCGCATCTCAATCCAAGGATGCTTCAGACCGCCGTCCAGCCGCCGTCGACGCTGATCGCGGTCCCGGTGATCTGGTTTGCCGCCGCCGAGCAGAGAAACACCGCGACCCCACCCAGTTCTTCGGTGGTCGCGAAAGTCTTAGAAGGCTGCCGGTCCAGCAGGACCTCTCGCACGGCCGTTTCCCGGTCCATGCCGTATTTTGCCATCGTATCGGGGATTTGCGCTTCAACGAGGGGCGTCAGCACGTAGCCCGGACAAATGGCGTTGGCCGTGATCGGCTCTTCCGCGGTCTCGAGGGCGACCACCTTGGTCATGCCGACAACGCCATGTTTTGCCGCCACATAGGCCGATTTGTAGGGCGAGGCAGTGAGCCCGTGGGCCGAGGCCACGTTGATCACCCGGCCCCATCCCGCCTTCCGCATCATTGGAAGTGCGATGGCGGCGGTGTGGAAGGCTGAGGTCATGTTGATCGCGATGATCGCGTCCCATTTCTCGGTCGGGAATTCATCGATCGCGGCCACATGCTGGATCCCCGCATTGTTGACGAGGATGTCGCAAGTTCCGGCCTCCTCGACGAGCCGCCGCGCATCTTCTGCCTTTGAAAGATCAGCTTGGATGTAGCGCACGCTTACCCCGTGCTCCCCGGCGATCTTGGCCGCCAGGGCGTGGTCATCCTCGCTATCGGTATAGGAGTTCAACACCACGTCGGCCCCGGCCCCGGCAAGGCTCTCGGCGATACCGAGCCCGATCCCCGAATTCGATCCGGTCACGATGGCAGTTTTTCCGTTGAGCGTGGTCATGGGGGTCTCCGTGAGGGCTGAAGGGGTCGGGCCTAGAGATCATGGAGGGAGCCCCTGGGGGCAAGGGGCATTTCGGATCGGGAGGCCGGGCCATCACCGGAGCGCGCAGAATTGCCGATTCGCAGCCCGGGTCCAAACGCGACCCGCTTGTCGAAAGCCCAAAAAAAACGCCCGCACAAGGCGGGCGTTAAGTTATTGAGGCAGGTTTCATACAGGCAAGAAACCTATCGAGCAGTGTCCTCGTTATACGCAAAGGTTCGCCGCTATCCAAGGTAAAAAATTGAAAGGGTTAGCAGCCGTCGCTAGGCTCAGGGGTAACAGGCAAAGAAGCAGGGGATTGTTACCAAAATGCAGAAAATGACGCGTGTCGTCGGCTTCGCACTCGCCGCCGGGTTCGGGCTGGCCCTTTCCCAAGGGGCCCATGCCGAGCCATCCCATGGCATAGCTATGTACGGTGAGCCGGGGCTTCCACCGGATTTTGTGTCACTCCCCTATGCCAACCCGGATGCGCCAAAAGGCGGGAAGATCGTCCAAGGGGAGGTGGGGAGTTTTGATTCTCTCAACCCCTATATCCTCAAGGGGCGCCCCCCGTGGCAGCTCCGCTTCCTCGCGGTGGAATCGCTCATGGGCCGGTCCTATGACGAGCCCTTCACCCTCTACGGGCTCCTCGCCGAATCGATTGAGACCGCCGATGACCGCTCCTGGGTCGAGTTCACCCTCCGGCCCGAAGCGCGGTTTTCAGACGGAAGCCCGGTGACCGTCGAGGACGTCATCTGGTCCTATGAGACCCTCGGCACGGTCGGCCATCCCCGCTACCACGGGGCCTGGGGCAAGATCGCCTCTGCCGAAGCCACCGGTGAGCGGAGCGTTCGGTTCACCTTCAACACCGAAGACGACGAGTTGGCACTCATCCTCGGTCTCCGACCCATCCTCCAAAAGGCCCAATGGGAGGGCCGCGACTTCGCCGAAAGCGGCCTCGACGTGGTGCCCATCACCTCCGCACCTTACGTGATCGACGATTTTGAGCCCGGCCGGTTCGTCTCGCTCAAGAGAAACCCCGATTACTGGGGCGCAGACATCCCGTTTCGCCGAGGCACCAACAATCTCGACGAGATCCGTATGGAGTTTTTCTCCGACGGCACCGCCATGTTCGAAGCCTTCAAGGGCGGGCTTTTGACGACGATGCGGGAGACCAATATCCAGAAATGGGACACGGCCTACGACTTTCCGGCCGTTCAAGCGGGCGAGGTCGTCAAATCGGTGATCCCCCACCAGCGGCCGTCGGGCATCACCGGGCTCGTGATGAACACCCGCCGGCCGGTCTTTGAAGACTGGCGGGTGCGGGAAGCGCTGATTACGGCGTTTAACTACGAATTCATCAACCAAACTCTCAACGGTGACCTCCAACCCCGCATAAACAGTTATTTTTCCAACTCTGTCCTCGGCGCCGATGAGGGGCCAGCTACGGGCAAGGTTGCCGCCCTTCTCTCCCCTTACGGCCCGGATCTTCTGCCGGGCGCGCTTGAAGGCTATAGCCTTCCCGCAGGCGACGGCAGCGAACGAAATCGCGGCGCGATCGCCCGGGCGACAGAACTCTTCGAAGAGGCCGGTTGGACAGTCCAGAACGGTGTGATGGCCGATGCCAACGGGACCCCGTTCAGCTTCGAGATCGTCCTGCCCCAGGGTGCGAACGAACCACAACAAATCGTCGATCTTTATCGCTCGTCCCTCGAACGGCTCGGCATCACGCCGGCCGTCTCCACCATCGACCCGGCCCAACTCAAGGAGCGCACCAATACTTTCGATTTCGACATGACTTGGTACACGCGCGGACTGTCTTTGAGCCCCGGCAATGAGCAGTTGCTCTATTGGGGTATGGAGGCCGCCGACACCGAGGGCAGCCGCAATTGGATGGGCGTAAAGAACCGCGCCATCGACAGCCTTGTGGGCACCATGCTGACCTCCGAAAGCCGGGAAGAATATCTTGCCGCGGTCCGCGCCCTCGACCGCGTGCTGATCTCGGGCCGCTATGTCATCCCGGTCTGGCACAACCCCGTGGCCCGGCTTGCCCATGCGGCCGAGCTCCGCTATCCCGACCGCCTGCCGATCTATGGCGACTGGATCGGGTTCCAACCGGATGTGTGGTGGTTCGAAGAATGAGACTGACAATGCGGATCGCGCTTCTTGGCCTTGCCCTTCTGGGTCTGGCCGCCTGCAACACGCTCGAAGGGGTCGGCCAGGACATTTCCGCCGGCGCCCGGGCCATCGACCGGGCGATTTAAAGAAAAATCACCGCCGATCGCCTTTGCATAAGCAATTTCTTAACGCCACTCTATTTTCCTCCGAGGAGATGGAGACTGCGATGATCGACGTTGATAACTGGCAGGCCGGCCTCTTGGCGAGGTTCCCTGCATTGGACCCGGAAACAGTGGCAGATAGCGGCCAAGACTCTGCTGTGTTGGTCGATCATCTGGCCGAAGCCCATGACCTGACCCGCGCAGAAGCCGAAGAGGTTCTCGCCGATTGGGAACTTCGTGAAAGCGCACCTGCCCTGGCCGCTTGATCGCTCCCCTTTCCGTCCCCCGGAGGCTCCGTTAAGAGGCGGCCAACGCCTCTTATTGAACCGGCCATCCCGTGATCAAGCTCGACATTCTATCGGACCCGATTTGCCCTTGGTGCTACATCGGAAAGATCGGTCTCGACCGCGCCCTTGAAGCCCGGCCGGACCACCCATTCACGGTGGAATGGCACCCGTTTCAGTTAAACCCCGGCATGCCCGCCGAGGGGATGGACCGTCGCGCCTATCTCGAAGCGAAATTCGGCGGCAAAGACGGGGCCGACCGGGTCTACGGCCGGATCGCTGAAGCCGCGAAAGCGGCCGGTCTCGGCCTCGATTTCGACCGCATCGCGCGGACGCCCAACACCGTGGATGCCCACCGGCTGATCCATTGGGCCGGGCTCGAAGGGCGTCAAACAGCGGTCGTTTCCGCCCTTTTCAAAGCCTATTTCGAAGAGGGGCAAGATATCGGCGACCGAGCCGTCCTCCTCGACATCGCAGGCCGCGCGGGCCTTGACCACGCCATGGTCGAGCGCCTCTTCGATGGTGACGCAGATACCGGTGACATCCGCACCCGCGACGCCCATGCAAGGGAACGGGGCGTCAACGGCGTGCCGACCTTCATCATCGCCAACCAACATGTGCTGCCCGGCGCCCAATCGCCTGAGCTCTGGGGCCAGGTGATCGACGAAATCTTAGGCCAGATGCGGTCGGCGGAATGACCCGTATCGGCCCGCCAGCGGTGCCGTGGGAATTGCGTATTTTTGAAGAGATGAAGGCCCCGCCGGGCCCATGAGTGGAACGCCCCTCAGCACCCGCGAATTCATCGCCTTGATGGCCGTTATCGTGGCCACGGTGGCGTTTTCCATCGACGCCATGCTTCCGGCCCTCGGG
Organism: Pseudomonadota bacterium; assembly: GCA_039198225.1. Classification (GTDB taxonomy): domain Bacteria; phylum Pseudomonadota; class Alphaproteobacteria; order Rhodobacterales; family Rhodobacteraceae; genus JASJAR01. The sequence goes on from JBCCTQ010000013.1 coordinate 99,774, forward strand.
GCCATCGCCGAAGAGTTGACACCGGACGCCCCGAACCGGGCCCAACTGATCGTCCCGATCTTCGTTTTGGGAATAGGCATCGGTATGGTCTTTGTGGGGCCTCTGGCGGATGCTTTCGGCCGGAAACCGGTGCTTCTCGTGGGGGCGGTGGTTTACATCGGAGCCTCGCTCGTCGCGTGGCAAGCGCCGACCCTCGAGGGCGTCCTCTTGGCCCGGTTCGTCCAAGGCATGGCCACCGCCGTGCCCCGCATCGTGGCCATGGCTGTCATCCGCGACGTCTATCGCGGCCGAGAAATGGCCCAGATCCTCTCCTTCGTATTGATGGTCTTCACCCTTATCCCGGTTCTGGCCCCCTCTCTTGGAGCGGTTCTCATCGCGGGCTTTGGCTGGCGGTCGCTCTTCCCGGCCTTTGCTATCTTTTCGGCCCTCTCCGTCGCCTGGTTCGCCTTTCGCCAGCCCGAAACCCTCGCACCCACCGACCGGCGCCCCTTAAGGCCACGGGCAATCCTCCAAGGTATCGGCGAGGTCCTCTCTTATTCGGTTGTCCGCCGCTCTGTCGCCGCCCAGTGCCTGGCCTTTGGGTGCCTTTTCACCCTTCTGACAACCACCCAACCGGTCTTTGACCAGACCTTCGGGCGCGAAGCGGGGTTTCCCCTTTGGTTCGGCGCGGTGTCCCTCGTCTCGGCGGGGGCGGCTTATGTGAACAGTCGGCTTGTCACAAAGGTGGGCATGCGCCTTCTCATCTTCCGATCGATGGCTGCCCTCACCGGTTTTGGTTTTGTCTATGCAGGCTTGGTCCAATTTGACCTCCTGGGCCCCCTGGCCTTCCCGGCCTATATCGCCTTCATGATCGCGGTGTTTTCGACCGTCGCCTTCACCATCGGCAATCTCAATGCCCTTGCCATGGACCCCCTAGGCCAGCTCGCCGGGACCGGAGCGTCGGTCATCGGTGCCATATCAACCGCCGTCTCCGCGCTCCTTGGCATCGGTGCGGGGCTTTTGTTCGACGGAACACCCTTCATCCCCGCTGCCCTCACAGCAATTTTCGCATCTGGCGTCCTCATCGTCATGCCCCGGCCCGAAACGGCCCTTCACCCTGGGTGAAATACTCCGGGGGAGGCGCGAAGCGCCCGGGGGCAGAGCCCCCGAACAAAAAATCTGGCGCAAAGCGCCCGGGGGC
>JBCCTQ010000014.1:0-98172 GCA_039198225.1 Pseudomonadota bacterium
ACCGTTTGTAAGGGGCGGGGGCGGAATGAGCGAGAGTTTTCATTTGGGTCCGCACCTGCGGTGCTATCCGCTGGGGCTCCGCCCCAGACCCCGGAGTATTTGTCCCAGGATGAAGGGCCATTCGGCCGCGATGGAGGGTCTTTCATGAGCCCGCTCGACGCAAAACAACCCCCCGCCGCCCGGGCAAATGCCCGCGAACGGGCGGGGCTCGAACGGCGGGGGCTTTTGAAAGCGCCGCCGATCCTTAAAGGAGAGGAGGGGGAAGGCTCGGTCCAGGTCCACCAGGACCCGACGGCCAAGATCGAAGGGGCGAAGGTGTTTTCCGTCTACGGCAAGGGCGGGATCGGGAAATCGACCACATCGTCGAACCTTTCGGCGGCCTTTTCGACCCTCGGCAAGCGGGTTTTGCAGATCGGCTGCGACCCGAAGCACGATTCCACCTTCACGCTGACGGGCCGGCTGCAGGAGACGGTGATCGACATTCTAACAGAGGTCGATTTCCACCCCGAAGAGCTCCGCCCGGAAGATTTCGTGACCGAAGGGTTCGGTGGGGTCCAATGCGTGGAAGCGGGCGGGCCACCGGCAGGCACCGGCTGCGGCGGCTACGTCGTGGGCCAGACGGTGAAGCTATTAAAGCAGCACCACATGCTCGAAGACACGGATGTGGTGATCTTCGACGTTCTGGGCGACGTCGTTTGCGGCGGGTTCGCGGCCCCCCTCCAGCACGCCGACCGGGCGGTCATCGTAACGGCACATGATTTTGACTCAATTTATGCCATGAACCGGATCATCGCCGCGGTTCAGGCAAAGTCGAAGAATTACAGCGTGCGCCTTGCTGGCTGCGTGGCGAACCGTTCGCGCGAGACCGATGAGGTTGACCGGTATTGCCGCGAAGTGGGCTTCACGCGGATCGCCCACATGCCCGATGTGGACGCGATCCGACGTTCGCGGCTGAAGAAAAAGACGCTTTTCGAGATGCCGGACGAAGAAGACATCGTCATGGCCCGGGCCGAATATGTGCGCCTGGCCGAGACCCTTTGGGCCGGCACCGAACCCCTTGCCCCCGATCCGCTGCCGGACCGGGAAATCTTCGAACTTCTGGGATTCGATTGATGAGCTACGAAGCCACAAGAAACCGCCTCCAAGGCTATTTCGACGGATCGGCAATGGAAAAATGGGCCCAGCTCACGTCGGACGCGCCGGTGAGCCGGATCCGCCAGACCGTGCGGGAGGGGCGGGACGAGATGCGCGCGGCGATCCTCGGCGCCCTGCCCCACGATCTTTCGGGCAAACGGATCCTCGATGCGGGCTGCGGCACAGGCCAAATGGCGATTGAGCTGGCAGAACGCGGGGCCGAAGTGGTGGCGATCGACATTTCACCGGCCCTGATTGATCTGGCCCAGGACCGGACCCCCGGCGCCCTGTTTTCCAAGATCGTCTACATGCCGGGCGACATGCTCAAGGATTACGGGACGGTGGATTTCACCATCGCGATGGATTCGCTCATCCATTACGACGCCGCCGATATCTATGCCGCCCTCGAGACGCTCCTGTCCCGGACCCGGGAAAAGCTGATCTTCACGGTCGCACCCAAAACCGCGCTTCTGACAGCAATGTGGTGGGCGGGTCAGCTGTTCCCGGGCCATCACCGGTCGCCGGCGATCCAGCCGATCACCGCGAAACGGATTAACCGGAGCCTCGGTGAAAACGTGGATACAATTCGCCGGGTGAACCGCGGTTTTTACATCTCTGAAGCCTTGGAGATCGCCAAGTGATCCTGACCCGGGGCCATATCAAGCAGCTCTCGGTCAAACTCTTGCCGTTCTCCGATGCGGCTTCCGATGACCTGCCCCTCGGCCAGCTTCTCAGGCTTTCGCTTTTCCAAGTGTCGGTGGGGATGGCGACGGTCATGCTCCTCGGGACGTTGAACCGGGTCATGATCGTCGAGCTCGGCGTGGCGGCCACGGTTGTGGCGGTGATGATAGCCCTGCCCGTTCTCATTGCGCCGTTCCGGGCACTTTTGGGGTTTCGGTCGGACACCTACCGCTCGGCCATCGGTTGGAAACGGATCCCTTACCTCTGGTTCGGCTCGATCTGGCAGATGGGGGGCCTCGCAATCATGCCGGCCTCGCTTTTGGTCCTGTCGGGCCACACGTTCCACGACGTGCCCTTCGCGGGCGAGGTTTTGGCCGCACTGGCGTTTCTTTTTACCGGCCTTGGGCTCCACATGACCCAGACCGCTGGGCTTGCCCTAGCAGCTGACCGGGCAACGGAGGAAACTCGGCCGCGTGTGGTGGCCCTCCTTTACGTCATGTTTTTGCTCGGCATGGTGCTCTCGGCAATCATCGTCGGGTACCTTTTGCGCGATTTCAATCAGTTAAAGCTCATTCAAGTGGTCCAAGGTGCTGCGGTGGTGACCATCGTTTTGAACCTCGTTGCCCTTTGGCGCCAGGAGCGGATCGTGCCGATGAACAAGGCCGAGCGCGCCGCGCCGCGGCCGAGCTTCCGAGCCGCCTGGAATGACTACGCCAAGGGCGGCGATGCGGGCCGGCTGTTGGCGGTGGTTTTCCTCGGGACCATGGCATTTAACATGCAGGACGTTCTGCTTGAACCTTACGGCGGCGAGATCCTCGGCCTTTCCGTCTCAGCGACGACGCTTCTCACCGCAACCTGGGCGGCCGGGGCGCTTTTGGGCTTCGGCCTTGCTGCCCGTTGGCTCGCGAAAGGGCAAAGCCCATTCCGGCTGATCGGGCGTGGGATCCTCATCGGCCTTCCGAGTTTTTCAGCGGTGGTTTTTGCCCATCCGATGGCCTCGCCGGTCCTCTTTTACATCGGTGCCGCAGGCATTGGGCTCGGGGGCGGGCTCTTCGCCGTTTCGACACTCACGGCCGCCATGGCAATGCCCGCCCGGGGCCTCGCGGGCCGGGGCCTTGCCTTAGGCGCATGGGGTGCGGCACAGGCCACGGGCGCCGGGCTTTCCATCGCCTTGGGCGGCACGATCCGCGACGGAGTGAACTCCCTCGCCTTGACGGGGCGTTTCGGCGAAGCGCTCGCCAGCCCCGCAACCGGCTATTCGACCGTTTATCACATTGAGATCGCACTTTTATTCGGGACGCTGATCGTTCTCGGACCCTTGGTGCGGCTCGCGTTTCTTGAACCCTCGACCCCAACGGAAAACGGCAAGATCGGGCTTGCCGATTTCCCGACCTGACCCAGGAGGACCACACATGGTTGGCGTCACATTCTTCGGCAATTTTGATCTGGCGAGCCTCTCGATCTGGCTCTTTTGGATCTTCTTTGCCGGACTGGTTTACTACCTTCAGACCGAGAATATGCGGGAAGGCTATCCCCTCGTCGACGAAGACGGGAATGACACACCGAACCAGGGCCCTTTCCCGGTCCCGGCGGACAAGACCTTCATCTTGCCCCATGGCCGGGGCGAAGTGACGGTCCCTTCGGGTCAGCACGGCGACCGGAAGATGCTCGCCCTCGCACCTACCTCGAAAGCCGGCGGTTTTCCTCTGAAACCCACCGGTGATCCGATGGAAGACGGTGTTGGCCCCGCCTCTTGGGCGCCGCGCCGCGATGTGCCTGAGCTAGACGGCCACGGCCACGCGAAGATCAAGCCGATGGGCAATTCCGACAGCTTCTTTGTGTCGGCCGGGCGCGATCCCCGCGGTCTTCCGGTGATCGGCAAGGACGACAAGGTGGTCGGCCACGTCACCGATATGTGGATCGATGAGCCCGAACAATTTGTGCGTTACCTCGAGATGGAACTCGACGGTGAGTTTGGCCAAGGCAAGCGCCTCCTGCCGATGAACATGACCCGGATCAAAGAGAAATGGGTCGATGTGAAGTCGCTCTCTAAAGGGCATTTCGACGGTATCCCGCAGACCAAATCCATGACTGAAATCACCCTCCTTGAAGAAGAGAAGGTCATGGCGTGGTTCGCGGGCGGGACAATGTATTCCTGAGACTATTTCCCGGTGCCCGGCAACGACCGGGCGCCGCCGCATGACAACATGGGAACCACGTGATGCAACCGACCGTCCAAGACGATTACGCTACCGAAGCGGTGCCGGGCCTGCCTGAGGTTTTGCCGCGGAACGAACTGATCCTCTGGCAGGGCCGGCCCTCCACCTGGCAATTGGCCAAGGACGCTTTGGCGATCCGCTGGGTGGCGGGCTATTTCCTCCTTTTGGCGTTCTGGCGCGTCGGTGTGTCGGCGGCCGATATGGGTTGGGCCCCTGCCCTGCCCCTCGCCATCCCGTTTCTCGTCCTGGGCCTTTTGGCGATGGGGCTGATCCTCCTGGTGGCCTGGGTTCAAGCCAAGGCCACGGTCTATACGATCACCACGTCGCGGGTGGCCATGCGGGTGGGGGCAGCGCTGACGCTGACGCTCAATCTGCCTTTCAGCAAGATCGATGGGGCCGCGCTTGATCTCAAGAAAAACGGCACCGGCACGGTCGCGATCACGACGAGTGGCGACACCCGGCTCTCCTACCTCGTGCTCTGGCCCCATGTCCGGCCTTGGCAAATGCGCAAAACCGAGCCCGCGCTCCGCTCGATCCCCGATGCGGCCCGCGTGGCGCGGATCCTGGCCGATGCGGCCGAAACCCATGTCAGTCAGCCAGTTCTGACCGCGGCGCGGCCCACGGGCCCGGCGGAAGTGGCAGCGGAGTAGGAGGCGGCAATGGCACGACATAATTCCGGACTGATCTACGACGCCGAAGCCCATCGGCTTCGGAAACGCGACAAGGAGCTGATCCCGACACGGCTCGTCATCGCAATGTTCTCCCTCGCAGTGCTGACAGTGGTCCTCGTCGGCATTGCGGTCCTGACCGACCGGCCTTTGGTCGGTACCCCGCCCCCTTCGGACGTGGTGCTCAGCCACGAAATCACCCTCACCGGTCAGGGTAGCGCCATCAAAGTGGAAAATGGCGTGGGAGAGGTCCTCTTCGAAGGACATAACGGCGGGTTCATTTCGGTGGTCAATGACGGGCTTGAATTTGCCCGCCGCCGGGCCGGGATCATGGGCAATCCCCCGGTCGAAGTGACCGAATACGCCGATGGCCGGATCGCTCTCCACGATCCTGCCTCCGGCTGGACGACCCAACTTTCAAGCTTCGGGTCAGGCAATCTCAATGTCTGGCGCGCGGTCTTGGCCCAATAAAACAAAAGAAAGGGAACCAAATGGGAATTCTAACCAAGGAAATCGAAACCGCCCCCTGCACGGTGACGGTCTCGCACAGGTTCGAAGAGCTTTCGGCGCATGTGCGGTTCAATAACGGTGCCATCGTTTATCCAGGAGACGAGGTTCAGGTGCATGGCACTCCGATCATGGCGCCTTTCGGCGAAGTGATCGAAGAAGACCGGACCGCCACGATCGTGCGCGCATCAGGCCTGGAGCGGCTCTGGACGCGGCTCACGGGCGATCTCGAGTTCATGGAGCTCTGCGAGTTCTCCTTTTCTGAGGAGGTCACGCTATGAACGTCCATCACAGCGCCGATGCACTGACCGCAGAAGAGGGCCTCGCGGCCCTTCAGGCCGAGGCCGACCGATTTGACAGCTCTAAGGCCACTGATTTGGCCATGCAGAACACGCTTCTGACGCCGCGGTTTTACACGACGGATTTCGATGAGCTTGACGCGATCGACGTCACCCCTGTGCGCGAAGACTGGGACAAGCTTCTGGATCAGATGCGATCAGACCCTAACAAGGGGCATTTCAAGAAAAATGACGATTGGGACAAGATCGATTGGGAGGGTATGGACCCCGAACTGAAGCTCGAATTCCTCGACTTTCTGGTCTCGTCCTGTACCGCGGAATTCTCAGGCTGCGTCCTTTACAAAGAGATGAAGCGGCGGGGCACCAATAAGGATATCTGCGAGCTTTTCCACTTCATGAGCCGGGATGAGGCGCGCCATGCGGGCTTTATCAATGACGCGCTCCGGGAAGCGGGGGTGCAGGTGAATTTGGGCTTCCTGACGCGGAAGAAGAAATACACCTATTTCCGGCCGAAATTCATCTACTACGCCACCTATCTCTCGGAAAAGATCGGGTACGCGCGCTACATCACGATCTTCCGGCATCTCGATGCGAACCCTGACAAGCGGTTCCACCCGATTTTCAAGTGGTTCGAGGAATGGTGCAACGACGAGTTTAGCCACGGCGAGGCGTTCGCGCTTTTGATGCGGACCGATCCGAAGTTGACGACAACGTTCGTCAACAAGCTTTGGATCAAGTTCTTCCTCACGGCCGTTTACGGGACAATGTGGGTCAGAGACCATGCGCGCCCGGCCTTCCATGAGGCGTTGGACGTCGATGTGGAATGGTACGACCAGGAGGTCTTCAGAAAGACGTCCGAGATGTCGCGCCAGGTGTTTCCCTTGGAAGTCGATATCAACCATCGCCGGTGGAAACCGACCCTACGCCGCCTCGAAAAGGCCTTTTCGGATGGGGCAGCCGCCGAAGAACGGGGCGGGTTTTTGGGCAAAGCCGGCAAGCTCTGGGCCAACGCCCGGGCCGCGGTGGCGTTCGTCTCGCTCTATACGATCCCGTCGATCCCCAACACGCCCCCCGAAAGCGTGCGTCTGGAGCCGTCTTACTGATGGTGCGATCGGGCGATCATAGGATTTCTCCAGTCCGGACTGGGTCCGGGGCCTCAAACGAGAGGCTCCGGGTCAAGCCGGGGACCGGGGGGCACTTATGATCGCCAATCCTTGGATCGCCGGGCTTTTTGCCGTGTTTCTCTGGTGGTTTTCCACTGGGGCGATCCTCTGGGTCGTGCGCCGCGCCGACAACCAGACCCCAGACGGCCATGTGATGACGGCGATCCTAGCCATGCCAGTGCTTTTTGCGGGCGTAATCGGGCTTTTGGCCTCCCTCCCCGACCCTTCGGCCGGGGGCTCCTGGATCGGGTTTGTGGCGGCCATTGCGATCTGGGGTTGGATCGAGCTTGTCTTCCTCTCAGGGCTCGTCCTCGGCCCCAACCGCCGCCCCTGCCCCGCCAATGTGACGCCGTCCGAACGGTTTTGGAAGGCTTGGGGAGCCGTGGCCTATCACGAACTTCTTTTAGTCTCGGCCCTGGCGGGGATCGCGATCTTGAGCCAAGGGGCGGCGAATGACCTGGCGCTCTGGACCTTTGCGGTGCTCTTCGTGGCGCGCATCTTTGCTAAGCTCAACATTTTCTTCGGCGTTCCTCGGATCAATACCGAGCTTTTGTCGGAACCTCTGTCCCATCTTCCCTCTTATTTCCGGATTGGCCCGTCCAGCCGGATTTATCCCGTCACGCTGGCGCTTTTGGCCTGCGCGACGGGGGCCTGGCTGGTCCTCCTGGCCGAAACCGGCGACGTGGCCTTCGCCTTTCTTGCCGCGATCACTGCTTTGGCGCTTATCGAACATGCGCTCATGGTGCTGCCCCTGCCCGAGGAACGGCTCTGGCAATGGATGATCCCGGCCAAAATCAGAACAACACCGAGCATCGCGCGCGTCGCGGCGCCCAAACTGCCCGCAGAGGAACCCCATGGACTTTGAAGCGCTTTTCACCGACCAGCTCGACGAGCTTAAGGCAGAAGGTAACTACCGTATCTTTGCGGAGCTCGAACGCCATTGCGGCACCTACCCGAAAGCTCGAAACTATGGGACCGGCCAGGACGAGGTCACCGTTTGGTGCTCTAATGATTACCTCGGCATGGGCCAGCATCCGGATGTGGTGGCGGCCATGTGCGACACGGCCAAGCTCTGCGGGACTGGCGCGGGCGGGACGCGCAATATCTCGGGCACCAACCATCACCATATCCTCCTCGAAGAGGAGCTGGCCGACCTCCACGGCAAGGAAAGCGCGCTCCTCTTCTCATCGGGCTATGTGTCGAATTGGGCCGCGCTCTCGACCCTGGGAAGCCGCTTGCCGGGCGCGGTGATCCTTTCCGATGCGCTGAACCATGCTTCGATGATCGAAGGCATCCGCCATGCGCGCTGCGACAAGGCGATCTGGAAGCATAATAATATCGAAGACCTTGACCGGAAACTCCGCGCCATCGGCCCGGGCCGGCCGAAAATCGTGGCCTTCGAATCCGTTTATTCGATGGATGGCGATATCGCACCAATTGCCGAAATCCTCGACGTGGCCGAAGCCCACGGGGCGATGACCTATATCGACGAAGTCCACGCGGTGGGGATGTACGGGCCGCGAGGCGGCGGTGTGGCCGAGCGCGAGGGCCTGATGGACCGGATCACGCTCATCGAAGGCACTTTGGGCAAGGCTTTCGGATGTTTCGGGGGCTATATCACGGGCTCAAAAGCGCTTTGCGACTTTGTCCGCTCCTTTGCCTCGGGCTTTATTTTTACGACCGCGCTCCCTCCGGCAGTGGCGGCCGCAGCGCGGGTATCGATCGGGCATTTGAAGCGGAGCGGATTTGAACGCGCACGCCAGCGCGACCGGGTGGCCCGGTTCCGGGCGCGGCTCGACGCCGAAGGGATCCCCCATATGCCGAACCCCTCCCACATCATTCCGGTGATGATCGGGGATCCGAAGAAATGCCGGATGATCTCGGACATCCTCATGGAGGATTGGGGGATCTATGTGCAGCCGATCAATTATCCCACGGTGCCGAAGGGAACCGAGCGGCTTCGGATTACACCGTCGCCCCTCCATACGGATGCCGATATCGACCATTTTGTCCGGGCGCTTTCGGAGCTTTGGTCCCATTGCGCCCTGTCCCGCGCCGTCGCCTAGGGGCCGGCAATAAGCGTCTAGGGCCGGTCCGATTGGGCCGGCCCTTTCTCTTAGAAAACCAAAAGCACCCGCTCCACGCTTGGGTCGACCGCCCGGCAGGCGGCGAGGAGGCGGTGCCTAAGATGGGTTTCAACATAGGCGCCGTGGAACCGGCTGGGCGCACGGAGGGTCAGGACGGCCCCTGCCCGGCCTTCGCGCCTCAGACCCTGGAGCCAGGCGCCGTATGTTGAGGGATCCTCGTCATAGAGAAGGGCCGCGGCGAGGTCCCACTCGGCGTCTCCTGCGGGCTGCGGGCGCGCCACGGGCGCTTTCGGCGAAAAGGGGACCACCTTTTCGTCGGAGGGTGCATCGAGCCTCAGGACAAAGTCGGGCCCGATAGAGGGCCAATGGGCCCGGGTCGCCTCGAGGAGAAGCTCAATGTTGAGCCCATATTCGGCCACCCTGCCCCGGGCGCCGGGCCGCCGTTGCCGGAACCAGCCAAGGGCCCGAAGGCGCGCCATCTCGCGTTTGACTGTGCGCTCGGTGCAATTCCAAAGGGCGGCTATTTCACGTTGACCAACGGCGAGGCGGTCGCGTTGCCAATCGTAGCGGGCGGTAATGAGAGTGACGCAGCGAAGGGCCAAGCGCTGGTCGGATTTCGATCCGGCAAGCCCCCAGGCACCGAGTGCCGTCAGGATATCATATTTGCGCGACGCCGCGCCTGGGCCCGTGGCCCGCACCGCTTTCATTCAATTCCGTCGATCTTGGTGATCGACCCCTGCCTCATGCCGCTTTTCAGCGTTCTTCCTGCTCTGAAGCGCATTTGCGTCTGGTTTTGCGATTCTGTCAAGCCAGGGGCGCCTGGAAGATAAATCCCAAACGGAATATCCGGTTTAAGGGTATAGGGGGACGGGCAAGATGTCCCCCTAAAGAGCAGATTTGTCCCCCAATATGTGGTGGGTGGCGAAAGAATGTCCCCGAATAAGGCCGTGCGCTGGGGCGCCCAAGAATAGGTTTGGCATTCGTTCCAGAGAATCACTGCCGTAATACGCCGGTGCGATCCGTGCCCGAGAAAGCCCCATGGCGTTACAGTATTCGATTTTGCAATTCCTGCAAATTCGGCGTAAATGCGAAAATGAGCAGAGAAAGCGTCCCCCAAGGGACAAGAGGCGACATGTACACCCATTCCGACTTGGCCGCGCTCCAGGCCCAATCGTTGAAACTCCAAGGCTGGATTCGCCGCGAGACCTATTCGCCGGACATGGAAAAGACTCTCCGGCGATTTTCGAGTTGGGAATTGGCGGAACTGATTTTTGGTGTGAACCAATCGACCATGCGCGGCCGCTTGGCGGCGGATCCAAGCCTTCCACCGGGGTTGGTGGAAGAGGATGGGCGCCAGCGCTGGTACACGCTCGATGAGATCAACGAGATGCGGCGGCGCCTTAAGATCAACCGCAAGAGCCTGATGCCCTATCGCCCATCCGGACAACGCGCCGTGCGGGCCGCGATTGCGAATTTCAAAGGGGGAGCTGGGAAATCCACCGTGGTCCTTCATTTCGCCCATGCCGCTGCCCTGGCGGGCTACCGTGTTTTGGCGGTGGATTTCGACCCCCAGGCCACGCTCAGCCACTCCATGGGTCTTTCAGACGTCACGGAGGAATATACGGTTTGGGGCATCATGGCTCGAGATCTGACGCGGGAGACCCAAAGGATGAATGCCGGGCCATCCGGGGCTGAAAGCGGTGCCGCCCTGCCCCGCCGGACCCTTCCCCAGGCGATCACGGAGATGGGGCTCGGCGATCTTCGGAGCTCGGATTTTATCAAACCCACCTGCTGGCCCACGATCGACATCGTCCCGTCTTGCGCGAATGCCGCCTTTGTTGAGTTCGCCTCGGCCCAGTACCGGCACCTCAACCCCGAATGGTCGTTCTTTGCTGCAGTGTCGCGGTTTCTAGACGGTCTGCCGGACGAGGCCTATGATCTCATCCTGTTCGATTGCCCGCCGGCCATCGGCTATCAATCCATGAATGCGGTCTTTGCGGCCGACATGCTCTATATCCCGTCGGGGCCCGGATATTGGGAATACGATTCAACCACGTCCTTTATCGGCCAGCTTGCCGAAGCGCTTGAAGATCTCGGCCAGTTTGGGGGTGCCGTCCCCGCGGGGACAATTGGGCTTCCCAAGGCCTTCCGCGATATCCGTTTCCTTCTGACCCGCTACGAGCCTGGCAACGAACTCCACCGGGCCATGCGCGGCGCCTTCGGCAAGGTGTTCGGCGAAAGGATGGCAGAACACCCGATTGAACTAACGCGGGCGGTTGAGCAATCCGGACGCTTCCTGTCGTCAATTTATGAGATCGACTACAGGGATATGACGCGGGAAACTTGGCGACGCGCACGGGCGTCATTTGACCGCGCCTATGGGGAGTTCGAGGCCCATGTCGGGGCGGTCTGGCGGGAGATGGAGGCGGAGACATGAGCAAACGACGCGGATTCGACATCGACTTTCCCGGTGACACCTCCCTGGAAGAGGGCCCAACCGCACCGTCCCGGCGGGGACCGATGGCCGCTGCCATCAGCGAAAACGCCGCCGCCTTGACCGAACGTCAAGCTGCCGAGGCCGCCATCCGAGAAGAGAACGACCGGCTTGCCCATGAATTGGTACGCCTCCGGAAGGAAGGCCTTATCACCGACCTCGTATCAATCCACGCCATAGGGACCGACAAGCTTATCCGCGATCGTGCCGATCAGCGAGATCCCGAGCTTGATGAACTCAAAGCCTCGATCCGCGATGTGGGTCTCTCAAACCCGATCCGGGTGGAGATCGACGGCGAGGGCTTCCAACTTGTTCAAGGGTTCCGGCGTCTGGCCGCCTACCGCGAACTCCATCTCGAGACCGGCGAAGAGCGCTTTGCCAAGATCCCAGCGGGTCTCATCGCCACGGGCGAAGCGCTCGAGGCGCTCTACCGCAAAATGGTCGATGAAAACCTCGTGCGCCGCGACGTGTCTTTTGCGGAAATGGCCGATCTCGCCCGGAAATATACCGCTGACCCCGAAACCTCCGCGGCTTCGGTCGCCGATGCTATCGCCGTACTTTATGCCTCCGCCGGCCGACAAAAACGAAACTACATCGGCCATTTCGCTGTTCTACTCGACTGCATCGGGGCGCATCTCACTTTCCCAGAAGCCATTCCGCGTTCCCTGGGCCTCCAGCTTGAAAAGCGCCTCACCTCCGATCCTCGTCTCACCCGCCAAGTCATCGACGCCCTCACAGCGCTGCCCATCGCAAGTCCGCTAAAGGAGGTTGAGCTTCTCCGAGACTTTGCCGTGCCTCCGAAGAAAGCAGGCGCGAAATCAGGAGCCTCGAAACCTGGGGCCAAGACCTCGGTGCGCTATGAAGGACCGGGCGGCATGGTGAGATGCACGGCGTCCGATGGCCGGATCGACATTCGCGCCGAGCGCGACTTTACCGATCTTGATCGTCAGAGCATCGAGGCCGCCCTCGAGGCCTTCTTCCAAGCCCTCGATGCCTAAGCCGCCAGAAGTCCCGCGCTGAACTCCATCACCGCGCCCGCCACAAACGGGCCATGGGTCTCATGGAGAAGATGCCCTGCCCCCGGCACCTCGACCACACTCGCATTGTCCATTCGCACGGCGGCTTGGCGCGTGCTTTCCGGAGGCACCGCCCGGTCCGTTTCACCCACAAGAAAAAGGGCTGGCGCCGTTATGTCCGGCAAAGCTGCTTCCAAGCCTTTGAGCGACCATTGGGCCATCATCTCAAGGGTCCAATCCACATGGGTCGGATCCCCGAGCAGCCGCCGGTAAAGCGCTGTCCCGGCGGGGTCGAGCGTTGATCCCGTGGCCGCAAGGAGGAAGTCCACCCGCCCCGGCAAACGGGACGCCAAGGCGAAGGAGCCGGCCACGAACGGGTTGAGCGACAGGAGTTTCGCAACGGCCGGAAAAAGCCAGCCTGCCGAGCCTTCAAAGGGCAGCAAAGCCGGATTGATCCCCACTACGGGCGCCTTTGCGCCAGTACGGAGAAGTTGGAGTGCTACCGCTGCTCCGGCTGAATGGCCGAGGATTAAGTCCGGTGCGATCTCCATGTGGTCGAGAAGTGCCGCGATGTCTTCCGCCAGATGTCCCAACCCGCAGCGGAGCCGCGTCCCGGGCCTGGTAAAGCCTTGGCCCGGATAATCGACCGCAACCACGCGAAACCGTTCCGCCAATGCCGGGGCGAGGTGGCGAAAACTCTGCGTGGCCCCGCCCGTTCCCGGAAGCATCAGAAGCACCGGACCATCGCCCAGATCCTGCACATGCCAGCGATGGGGTCGGCTCTCTACAAATCGCGAATGCTCCGCCAAAGGCCACGTGCCCTGCTCCGCCGCCCAGTCCATCAGAGCTTGTGCGACAGATCCGCCGCCCGCGATACGGCGTCAGCCACGCGGGCCGCGTCCGCCTGGGGCAATGCAAGGTAAGTTCCGCCGAGATGCCCAGCGAGCCGCCCAAGCTGGGGTTCGGGCCGCCGCCCCGTATCAACCACGAGCGCCCCAACCCTCTCCGTTGCCAACCGTTTGGCTATGTTATCGGCATCCTGCGCCGCCGCCGCCCGGTCATGGGAGCCGTCGAGGGCGACGTTGGCCCGGCCATCGGTCAGAAGGACGACAAACGGCGTCGCTCCACCTCGAGCCGCCTGGAGGGCGAGGGTTGCGGCTGCATCAAGCCCCGCCGCCAGGGGTGTGCCTCCGCCGCCCGGCAAATTGGCGAGTGCCTTCCGCGCCCGCACCAAGGCACCCGTCGGTGGCAATAGGATCTCGGCCCCCTCGCCCCGAAATGCCAGCAATGCGACCCTATCCCGCCTCCGGTAGGCCTCCGCGAGAAGGAATTCCACCGCTCCCTTTGCCTCCGCCATCCGCGCCATGGCCTGGGACCCCGATGCGTCGACGGCAAAAATCACCAGCCGTTCCGACCGGGCCTCATGGCGTTTGACACTGAGGTCGCTCGGGCGGAGCGTCACGGACTGCCCGCCAAGACTTGGCGCGCGCAAGCGCTGCCAGGGCGCCGCGGCCCGCAGAGTGGCCACCGGATCGAGGCGGCGTCCGGATCCGGGTCGTCCGGGCCGGGAGGGCAGGGGGCGTCCCCGCTGGGAGGAACGGCGCTTGGCGCCCGCTCCTGATCCCGAGGGTGCGGCGTGGGCCAGGTCTCCTCCAAGAAAAGCTTCCTCCGGCAACGCCACGGTGACGGCGCTGACCACACGGTCGGAGAGCTCTTCGCTGCGCCCTTCGCCGGTGTCGGCTTTTTGCGATAGTTCGGCTGGGGGTTTTTCTACCTCTGGTTGTTTCTCCGGTTCGATTTGGGGCAGAAGTCCACGCGGCGCCAGCGACAAAAGCGCGGCCGAATCAAGGTCCCTTTCGCTGACCTCTGCGCGGCCTCCCAACGCTGCGGCCGCCCGGGCCACGCCATGGGCAAAGACACACAGCCTCGCATCACTCACCGAGAACGCCGCGCCGATCTCCACCAAGTCAGTCTCTTTTCCTGCGGAAAACGTCGTTTCGGCCAGGCGCGTGCGGGCCCGCGCTATCGTCTTGGCGGTGGGCCAAGGCGCCAGATCGTTGGGCCGGAGCCCCTCGAGGCCGATCGTCAGGCCCGTCCGTGCCCAAAGGCAGGCCGGCGGTGCTTCTCCGTCTTGGCCTTCGTCGATCAAGAGATACGACGCAGCCTCCCGGTCATGGCAAAGCGCGAGCCTCGCGGCGAGGGCAGGGGGTGTCCGGTCTGCTCCGGCCAATGCCAGGGTCTGGGCGCCCGCCACACGACCCTTTTGGAGCACTTTCTTCCCCGCGGCCAGGGATGCGGTCACATCGAGGCCGCCGAAAAGGGCCGTGTCGTCCATTGCCGGCGTGACGTCGACCAGATCCGGCAGCAAAGCGCGGAGCCTTGACATATAGGCGTCTCTCACCGGTCCCGGCCGAGCTCGGAGCCAAAGGCCGCCTACGGATTTTCCGCCTATTGCGTAGATGGCCCCCGCCAAGACGGCCCGGTGGCCCGCGCGGTCAAGGTCGAAGCCCTTAATGGTCACTCCGCAGCCGCCTTCTGGGGCCCGAAGAGCTCGCCCAGATGGCGCCCGATCCGCGCACCTGAACCGGTCTCGTCCAGGGGATCGCGGCGGAGCCGGTGGCTGAGGGCCGGCACAGCGAGCCGCCTTAGATGGCCCCGGCTCACCGCGCTGTCGCCCTCAAATGCCGCCAGCGCCCGGGCTGCGCGGAGAAGCGTCAACTCGCCCCGAAGCCCGTCCGAGCCGAGTGCAAGGCAGATTGAGGCGCAGTCTTCTAAGGCCGCTTCGGGGGTGGCCACTTCCGCGAGAGCTTCACGGGCCCTTAGAATCTTACCTCGAAGCCGCCCATCGGCCCTGCTCCACTTCGCCATAAACCGCGCCCGGTCTTCTTCGTAGGCCGTCCGTCGGCGGATCACCTCGACCCGGCTCGCCACATCGCCCGGGCTCCTGACTTCCACGGCGAGGCCAAACCGGTCCAGAAGTTGGGGACGCAGCTCACCTTCCTCGGGGTTGCCCGACCCCACCAGCACAAAGCGTGCGGCATGGCGGATCGACAGCCCCTCGCGTTCGACCACATTCTCGCCAGACTGGGCCACATCGAGCAAAAGATCGACGATGTGGTCTTCGAGGAGGTTGACCTCGTCGATATAAAGATACCCCCGGTTGGCCGCCGCCAGGAGCCCCGGTTCGAACGCTTTCTCGCCCCGGACGAGGGCGCGTTCAATGTCGAGCGCGCCCGTCACCCGGTCCTCGGTCGCACCCAAGGGCAGATCCACCACCGGTGTCGGGCGTTTCACCACCCGTTTCGACCCTACTTGAGCCCATTCG
The DNA here is from genome assembly GCA_039198225.1 of Pseudomonadota bacterium. GTDB lineage: Bacteria > Pseudomonadota > Alphaproteobacteria > Rhodobacterales > Rhodobacteraceae > JASJAR01. The sequence goes on from JBCCTQ010000014.1 coordinate 15,594, forward strand.
GGGCAGTCTTCGAGCCGTTCGGAGTTCACTGGGCACCCCGCCACGGCCTTTATGGGCGGCAAAAGGGCGGCCAGTGCGCGCACAGCGGTCGACTTCCCCGTGCCCCGGTCGCCAAACACCAAAACACCGCCGATTTTGGGGTCGATCGCGGTCAGCACCATGGCCAGTTTCATGTCGTCCTGGCCAACGATGGCGCTGAAAGGGAACGGCTTTTGATCGGCACTCATGGCGCTCTCTCCAAATTGCGAAGGGGGCAGGTGCCGCCCCACGTGCCCTTTGCCCCGGTCACGCTGAACCTGGCGTAGAGCTCTTCCCGAAACCAGCCTTCCTGGCGGACAGCGCGGATCGCCTGGGCATGGGGCCCACCCCGGGCAAAGGCGTCCATTGCCCGCGCATCGGGCCAAATCGAAAACGTGACTTGATGCAGCCACGGCACTTCGCCGATCCCGATCTTGAAGGCCACGTTCGGATCGGCCCCGATCACGGTCGATATGTCCGGCACCCGGCCCCAAAACCGTGCGAGGATCGAGGGCTTAATCGTCGCTCGGGTGAGGGCGGCGAGAGGGCCAGGATTACGCTCCGCCCCGGCCTCAAAAGGGGTCGCCCCGGACCAATGGCCCCGAACCGAGGTTGGGGCCAGGAACACGGTCCAATTTTCGCTCGCTTTGGCCCTCCAGCGCCGAAAGAGAGACGCATTCGACGTCTCCCGCTCGGCGGTCTCGCGATCGGGCCAAACCACGAGAATGGCCCAGACGGCCGTGTTGGGCACGGGCGTAAATCCTTCTCCGGTCCCCGATCCGCAGAGCTTCCAAAACCGGGCTTCGGGCATCTTCGCCAATGAGAGCCGCGCCAGGGCCATTTGGCCCAGCACCCAAAGCCGGGCGCTCACCCGGTCAAAGCGAAAAAACGACAGGCTCACCGTCTGGATAGGATCGACTCCTTCGATGTCAGAAAAGTCTGACAGAGAACGGCAATAATTGGAAGATGCGGGGCAATACGCGATTGTCGCACGCATTTTGTTTGTCAATCTAGCCTGACAGTCGTAGGCTTTGCCCATGACCCGTACCGCCTTGGAAGATGTTGAACCCGGGACCGCCCTCGTCATCGGTGCAGGCCTTGGCGGCCTGGCCGCCGCGATGCGCCTTGGTGCCAAAGGCTACCGCGTCTCCGTGATTGACCGGCTCGAGAGCCCCGGCGGCCGGGGCTCGGCCATCACCGAAAACGGTCACCGCTTTGATCTCGGCCCGACGATCGTGACCGTCCCTCAGGTCTTCCGCGAGCTTTGGGCGGCCACGGGCCGCGATTTTGACGCCGATATCGACCTCCGCTCACTCGATCCTTTCTATGAGATCCGCTGGCCCGACGGATCGGTCTTCCGCGCCCGCCAATCCACCGGCGCCATGCGCGCCGAGGTCGAACGGCTGAGCCCCGGCGAAGGACCGGCCTATGAAAAGTTTCTTGCCGACAGCGAGAAGCGCTACGCCTTCGGCTTTGAAGATCTCGGCCGTCGCCCGATGAACAAGCTCTGGGACCTCATAAAGGTCTTGCCGCGCTTTGCATGGCTTCGGGCCGACCGGTCAGTTTATGCCCATGCCGCTCGTCGGTTCCGCGACCCCCGTCTTCGGATGGCGTTTTCCTTCCATCCCTTGTTCATCGGCGGCGATCCGTTCCGGGTAACCTCGATGTACATCCTCGTCAGCCATCTCGAAAAAGCCTTCGGTGTCCATTACGCCATGGGCGGGGTGGACGCGATCGCGCGGGCCATGGTGCGAGTGATCGAAGGGCAGGGGGGAAGGGTTCGCTTCGGGGTCGAGGCCGACGAGATCCTTGTCGAGGACGGCCGCGCGACAGGTGTTCGGCTGGCCGATAACGAGACTATTCGTGCGGAACTTACCGTCTCCAACGCCGATGCCGGCCATACCTATGACCGGCTTCTCCGGAACCGCCCGCGGCGGCGTTGGACCGGGCCGCGCCTCCATCGCACCCGCTGGTCGATGTCGCTCTTCGTTTGGTATTTTGGCACCAAAGGCACCCGAGCGCTCTGGTCGGATGTAGGCCACCACACGATCCTCAACGGCCCCCGGTACGGCGGCCTTGTGCGCGACATTTTCCGCAAGGGTGTCCTCGCCGACGACATGTCGATCTATCTTCATCGGCCCACCGTCACCGACCCCACTGCTGCGCCGAAGGGGGATGACACGTTCTACGCCCTCGTCCCCGTCCCCCATCTCGGCCACAATCAAATCCCCGATTGGTCCGCCATGGGTGAAGATTTCCGCGCCCGCCTCCAGGGCCTCCTCGAAGCCGGCCCCCTCCCGGGTTTGGGCGATCACTTGTCAGCCTCCCGGGTCTTTACGCCCGAAACCTTCCGCGACCGCTATCTGTCGCCCCTCGGTGCTGGCTTTTCCATCGAGCCTCGGATCCTCCAATCGGCCTGGTTCCGACCCCACAACGTCTCCGAGGAATTGCCGGGCCTCTACCTCGTAGGGGCGGGCACCCATCCCGGCGCCGGCCTGCCGGGTGTGATCTCCTCGGCTGAGGTTCTGGGCAAACTCGTGCCCGACGCCACCCGTCACAACACGATCGAAAGACTGGCCGCGGAATGAAGACCCCATGATCAACCCCACCATCCAACCGGGGGACCTTGCCCGGTGCCGAGACGCGATCCGCCATGGCTCGCTGTCGTTTTACACCGCCTCCCGGCTTCTCCCGGCCAAGGTGCGCGACCCGGCCTTGGCGCTCTATGCCTTTTGCCGCTTGTCAGACGACGCGGTCGATCTTGGTACGGACAAAACGAGCGCGGTTCTGCGCCTGAGGGATCGGCTAAAGCTCATCTATGACGGTCAGCCTGCCGACCATCCCGCCGACCGGGCCTTCGCCCAGGTGATCGAAGCGTTTGAGATGCCCGAGACCTTGCCAGATGCGCTCCTTGAAGGTCTCGCTTGGGATGCCCAAGGGCGCCAATACGATACTGTTTCAGGGGTTTTCGATTATTCCGCCCGGGTTGCGGCGGCGGTTGGCGCGATGATGGCGGTCTTGATGGGTGTGCGCGACCGGCACGCTTTGGCCCGCGCCTGCGATCTCGGCGTCGCGATGCAATTGACGAATATCTCCCGCGACGTGGGCGAAGACGCCCGGGCGGGCCGGCTTTACCTCCCGCTTGACTGGATGGACGAGGCCGGGATCGACCCCCGCGCGTTTTTCGCCGACCCGATCCCCGACGAACGGATCCGCGCCATGACCCGGCGGCTTCTCGGCACGGCGCGGCGGCTTTACCTCCGGGCCGAAGCGGGCATTCCGGCCCTGCCATTGGAGGCGCGGCCAGGGATTTTTGCCGCCCGCCATGTCTATGCGGGGATCGGCGGGGCGATCGCGCGGAATGGGCACGATTCGGTCTCGACCCGAGCCCGGACCACAGGCGTTCAGAAACTCGGCTGGCTTTGCCTGTCGCTTGCCCGGTCCGGTGCGTCTACCGTCATGCCGCGCTCGCCGGTACTCTATGCTGAGCCATTGGACGAAACCCGCTTTCTCGTTCATGCGGCGGCGCGCCACGCTGTGGCCGCGCCCCGGCGCACCGTCGCACTAGCTGACGTGCTGGCTCAGCTCGAAGCGTCCGACATGGCGCGCCGTGCCGCGCGATTGGAACAACGCGGGGCTTGATGTAAACTCAGCTCATGGATTGGGTTCTTTTCGCTGTCTTTCTCTTCGCCTGCGGCGCGTCGATGACGTCTGGGGCGATCTTCCCGCCCGGGCCCTGGTATGAGGCACTGAAAAAACCGGGCTGGACGCCACCCGATTGGGTTTTCCCAGTCACCTGGATCGTCCTTTACCTTTGCATCGCTTTTGCGGCGTCCCGGGTGGCGGTCCTTCCAGGCACCGGCATCGCCATGGCGCTTTTGGCGGCCCAATTCGGGTTCAACGTGCTTTGGACGCCGGTGTTTTTCGGCCTTCGTCGGATGGGCGCGGCCTTTGTGGTGGTGATGCTCCTATGGGTCTCGGTCGCCGGGACGATGCTGGCGTTTTTCCAACATGACGTGCTCGCGGGGCTTCTTTTCGTGCCCTACATCATTTGGGTGACGATTGCTGCCGCGCTGAACTTCACCGTTTGGCGGATGAACCCTGACGTGGAGCCGTTGGGCGCCTCTTGATACGCCTGACTTCTCGTCAGTCGAATTTCCAGCCCGGCCGCCGGGGCACTCGCACTGCGAGCATCGGCATCAGCCACGGCCCCCGGAAGCGGTTGAGATCAAGCGCCTCATGGACCCCGTCGGTCTCCACCCCACCGATTTTCGTGCGCACCACTGCGCGGGAATAAAACGGCGCGTCGAGCATCGCTTTGACCTGGCGCGGCCGGTATCCCGGATCGGCACGGGTCTCGCGCCGCACGGTCCAGATCGTGCGGTTGAACTTGGTGCGGGGCGGCACCTCCATCGGCTCTATCTCGCCCGAATCTGCGAATTTTACCCCGAGGGCGAGGCTCCCGCCGTCGCGCCGCGCGGCGTCGTAAAAACAAGCCGTCCCGCCCGGCACCGGGTAGCGGCCCCAGGTCCAATAGGAGAAATCCGCCTCCAAGGCCCGGGTGCCGAAATTGGCGTCGAAATAGCCATGGCCTGACCAGGTCCAGCCGGGCCCGAGATCGACATCGATCCGGGCCGTCGGCGCGAAGGGTCGCCAGATATGGGAGCCGTCGGGATGGAGCGGAAGCTCGACATCCGAGAGCCCCGACGGCGTCAGCGTGATCTGGCCCTGCAAGCGACCGGGCAGGGGGGTTACGGCCCATTCATCGATCTCGATCCGAAGCCGCCCGCCTTCCCAGCAAAGCTGGCTCGGTCCCACCTCGAACACATCCGCGGATTGGCGGAGTGCGGCCCGTCCCCGGTCGGTCATGGCAAACTTTCCACCGGGCCCATAGGTCGCCACGTTGATGCAAACGTGGTTTTCCGGGTCCTTCCGCCCCGACCAGCGGTACCAGGGTGAGAAAACCGACCCTACGAAGGCGATGACCGAGACCGCGCGGGTCCCGTCCGCGCTGATCCCGTCCACATACCACCAGGCATAGCCGTCCGGCGGGACGGCGATGTCGAAATTTGGCCGGTCAAGATCGCCTCTGCCGCGTGCCGGCCGGAAAGGGTTGCCATCGGCACTCCCGCCCCCGGATGGGCCCCGCCCCCCGCCAGGTAAAGACCCCGGATCGCCGTTGTCGCCCGCGGCCGCGCCAGGGCCGCGAAGGTCCCGTGTGGGCTCCGCCCGTAAAGGGAACCGGCCGATCCGGGAAACAGCGCCTCGAACCCAGTCGGCGTCGTCAGCGTGGCGGGGTCGGGCAGGGGATCGAAGGCCAGGTCCCAACGGGCCAGGCTTTCCAAAAGACGCGTCCGACATGGAACCTCCTCTTCTTCCGCCCCGGGAAGGGGCGCGGCATTCTCGATGATCTCAAACCGCTCGACGTGGGGCGGCGTTTTACCGGTGCCCCGATCTTCGGCGCAGATGTAGTAGGTCGGGTCCCGGGGGAGCTTTCCGGCCAGAATAGGGTCGAATTCCAAGGCAGGATCTGCCCCGAAAAACACGTTGTGATGCAGAAGCTCGGGCCCTGTCGCCTGGGCGGCGAAACTCCAAACCCGGGCCGAAAGCGAGCGAGGCTCGACCGACCGGCGCGGCTCAGCTCGGGCCATGGCGGGGCCCAAAAGCCCCTCTCTCAGGGCGCGAGGATCACCGTTGAAGACGACCCGGTCGGCGCCAATCCGCTGGCCGGTGTCGAGCACGACGCCGTCGGCCCGCCCGCCTGAAACGGTGATCTCGGCGACTTTCGCGCCGTAGCGGAACCTCACCCCGAGGCCCTCGGCGATCCGGGCGAGGGCCGCCGCGAGCCGATGCATGCCGCCGTCGACTCGCCAAACTCCCATCTCTTCGGCGCGCCAAATCAGACCAAGAAGCGCCGGTGCCCCGGACGGCGCGCCGCCCACATATGTCGCGTATCTCCCGAAAAGCTGACGGAGGCGGGGGTCGTTGAAATGGCCTGCAAGATGGCCCGCCATACTCGCTCCGGGCCGAAGCGCGGACCAGGCCGTAGGATGGCTTAGGGCCGCCCGAGCCAAGGCGCCGAGCCGCGGCGCCCTGGTTTCCATCATTGGGCCTTTAAACGCAGCAAAGATCGTCTCTGCTTCGGCCCGAAACGCCCGAAAGGCCATGGCTTCCTTCGACCCTGCGAAGGCGTCGATGGCGGCGGCGCTCGCCTCTGGATCGGCGAAGAGATCGAGCGATGTTCCATCGGGCCAGAAATGACGCGCGAGAACCGGTTCGGCCGTTAGAGCAATGTGGTCTTCGAGCTGGGTCCCGGCGGCCTGGGCGAGGTCGTCAAAAACCCACCGCATGGTGAGAACCGTCGGCCCGGCATCCACTGGCCCCGCCGCCGAGGGAACGGCCCGGGCTTTCCCGCCCGGCGCAGCAGCGGCTTCGAGCACCTCGATCCGCTGCCCCGCTGCGGCAAGCCGGATCGCCGATGCCAGGCCACCGAACCCGGCTCCGATCACCAGCGTTTTTTCTTCTCCCCGGGCCATGGCCAGATTGTTGACTCCGGCAGAGCCGTTGTCCACTATCATTTACATGTATACTGTCAGCCTAGACTGACAATTGCAGAAACGGAGGACGGACACGCCATGCCGCTCAAGACTCGCATCGAGACCGCCCTCAACCGCGCCATCCTTCGGGGCCGAACCGCGCCTGCACCGCGTCGTTTAGGGGAAGCGCTCGATTATGCGGTTAAACCCGGCGGCGCCCGGATCCGTCCGACGATCCTCCTTTCGGTGTCCCTGGCTTGCGGGGATGAAAATCCGATGCTCGCCAATGCCGCCGCGGCTGCCCTTGAGATCATCCATTGCGCGTCGCTCGTCCATGATGACCTGCCGGCCTTTGATGACGCGCCGATCCGGCGCGGCAAGGCCACGGTCCACCGGGCTTACGGGGAAGCGACGGCGGTTCTGACGGGCGACAGCCTCATCATTATGGCCTTTGACATCTTGGCCGATGCCGGGGTCTCCGATCCGGCGCGGGCACTTGGCCTTATTCGAATTCTGTCGCGTCGCACCGGGATGCCCCATGGGATCTGCGCCGGCCAAGGTTGGGAAAGCGAGCCGAAGATTGACCTCGCCGCCTATCATCAGGCAAAGACCGGTGCCCTTTTTATTGCCGCCACCGAGATGGGCGCCCTTGCCGCCGGAGAGCCGCCCGACGCGTGGGGAGAGCTCGGCGCTCGGATCGGCGAGGCATTCCAGGTGGCCGATGATCTCCGTGATGCGCTCGGTTCGGAAGAAACGCTCGGCAAGCCCGTGGGCCAGGACCCGCTCCATGGCCGGCCCTCGGCAGTGACCGAATTGGGTATCGACGGTGCCATTGCGCGGCTCGACGATATTCTTGCCGGTGCCATTGCCTCGATCCCCCATTGCCCGGGCGAAGCGATGCTCGCGGAGATGGTGCGGAAGACGGCGGAACAGCTTACACCGGTTCGCCCGACAATTCCCGGTGAGTGACACGCCCATTACGGAGACGGGGTTGCCCGGCGGGCGCCCCCGTCCGGCCGGGTCATTTGCGGCCTGGCGCAACCGTCTGGTTCGCTCCCGCCAATTCCAAAAGCTTACCGCCCGGCTTCCGTTCTTGGGGCGGGTCGCCAAGGCCGAAGGCGAAGCACTTTTTGATCTCATCGCCGGGTTCGCCCACAGCCAGATCCTCCGCGCCTTGGTGGAATTGGGCGTGTTAGAGACGCTTTTCGAGACGCCGAGCTCGGCCGCGTCCCTCGCGCCTCGCATTGGTCTCAGCGAAGATCGCACCAGGCTGCTCCTTCGGGGCGGTGTCGCCTTGGGCCTTATTGAGCCCGCCGGCCAAGGCCGATACCGGACCGCGCGGAAAGGGGCTGCCCTTCTCGGGGTGCCGGGTCTTTCTGACATGATCGCCCACCACGACATCTTGTACCGCGACCTTGCCGATCCGGTCGCCTTCCTTCGGGGTGAGACCGAGCCCGAGCTCGCGGGCTTTTGGCCTTATGTCTTCGGCGCGGGCGGTGCGGCTGATCCGGAGGTTAAGGCGCGCTATTCGCAACTGATGGCCGACAGCCAGATCCTCGTCGCCGAGGACACGCTTCGGATGGTGTCCTTTGCAGGTGCCACGCGGGTCATAGATGTGGGGGGAGGGACGGGCGCGTTCCTGTCCGCGCTCCTTGCCGAATACCAAAGCCTCGAGGGCACGCTCTTTGACCTGCCAGGTGTCGCCGAGGCGGCGTCCGACCGGTTTCGGCGCGCAGGGCAAGGGGAGCGGTCGACCATTGAGCCCGGTGATTTTCGGAAAGATCCTCTCCCCAAAGGTGCGGACCTCATCACCTTGGTGCGGGTTCTTTACGACCACCAAGACGACACGGTCGCCGCGCTGCTGGACAAGATCTACAGCGCGCTTCCCCCAGGCGGGCGGATCGTGATTTCCGAACCCATGGCAGGACGCCGGGCACCCGAACGGGCAGGGGACGTCTATTTCGCCCTTTATTGCGCTGCCATGGGCACTGGCCGGGTCCGGAGCGCAGGCGAGATCGGAGCCCTCCTCCGCCATGCGGGATTTCGGAAGATCGCCGCTCCCCATGCCCCGCGCCCCTTTGTCACCAGCGCGGTGACCGCTGTCCGCCCCGAGTGACAGGGCGTCAGGTGGCCGGGAAAATGTCTAAACCAATTGACAGTCTAAACTGTAAGTTTAAACTGACAGATAGTTCCGCACGCCCCTCGGCGGAAAGACGGATTTACCTCAATAGGGAGTGAGGCTTGGAGACCGCTGCGATCATTCTGAACGGACCCGGTAACCTGGCGCTTGACCATGTCGATCTCCGCGATCCCGTGCCGGGCGATCTCGTGGTTGAGATCGACCATGCGGGGGTCTCTACGGGCACCGAAAAGCTCCTTTGGAGCGGAGGGATGCCTGATTTCCCCGGCATGGGGTATCCATTGGTGCCAGGCTACGAGGCGGTTGGGCGCGTGGTGGAGGCCGCACCGGGCACTGGCTTTCGCCCAGGCGAGAAAGTCTTCGTGCCAGGGGCGGATTGCTATGTGGATGCGCGGGGGCTTTTCGGGGCCAATGCGCGCCGCGTCGTTATTGCCGCCGATCGGGCCCTTCGAATCGATTCGTCACTCTGCGAGGAGGGGGCGCTCATCGCCCTTGCCGCCACCGCCTACCATGCGCTTGCGGCGCCGGGTGCTTCCGATCCAGACCTTATCATCGGCCACGGTGTTCTTGGCCGGCTCATGGCTCGCATCGCCATCGCCCGCGGTGCTCCGCCGCCCACGGTTTGGGAAACCGACCCGCTCCGGCGCGGCGGGACGCACGATTATGAAATCCTTGATCCCGAAGACGACTACCGAAGCGACTACGGCACAATAATTGACGCAAGCGGCGCCGAAGACATTCTCGATATCGCCATTTCACGCCTCGCCAAGGGCGGCGAAGTGGTGCTTGCGGGATTTTACGCCAAGCCGCTCTCGTTCATCTATCCTCCTGCCTTCCTCCGCGAGGCCCGGATTCGGGTGAGTGCGGAATGGGCCGTCGACGATCTTCTCGCGATCCGGAGCCTTATCGAAATGGGCTCATTGGCCCTCGGTGGCCTTGTGACCCACACCGCCCCGGCTGCCGCTGGCGCGGCGGCCTACCAGGCTGCGTTCTCCGACCCCTCCTGCCTCAAGATGATCATTGACTGGAAAGGCCACCCATGAAGGACGAGGTGACCCCATCCCGGCCCAGCAAGGGCCAGCCCCCAGCGCTCCGCGGGTTTAATGAGCGGCTCAAGGCTGAGGCCGACGAAGACCTGGCAGACATTCAAACCGAAGAACCCACCAGCAAAACCCAGATCATCGCGATCTATGGCAAGGGCGGCATCGGCAAGAGCTTCACGCTCGCCAATTTGAGCCACATGATGGCCGAGCAGGGCAAACGCGTCCTTCTGATCGGCTGCGATCCGAAATCCGACACGACCTCACTCCTATTCGGCGGCAAGGCCTGCCCGACCATCATCGAGACCTCGACGAAGAAGAAACTCGCCGGCGAAGAGGTCAAGATCGGCGATGTCTGCTTTAAGCGGGGCGGGGTCTTCGCCATGGAGCTTGGCGGGCCCGAAGTGGGCCGGGGCTGCGGCGGGCGCGGTATCATCCACGGCTTTGAGCTTTTGGAAAAGCTCGGCTTCCATGATTGGGATTTTGACTTCGTTCTGCTTGACTTTTTGGGCGACGTGGTTTGCGGCGGCTTCGGCCTACCGATCGCGCGCGACATGGCGCAAAAGGTGATCCTTGTGGGCTCGAACGACCTCCAGTCGCTTTATGTGGCCAACAACGTCTGCAACGCGGTCGAGTATTTCCGGAAGCTCGGCGGCAACGTGGGCGTCGCTGGATTGGTCATCAATAAGGATGACGGCACCGGCGAGGCCCAGAGCTTTGCCAAGGAGGCGGGCGTGCCGATCCTCGCGTCGATCCCCCAGGATGACGATCTTCGGAAGAAGTCGGCCAATTATCAAATTGTAGGGACAAACGAGAGCCAATGGGGCGGGCTTTTCGCAGAGCTGGGCCTCAACGTGGCCGAGGCGCCGCCGATCCGGCCGCGGCCCCTGACCCAAGACGAGTTGCTCGAACTCTTTGACGGGTCAGATACCGGCGCCGGCGTCGTCCTCGATCCGGCCACCGACGAAGATATGCGCGGGCCCGACGCCGTTCCCAGAGAATCGCTCGAGGTATTCTACGATGACGCTTGAGACCTATTCGTCGGCCGAAACCGAAGCCATTCTGATCCTCTGCGACCGGCTGGCGCGGGAAGGCGAAGAGCTTGCGATCCTCGCCGAACAGACCCGTTGCGAGAGCCGAGTGCTCTGCGAGCGGACCCGGCGCAACACCCAAACTTCGGTCCAATTGGTCACCGATGCCGGCTGAAGTCCGTTACGATAAGGCCCACGAGGCGGAGGTGAAAACTGGCAAGGATCGCTTGCCGGAGCCCGATCCGCCGCCCGCGCTCCAAGGCGACGGGATGGGCTGCCATGCGGGTGCCAAAACCATGGAAGAAGCCGCGCGAAACGCCGGCCAATCCGAACTTTTGGACCAATACGCCAAAGATTATCCCCAAGGCCCCCACGACAAGCCGCAATCCATGTGCCCCGCCTTCGGCTCGCTCCGGGTGGGGCTTCGGATGCGGCGGGTCGCAACCGTGCTTTCGGGTTCCGCTTGTTGTGTTTACGGGCTGACCTTCGTGTCGCATTTTTACGGCGCGCGCCGCTCGGTGGGCTACGTGCCGTTCAACTCCGAGACGCTTGTGACGGGCAAGCTCTTCGAAGATATCCGCGAGTCTGTCCACGAGTTGGCCGACCCCGACCGTTACGACGCCATCGTCGTCACCAATCTCTGTGTTCCGACCGCCTCGGGCGTCCCGCTCCGGCTCCTGCCGGACGAGATCAACGGGGTCCGGATCGTCGGGATTGACGTGCCGGGCTTCGGAATACCGACCCACGCCGAAGCAAAAGACGTGCTTGCAGGCGCGATGCTCGCCTATGCGCGAAAAGAGATTGAAGCGGGCCCGGTGCCGGGTCCGGAAGGCGGGGCCGATGATCGGCCCCAACTGGCGCTTTTGGGTGAAATGTTCCCCGCCGATCCGGTGATGATCGGGCGCATGCTTGATCCTTTGGGTTTGGCGGTAGGCCCCGTGGTGCCGTGCCGGGAGTGGCGCGAGCTATATTCGGCCATGGCGTGCAAAGGCGTGGCCGCAATCCACCCGTTTTACACAGCCGCCATGCGCGAGTTCAGTGCTGCGGGCCGTCCCATCGTCGGCTCGGCGCCCGTGGGCCATGACGGGACCGCGGCGTGGCTTTCGAACATCGGCGAGGCGTTCGGGCTTCCGGCCGAGAAAGTGGCCGCGGCGCAAAACACATTCCTCCCGGCGATCAAGGGCGCATTGGGCGCCACGCCGATCAACGGGACGATCACGCTCTCTGGCTACGAAGGTTCGGAGTTGCTTGTCGCCCGCCTCCTCATCGAGAGCGGGGCGAACGTGCCTTATGTCGGCTCGGCCTGTGCCAAGACGGACATGTCCGAACCCGACCGGGCCTGGCTCGAGGACAAGGGCGTCAAAGTCAAATTCCGCGCCTCCCTCGAAGACGACATCATGGCGATGGAAGCGATTAAGCCCGACCTTGCCGTCGGGACGACCCCGGTGGTCCAAAAGGGCAAAGAACTCGGCATCCCGTCGCTTTACTTTACCAACCTCATCTCGGCCCGCCCCCTCATGGGCCCGGCAGGGGCGGGCTCGCTGGCCCAGGTCATCAACGCCGCCATTGCCAACAAAGAGCGCATGGACCGGATGACCGAGTTTTTCGAAGGGGTTGGCGCTGGCGACACGGCCGGCGTCTGGGAGGGCGATCCGAATGTGCGCGAAGACTTCCGCGCCGCCCATCTGAAAAAGCTCGAAAAGCAGGCCAAGGCCGCCAAAGCGTCGGAGATGATCTAGTGCATCGCGCTCCGCATATGGCGCCCCGCGGCGCGCCCGATTGGCCGAGACGGCGGGCTCCGGCTGCGTCTACTTTGGAGGCGCGCCCATGCTGATCCAAGATCACGACCGGGCCGGGGGCTATTGGGGGGCGGTTTACGCCTTTACCGCCGTCAAGGGTCTTCAAGTGGTGATCGACGGGCCGGTGGGCTGCGAGAACCTGCCTGTGACCTCGGTCCTCCACTACACCGACGCCCTTCCGCCCCATGAATTGCCCATCGTGGTGACCGGTTTGGGCGAAGAAGAGCTTGGCCGGGACGGCACGGAAGGGGCGATGGAACGCGCCTGGAAGACCCTCGATCCCGCCCTCCCTGCGGTGGTCGTGACGGGCTCAATCGCTGAAATGATCGGCGGCGGTGTAACGCCCCAAGGCACGAATATTCAGCGGTTTTTGCCCCGCACGATCGACGAGGACCAGTGGGAAGCGGCCGACCGCGCGATGACCTGGCTCTTCACCGAGTTTGGCATGACCAAAGGCCGGATGCCCCGCGAGGCCAAGCGCGCCGAAGATGCCAAGCCGCGGGTCAATATCCTCGGGCCGATGTACGGCGTTTTCAACATGCCGTCCGATCTCGCCGAGATCCGTCGCCTCGTCGAAGGGATCGGGGCCGAGGTGAATATGGTGATGCCGATGGGCATGCACCTCGCTGAAATGCGGGGCCTCGTGAATGCCGATGTCAATGTCTGCATGTACCGCGAATTTGGCCGCGGCCTCTCGGAGGTCCTGGGCAAGCCTTATGTCCAAGCGCCCATTGGCCTTGATTCTACAACGAAATTTCTCCGCATACTCGGCAAGATGCTCGACCTTGATCCCGAGCCTTTCATCGAGCGTGAGAAGCATTCGACGATAAAACCGGTCTGGGATCTCTGGCGCTCGGTCACCCAGGATTTCTTCGCGACCGCGAGTTTCGGGGTTGTCGGGACCGAGACCTATTCGAGAGGTCTCAAGAACTTCTTCGAGAACGATATGGGCCTTCCATGTGCCTTTGCCGTCGCTCGGACCGCCGGGAAGAAGACCAACAACGAAGAGGTGAGGGCGCTCATCAAGCTGCACCGGCCTTTGGTGGTTTTCGGCTCGATCAACGAGAAGATGTATCTCGCCTAACTCAAGGGCGGCCACGGGCCAGCGCCTGCGTTTATTCCCGCCAGCTTTCCCGGCGCCGCCATCAGGCGGGCCACGGGGACGCCCTTTATGGGCTACGGCGGGGCGACGTATCTCGTCCAAGAGGTGTGCAATTCCCTCTTTGACGCCTTGTTTCATATCCTGCCGCTCTCGTCTGACATGGATTCAGCAGCAGCCACACCGACGAAGCTCCGCCGCGACTTTCCTTGGGACGAAGATGCCCAGGCCGAGCTCGACCGGATCGTCGCCACCCACCCGATCCTCACGAGGATATCGGCGGCGAAGTCCTTGCGCGACGCGGCTGAAAAAGCCGCCCTCGAATCCGGGGCCGAGCGCGTCGTCAAGGAAACCATAGAAGCCCTCAAGGGCCAGAATACCCAAGGAAATCAGGGAGGAGTCCAATGACAGACCATACTGCCAACATCCCGGTAAGGAGTGCATTGCAGCGGCGCCCCAAAGCCGAGTTCATGGCCTATTTCGCCCTGATTTTCCTGGCGACCTTGCCCCTGGCAAGCCTGACTTGGTTCCTTGCTGCGGCGCGACAACTCCGCTTACCGGAGAAAGGCCCCGTCGCCCGCGCTTGGAGCCAAGCCAGGATCATCACACCGATGATTTTCTCGGCATGAAGAAGACTTTCCAGATGCCGTCGGCCCTCCTCGGACCGACGACTACCCGGCAAGGGGGCCTTCGGGCGCCCGTGGCGGGGACCCAGCCGCGGGGGACGCGGCGTCAGTCTCAGATCCGGAGGATTAATGGCTGATAGAACCGACCTGTCTTTTACAGGTCTCACCGATGACCAGGCCCAAGAATTGCACGCGGTCTATATGAGCGGGCTTTGGCTTTTCGCAGCCATCGCACTCGTCGCTCATATTGCCACGTACATTTGGTGGCCTTGGTTCGTCTAGGAGGGCTGAAGCGTGGCTCAATTCTACAAGATCTGGCTCGTCTTCGATCCTCGCCGCGTGTTCGTGGCGCAGGGTGTCTTCCTCTTTTTGCTGGCCGCGATGATCCATCTCGTCGTGCTCAGCAATGGGATCAATTGGTTCGCCAACGCCGCCGCACATGCGGCCGGTGGATAGCCAATTGCACTGAAATCGCTGCGGGCGGGAATCCCGCCCGCGGCAACCCAGCAACGACGGTCCAGGACGCCGGTACGCGTCCCAGGCGCCGCCATCAAACGGAGTAAGAAGTATGGCTATGCTCAGCTTCGAACGAAAATATCGCGTACCCGGCGGTACGCTTGTGGGCGGCGATCTGTTCGATTTCTGGGTCGGCCCATTTTTCGTAGGATTCTTCGGGGTGACGACGATCTTTTTCGCCGGGCTCGGAACGATCCTCATCTTCTATTCCGCGGTCCTCAACGGGACGTGGAACCCTTGGCTCATCTCAGTGAACCCCCCGCCCATCAGCTACGGGCTTGGAGCGGCACCCCTGAATGAGGGCGGGCTCTGGCAGATCGTGACGATCTGCGCCCACGGCGCGTTTATTTCCTGGGCCTTAAGGGAGGTCGAGATTTGCCGGAAACTCGGCATCGGCTTCCATGTGCCGGTCGCTTTCAGCTTTGCAATCCTCGCCTACACGACGCTCGTGGTGATCCGGCCGGTGCTCATGGGCGCCTGGGGCCACGCCTTCCCTTACGGGATCTGGTCACACCTCGATTGGGTCAGCTACACCGGCTACCTCTACGGCAATTTCCACTACAACCCTGCCCATATGATCGCGATCACGTTCTTCTTTACGACGACGCTCGCGCTCGCGCTCCACGGCTCCTTGATCCTCTCGGCGGCCAACCCCGAAAAGGGTAAGGAAATGCGCCAGCCCGAGCATGAAGACACGTTCTTCCGCGACTTTATCGGCTACTCGATCGGGCCCCTCGGCATCCACCGCCTCGGGCTTCTCCTGGCGCTCAATGCCGGGTTCTGGAGCGCGATTTGCATCGTGATCTCCGGCACCGTCTGGTTCGACCAGTGGATATTCTGGTGGGATTGGTACCTCGACTTGCCCTGGTGGGTCGACATTCCAGGAGGCGTCAATGGCTAGGTTTCTGCAAACCGAATATCAAAACATCTTCACGCAGGTCCAAGTCCAGGGACCGCCCGAAATGGGCATGATCGAAGATGCCGATCTCAATGAACGAGGCAAAGGGGCCGGGTTCTCCCAACTCGTGGGCTGGTTCGGCAATGCCCAGCTCGGGCCCTTCTATCTCGGCGGTTGGGGTCTTCTCTCGCTCGTCTCCGGGGTGACTTGGTTTGTCATGGTCGGGTTCTGGTTCTGGGGGCAGGCGGGCTACAACCCGGCTGTCTTCATGCGGGATCTCTTCTATCTCTCGCTGGATCCGCCCGCGCCGGAATACGGGCTTGGTTTCCCGCCGATCGCGGAAGGGGGCTATTATCTCATCGCCTCATTCTTCCTCCTGGTCTCGGTGATGTCCTGGTGGGTCCGGTCTTGGCTCCTGGCCAACCAGCTCGGCATGGGCAAGCACGTTTGCTACGCCTTTGCGTCTGCGATCTGGCTGTTCCTGGTTTTGGGTCTCATCCGGCCGATCCTCATGGGATCCTGGTCGGAGGCGGTGCCCTACGGGATCTTCACCCATCTTGACTGGACCAACCTCTTCTCGCTGACCTACGGCAATCTCTTCTACAACCCGTTCCACGCGCTCTCGATCGCGTTCCTTTACGGATCGACGCTCCTTTTCGCGATGCACGGGGCGACGATCCTCTCGGTGACGCGCCTCGGCGGGGACCGGGAGCTCGAACAGATCGCCGACCGGGGCACGGCCTCAGAACGGGCCGGTCTCTTCTGGCGCTGGACCATGGGGTTCAACGCCACGATGGAAGGGATCCACCGCTGGGCCTGGTGGTTTGCGGTGCTGACGACGCTGACCGGCGGCATCGGCATCCTGCTCACCGGCACGGTTGTCGATAACTGGTTCGTTTGGGCGCAAGAGCACGGCTACGGGGCGGCATTCAACTATGTGCCCGCCGAGACGCCGGCAGACTTCGAACCCTACCTTCCGCCCCAATAAGGAGCGCGCGTGATGGCACACAATAGCAAGTGGTATCTCGAACATGAAAAGCAGCCGAGCCTCTATCTCTGGATCTTCACCCAGATGACGATGGGGGCTGCCTATGCCGCGCTGGTCTGCATGGCGGTGCTGTTCTTCATTTTGTTCTTCAAGGCTCTTTCGGCGCTCCTGCCGGAAGATCCCAACGCCTTGCTCGATATGGGCACCCATATCGTGCGGGCCATCGTATGAGCGGGAGGCGGCCAAGAATAAGGTCGCCCCTCGCCTCGCCATCGGACGTCTAGCCGCGTCCGATCCTCGGGGCCTCCACACCCCGGTTCCCTTCCTGTTGGCTACAGGAAACTAGGCGTCGCTGGGGTCCTCCCGAGCGACGCCCTTTTTTCCCAACGAGACGCGGAACCGCCGGACCTCCCAGGGTCCGGCGGGGGAAACCGGATAGATACGAAATCAGATCCTTTAGCCTGTAGGTACGTGGGTCATCCCTGCGCCAAAGAGCAACTTGCCCTTTGGAACGGCGAATTTGCCCTTAAGTCTTGCCAGACAAGAAAGAACTGCCACGGCAACGCAACAAAATGACCATTGGACATTTCGTTTGGACGGACCTTTCAACCTACGACATGGGCGCTGCGCGATCGGATTACAGCGCTATGTTTGGCTGGAGCCTCCAGGGTGATCCTCTTTACGACGTCGCGAGAGTAAACGGCCGCGACGTCGCCGCACTCTTCCCCATGCCATCGCGATTGGCGGACATGAACATGCCTTCGTTCTGGATGTCCTATGTACATGTCGAAGATGTCGAAGAGATGGTCAAACGAGCAAAATCGCATCACGGGGTGGTCATCGAAGTCGAGCAGCAAGCGTTTAACGAGAACGCGCAGGCGGCGCTGGTGAGAGATCCCTCCGGTGCTGGCTTTACGCTCTATCAAGGGCCGGAGATCCCTTCGGCGACGGAGGGCCATGGCACAGTCCAGCGCCGTTACCATCACGTGGATGACATCGCTCAAATCAGGGAATTCTACGCAGATCTTTTCGGCTGGACCTTTGTTCCGAGCACAGGGCAGGCCTGGCCAACATTCGACGTTCGCAATCCCGATGGCTCAATCGTCGCCCGTGTAGAGGAGGTGCCAGAAAGGATCCGTGGCACGTTCAAATACTGGATGCCCTGCTTTGACGTGACTTCTTTGAATGCGTTCGGCGAATTGATCATGAAAAATGGGGGGAAGGTCCTCTCCGAATTGCCCGACAATCGGAGCATGTTTGTGGATCGCCAAGGCGCACATTTCATGGCGCGTGCCGAAGCATCCAACCCAACCCCACAACCTGAAACACAACTTCATTCCGCATCGCCAAAGCCCTCTCCCATCCCGTGGAAGGCGATCCTGGGACTCCTATGCGTGTGGCTCGCCGTCTTATTCGACGTCCCTGCATTTTGGGGGTTGTTGTTTCTTATCTGGACCTTGCCCGCGCTCAAATCAGGCCGCGCCGACTTCATTGAGCCTGTCGGTCGCGACCGTCAGCCGGTGATGTACTGGGCGATGATCACAACGTGGATCGTACTGAGCCTATGGCTGATCGCCATCACGATTGAGGGGTTTCTTCCGGGCTAAACCGGTACTGCGGTTTGGCTTGCCAGGCTTTCAGCCCGTGAGGGTCTCGCCGAAGATCAGTTCGCTGTGCCGGTCGAGATAAATCCGAAGCCAAGGTGTGTAGAGCGCCGCCCGGGCCACCACGTCACGGCGAAGCTCGTCGATATGGGTCCAGCGATAGGCCTCTACTTCGTCAGGGTTCGGCGTGACCTTCAGGTTTTCTGTCGCTTCTGCGGCATAGATCTCGACCACTTCGTGCTCGATCAGCCCGCCGCCCACATCGGCGCGGTATTCCACTTGGCCGCGATGGGTGAGGTCGAGGCCGGAGATGCCAAGCTCTTCGTCAAGGCGTCGGACGGCACAGATCCCTGGCTCTTCTTCCCACTTTGGATGGGTGCAGCAGGTATTCGCCCAGAGACCGGGCGTGTGGTATTTCCCCAAAGCCCTCTGCTGGAGAAGGAGCTTTTCGCCTGCCATCACAAAGACGCTCACCGCCTTATGGCGGAGGCCACGTTGGTGGACGGCGAGTTTTTCGACCGGCTGGAGCACGCCGTCGACCCAAGCGGGAATCATTTGGCTCATGCGAAGGTTTCTGGCACGAGCCGGGTCAGATGGGCGATATTTTTCAGCCCGATTTTCAAATGCGCCAGGGGCCGAGCCTTCACGAGCTTTTTGTTCATATAGGCTTCAAACGTCAGGCGCTGGACGTCCACGTCGTGGCAAAGTGAAACGAAACGCTCGCGGCGCTCATCGGACTTGTAATAGGCGTCCTGCATGGCCCGAAGCGCCCGGAAGACGTTTTTATGCTCTTTCATGAAGAGTTTTCGGGCCAGGGCGAGGTCGGTTGTTCGCCCGGAAGCAAGGGCCGCCGCCGCCGCATGGGCCGCGTAGCGCCCGCCGATCATGGCGTAATAGATCCCTTCGCCCGAAGACGGAGCGACCACTCCCGCGGCATCGCCGGCAAGGACCACGTCCTCGCTGTTGTCCCATTTCTTTAGGGGCTGGAGCGGGATGGGTGCGCCTTCGCGGCGGATCGTTTCGCAATTCTCAAGCCCGGAGGCGACGCGGAGTTCCGCCGTGGCCTTTTTCAGATCGATCTCGGAGTTTGCCGTGCCCATGCCCACGCTGGCGCTGTCGCCGTGGGGGAAGACCCAGCCGTAAAAATCCGGGCTGATTGTGCCGTCATAGATCACGTCGCAGCGCTCGGGGTCGTATTGGCCGATCTTGCCCGGGGCTTTGATGATCTCGTGATAGGCGATCACGTAGGGCGGCCGCTCGCCGTCTCGCATCTCAGAGCGCGCGACGCCGGATTTCGCCCCATCGGCCCCGATGACGATCTTCGCCGTCAGCCGCATTTGGTTGCCCGAGACCTTGTCGCGGTAGACCACATGGGTGCCGTCCCCGTCGCGTTCGATCCGCTGGAATGTGCCTGTGTTGCGATGGGCCCCTGCCTTGGTGGCCCGGCAGCGCAGAAACTCGTCGAAGTGCTCGCGGTCGACCATGCCAACAAAGCCGTTCTCGATGGGAATATCCACCGAACGCTGGCTGGGCGAGATCATCCGCGCGGTGGAGATCCGCGCGACGAGTTGGTCATCGGGGATGTCAAAATCCCAGATTAGGCGGGGTGGGATCGCGCCGCCGCAAGGTTTGATCCGCCCGCCCCGGTCGAGAAAGGCGACCTTTTGGCCGGAGAGGGCCAGGTCATGGGCGGCGGTGGCGCCGGCCGGTCCGCCACCCACCACCACAACATCGTAAGTTAAATCCATCATCATTCTCCCGGAACGAGCGAGCGGGGCAGAGGGGCGAGGCGCGCTTCCATGGTGCGGAGCGCCATCCAGGCGGCCGCGAGAAAGAGAAGCGCTTCGAAGAGGAAAACACCGCCGAAGGCTGAAGCAGTGTCGGTAACCTGGCGAAGGGCATCGGCGGCCGCGGCTCCGGTGAGCCCGCCAAAGCCCGCCGCAATCGCTTGCGCAGCACCCCAAAGACCCATCCGAGTGCCTTCACGGCGCTCCCGTCCCTGGCCCGCAAAGGCCATCATCGAGCCGATGGCGGCGACCGCGAACATGCCGTTGAAAAAGCCCAAAAGGACGACAGCGGGCACGAGCGCTTCGGTGCCCATCTGGCCAATAAGCATGATTATGGTAAGGGCGGCGGCCGATCCGACGCAGCCCGCGACAACCCAAGTTCGCAGCGCGCCGAGCTTGAACCCAGTCGCTGCAATGCCGACAAGGACCATGCCGAGGAACACCCCGCCGTTTTGGGCGCCCGCAAGTGAGGTCGACTGACCCGGCGTGAAGCCGAAAACGAGACCAGCATAGGGTTCAACGATCAGCTCCTGCATGAAATAGGCGGTCATCGAGAGGAACACGAAGATCGTGAAGTTCCGCGCGGTCCTTTCGCGCCAGATCTCGGCGAGCCCGTCGAAGAAGGGCACCGGGTCGGGGTCGGGTTTGCGCTCGATCCCCTGCTCAATGCCCCAAACCGCGAGGCTCGTCACCGCCACCGCGCCGAAGGTCACAACGCCCACGATCGCCATCAGCCGGTCATGGCTGTAGGGCTCTAGAACTTGGCCTACGATCCCCGCGGTGAGCGCGATGCCAAAGATCATCATGAGCCAGGTGATCGTGGCCGCCGCCGCCCGCCGGTCGGGCGCTGTGGCTGTCGCCAAAAGCGCCAAAAGCGATGTGCCCCCGGCCCCGACGCCGAGGCCAATGAACCCGTAAGCCACCATGGAGATCGAGAGCCCTAAGGGGAAAGACGTCTCAAAGACAGGAAGTGCGGCCGCGGCGAGGAATGCTCCGGCGCCCAAAGCCACCATGCCTCCGATGATGTATTTCGTCCGGCTCCCGCCTTTGTCCGAGAGAAACCCCCAATTGGGCCGCGTCACCTGGATCGCGTAATGGAGCGCCACAAGGGCTCCGGGCAGCACCGCCGGCAAAGCCAGTTCGACCACCATCAGCCGGTTAAACGTCGAGGTCGTGAGGACAACGATCGACCCCAGCGCCATCTGCACGAGGCCCAACCGGACAATTGAAAGCCAGGACAGCGTCATGGAAAGCCTCCAAGGCTTCGGAGCGCGAAGGCGCTGACCATCATGCCCGCAACGTAGAGGGCAACACCGGTGCCGTTAAACCAGGGCGCCCGGCCTTTGGGGTCGCGAAAGAGGACCCGCATGGCGGCGACTTGAGCGAGAAGAAGAGCAGTAACGGCAAGGGCGTGCCAAGGGCGGCCCCAAATGAGCAGAAGGGTGATGACTAGGGTTTGCGGCAGCACCATCCCAATGGAGGCGATCCGTGCCGCAATCTCCGGCCCAAGGACCACCGGGAGCGAGCGGATCCCCGTCGCCCGGTCGCCGTCGAGGGCTTTGAAATCATTAAGCGTCATGATCCCGTGGGCGCCGAGCCCGTAAAGAACAGCGATCACCACGATCTCAAATCGAGGCGCGCCCGCCGCAAGGATGGCCGCACCCGTGAACCACGGGAGGGTTTCATAGGAGAGGCCCACGAGCCCCGGCCCCCACCAGCCCGAGCGTTTGAGCCGCACGGGCGGGGCCGAATAGGCCCATGCGGCCGCCACAGCGAGGCAGGTCGCGCCGAAACCCCAAGGGCCCAATTGCCAACCCACGGCGAGGGCGAGAACCGACATGAAAAGGGCCACCCAAAGCCCCCAGCGGCCGGGCACGCGGCCCGAAGGGATCGGCCGGTGGGGTTCGTTGATCGCGTCGACATGGCGGTCGCACCAATCATTGGCCGCTTGGCTCATCCCGCAAACCAGGGGCCCGGCAAGAAGGACACCCAAGGCCACCAAGGCCCAATGGTCCGTCGGTGAGACACCGGAAGAGACGATCCCGCAGAGATAGGCCCACATGGGCGGGAACCAGGTGATTGGCTTCACCAGCTCGAGCAGGGCGGCCGGTTCGGGATAACGGCGGATCTGTAAACTGTAGCTGACAGTCATGTGTCAACTACACATCACAGCCACCCCCTTGGCAAGGATTCGATAGGACCCAAACGCCGTCGGCGGCGATCAGTCGCGGCTCAAAAGCCCATATTTCCGGAGTTTGACGTAAAGGCTCTGGCGGGAAAGGCCGAGCATCTCGGCCGCCGCAACCCGATTGTTCCGGGTCAGCTCCACCGCCGTTTCGATGCACATCTTCTCGATCACATCGGTGGTCTCGGAGACGATGTCTTTGAGCGTTGCCGAGCCCACCAGCTCCATCACGCTTTTGACGCCTTCGTCGCGCCCGCCATGGGCCCCCGTCCGCACCGCATCGACCCGGCTCGAATCGCGGATGACGAAGGCAATGGCGGGATTGGCACGGCCGTTGAGATAGGTTGCCGAAAGCTCGACCGGAAGCTCGGCACCGAATTCCGATTGGAGTTTCGTGCTGTAGATCCGCATTTTGCCGCTCCTTGCGGCATTGTCGGTAAGGACCTTGAGGTCAATGGCGCCACGGGCGAGGTAATCGGCCAGCGAACGGCCTTTGATATTCGAAGGATGGGGCGCGTCGACAAGGGTGAGGAACGCCTCATTGGCCGACAAAAGCGTGCCCTGGCCATCCGTGAAGACAATGCCGTCGGCCGCGTCACGGTAAAAGTCCGCCAGATCGTCGGACACGCCATCGACCGGAGCCGGGGCGGTTTCCGCCGCTTCAATGCGCACAAGAAGCGTCCGCTCTCCGGCGGCCCGGAACAATGTAGGCGTCAGTGCCAGCGTCCGCCCGGTGCGACGGGACTTCAGCTCTAGGGGTTCGGTGACTTCAGCCACCGCCGCCGACAAAAGCGCGTCAAGGAGACCGTCGCGTTTTGAGCCTTCGAATTCTTGGGCGAATTCTAGGTCGGACAGTCCGTCGGCCGCCTCACCCAAAAGGGCTGCGGCTGCGCCGTTGGCGGCCAGGACCCGACCGGACCCGCCAGCCACAAACACCACCGCATCGCGGGTGGCTTCCATGAGCACACGGAACCGCGTGTCATTCTCGCGGTGAGCTTCGTAGTCGCGCTCGAGCGCCATCTGCACGTCGACAAGCTGCTGCTGCATCTCGGCGATCGGGCGAAGGTCACGCCCCAGCATCAACAGCGCGCCGTCCGGGCCGATACGGTGGAGCGTGTAGCGCACCGGAAATTCCCAATGGGTGCTGTCGGCGTGATTAAGCTCGACCCCGCGGCCAAACTCGCCCTCCGCATTGATACGCCCCAAGAGCGCATCGAGCTTCGGCACGCTTTCGACGGTAAGAAATTCCCGGATGTCGCGGCCTTCCCAATGGTTCAGCCGCTCAAAGCTCGGATGGGCCGGATTGATCAGAACACTTAAAATCTGGCCGACATCGGAAATCACAATCGCAATGTCGGAGGCGGTGGCAATGATGTCACCGAGCACATCTGGGCCAATCAGCGGGATCGCCCCTGTGCTCCAGTATTTCATGCCTCGGCTGGTCACAGCCGCACCTCCGCTGGCTATTCCGCCATTGCTTTCAGTCGTCCGCTTGGTTGCGTGTCGGTGGTCGTCAGCCCGCATAATTGCAGGGCCTCGTGGACATTGGTCGTAGCATAGTCAGCACCGGTGCGCTTTAAGACATCGTTTCCGCGCTCCACCACCGAACCACCGACGATAATCGGCGTCTGGCTGGGAACCCCTCGCCGTATTTTTTCGACGAAATTCCCCAGGGAGACAAGTTTTTCGGAATGCGATGCCGAAATCATGATCGCATCGAAGTCACATTCGGCAAGTATAGGGATGACGCTCGCTTCGTCTTTGCCGAGGATCAGGCGCACCGAGATGCCGAGCCGGCGCAGTTGATTGGTCAAAACCATGGCGCCAAGGGTATGCGTTTCGTCGCCGGTGACGATCACCGCCACCCTGCCGCCTTGGGTCCGACCGTCTTCGGGGTCGGGTCCGCCAAGGTCGCGCACCATGGCCTGGAGACGGGCCGAGCCGATTGTGACATCGGCGAAGCTCATATGGTCTTCACACCAAGCATCGCCGAGCCGCCGCGCGACTTCCGGTATGCAGGTTTCTGCGATCACGGTGTCAGCGATTCCCTCGGCCCGCATTTCGGCCAAGACCGCGATCCTGCGATGTGGATTGCGGTCGAGGACCGCTGCTTCGAGTTTTTCCGTCAGGGCTGCCATGATCCGTTCATCCCGGTTGGCCCGTTTCCTGGCCAATTCGGACAAGGCTTGGCTTGCCAGGGATGTGACTGCACCGCTGTCCTGAGGCCGCCTGACTTGGGCGGAGCGCTTGAGATCGTCCATCATCGGACCTGAGCTCCCGTTGGCAGATCGGGCTAGATCCGCCACATGCGTCACTATGCGCCCGAATTAGACAGTATGCAATGTCAAACCGAGTTGACATTCAGCAAATCCCCTGACCCGCCGATTTGCCCATGGCGCGCGGGAATTCCTTTAATTCTAGGGGCAATTCGGCCCTTTCCGGGATCCGACCCGGCGCAATCGGTCTGCAATGCTGACCTTACAGAAAGAGTGTAAGGTATTATTGACACTCCGCTGACAGCGCGGCTAGTCTCAATCTTGTCCAAAGACCAGGGGAGGTCAT
Organism: Pseudomonadota bacterium; assembly: GCA_039198225.1. Taxonomy (GTDB): domain Bacteria; phylum Pseudomonadota; class Alphaproteobacteria; order Rhodobacterales; family Rhodobacteraceae; genus JASJAR01. Next base: position 40,423 of record JBCCTQ010000014.1, read on the forward strand.
GTCCAATCGGCTCCAACGGGCAGGTCGGGGAACGCCTATTTACACCCCCGAAGAACGCGAGCGTCGGGACGCCACGGTTTGGACCCTTGTCCAAGGCGTTTTGGCGCCCCTCCAATTCGCGGTCTTTCTGGTCTCGCTCGCCCTTGTCCTACGCTACCTTACAACCGGCGAAGGCTATGGGGCTGCTACCCTCTCCATCGTCGTCAAGACGCTGTTTTTATATGCAATTATGGTGACCGGCTCGATCTGGGAGAAGGTCGTTTTCGGCCGTTGGCTCTTTGCAGGGCCGTTCTTTTGGGAAGACGTGTTTTCCTTCGGAGTGATCGCGCTCCACACGCTTTACATGTGGGGGCTGATCACCGGTGCCATGGGGCCCGAGGCGCTCATTGCCACCGCGCTTGCCGCCTACGGGGCCTACATTATCAATGCTGGCCAATTCCTCTGGAAGCTGCGTCTCGCCCGGCTCGAAGGCGCCGCTCTCCAAGCCGAGGCCGTCCCATGACCGTCCCGATGAAAGCCCCGAGCGGCCCTGGCTGTTTGGACGCGCCGGTCCTTAAAGAACGGGGCCAGCGCGAGGTTTTCTGCGGTCTGACCGGCATAGTTTGGCTCCACCGGAAAATGCAGGACGCCTTTTTCCTCGTCGTCGGATCACGAACTTGTGCCCATCTTCTCCAAGCGGCGGCCGGGGTGATGATCTTTGCCGAACCCCGATTCGGTACAGCGATTCTCGAAGAGAAGGATCTCGCGGGCCTTGCCGACGCCAACGAAGAGCTCGACCGCGAGGTTGAGCGCCTGCTCGACCGCCGCCCCGATATTCGCCGGCTCTTTCTCGTGGGCTCCTGCCCTTCGGAAGTCATCAAGCTTGATCTTCAGCGCGCCGCCGAACGGCTGACCGAGGTCCACGGGCCCCATGTTATGGTCCAGAACTATTCCGGTTCGGGCATTGAGACGACCTTCACCCAAGGCGAAGATGCCTGCCTCGCGACCATCGTCGACGCGGCTAAAGAAACCGAGGAAGAGCAATTCCTCCTGGTGGGGTCCCTTCCAGACATCGTCGAAGACCAGGCTCTCGGGCTTCTCGACGCGATCGGCGTCACACCGGTCCGGGCCCTCCCCTCCCGCCGGGCGGACGGCACGCCGAGGGTTGGGCCAAACACGAAATTCGCCTTGGCCCAACCGTTCCTCGGCGACACCCATGCCGCCCTCGAACGCCGGGGCGCCAGCCATATCGCCGCCCCCTTCCCCTTCGGCGAAGAAGGCACGACGCTTTGGCTCTATGCGGTGGCCGAGGCCTTCGGGATTTCCCGAGAGGTGGTTGACCGGGTCACCGAAGCGCCCAGGGCCAGGGCCCGGAAAGCGATTGCGGCCCGCGCGGAAGGTCTCGCCGGCAAGTCGATCTTCTTCTTCCCCGACAGCCAGCTCGAAATTCCTTTGGCGCGCTTTCTCACCCGGGAATGCGGCATGCAGGCCATCGAGATCAGCACTCCGTTCCTCCACCGGGGCCTCCACGGGCCGGATCTGGCGCTCATCGACCAAGGCCCCACCCTCTCAGAAGGCCAAGACGTCGACCTTCAGCTTGACCGCGCCCATGCCGCCCGGCCCGATCTGACGGTCTGCGGTCTCGGGCTCGCCAATCCTTTAGAAGCCCAAGGGCTCGCCACGAAATGGGCCATCGAGCTCGTTTTCACCCCGGTGCATTTTTACGAACAGGCCGGCGATCTCGCCGAGCTTTTCGCCCGCCCCCTCCGCCGCCGTGGGCTCCTCCGGCTGGAGGCCGCAGAATGACCGGCCCCTTCATCCTGGCAAAAATACTCACTTCGCGAGGCGCGCCATGAAGCTCGCGGTCTGGACCTACGAAGGCCCGCCCCATGTGGGGGCGATGCGTGTCGCCACGGGCATGCAAGACCTCCATTACGTCCTCCACGCCCCCCAGGGCGATACCTATGCCGATCTTCTTTTCACGATGATCGAGCGCCGGGGCCACCGCCCGCCGGTCACCTACACCACCTTTCAGGCCCGCGATCTCGGCTCGGACACGGCCAACCTTTTCCGCACCGCCGCCCATGACGCCTATGAGCGGTTCCAACCCAAAGCGATGATCGTCGGCGCTTCCTGTACGGCCGAGCTTATCCAAGACGATCCGGGCGGGCTTGCCGAAGCGCTCGGCCTCCCGATCCCGGTCATCCCCCTCGAGCTTCCCTCCTATCAGCGGAAGGAAAATTTTGGCGCCGACGAGACGTTCTTCCAGATCGTTCGGCATCTCGCCGAAGAACAAGAGCGCACGCCCGAGATCACCGCCAACATTCTCGGCCCCACCGGGCTCGGCTTCCGGCACCGGGACGATATCGTCGAAGTCACCGCCCTTCTGGCCGATTGCGGTGTGGGCGTGAATGTCGTGGCGCCCATGGGTGCGGACCCCGACGCCATCGCCCGGATCCCGACCGCCCATTTCAATGTGCTCCTTTATCCTGAAACCGGTGAGGCGGCGGCGCGTTTTCTCGAACGGAATGCCGACCAGCCCTATACGAAAACAGTCCCCATCGGCGTTGCGGCCACCCATGAATTCCTCGCCGAAGTCGAGAAAATCACCGGCCAAAAGGCGGTCGCCGACACGTCGCGCCTCCGCATGCCCTGGTATTCGGCGAGCGTTGATTCAAACTACCTCACCGGCAAGCGCGTATTCGTTTTTGGCGACGCCACCCATGTCAAAACCGCCACCCGCATCGCCCGCGACGAGATGGGTTTCGAGGTGGTGGGGATGGGCTGCTATAACCGCGAATTTGCCCGCGATATCCGCCGCACGGCCAAGGAATACGGTCTCGAAGCGGTCATCACCGACGATTATCTCGACGTCGAGCGCGTCATCGAAGAGCTCCAGCCCGAGATGATCCTCGGCACGCAGATGGAGCGCCATATCGGAAAACGCCTCGGCATTCCCTGCGCGGTCATCTCAGCGCCCGTCCATGTGCAAGACTTCCCTGCCCGCTATTCCCCGCAAGTCGGGTGGGAGGGAGCCAACGTCATCTTCGACACCTGGGTCCATCCCCTGGTCATGGGTCTCGAAGAGCACCTCCTTCACATGTTCCGGGAAGACTTCGAGTTTAACGACCAAAGCGGCCCGTCCCACCACGCGGCCCACAGCCCGGCCGCCGGGTCCGAAGGCGAGGTCCCGGATCAAGTCCGGGACGCAGTAGAAGAAGAGCCCGCCGGCATCAGCATTGTCTGGCTCCCGGATGCGGAAAACGAGCTCCGGAAGATCCCCTTCTTTGTCCGCGGCAAAGCCCGCCGGAACACCGAAGCCTTCGCCACCGAGCGGGGGCTCGCCGAGATCAGCGTCGACACCCTTTACGAAGCGAAGGCCCATTTTGCGCGATGACGGCTACATAAGCGGCTACCGGGTGGTCATTGTCACCCTCGACGCCCATGCGGCTGGCCCCGCCGCGCGGGTGACCGAGCGCTTGGCGGCTGATTTTCCAGGCATTTCCGTTTCGGTCCACGCCGCAGCCGAATGGGGCGAATGCGACGCGGCCTTGGCGGATGCCAAACAGGCCATCTCCCACGCCGATATCGTGATCGCCAACCTTCTCTTCATCGAAGAGCATATCCGCGCGATCCTCCCTGAGCTCGAAACCGCCCGCGAGCGGGCAGACGCTTTCGTCGGCATGATCGCCGATGCGTCGGTGGTCAAACTCACCCGTATGGGCGAGCTCGACATGGCCAAACCCGCCTCGACGGCGGTGAAGCTCTTGAAAAAGCTCCGGGGCTCGGCCAAGCCCTCGGCCTCGTCCGGCGAAAAGCAAATGCGGATCCTCCGCCGCCTGCCGAAGATCCTCAAATGGATCCCGGGCAAGGCCCAGGATCTCCGGGCCTGGTTCCTGGCCATGCAGTATTGGCTCGGAGGATCGGACGACAATATCGAGGAGCTGATTCGTTTCCTTGTCACCCGCTACGCCGACCGCGAGGAATTCAATGGGCGCGATGCGAAAGCGCCCATCGATTACCCTGAAGTCGGGCTTTATCACCCCAAAGCGAAAGGTCGCATCGTAGAGACAGCCGACCTATTGCCGGGCCCCAAAGACCCCGTGGCCACCGTGGGGCTCTTGATGCTCCGCTCTTACATCCTGGCCTCCGATTGCGCCCATTACGACGGGGTGATCGAGGCGTTCGAAGCACGCGGCATCCGCTGCCTCCCGGCCTTTGCCGGTGGGCTCGACGGGCGCCCGGCGATTGACCGCTATTTCTCGGACGGCCGGGTGGACGCCTTGGTCTCGCTCACCGGGTTTAGCTTGGTCGGCGGTCCGGCCTATAATGACAGCGATGCGGCCGTGGCGACGCTCGAAGCGCTTGATGTGCCCTATCTCGCCGCCCATCCGCTCGAATTCCAAACGCTCGACCAATGGGGCAAGTCTTCTGGCGGGCTCGGCCCGGTGGAAACGACGATGCTCGTCGCCTTGCCGGAAATCGACGGCGCGACGAATCCCACGGTCTTTGCCGGGCGCCAAGGCGGGGCCAACCGCTCCATGGCGCCCTGCCCTAACCGGGTCGCGGCCCTGGCCGACAAAACGCTCCGGCTTGCCAAGCTCCGCCGCTCAAAGCCGAAAGACCGGCGGGTGGCCGTGGTGCTTTACGGCTTCCCGCCCAATGCAGGCGCCACCGGCACGGCCGCCTATCTTTCTGTTTTCGAGAGCCTTTTCAACACGTTGAAAGCCATGGCGCGCGACGGATATGACGTCGAGGTCCCGGACAGCGTCGATGCGCTCCGCGCCAAGGTCCTCGGTGGCAATTCGGAGGCCTTTGGACAGGAGGCCAACGTGGCCGCCCGCGTGAGTGCCGATGACATCGTCGCTTCCACCCCCTGGCTCTCGGAAATCGAAGAGGTCTGGGGGCCCGCCCCGGGCCGGGTCCAGTCGAATGGACGCGAGGTTTTTGTCCTCGGTCAGCACTTCGGAAACGTCTTCGTCGGCGTCCAACCGGCCTTCGGCTATGAAGGCGACCCGATGCGGCTTCTTTTCGAAAGAGGCTTTGCCCCGACCCACGCATTCTCGGCCTTTTATCGCTGGATTAGAGACGATTTCGCCGCCGACGCCGTTTTGCATTTCGGCATGCACGGAGCGCTTGAGTTCATGCCGGGCAAGCAATCGGGCCCCTCGGAAAGCTGCTGGCCCGACCGGCTAATGGGGAACCTCCCCAATATTTATCTTTACACCGCCAATAACCCCTCCGAAGCGACGCTGGCCAAGCGGAGAGCAAATGCAATCACGGTGACGCATCTCACCCCGCCCCTGGCCTCTGCAGGACTTTATAAGGGGCTTGCGGAACTCAAGGACTCGCTCAGCCGATACCGCGAATTGGCGCCCGGTGCAGCCGAGCGCGAGGATCTTGCCCGGCTCATCGCCGACCAGGCGGCGGCCGTAGATCTCGACGGCGATCCCGAGACGCTTTGGGCTACCCTTCTTGAAACCGAAGGTGCCCTGATGCCCGACGGGCTCCATGTGGTGGGTCGGCCCATGGGCGCTGAGGCCCGGGCCGCCATGCTCGACGCGATCCCGGAACTTGAGGGCGAAGCGCGGGCGGAACTCGACACTAAACTCGCGCAAAACGACGAAATCGAACCCCTGATGCATGCCCTTGGGGGGCATTACGTCTCGCCGGTGCCGGGCGGTGATCTCATCCGTTCGCCGGAGATCTTGCCCACGGGCCGGAACATCCATGCGTTCGATCCGTTTCGGATGCCCACCGCCCATGCCCTGGGCGAAGGGGCGAAACAGGCGGATCTTTTGCTGGCCACGCACCGGAGCCTCCCCCGGACCGTGGCGCTCGTGCTTTGGGGGTCGGACAATATTAAATCCGACGGCGCCCCGATTGCCCAAGCCCTGGCGTTGATGGGGGCAAAGCCGCGGTTTGACAGCTATGGCCGGCTCTCGGGCGCGGATCTTTTGCCCCTCGAAGACCTCGGTCGGCCCCGGATTGACGTAGTGATGACGCTGTCGGGGATCTTCCGCGATCTTCTGCCGCTCCAGACCCGCATGCTGGCCGAAGCGGCCTGGAAAGCGGCGACGGCGGATGAACCGGCCGAGCAAAACTACATCCGCGCCCATGCGCTGGCCTATGCCGAGACTATGGGCGTCGATATTGAGACGGCCGCGCTTCGGGTCTTTTCCAATGCCGAAGGCGCCTATGGCTCAAACGTCAATATCTTGGTCGATTCTTCTGCCTTCGGCGAAGAGGACGATCTGGCGGATGCCTATGAGGCGCGGAAGAGCTTTGCCTATGGGCGCGACGGTAAGTCGGCCAAGAATGCCGACTTGCTCCAGCGGGCGCTGAAAGACGTCGATCTGGCCTACCAAAATCTTGAATCGGTCGAATTGGGTGTGACCAGCGTCGACCATTACTTCGACACGCTCGGCGGGATCAGCCGGGCGGTGAAGCGCGCCAAGGGCGAAGAGGCCCCGGTCTATATCGGCGATCAGACGCGGGGCACGGCGAAGGTGCGCACATTGCAAGACCAGATCGCGCTCGAGACCCGGTCGCGGAGCCTCAATCCGAAGTTTTACGAAAGCCTTATGACCCATGGCCATGAAGGGGTGCGCCAGATTGAGGCCCATCTGACAAACACACTCGGCTGGTCGGCGACGACGGGCCAGGTGGAGCCCTGGGTCTATCAGCGGATGTCGGAAACCTTCGTCCTCGACGAGGAGATGCGGCGGCGGCTTTCGGAGCTCAACCCAAAGGCGTCGGCACGGATGGCGAACCGGCTCCTTGAGGCAACCGATCGGAATTACTGGGACCCCGATCCCGAAACCTTGGCCGCGCTCCAAGACGCGGCCGACGAGTTGGAAGACCGGATGGAAGGGGTCGCGGCGGAATGAGCGAGACGTTTCATATGGGTTCGCACCTTCGGTGCGATCCGCTGGGGCTCCGCCCCAGACCCCGGGATACTTTGCTCAGAAAGAAGTCAGGTATCCCGGTAAGACTTTTTTAGCGATCTCGTCAGTAGGTCGGAGCGACACTTGTTGAGGACACCGCGATGCTGGAGCCGCGGACGGCCTTTATTCACATCGGCCTGCCAAAAACCGGATCGACGGCCATTCAATCCGCTTGCGCCGCAGGTCGGCCGGCCCTTGCCGCCTCTGGCATACATTTTCCGGATCGCGTCGAAAATCACAGCGAATGGCTGTCGCTTGCATTCTGGGAGGAGGACGCACACTTCCTGAGCGGTTTGCGATGGCAGGACGGCGGCGCGGCAGAGGCGCATCGGGCGGCGCAACGGGAAAGTCTCGAACGGGAAATCAGCGCTGCGCCGAAGCACCTGCTGCTCAGCGGTGAGGGGCTTTCGGTTTTTCGTGCAAGCGAGGCGACCGCACTCCGCGATGCCCTGTCGCCGCATTTCGACAGGCTCCGCGTCATCGCCTATCTGCGCGAACCGTTGTCCTGGGCGACATCTGCGACGCAGCAGGCCGTCAAATGGTCGGGCGATACGATTGAAGCCCGTTTCGAACGCCCCCGCCTGCCGGAGTTTGCGAAACGCCTTGACCCGTGGCTCAGGGCGTTCGGGCCGGCAAATGTGGACATGCGTGCGTTCGTGAAAGATGACATCGTAGCAGACTTTTCCCGAGCCATCGGACTGTCCACGCCGTTGAAATCGGACCACCGCGTGAATGAGGCCATGAACGACAGCACCCTGCTTGTGCTGTCCCATGCCAATCGCATCAGGCCACCCTTTATCGAGGCGCGGCACAATCCGTTCAGAAGCTTTTGCTTCACGAAGGCGGCACGGCTTCCCGGGCAGCGCTTCACACTGCCGGTCGGGACGGTGGAAAAATGGCGCGGGGAACTGGCGCGCGAAAGGTCCTGGGCCAATGAAGCGCTTGGCAGAACCAAGTTTCGCGATCCGGGTCTGCCGAAGACCAGCCGTGCGACCTGGGCGGCGGATGCCCGCCCTGAGATCGAGGAATTCGCCGAAACACTGCTGGAGAAATGTCGCGCGGCACAGAACGAAAAGGCTCTGAGGCTGCTCTTCCTTGCCCAGCGTTACCGGGAGGGTGCGACGCGAGCCCGCGACCTCCTGGATCAGGCGTGGCTGCTAACGACATACCGCTGGACGCTTGATGCGATTGCGCACGAAGCACTTGGCCAGGACCGCGCCGACCGAACGAAGTTCTTTGCGAAGGGTCGGCTGATGCGGCGGATCGAAACGCCGGAGCCGGGAGAGCCACCTTTGAAGATCGGCAACCCGTTTGATCGCCCTTGGCGCGCGGCAGAAACATCGCCGGAATGCGTGCGTTCAGCCGGTCGCCCGGCCATGACTTGATGCGTGTTCCCTCTCACCGACTTTGTCGGCAAATCGAGATGGGGCAACAGAACTGCGCGCTCGTTGGAAAAGCGCTGCCCTATCCGCTCATTACCCTCGGCAGCCAGAGCACCAATTGCGGGAATATCAGCAAGAGGATCAGACCGAAAAGCTGGACCAGCATAAACTGCATCATGCCGAGGTAGATGTCCCGCAGGTCCCAGTTCGGGACCACGCCCTTCAGGAAGTACGCCGAGAGCGCCACGGGGGGACTGAGCCAGGCGGTTTGCAGGTTTACCGCAACCAGTATGCCGAACCACACCATCATGTCGTACCGTTCCAGCCCGTGGAGGGAGAGCACCTCGATCGTCGGCAAAAGGATCGGGACAACGATCAATACGATCGGCACCCATTCGAGCGGCCATCCGAGCAGAAAGATCAGCGCCATGATCACCAGCAGCACAAAGAATGGCGACAGATCGAGGCCGAGCAGAAGTTCCGTCATCATTCTGGGCGTGCCAAGCGCGCTGAACTGTGCGCCAAAGAAGTTGGAGGCCGCGACCAGAAACATGATGAGCACGGTAATCTCGAGTGCCTTGATAAGGCTGTCGAAAAACCCCGGGATGGTAAATCGACGATAGCCGATGGAAAGCAGGATGGCCCCGAAGGCGCCCATCGCGGCAGCCTCTGCCGGTGTGGCGAAGCCGAGAAGGATGGAGCCGAGCGCGAAGGAGATCAGGATGGTCGGCGGCATGAGGCCCGCGAAAAACTCATCCCAAAGCTGGGAAAAATAGAACCCCTCGTTCGCGTCGTCTCCGTAGATGGGTCTTGCCAGAAATGCGAGCAGACCGATGAACGCGGCAAAGACGGTGGACCAGATCGGAAGGCCTTCGCCCATGTTCACGAAGATCATGCCCAGATGGAACAGAACGGCAACCGGCAGAACGATCTTCAAAACGCCGATTTTTCTATACGCCGCATATGCAACTGCGAGTGTTGCGGCCAGAACGAGCAGGCCCCCGAACGGCATTAGCCCGCCAAACACGCCGCTCAGGCTCAGGCCGAACACGCGGCAGACCGTCAGGATACCAAGGCAGATCAGGGCGACTTCAGCGCCATAGTAGCGCGATGTGTCGGGCTGATCTTCCTCCGCCAGAATGGGGCCGAGGTTGGGGTTCAACCAGCAGCGCCCCAGCGTGTAGATCAGGTAAAGCGAGGCAAGCAACGCGCCGGGGATGAAAGCGCCCCGGAAAAGATCGAGGGTCGAAACCTCCAGCACCGGTCCCATGACGATCAGCATGATCGAGGGCGGGATCAGGATGCCGAGCGTGCCGCCCGCCGTGATCGTGCCCGCGGCGAGTTGCACGTTGTAACCCGACCGGCTCATGGTCGCGCCGGCCATGATGCCAAGAAGCGTGACGGAGGCGCCAACGATACCGGTCGCGGCGGCGAAAATGGTGGATACGATGAGCACGGCAATGAAAAGCGCGCCGCGCACGCGAGCCATAATCATCTGGATTGACGCAAAAAGACGCTCCATCAACCCGGCGCTTTCCATCACGATGCCCATCAGCACGAAAAGCGGCACCGCCATAAGCTGATCGTTCAGCATTGTGGAGTTGGTGTTCAGCGTCATCAGAAGCGTCGTCAGCTTGAAGTTCGAACCCCAGATGCCAAAGACGAAGGCGAGGAAGATCAGCGTAAAGGAAATCGGGAAGCCGATGAAGATCACGAAGAGCATTGCGGCCAGCATGATGATACCGATGGTCGGCTTGTCCATGGCGGGACGTGCGCTCATCAGGTCGGTGAACCAGGCGCCGCCTGGGACGATGTCGGGGGTGAAGATCGCAAGGACGAGCCAGATCAGCGCGATCAGGTAAACCGGCAGGGCACGCACGAAAAGACGCTCGCGCTCCTTGCCCATTTTGTGAAAGGCGCGGAAGATTTCGGGAATGCCTTGCAACGCCAGCAGAAAGCCACCCACGGGCATGGCCAAGCGCGCTGGCCAGAGGAGTGGCCCCCAGGCACTGTCGAGCGCCAATGTCTCGCCGGTCGAAAAAGCAAGCCACCAGAACTGCGAAGCGACGATCGTGAAAAAGATCATCGAAGGCATGAAGAAAAGAAGATACAGCAGCGCATCCACAGTTGCCTGCGTCTTTGCAGACCAGAAGCGATAGATGAAATCGGCGCGGATATGGACGCCGCGCATCAGACCATACCCGGCGGCCGCCATGAACAGCACGCCTGCAATCATCCGGCTTGTGTCATAAACCCAGAGGGTCGGCCCAAGGCCCAGCGAACGCGCCAGGTCTTCGAAGCCGGCGTTCTGCAAGATCGCGAACGAGTTTCGGGCAATGACCTCGTACACCACCACGACGATTAGCGGCACCATGAGCAACGCGATAATTTGACCCGCCCGGTAATTTATAAGGTCGATGGCGGCCGTGATCGGGCGCTGCCACGATGTCATGTCTTCCGGCGTTTCTCCGGGAGCTTCGGCACGACGTTCAGCAATCAGTTCGTCCGCGATCTCCAGATCGTCCGGGTTCGGTTCGTCGACCATGGTGTCCCCTCCCGTGGACACGGATCTTGCATCCGCGTTCCTCTTTTCGAAGCGTCACCGTTTGGCGCTTGGAAAACAAGAACAAACGGGCCCCGAAAAAGGGCCCGCTCATTTTGCTCGCTTACTTCAGAGTATCCGCAAACGCGCGCCCAAGGTTCGCGTTCGAGGTTTGCGCCCCTGCCCAAAACGGCACGGCGATCTCTGCGAAATCCTTCTGCGACTGCCAGACTTCCGCGAAGAACTCGTTCTCGTCCGCAGCGGCCTGAAGCGCCTTGTTGGCGGCGGCAGAATACTCCGTGAAGTAGTCCGCCGGCGTGTCCTCAAGGATCACACCATGGTTTTCGGTCAGGTCTTTCAAGGCCTTGCCGTTTTCATAGATGCGATAGGAAAGCGACTTCGAAAGCGACGCGTTGGCGGCCACTTCCAGCGCTTTCTGCTCGGTCTCGTTCAGGCTGTCATAGAAGTCGCGGTTCACATACATGTCCGCGTTCACGGTGACCTGGTGAAGACCCTGCAGGTAGTAGTGCTTCAGAACCTTTTGGAAGCCGAAGACCGAGTCAGGCTTCGGGCAGCACCACTCAGCGGCGTCGATCGTGCCCTTTTCCAGCGCTGGCAGGATGTCACCGCCACCCATGGCCACAGCCGGGACGCCGATGTCAGCATATGCGGCACCGACCATTCCCGGAGGCGCGCGGAAGCGCATCTGGCGGAAGTCGTCCATCGACGTGATCGGTTCGGGGAACCAGCCCAGCGCTTCCGGGCCGACCGGCTGCAGCATGAAGCCTTTGACGTTCACGCCCATCTCATCCCAGAGGCGGTCATAAAGTTCACGTCCACCGCCATACTGGAACCAGCTCAGGAACGCGATGTTGTCGAGGCCGACCCCGGCACCCGCGACGGGCGCACCAAATAGGTTGGCCGCCACGTGCTTGCCGCCCCAGTAGTGGGTCCAGGCGAAGCCGCCTTCGACAAGTCCGGCATCCACGGCATCCATAATGTCGCGTGGGCCGACAACGGCGCCTGCCGGCAGCACTTCTATTGTCAAAGAGCCGCCAGTTAGTGCCGCCACGTCGGCGCCGAACTCGTTCAGCATGAAAACTTCGTCGGCAGTGTTGGGCAATACCGACTGAATGCGCAGAACTTTTTCTGCCCACGCAGTACCTGCCATCATTGCTGCGCTGACGGCGGTGGCCGTTGCGAGCTTGGTGAGTTTCGAAAACATATGTTTCCTCCCTAATGTTGCCTTCTCTTGCGTTCATGAACGTCTGGCCAGACCTGGAAGGCAACGGTCCGGCAATTCGTGTGTCTAATGAGCAGCCTCCAAAGTCGGGGCGGTTTCGAGCGCGTCGGCGAGGACCATGTCGCTTGCCTTTTCGCCAATCATGATGGTCGGCGCATTGGTATTTCCGGAAACGATCATGGGCATAATCGAAGCGTCGGCAACCCGAAGGCCCTGTATCCCGTGAACCTTTAGGCGGTCGTCGACGACGGCCATCGGATCGTGACCCATCTTGCAGGTTCCCGTCGGGTGATAAATGGTCGTCGCGGTGCTTCGCGCCCAGTCGAGAAGGGCGTCATAGTCTTCGTCGACCACGTCCGGACCGGGTGCGTATTCCTCGGTTATCACAGACGCCACAGGCTCGGTCCGCGCGATGCGCCGCGCGATGCGGATGCCGTCCACGATCGTATCTTGGTCGGTCTTTGTCGCAAGGTAGTTCGGGTGGATCGCCGGATGTTCCCGCATGTCGGACGAGCGCAGTTCGATACGCCCTGCGCTTTCCGGACGCAACTGTAGCACACTCGCCGTGAAAGCGTTGAAATCATGTGGCTTGTTTATCTTCTGACTGGCGCTGAACGGCTGCACGTGGAACTGGATGTCAGGTTCGGCAAGATCGGCTCGGGTTTTCAAGAATGCTGTACCAAGGCTCGCCGCCATGGTCATCGGACCGGTTCGGGTGGCGGCGTACTGGAGCGCGATAAGGCCCTGTTTGATAAGGCTGTTGATCTCAGTGTTGATCGTTGAAAGCGTTGTCTTGTAAACCGGGCGGGCCTGCAGATGGTCTTGCAGATTCTTTCCGACCCCGCCCAACGCGTGGCGCACCTCAATTCCGTGATCTCGCAAGCCGGCCGGTTCCCCGATCCCCGAAACCATCAGAAGCTGTGGGGAGGCAAGCGCACCGGCCGATAGAATGATCTCCTTGCGCGCCTTCACCAATTGGCTGCGGCCCTGATACAAAACCTCAACGGCGCACGCCTTCTTGCCGTCGAAAGCAAGGCGCGTGGCGGGGCAGCCTGTCAGGATGTGCAGGTTCGCGCGGCGACGCGCGGGTCCCAGATACGCGACGGCAGACGAACAACGGCGCCCATTGCGCACGGTCAACTGAAAATGGCCGACACCTTCCTGACGCGATCCGTTGTAATCCTCATTACGGGGGAAGCCCGCATTGACGGCCGCGTCGAGGTAGAGGTCGACGACCTCGCGATGCACGGCGCTGTCAGACACCGAAAGCGGGCCATCCCGCCCTCTGATGTCTGGGTTCCCGCCCGCATAGCTTTCAGCCCGCTTGAAATACGGCAGCACGTCGTCCCACCCCCAACCGGCATTGCCCAGTTGGCGCCAGTGGTCATAGTCGGCCGCCTGCCCGCGCACGTAAAGCAGACCATTGATGGAGCTTGAGCCACCAAGGACTCTGCCGCGCGGCCATTTGAGCGAACGCCCATTCAGACCCGGGTCGGGCTCGGTCTCGTACCCCCAGTCCGTCTTTGGATGACCCATCGTCTTGAAGTAACCGACTGGAACATGGATCCACGGCGAAACGTCCCTTCCGCCCGCCTCCAAAAGTGCCACCTGGAATTTTCCACCTCCCGAAAGGCGGTTCGCCAGCACGCAGCCAGCGGAGCCTGCGCCAACGATGACGTAGTCAAATTCCAAGCATTCCTCCCCAATTGACATAAATGTCAAAAATTGAGACTTTGCGTCCCATAATTGAGTGCAGCACGATTCTTTTCACCGTGCAAGTTTTTTAGGCGAGAGGGCGCGCGGAATGGATGGCGGCAATAGCGGGCGAATACCGACCAACCTGAGAACGCTCATGATCCTGGAAATTCTCGGGCAACGCCCCGACGCAATGAGCGCGGCCGAAATTGGCCGGGAACTTTCCCTGCCGAAACAAACCATTCACAGGCTTTGCAACACGCTTCTTGCGGAAGGGTTTCTGGCACAGGACAGTACTGGGCTTCGACCGGGACGCCGCGCAAGGCTCATGGCAACCGGCTTGCTTCATGCCTCCACAAGCCACATCGCGCGCCATCAGATATTGAGCCGCCTTGCTGCCGAGACCGGCGAGACCGTCAATTTCGTTGTCCCGGAAGAAGATGGCATGAGCTACAAGGACAGAGTGGAAACCGATTGGCCGTTCCGCGTGCAACTGCCGGTGGGAAGCCATGTTCCGTTCCACTGCACGGCAAGCGGAAAGACCTATCTTGCCAGCCTGAAGAAAAGGGATCGCGAGCGGATCGTATCCGCCAAACCGCTGGTTTCGGCGACCCCCAACACGATCACCGACCCCGGTCGTCTGAGCGCCGAGTTGCGCGGAATACGGCGGCAGGGCTTCGCGATAGACAACGAAGAATTTATTCAGGGCATGGCCGCAATCGCTGTGCCGGTTCTGGACAGTAAAGGTCGCTATCTGGCCTCTATAGGTGTTCACGGGCCGGTCATGCGATGCTCTGCCGAACGCGCCGTGTCGTTTGCACCCTTGCTGGCTTTGGCAGCAAAAAATCTGGCGGAAGTGATGCTGGATGCCTGATGCAGGCGCGGCTCAGGATGTTGACGCTTCGTCCGGTAAAATCGTCACCCCCTGGCTCAGCCAGAAATGCGGCATGTCGATGAAAACCCAGTTTTCCGCCAGTTTGCTGCCGTCGCGACGATAGATGTCGATGACGCGAAATTCCCCGATATTGCCCGCCCCCGTGAAACCGAGGTAGTCGCCGGACAGGCGGGCGGTAAAATTCGGCCAGCCAAAGAAACCGCCGAAATGGCCTTCTGCCAAACGCGCTACATGGCCATTGAAATGGCGGTCGGTGAAGGTAGACCGGAAGGGTCCCGCATGCTGAGCCGCATAGCGAGGGATCGTATAGGTGGCACCAATGCCCGCCGGCCCCCACCAGATCATATCCTCGGACCAGGTGCGGCGCAGTTCTTCTTCCAAAGGAAGCCCGCTGTCCCAGTTTCCAAGGTCTTTGGACATCGCGTTGATCGCAGCCAGCGTGGCTTCCCCTTCGTGTGGCGGGGCATCGCGGTCCAAAAGCCCGGCATGTGTCACCGGCCCGGGCTGCACCAGATGTGCACCGCGTGAAACAGCAAAGGGCGACAGGCCCGCCTGCATCATCAGGTGCGGCAAATCGAAGAACATCGCGATTTCTGCAATGGCCCCTGCTTCGACCCTTAGAAAACTGGCGTAGCGCAAAAAGACCATTCGATCCGTTGGAGCAATGCCAAGCCACGGCGCGTCGAACAGCCCGACGAGGTGGCCCATTGAAACAACCCAACGGGACGAAAATCCGTCGATCTCATTCGAGCCCGCGAAGAAAATATCCTCACGCCGGTGCAGGCTTCGGACACTTGAATGAAGCGGTTGCCAGAAACGCGCAACGACATGCTCATGCCCAAAAATCTCATTGAAGGGATGATAGCCGCGCCATCGCAAATTGTCGGCTACATGCGCGGCCGCGGCGTGCCAGTCGGCCTTATCGAGCGCCTTGTGATACGCTCGGACAAGCGACTTTTCACTCTCGAAACTCATGCCGTCTGGGACCACTCTGGCGCATTGCATACGCTTGCAAAAATTTCTTGCCAAAACAAAGAGCGCGTGTCTAGGGTATTTGCCAGCATCTGCGGAAATGCGACCCGGGGGAATTCATGGCGGACATTCAGCTTCGTAAGATTTCGAAGCGATGGGGCGATTTCATCGGCGTCCACGAGTTCGATCTGGATATTCCCGACCGCGAATTCCTCGTGCTTCTCGGACCATCCGGATGCGGCAAGACCACGACAATGCGCATGATTGCGGGATTGGAAGACCCCAGCGATGGCGAGATTCTGATCGGCGGCAACGTGGTCAACAACCTTGAGCCAAAGGATCGCGATGTCGCGATGGTGTTCCAATCCTATGCGCTCTACCCGAACATGGATGTTTACGAGAACATCCGCTTTCCGCTGAAAGTGCGTGGGATTGACCCGAGCACGCATGACGAAAAAGTGCGTCGTGCCAGCGCGATGGTCGAACTGGACGACTTTCTTCATCGCAAGCCCGCTGCATTGTCAGGCGGTCAACGTCAACGGGTCGCTCTTGCGCGCGCTATTGTCCGCGAACCCAACGTATTTCTGATGGATGAACCCTTGTCCAACCTTGACGCGAAGTTGCGGGTCAGCACACGGGCGCAGATCAAGAACCTTAGCCATGAACTGGCGGTGACGACCATTTACGTGACCCACGATCAGATCGAGGCGATGACGCTCGCCGACCGCGTGGTCGTTATGGAAAAGGGCATTGTCCAGCAGGTCGGCAGCCCGACGGAAATCTACGACAAACCGGCCAATACCTTTGTTGCAGGCTTTATCGGCAACCCGGCCATGAACCTGATTGAAGGGGAGATCAGCGGCGGAACATTCCGGGCAAAGTCGACCGAGATACACGGGCTTCAGGCGCCGGACGGGCCGGTGACCCTTGGATTCAGGGCCGAAGACGCAAGCGTCGGCGGAGGCGGCGGCCAGATCAATGCGCCGATTTACACGATGGAGCTTTTGGGCGACGCCACGATGGTGAGCGTGCGGATCGGCGGACAACTGGTCAGTTGCAAGGCCGATAAGTCCTACCGCGCCGAGATAGACGATCAGATCGCAATCAACATACCAAATGAAATCTGTCACCTGTTCGATGGCAAGACAGGAGGAAGGATCGGGGGCTGACCTCCGCTAACACCAGAAGAAAGAGATGTGCGATTGCAAGGCACATCCGTCACTCAGGGAGAAGAGAACTGATGCAACTGAAAAACCTAGCACTGGCCGGCGCAATGTCGGTTCTGGCGTCGACCACCGCTTATGCGGGCGGCCATGCTGCCTGCGAGATCGGCGCACGCGTATCGATCGTGGGCAATGAGTTCCCAGCCATCCAAACCGTCGGTGCCGGCGCGCAGGAATGCTCTGGCGCTGAGGTGACGACAAACCTTACTGCCGATCACCAGAAGATCAATCTTCCAGGCATGCAGGGCAATCCCGCGGAATACACGACCGCGATCATCGCAAACTCTTCGATCGTTGCGTTGATGAATGACGATGTCATCCGCCCGCTGGATGATCTGGTGGCGGCCCATGGCGACGGGCTGAGCCAGAACCAGCTCATCACAATCGACGGCCAGGTGATGGCCGTGGCGTTCATGGCGAATGCACAGCACCTTGTCTATCGCGCCGACATTCTGGAACAGGCCGGGCTCGAGGTTCCGACCACGTACGAGGAAATGCTGGCTGCCGCCGAAGCGATCCGTTCGCAGGGCATTCTCGAAAATCCTGTTGGGGGCGCTTATGCGGCCGGGTGGAACCTGGCGCAGGAGTTCAACAACATGTTCATCGGCATGGGCGGCGAGTTCTTCAAGCCGGGCACCGCCGAGCCAAACATCAATTCCGAGGCCGGCATCGCGGCGCTGGAGATGATGAAATCGCTTTCAGAATACATGAACCCGGATTTCCTGACGCACGACTCGAACGCGACCAATGCCGAGTTTCGCGCAGGCAACGTCGCGATCATGAACATGTGGGGCAGCCGCGCCGCGACGCTGACCGAAGCGGATGGCGTGCCTCAGGAGGTGATCGACGGCTTCGCGATCGCAGGCCCGATGACAGTTGGCGGCGGATCGACACCCGCAACAACGCTTTGGTGGGACGGCTGGACCGTCGCCAAGAACATCAGCGACGAAGAAGCGGAAGCCACGTTTCTTGCGATGAAGAACGGCATCCGACCCGCCATTCTGGAAGAGGACGGCGTGCCCGAACAAGCGGTCTGGCTCATCGAAGGTTACCAGCCGACGGACGCTGCGAAAGGCGTTTTTGCGGCGGTCGAAGCTGGGACGGTTCCGTATCCGATGCTGCCTTACATGGGGCTGCTTCACACCGCGCTCGGCAATGAACTGGCCGATTTCATGCAGGGCAAGGAGTCCGCTGAGCAGGCCCTTCAGGATGTCGAAGCAGCCTATATCGCTGCGGCGAAGGAAAAGGGCTTCCTTTGAGGAGCTGACCACAACGCGCTCGGGCAAGAGGTATCGTCTCTTGCCCGAGCGCCACGCTGAGCGGGTGCGATGAAACACAAGACTTTCTTCTGGTTCTTTTTGCCGACCGGCCTCGCGATGTTCCTGTTCATTGCGCTGCCCATCGTGTCGGTCGTGATCCAGTCGGTCTATGCCCCCCACGAGGCGGTCATCGTTGAGGTCGAGAATTGCGGACCGTTCGGGTGCACAACCGAAACGACGATCGACCAGGAGGCAACGCGTGCGATCCGCGAGGCCGAACCGCTCGGACGGTTTGTGGGTGCCGAGATATATCTTGACCGGGGGCACCTGGCAGTTGCGGAAGTCGCCGAGGCCTGGGCCGCATCCGCGACCACGGGCGAGTTCATCAGCGTTCTCATGAACCTGCCGTTTTACCGCGCAATGGCGTTCACGCTGACCTATGTCTTCGTTTGCACCCCGTCGCTGATCATTTTGGGATTGATGATCGCGCTTGCGGTCAACTCGCTCCACCGCCACCTCAAGGGCCTCGCGATTTTCTTCTCGCTGCTGCCCATGATCGTCACACCGCTTGTCGGCGCGCTGGTGCTATTCTGGATGATCGACAGCCGCGGCATCCTTGGGAATTTGATATCGTATCTTGCGAACGATCCGTCACTGTCCCTGAAAGCGTCAACACCGCTGATGTGGATTTCGCTGATCATTTACGGCGTCTGGTCGTCGGCACCGTTCGCTTTCGTGGTGTTTTACGCGGGCCTTCAGACCCTCCCACAGGATCAAATAGAAGCCGCCCAGATTGACGGTGCAACCCGATGGGAGCAGGTGAAATACATCGTCGTTCCGCATCTGATGCCACTCATTACTTTTGTGGCGCTCATCCAGTTAATGGACAACTTCAAGGTCTTCGAACCCATCGTGAGCTTTCAGGCGCAAGCCCATGCGACATCACTGAGCTGGATAATCTTCAATGACCTTGGCGGCGAAACCCGTCAATTGTCCGCCGCGGCGACCACGTCGGTGATGACGATCATCGGCGTTGCCATCCTTTTGTCACCGGTCCTGTATCGAACTTGGACGGATTTCAAAGGACGGGGACACTGATGGCCTCGCGTGCGCAACAGATGCCGGCCACGTTGCGGCTCGGGATCAACGCCTTCCTGGTCGTATGGCTGCTCATGGCGATTTTTCCGTTTTTCTGGATCTTCTGGGGCTCATTCAAGGTCGAGCTTGATTTCTTTGCCATCGCAGACTGGACAAATGCGCTTTTCGGACCGGCCACCGAGAACACGTACGGACGACCCTTCACCGGTGCGGGCTATGCCGGCGCATGGATACAGGAAGAATTCTGGCGCAATGTACTTAACACCTTCATCGTCTGTTTCTTCGTGGTCCTGACATCGCTGACCATCGGCACGCTCGGCGGCTATGCCCTTTCACGCTCAGGCTTCAAATACGTCTTCTGGCTTCTGATCATCGCGCTCATCTTCCGCGCGATGCCACCGATCACTTTGGTGGCGGGCTACATGCTTCCGTTCTTTGAATGGAACGTGTGGGGCATCCTGCCTACGGCGATTATCGTGCTTGTTGCGATCAACCAGCCATTCACGCTGTGGATGCTGCATTCGTTTTTTCAGAACATCCCGAAAGAGCTGGATGAAAGCGCCAAGGTCGATGGCTGCACCCAGTTTCAGGCCTTTCGATACGTGATCATCCCGGTCATGTGGCCCGGCGTGATTACCACGGGGCTCTTCAGCTTTCTGCTTGCCTACAATGATTTCGCCGTCACGACGATGCTCCTTTCGGAATCCAACCGAACCATGGTGCCCGAAATCGCCGCCTATCTCGGCACCACCTATACCGAGGGCAACGTCATGTTTGCGGTGGCCGCCGTTGTGTCAGCCACGGCACCGTTGTTCGTCCTGGTGATGTTCTTCCAGCGTCAGATCGTGAGCGGGCTGACCGCGGGGGCGGTCAAGGGATGATCCGGCGGACCAGAATCAGGGGTGGGAGGGGACGCTGTCCCCGCCTCTCTGCGGTCGGCCCCCTGGGATATTTTTGCCAGAAAGAAAGACGGAACGGCTCGAAGATCATGTGCTGGCACACAACTCACCTGACAGTCAGGACAGCTTGATGACAATTGAACATCTGAAACAGTCCAAGCCCGATGCTGAGAAACGGGAAGAGGACGCAAAGGTACGCCACACGGTCGAGACGACCCTCGCCGATATTGAAACGCGCGGCGACGCGGCGGTACGCGACCTGTCGCAAAAATTCGACAATTACGCACCCGAGAGCTTCCGTCTTGGCGAAAGTGAGATTGCGGCAGCGATGCAAAAGGTGTCGACCCGCGACATGGAGGACATCCGGTTCGCGCAATCGCAAATCCGACGCTTTGCCGAAGCGCAGCGCGCCTCCATGACCGACGTGGAAGTCGAAACGCTGCCAGGCGTGATCCTGGGACACCGCAACGTTCCGGTGGAGTCGGTCGGGTGCTATGTGCCGGGCGGCAAGTTCCCGATGGTGGCCAGCGCCCATATGTCCGTGTTGACGGCGTCCGTTGCCAGTGTGCCGCGCATCATCGCCTCTGCGCCGCCGGTGAAAGGCGAACCGCACCCTGCGATCGTGGCAGCGATGCAGATGGGGGGCGCCCATGAGATCTACGTTATGGGCGGCATTCAGGCGGTGGGCGCCATGGCGCTCGGCACCGAGAGCATCGACCCTGTGCACATGCTTGTCGGCCCCGGGAACGCGTTCGTCGCGGAGGCGAAACGGCAGCTTTACGGTCGCGTCGGCATCGACCTTTTCGCGGGCCCCACGGAAACGCAGGTCATCGCCGATGAAACGGTGGATGCGGAACTGGTGGCAACGGATTTACTCGGACAGGCCGAGCACGGGTACAATTCGCCTGCCATGCTGATTACGAACAGCCGTAAACTCGCCGAAGACACGCTGGTCGAAGTCGACCGCATCCTGCAAATCCTTCCGACGGCTGAGACCGCGCGCGCATCCTGGAACGACTACGGTGACATCTTCCTCTGCAGCACCCATGAAGAAATGCTGCGTTTGGCCAATGACACCGCCTATGAGCATGTGCAGGTCATGACCGACCGTGACGACTGGTATCTGGAGAACATGCGCAATTACGGCGCGCTCTTCCTCGGCCCGCGCACCAACGTGGCGAACGGGGACAAGGTCATCGGGACCAACCACACGCTGCCAACCAAAAAGGCCGGAAGATATACCGGCGGACTCTGGGTCGGCAAATTCCTGAAAACACACAGCTACCAGAAGGTGCTCACCGATGAAGCCGCCACTCTGGTCGGCGAATACGGATCGCGCCTCTGCATGCTGGAAGGCTTTGTCGGCCACGCCGAACAATGTAATATCCGCGTGCGTCGCTACGGCGGCAAGAACGTCGCCTACGGGACGGCGGCGGAGTGAGCGATCCGTCCGGGCTCAAGTCTGCTCTGGCAAGCTATCGCTCTGCCATGGCAACCTATGAACCGGACAGGATCGACGCCGCATTGAAGGCATGCTTCGCGCCAGACGCCAAACTCAGCGTCTTCCATCCCTTCGGCGACTTGGCGGGACCAAAAGCGTTCCAAAACATCTGTCTCGCCCCACTGCACGCAGCTCTGCCGGACCTCGAACGCCGCGACATGATCGTTGTCGCTGGCACCACACCGGAGGGTCAGCACTGGGTCGGATGCATGGGGAATTACATGGGCACCTTTCTGGCGCCCTTCCTCGACATTCCGCCCACCGGGCATCTGGCGCATATGCGCTACCACGAATTCTTCCGCATCGAAGAGGGCCGTGTGTGCGCGGCAGAGATCATCTGGGACATACCCGAACTGATGATGCAGGCGGGCGCATGGCCCATGGCACCGCAGCTTGGCGCTTACCTCTGCACGCCCGCTCCCATGAGCCTGGATGGCCTGCAGGCCAAAGGCGATCCCAAGGCCGCTTTGGATCACGTGTGGGCCATGCTCACGGACCTCTGCCGCCATCCGGCGGAGGGCGGGCCGGAGATTATGAACCTCGACGCATACTGGCACCCGCGCTTCAACTGGTACGGCCCCGCGGGGATTGGAACGGGCCGCGGCATCGCTGGCTTCCGGCACTGGCATCAGGCTCCGTTCCTGCGCGCCATGCCAGACCGCAAACTCGACGCCATGGGCGATCTGAGGTCGCACTGGATCGCCGAAGGCGACTATGTGGCCGAGACCGGCTGGCCGAACATGCGCCTTTCCATCACCGGCGACGGCTGGATGGGCATAGCGCCCGCAGGGCAAAAGGTGACGCTCTGCAGTCTCGACTTCTGGCGCCTTGAAAACGGGCTGATCCGGGAAAACTGGGTGCTGGTCGATCTGCTCGATCTATATCGCCAGATCGGTGTCGACGTGCTCGGCCGGATGCGCGAATTCAACAAAGTGCGCCATATTGCGCCTATCGGTTTGGAAACTGCGCTGTGACCTTCTTCTGTCCGGAAATACCTCGAGGGGGTGAATGGACCGCAGGTCCAGGGGGGGAGCCGCGCTCCCCCTGCCCGCCGCGGCGCCGGAGGCGACGCAAATGAGCAAGGTCACTTCCCTTGAAGTGGCGCAGCGCGCCGGGGTCAGCCAGTCAGCGGTCAGTCGCGTCTTTACCCCCGGGGCTTCTGCTTCACCCCGGACAGTGGAAAAAGTGAAACGCGCCGCCGACGAACTCGGCTATCGCCCAAACGTACTCGCCCGCGCCATGGTCAGCGGCAAGAGCCGCATCATCGGGCTTGTGGTGGCATATCTCGAGAACCAGTTTTACCCCGTGGCGCTGGAATTGCTGTCAAACGCGCTTCAGTCGGAAGGGTACCACATCCTCATCTTTACGGCGCCCAACTCCTCCGACGGCGTCGACACGGTTCTGGCCGATCTGATGGATTATCAGGTCGAAGGGATCATCGCGGCAAGCGTCTCCATGTCGTCACCGCTCGCGGCCCGGGCCCGCGAAATGGGCATACCCGTCATACTTTTCAATCGCGGACAGGAAGGAAACGGCTTCTCAAATGTCATGTCGACCAACGAAAAGGGCGGGCGCCAGGTTGCAGAATATCTGGTGGAAACCGGACACCGGCGGATCGCACATATTGCCGGCTGGCAGGGCAGTTCGACCGGGCGGGACCGTGCGCGCGGCTTTCAGGCAGGCCTGACGGCTGCCGGACTGCGCCCTTTCGCGATCATGGACGGCATGTACAAACGGGACGTCGCCGCGGCCTGTACCCGGGAACTCCTTGCGCGCGACCTCCCAGATGCGATTTTTGTCGGAAACGATCACATGGCCTTTGCCGTGATCGATGAGATTCGAAACTGCGGATTGCGACCCGGACGGGACATTTCCGTCATGGGCTTTGACGACGTGCCCCAAGCGGCGTGGGCAGCCTACGACCTCACCACTTATCGTCAACCGGTGAACCGGATGGTTGCGGCCACTGTGTCGATCCTGCTCGATCAGATCGAAACCGGAATATCAGCGCCGCAAAGAATTGAAATCGAGGGCGAACTGATCCTGCGGGGGACTGTAGGCGTGCGCGAAGGAGCGGTCCGATGAAGGGGTTTTCAAACCGGTTCACGGATTTCCCCGACTACATTCTGGGGATCACCAAGGAGATTTGGGAAGACCGCGGGATCGCCACCTTGCACGAATACTATGCGCCCGACATCGTCGTGCGTTCGCCCGGCTCGGTCGTGAGCGGCAATGTTGGCATCATCAACGCGACCATGGCAACGCTCGCCGAATTTCCGGACCGGCAACTGCTCGGTGAGGATGTCATTTGGTCCGGTACGCCAGAGGCCGGAATGCTGTCGTCGCACCGCATCCTCTCCACCGCGACCCACGCCGGAAGTGGCGTCTATGGCCCGGCATCGGGGACCAGGCTCACCTACCGGATCCTCGCGGATTGTCACGCCAGAGACAACGTCATCGATGACGAGTGGTTGATCCGCGATCAGGGTGCGATTGTGCGCAAGCTTGGATGGGACCCGGCGGACTACGCTCGCGACCTGATAGAACGCGAGGGCGGACCCGAAGCCTGTGTCAAACCCATGAGCCTCGCGAATGACCGCGAGGGACCTTACACCGGTACAGGGAATGACAACCCTTGGGGTGCTCATCTTACCGATCTTCTGAAACGGATGATGGCGGCGGACATGGCCGCGATCCCTGGCGAATACGACCGTGCAGCGCATCTTTGCTATCCGGGCCACGTAACAGGACATGGCTGGGAACCGGCAGACCGCTTCTGGATGGGCCTGCGATCGGCTTTCCCGTCCGCGACTTTCACTATTCATCATCAGATCGGCCGCGAGGATGCGACGATGCCGCCGCGGGCCGCCATCCGGTGGAGCCTTCACGGACGCCATGACGGATGGGGAAGTTTCGGCAAACCCACCAATGCCGAGGTCTTTGTGCTGGGAATAACGCATGCCGAGTTTGGCTCGCTCGGCGCAGCGAAGCCGACGCTTCGGCGTGAATGGACCCTTATCGATGAGACGGCGATCTGGAAGCAGATTGCGCTCCACACGGGATGAGGTGCCGCGCTGCAAAGTCGCGCCACTGTCGCAAGACCTGCGCTACGGCGCGGGCCCGTCCGAGGATCGGCCATTTCCCGGGCGCAATTTCAAGATCAACCATAAGGCTCAGGTGATGGAAAACTACGCAGAATTGATGTTTACCCCCGCCGTTGCCGCAGAACAGGAAAACGAAGGCACGCGTGCGCTCTACGCCGCACAGTACCAAAGGCGGACAAAGTCTGGTCTGGGACCCGAGGAACGGTCCTTTCTCGAAAGCCGCACCACACTCTACATGGCAACGGTATCCGAAACCGGCTGGCCCTATGTTCAGCACCGCGGCGGGCCGCAAGGGTTTCTCAAGGTCCTCGACCACGAAACGCTGGGCTTTGCAGACTATCGCGGCAACCGCCAGTTAATCTCAAAGGGCAATCTGACCCGCGATGATCGCATCTCGCTGTTTGCGATGGACTATCCGAGGCGCGCCCGGCTGAAGCTGCAAGGCTATGCGACGATGCAGGCCGCCGGCGACGCGCCCGACCTGGTATCGCGTCTTGCCACCGAGGGCGAAGGGCGCGTCGAGCGCGTTGTCACCATACGCATTGTCGCCTTCGACTGGAATTGCCCGCAATACATCACGCCGCGTTTCGACGAGGCAGAAGTCAACGCGCTTGCCGCACCGCTCCTTGCACGACGCGACCGCGCGATTGCGCGCCTGTCCGAACGGCTGAAAGCCCTCGGCGAAGACCCCGCCCCCCATCTCGAGGACCCGAAAGATGACTGACCTTTCCGACCGCATCGTTCGATACGGCGAGTTGCAGCCGTGCCGTACGGCCTTTATCGACGCGCATACACCCGGATCGGATCTGAAGGAGAACTTCACGATCGTGGGCGGCGGCGTTTCGGAAAGCGCGGATCAACACGTCCACATCAATCTGCCGCACGGGTTCAATATCGGGGCTGCGGGACAGCCGCCGAAATGCCGGAACTCCCTTCACAGTCACCGCACGGCCGAGGTCTTTTTCGTGCTTTCCGGACGCTGGCGCTTTTTCTGGGGACGTTGGGGCAAGGCCGGTGAGATTGTTCTTGAGAAAGGAGATATCTTCAACATTCCCACGGGCATTTTCAGGGGCTTTGAAAATATCGGTGACGATTACGGAATGATCATGGCGATCCTTGGCGGGGACGACGCGGGCGGCGGGGTCATTTGGGCGCCGCAGGTGATCGAGGATGCCGCGCAGCATGGGCTGGTTCTGGCAGAAACGGGCAAGCTTTACGACACCAAGCGCGGTGAGACCTTGCCCGAAGGTGTCAAGCCGATGGAGAAACTTACCGAAGAAGAAGCGAACGCGTTTCCCGAGCCCACATCGAAGCACGTCGTCGGCGGCTATGTTCGCCGGTATTGGGACATGGTGGCTTTGGCCGACAAGTCCCCGTGCAAGGTCATCGGTGAAAACGGCATCATCCGCGACAGGCCGGGGTTCGAGGTTGAACTGTTGACACGGGCTTCCGCAACCGACGACAAGCAGGTCCATGATCGCCCGACCGTTTTGATGCCCGTTACCGGGCACTGGCGCGTTTCCTGGAATGGCGGGGCCAGCGTGTTGGCCCCGGGCGACACCATGAGCATGCCCGAAGGTCTTCTTCATTCGGTCGTCCCTTCGATGACAGGAGATGCCGCGCTCTATTCGGTGAAAGCGACAGCTGACCCGGCCGGGAAGACATGGGTCGGTTAGACGAATGAGTGCACGAAAGCATTGAAAAGTCTGTCCAACGCCAACTCGCTTTTGGCCGCGGCATAGATCGTGAAAAGGAGGCGTCATGCCTGTTCTGACAACCCATGTGGGCTCCCTGCCCCGGACACAGACCGTCGTTGACTTCATCTTCGCCCGCGAACGCGGCGAAGCATACGATCAGGCAGAATTCGACGCTGCGATGAGCGTCGCAGTGGGGCAGACGGTCGGCAGGCAAAAGGCGGCGGGTGTTGACATTGTGTCCGACGGTGAAACGTCCAAAATCTCCTATGCGACCTATGTCAAGGATCGCTACACCGGTTTCGATGGGGACAGTCCACGAAACGCGCCCGCTGATTTAAAGCTGTTTCCCAAGTTTCTGGAAAGGCTTGCAAATGACGGTGGCACACCTAAATACGCGCGCCCGATGTGCGTGGACAAAGTCACGTCAAAGGGCCAGGGCGAGCTTGAAAAAGACATCGCAAATTTGCAATCCGCCATGGCATCTAACGGGGTCGAACGGGGCTTCATGAACGCGGCCTCGCCCGGCGTGATTTCCCTGTTTCTTCAGAACGATTTTTACCCGACGCGAGACGCATATCTCGCCGCACTCGCTGACGCCATGAAGGCCGAGTATGAGACGATCGTCGCGTCGGGTTTGGACCTCCAGCTTGATTGCCCGGACCTTGCCTTGTCACGACACATGCTCTTCACAGATTTGTCGGATGAGGAGTTTCTGAAGATCGCCGGCGCCCATGTCGAAGCCTTGAACCATGCGCTTTCAGATGTCCCTGCCGAGAAAGTACGCGTTCACATTTGTTGGGGAAACTACGAGGGCCCCCATGTCTGCGACATTCCCATGGCAAAGATGTTCGAAACGCTCATGACCGTAAAAGCGCGATATTTGCTTTTCGAAACCTCGAACCCACGCCATGCGCATGAATGGAAGGTGTTCCGGGATCGCGCAGCTGAAATTCCCGATGACAAGGTGCTTGTCCCCGGCGTGGTCGATACGACGACGAACTTTGTAGAACATCCCGAACTCGTCGCGGAACGCGTTTCGCGGTTCGTCGACATTGTGGGGGAAGAGCGGGTGATCGCGAGCAGCGATTGCGGTTTCGGGACGTTCGCCGGCTTTGGAGCCGTCGACCCCGACATTGCCTATGCAAAGCTGGCCGCATTGGCGGAAGGTGCCCGCCTAGCAAGCACCGAGACCGCTTAGCCGCCGGGCAAGCTCCAGACTGCTGAGATGCGTTCGCCGTTTCGCAACACAGCAAATTCCGCGCCATCCGGGCTGGTCTGGATGAGAGCGTCGAATGCAGCCTCGACACTCGCCGGGTCCATCAGCTTGGGCGCGTTCCCGGATGCGCCGATAACCACGTCACCGACTTTCAGATCAGTGGTGGCAAAACCAAGCCCGCCCACCGTGGTCACCCATGTGTCGCCGGACTTTTCGGTCAGCAAGAGCGTGCCATCTGCAAGACGCGTTTTCCGCACCACCGGAACAGCCAGTTCGGCCCGTTCCAAGACGCCCGTCTTCGGATTGGCGTATCTCAAAACGGCGCGTGCGCGTCCGTCCGAAGCAACAGACAGGGCGCCCATGAAATGCTCCTCAAGCGTCGCGCCCTCCTGAAAACGCTCCCCGTTGAACGCGAAAAGCACCACGCCGTCGGTCAGCCACGGCGCATAGCCGGTCAGATCATTTTCAATGCCATCGCTGTTTACAACAAACACATCCGCAGAATGTCGTTTGGTCGCGACGGCTTTGAACGGAAGGTCAACATCCCAATAGGAATGATTAACGCGGGCAATCTGCGGGTTGCCACTTACTTTCATGACAGGCGCTGTTGTATCCGCCACAATGCCGAGGACCGATGCGAAGGTGCCGCTGGATTGCGTTGAGTTGACGGGGGGCAAGGCCACGCTGAGTGGATCATAGGCCGTCGGGGCAATGGCCGCCAGCGCGAGGTCTGCGGGCGGTTCCGGCACCACGGTTGGGACAGATGGCATGGTCGGCTGCTTGCGCGCGTTGGGCCGCAATCGCACGGACGAAGTTTGTTCTGCGCGATCAAACTCGTCGACAATCGGACGCCCGCCCGACCCGTTGTCTGAACCGGCGGCGAATGTCCGGGATGTTCCCGACAGAACGTTTTGGCCGATAGCGGGCGCTTTTCCGGGTGAGAGGACCGGAAGTTGATTGGGAGAGGCATTGCGAATGTCAGACGGAACGGCTTCCACCGCCGCGGCTGCAATCTCGGGGGTTTCGGATACTGCATCGCCGGGTTCGGCGGCCAAAGACGGCGGCTGATCCTGCCCCACCGCGGCGAGAGACGCGGGCGTTTCCTCAAGCGGGGGCGCGGGGGATTGCACGGAAACACGCGGCAAACTGTCCATGACCGGCGCGGCCGCAAGCGACGTTTCGGGCAATTGCCGTGACGCGTCGATCAAGGGCCGGACGGGCACCGCAACTGGCAGCACAGTCGCGGGGTCGCTTGCATCGCTGGTCTCGGACGCGAGCGTTTGAACATCGGATTGCAAAGCTGTCGGCGCCAATGACAATGGCGCGCGGTCCGACCGCAACCACAACGCGGCAACGCCCAAGAGAAGTGCGATTGTGCATACGCCGGCCGCAAGGCGCCGCTTGTCACCCGTTTGCTGAACAACGCGATTGACGAATGCTTGCGGCTCAAGTCTCGCGACGCCCTCGATCAGCCTTTGCGAAGGTCCGGAAACGGCCGTGACAACACGTGTTTTCGCGGGCGTTATCCGGTCCAGCCAATCGTCCGCCGTTTGGACCCGGTCTTGCGGAAGGACGGCAAGTGCTGTGTCAATCGCCCTTAGAAACCTCTGCGGATAACCTGTGACGTTTCCGGCAAGCAGACGGTAAGGATCTTCCTCGTTCCGCGCGAGCGCCGCGATGCGCGTCGGCGCATCCACCGGCGCTTCGCGCGAAATAAGGTGATACATTGAAGCCGCGAAGGAATAGAGGTCGCTCGATGTCCCCTGCGGACTGCCTTCTACATAGAACTCCTGCGGCGAGTACCCGTCCTTTACGAACTTCATGCGCGACAGTTTGCGCTGCGCATACTGAACATGCTGGCGGGCGGCGCCGAAGTCGATCAGCACAGGTGCGCCGCTCGGGGAAATCAGGATGTTGTCAGGTGAAATGTCGCGATGCAGCATCCCCATCGAGTGGATGTAGGAAATTGCGCCCAACATGGTCCGCGTCAGCGCCTGAACCCTTTTGGGGGGAAGGCTCTGGTCATTGTCGAGAAGATCGAGAAGGTCGGGACCGTCAATGAAATCCATCGCCATATAGGCTGTGTCGTTCTCTTCGAAAATCTGGTGAACATGCACGATGTTCTCGTGGCGCACATTGGCCAGATTGTGCGCTTCT
The DNA here is from genome assembly GCA_039198225.1 of Pseudomonadota bacterium. GTDB lineage: Bacteria > Pseudomonadota > Alphaproteobacteria > Rhodobacterales > Rhodobacteraceae > JASJAR01. Next base: position 70,232 of record JBCCTQ010000014.1, read on the forward strand.
GTCACAAAAAGGCGGACGATCCGATCGAGTTCATCCTGATATTTCGGGCTGCGCGCGAGCATTGTCTTGCCACGGCGAAAAGCCATTTCGCTCGGGAAACACTCTTTGATGACGATCTTCCGGCCCAGACTGTCGCGCGCGACATAGGTGATACCAAAGCCGCCGCAATTCAGGTAGCCCTCGATCTTGTATTGACCGACGAGAAGTCGTGTTCCGGCCGGGAGGGTCTGCAGGCCGCCTTCGTTGCTTTTTGTCTTCTCTGCATCCGCAACGCGAAATTTTTCCAGATCGACGACTTCATTCTGTTGCATTTCACCACCCAAATGCAGATCAACCGTTTCGTTGTGCATGATTTGTAAACGATTGGTTTACGGCATTTTTGTGAAGACAACTTGGCGCTTTTGCGGAGCGGGCGGTCTGGGCGTCTTGCAGACTTCATTTGCGCAACGCGTGCAGATTGCGGCGCGAAAGCGACATTCCCTGCTGACTGCTCAGAAACAAAACAAGGCACTGTTTCTCTTTGCGAAAAAATCATCCGGCGCATGGCCGGAGGGATGTGGAGCCAACAGCAGCATGAAAGCATGCGACCTAAGCCACCCCACATTTCCGCTCCGATCACGTCCGTTTTTCCGGAGCGCCGCACACATCGTTTTCTCGCATCCAAAGAGCGGCCAAGAACCCTTGTTCGCTTGACGTTGCGGCAATACGCTGTAAACGCAAGCAATGGAATGAGCTTCACGGTTTCGGATCGAAGGGAAGGCCGCGACCGCAACACTTCGGTACGCGATGGATCGATCGACGAGCTTGTGAGGCTTTCGCGCGCGATATCGCGCAAGTCGCGGTGACCGTTCTTCTTGGGGAGGATTCAAAGAGGACGGTCACCGCCGATATCGCAAACTGATCGCCTAGCTACAGGTGCTGACCCTGTGCCTCTGCGGGCGAACGTGGCAGCGCAGTCTTCATGAACATTCATTGATTTCAGACACGACGTATAGCGTCTGAACCATCCGAACCCAACACGGCAAGCTCCAGCTCAAAGGGCGCGTTTTCAGGTCAGATAGGGAAGCAAGGGCAGGCGGCACAAGTCCACCTGCCCTGATCACGATGTCCCAATCGCGACCCTGACAACGATAGCTGAAAAGGTGATTTCAGCTAACAGCGGAAGGCGCCGCTTGACCCCTTCCCGTGAGGTGCTGAATTTCCAAAAGAGCTGCTTCTCTTGCCTGTTCGATTGCGCGAACCAACGCCTCTTCCCCGATGTCCCTGGCGTTGTTGGCTGAGAATTCCAGCATGGCTTGGATTACACGAAACGCGTCGAGGCGTTCCGAAATTTCGATGTCAGTCACGTGCCTCATCCCTGCGCGTGTTGCTTCCTCTGCAACAATTTGAAGTGACTGGATTCGCAGATCAATCGATGTGATAATCAAATTCCATGCAAAATTTCGATCTATTCAGGCTGGACGGGCATACGTTGCGCGTATTCTGCTCGGTTTGCGAAACCGGGTCCGTCAGCCGGACGGCAGAACTTTTCGACCTCAACCAATCAACCATCAGCCACACCATTGAGAAAATGCGTAGCGCCGTCGGCGATCCGCTTTTCGTAAAGTCCGGTCGTGGCATCACGCCGACCGACAAAGCCCTGGCCATTTTGCCTCGCGTGCAAAAGATACTAAGCGATATCGAAGGGCTCGTGGCGGCAGAAAGATACGATGCTTCGAAGGACACGAAACCTGTCGTTCTGGCGATACCAACCCCGGCCCTGCTGCACGATGTGAAGCGACTTCGGTCAAGTTTGCTGGCGATCGAACCAAGCACTGTCTTCGAACTGCGACGGCTCGCACGAAGTGATGACCTGACAAAGCTGCTGACCCAGAACGAGGCCGACCTCGCCATCAGTCCGGCGGAGGTGAGATATCCGGCAACACTGAACCACTGCCACTATGGCGAAGACAGCCTGGTGATCTTCTATGACCCGGAGTGCCGCCAACCTGTCCGAACACTGGAAGACTATACCACCGCATGGCATGGAAGGGTGAACTTCAGCGGCAACTCAAAGGGCGTCGTTGAACGGGCGATGACCGAATTGGGGGTAAAGCGTCGCGCCACACTCGTTGCACCGACAGCTTCCATGCTGGGCGATTTGATAAGGGGAACCGACATCGTCGCGACCATGCCCAAGCAACTGGCTGTGACAGCCTATCGCCATTTGGCTTTTTGTCAGCCGCCGTTTCCCCTGCCACGTCTGCAATACGATCTCGTATGACATCGGCGCTTCGAGAATTCCGGTCGAAACGTCTGGTTAAGGCAGCAAGTGCTCGGCGCTCGGAAAGAAGTTGCAGAAACCTGAAAACGCCTTATTCCGCTGCGACGGACGTGCTCGACGGTGTCGACAGCGCCACGATCTTGTCGTCCGCTGCCGCCATGAAGGCACCTCTGCGCCGGATCAGGGCAAAGACAGGCGGCGTGAAGTAGAACGACACCACGGTCGACAGCAAAACACCGCCTGCGATTGCGACCGCGAACGGGGGCCAGAATGCACCGCCCGCCAGTATCAATGGCAGGAACCCGCCAAAGGTGGTGATCGTCGTCGATATTATGTGACGGCTGGAACCGGTTACGACGCGTGCCATCGCGTCCGTATCGCCGTGCCGCGCCGCGTCATCCTGCTGCAGGCCCGTAAGGATGATGATCGCCGCATTGATCGAAACACCGATGGACCCGATCACACCGATGATCGCCTGAATGCCGAAAGGGTATTGCATGATCGCAAGCGAAAGCATCGACAGGCCAGCGGACAGCACACAGACGACCAGGGCAACAACCGTCAGGCGAAACGAATTGAATGTCAGCGCAATCGTCGCGATTGTCAGGGTGACGATCAGTCCGACCGATGCCATGAGATTGCCGACCGTGTTCGAACGCGCGTCGCTGTCACCCCCAAGCGCCAGCGTGTACCCGTCCGGCAATTCGAAACCGCGGTCGTCCAGGGCCGCCAGCACCTGTTGCAGCGCCTCCTCGGGCAAAACATCGGGCACAAGAAACGCCTGAACGGTATTTTCACGCATCCCGTCGCTGCGGGTGATGACGCTTTCCGAGGGTTCGACCACCGGCTCGGCGATCTCAGACAGGGGAACAGCCGGGAAACCGCCGCGTCCCGATATCGCCGCACCGTTCGGCAAAATGATCGGCGTATCTGCAATGGCCTGCAAATCCGCGCGCAGCCCCTGCCCCATGCGGACGCGCACCGGCAACTGTTCCGTGCCTTCCACTAGCGAGCCGCCTGTCACGCCCACCAACGCAGAATTCAGTTGAGCCGCCACATCAGCCACATCGAGGCCAAGGCGTCGCGCCGCCACTTCGTCAATCTGGAACCTCACCTGCGGAGTCCCACCGTTGACCCCGGCACGCGCCATCGTCACCAGATCAAGGTCAGCCATGATGGCACGCACCTCATCGCCAAGAACCCGAAGCGTACCAATTTCCTGCCCTCTGATCGTGATCTCTACCGGGGCGTCGACCGGCGGTCCCTGCACAAGCCCGCGCACGATCACAAGGGCATCCGGGAAGCGCGCATCAAACTCCGCCTGCAAGGAAGACACAAGGCGATCGGCGGCGGCATTTGTGTCCGTCGTGACCATGGCTTGGGCGTAACCGGGCTCCTGCGAGCGGTTGCCGACGATGTTGTAATAGAATGCCGGGCCAGACCGCCCCATGGTCCAGTAGACACTCCGCGTCTCGGCGTCCGAGCGAATGATCTCGTCCATCGCGGCTACCGTCCGGGCGGTTTCAGATATCGCGCTGCCGCCCGGCAAATCAATCTCGACATAGAACTGATTGCGTTCCACCCCGGGAAAGAACTGCGCCGTCAGCGTTGGAAAGGCAGCAAAGCCAAGAACCGGCAGGATAAGGGACAGCGCGATGGCTCGCAGCGGGTTTCGAACGGCGAGCCTGATTGACGCTTCAAAGGCGCGCCCGAGCAACGGGATCGAAATGCCCCGGCTGAGAAACGATCCGCGCTCCGCCGTCGGCAGAACCCAGCCCGCAATGGCGGGTGTGATGGTAAGGGCGACGAAAAGCGACCAGACCAGCATCAGAACAACAGCGATCGCGATAGAGCCAACGAAATCGCCCGCAGGTCCGGGCAGCAGGATCATCGGGGTGAATGCCAGCGCCGTGGTAACCGTGGAGGCGAGCAAGGGTGTTGCCAACCGCCGGACGGCATCGCGCACGGCATGCGCCCGTGCCATCCCTTCACCCAGGCGGCGACGGACTTCATCGGTCATCACAATGGCTGCGTCGACCAAAAGACCCAGCGCCACGATCAGCCCCGTCACCGACATCTGATGGATGGGCAGCCCAATGAAATTCATCGTTGCCAGAGTTGCGAGTGAGACGATGGGAAGGACGAGCGCGACAATCGCGGCGGCCCGAAGCCCGAGTGTCACGAAAAGGACCGCGACCACCAGCGTGACGCCGATGGCCATGTTTGTTCCCACTGACGACAACCGGTCGAGCGTATAGGTGCTCTGATCGAACAACAGCTTCTCTTCGATGCCGAGCGGCACCGCCTCGGCGCCTTGCGCCAACTCCTCTCGCAAGAAGCCCATCCAGCGATCAATCTGCACGCCGTCCTGGGCAAGGATGCCGATCAGGATGGCCGGGCGCCCGTTGGCCAAAGCGTGTTCCGCTGCGGGAACGCGCGGGCCGCGATCGACAGTTGCGATGTCGCCAACAGTGACCATGCCCCCGTTGACACTTTCCCGCAGCACCACCTGGCGCACGCGCTCGAGCGTCTCGATTTCACCGCTGACGTTTATTGTCAGATCGACGTCGCCCAGCACGCGACCCGCCTGAACCTTACCGTCGGCTTCTGCGATGCGGGCGGAAATCTCAGCGGCGGTCAGTCCCAAAGCGGCCGACTGCTCTGGATCAATCTCGACCGAGATTTCCTCGACAGGCGTCCCAAAGAACTCCACGGCCCGCGTCGCGGGTATCCCGCGCAGGCGATCTCCCAAAGCTTCCGCATGGCGCGACAGAACCGTAAGCGGCATCGTGCCTTCAGGGGATGTGATCGCAATGACAGCGGAATAGGCCGATATACCTTCCGCATCGAAATCGGGCGCCAACACGCCGGGTGGGAAACTCCGCCGAGCGTCTTCCACCGCGTCACGCGCTTCTCCCCAGACCTGCTCAATCGTGGCTTCGTCCAGCGTTTCGATCAACTCGACAGAGACGACCGAAACCCCTGCCCGCGAAACGGACTCTACGGTGTCGATCTCTGCAATGGAGCGCAGTTCATCTTCGATTTCCGCCGTGACCAGAGCCTCCACCCTTTCAGGGTCAGCGCCAGGAAACTGCGTCGTGACGGTTGCGAACAGGTTCGTAATCGTCGGGTCTTCCTGACGCCCGAGCGAGAGGAAGGAAGACAGTCCGGCGGAAACCAGAACCAGGACTATCAAGGCCACCAGACGCGGCTGCCGGAAAGTGAGAGTTTCCATGGCGAACCCCTATTCGCTGAGTTTCAGAACAACTTCCTGACCGACCGTCACCCGTTGCGGGCCCCGGTCGATCAGGGGTGTGCCGTCGGCAAAGGCAGCACGAACGAATACGCGATCACTCTCGGCGTGCAGTATCTCGACTGGTGCTGACCGCACCGCATTTTCTGCGTCCACCGTCAGAACCGTCCACTGACCGCGCGCGCCCTCTTTCAATCCGGTCAGCGGCACCCAGAAGCCTTCCGCGTCGACGCGTTCGGACAAATGCACGCGTGCTGTCTGGCCGAAAGCAAAGTCAGCGTTCGTGTCAATTGCAAAGATGGCCGTTCGCGTGCGCGTCACCGGATCGACATCCGGGCGAAGTGAAATCAGTTCGGCCGTGCTGACGGTTCCTGCGACGTCGATTTCCGCCTTAGCCAAATCGTCTGCTGTCAGGTCCAAAGGCACACCGACACGCACCTGCGGCCCGGTGGTTTCAATCAGGCCCAGCACGGGTTGGCCGGGACTGAGGGCCTCACCACCATCCAGAAAACGCGCGGTTACGAGACCCGCAAAGGGTGCGGTTATTTCGGATTTTTCCATCCGGATATCGACACTGGCGAGGCTCGCCTCAATCTCGGCTATGCGATTGGAAAGTTCATCGCGCCGGGACAGCGCTTCGTCGACGCCGGATTGCGGCGCAAACCCCCGGTCCAGCAATGCTTCGTTGCGCGCGACTGTCTGTTCGGCAAAGGTCAGTTGCGCTTCGGCCGCCGCCTTGGAGGCCAGCAGCCGCGTGCGCTCCGCCTCCAAAATGGCCGTGTCCTGACGCGCCACGACCTGACCCACGTCAACCGGGTAACCTTCGTCCACCAGCACGGCAACGAGGCGCCCCGCAAGTTCGAAGGACAAGGTCGTCGCCTTTCTTGCTTCGACCTGTCCAATGAACGCGCGTCGGACATCGTAACCGGTTTCCAGCTTCAAAGGTGTCGCGGCCACCGGAATGGCAGGAGCCGCATCGGGCGTCGGTGCTGCATCCGCGCGGCGTGCCAACTCGGATGCGCCGTACTGGATCGCAAACGCTGCACCAGCGACAACACCAAGCGTAAGCGCCGTGTTTAAAAGCATGCGCACACCGCGCCTCACAGCGCCGCGAAAGCCCGATCCTTGGGATGTGGTCTGTTGCTTTTCCATCGCGCCCTCCTGGAAAGTTAGCACCTCTTACATATGTTAGATGCTCTCACTTTGACAAGTGTTACGTGATTTGCGAGACATTGGATCATGAAAAGAAGCGAAAACACGCTGATCGAGGCAAACGCAGACCGAACGGGAAAGCGGCTGAAGAAATCCCGTTATCATCACGGCGATCTCCGGGCAGGATTGATCGAAGCCACCCGCCGTCTTGTCGAAGAAAAAGGGCCCGACGGTTTCTCCGTCTCAGATGCCTGCCGCCTTGCCGGCGTTTCGACGGCTGCGCCCTATAAGCACTTCAAAGACAAGAACGAAATGATCGTCGCCATGGTTCTCGAAGGCATGGTGCGCTTCCGCTCGAACATCCTCGGTGCGCTTGAAGGGATACCCGAAGCGACCCCCGAACGGATCACCGCGATCGGCCGGGAATACGTCAACTTCGCCTTGAGGGAGAACGGTATTTTCCGACTGAAGTTCGGCGGCTTTACGGATCGTCTCGACGATCCGCGACTTCAGCGCGCGGGCCAAGCAACCTTTGACATCCTTCTGCACGAGGTGGCCACATGCCTCGGCGAATCGGAGGTTACCGACGATGTCCGGCAACGCGGCTTCATGCTCTGGAGCTTTGTGCATGGGCTGTCTTTTCTTCTGGTCGACAAGCAGCTTGCGACCATGGGCGGCGAAAGTGACCGCGACCACATGCTGTCGGAAATCGCCAGACGCCTCCTTACGGATCGCCCTGTGTCCTAGGTCCGGTCCGGCGACTTGAGCGTTGCCCAGGTATCGTCGCGCGGCGGCGGTGGCGGCGTCACGCAATCCTGCTTGTGAATATTGACCTTGGCGATGAAATGCGCCGACACCGGCGCGGTCACGAACAAGAAAGCCATGATGAGCAACTCATGTATCGAGGGATCGCCGGCGGCAAGGGCTGCAAGTACGGACGCCAGAAGCAGCATGCCGATCCCGACCGTTCCCACTTTCGTCGGCGCATGCAGCCGGGTCATCGGCCTGTCGAACTTCAGCATCCCTATGGTGCCGATGACAATGAAAGCCGACCCGATGAGCAGTGAAAGCGCTGCGAGGAAAGAAATGAAACCTTCGATAATCATTCGATGATGTCCCCCCGCAACAGGAAACGCGCAAGCGCGACGGTTGACACAAACCCAAGCATCGCGATCAGAAGCGAAACCTCGAAATAAATCTTGATCCCCTGATGGATGCCCAGAACGACCACGAAGCCGATCGCGTTGATGACCATCGTGTCGATCGCCAGAATGCGGTCTCCGGGGGTCGGTCCCAGCACAAGCCGCGCCGTGGACAGGATCAGACCGATGGCAAGGGCAATGAATGCGACAATGACTGCAAAGCCCAGGAAGGAAGCGGAAGTCATCATGCGAAAATCTCCAAAAGGCGGCGTTCATAGCGTTCCTTGATACCGTCGCGCACCGCATCCGGGTCCTCTGTATGCAGGGCATGAACCAAAAGGCTGTGCCCCTCATCGGAAAGATCGGCCGAAACGGTGCCGGGTGTCAGAGTGATCGTTCCGGCCAAAATTGTGATCGCTTCCGGCTTGGTCAGTTCCAGCGGAATAACCACCCAGGCCGGCTTTAATTTCGCGTTGGGAACCGTGAGCACGATCCACGCCACCTGAATATTGCTGACGATGATGTCCCAGATCACGATGCCGCTGTAGATGAGCATCTTGACCGGGCGAAATCCTTTAGGCGTGTCGGGCCACCAGATGGAGGTGATCCACGGGATAAGAATGCCCAGGATGATCCCGAAAACCACCATTCCGGGGCTGACATCATTCTGTAGAAAGGTCCAGACAAGCGCCAGGATGACGGTCAAGAGCGGATGGGGAAGAAGCCAGCGATAGGCGCGTACCATGTCAGTTCTCCCCTTCGGTCGGACTCAACTTGCCGGGTGTATCAAGCACGGTCCGGACATAGGCGTCAGGTGAGAACAATTGCGCCGCCATCGTAGTGGTGTACCCGTGGACCTGCCCGGCAAACACTGTATGCGCAACCAGCAGGGACAGAAGCCCGCCGACGGAGGCATAGGCCAACCGGGACGGAAGCTGGCGTGTCACTGTTTCCTCTTCCGGCTCGATGCTGTGCGATTTCCAGAATATCACACTGCCCGCGCGCGCAAAACCGAGGATGCTGATAAGGCTCGACGTGAGCACAACCGCCCAGACCCAAACGACCAGATCGGTGCCATAGGCCGCATCAAGGACCATGATCTTTCCCAAAAATCCCGAAAGCGGTGGCAACCCGGCCATGGCGATTGCGGCGGCAAAGAACAGCGCTGCTGTCAGGGCGGTCCCGATCAGTGGGGCTTGCGGTGTCAGCCCCACATCGCCGCGCCCCGTGCGCACAAGGTCCGAGACCAGGAACAAGACGGCACCGGCCAGTGTCGAATGCACGATGTAGTACAGCGCGGCGGCAATACCTGCCGGCGAAAACTGCGCGATGGCCACCATCACCATCCCCATGGACCCGATGATTGAAAACGCGACCAGCCGGTCCAGTTTGCGAGAGGCCAGCACACCCACCATCCCGATCGCAACAGAAATCAGTGCCGCCGGCAAAAGCCACAGGTCGTGCAGACCGGATGTCACCTCCAGATCGGGCGGGAACACCATCGTGTAAACGCGCACGATGGCATAAGCGCCGACCTTGGTCATGATCGCGAAAAGCGCCGCAACGGGGGCTGGCGCTTCGGCATAGCTTGACGGCAACCAGAAATGCAGTGGCACGAGTGCCGCCTTGATCGCGAAAACCAGCAAAAGCAAAACCGCAGCGACGCGTATGCCGACCGTTTCCTCCGGTCCGATCAGCCGCACCCGCTCGGCGAGGTCTGCCATGTTGAGCGTGCCGGTTTCCGCATAGATCGCACCGAGTGCGAACAGGAAAAGCGTCGAACCGATCAGATTGAACAGCACGTACTGGACGCCCGCGCGCAGCCGCGCGTTGCCGCCCGCATGGATCATCAATCCGTAAGAGGCGATCAGCAGCACCTCGAAGAACACGAAGAGGTTGAAAAGGTCGCCGGTCAGGAACGCACCAAGGATTCCCATGAGCTGGAACTGGAACAACGCGTGGAAGTGCCGCCCGCGATCGTCCCAGTTTGATCCGATGGCATAGAGCAGGACAAAGAGCGCAAGGACCGAGGTCAACAACACCATCAGCGTTGAAAGCCTGTCACCCACGATCACGATGCCGAACGGTGCGGCCCAGTCGCCCAGACGGTAGTAAATCACCGTACCGTCAGAGACCTGCCAGGCGAGTGCTGCCGCGATCGCGATCAGCGCCACGACCCCGGCAACGGAAAACACGCGCTGGATGCCAATGTGATACCGCGCTGCCAGGACGACGAACGGCGCGAGTAGGGCTGGCAGGATGATCGGCGCAACAATCCAATGGGTCACGCGCGCTCCTCCTGCTCGGGCGACGCCTGGTCTTCCGCCTGGTCGTCAATGTGATCGTCGTTGGAGCCCAGAAACGCGCCAAGTCCGATCATCACCACCACCGCCGTCATGCCGAACGAAATGACAATCGCCGTCAGGACAAGCGCCTGTGGCAACGGGTCGGTGTAGGTCGTCACGTCATCGCGCAAAATAGGCGGCGCGCCGATAACGAGGCGCCCTGACGAGAACAGGAAGATGTTCACCGCGTATGTCAGCAGGGAAATGCCGAGAATGACCGGAAAGGTTCGCAACCGAAGCACCAGATAAATTCCACCGGCGGTCAGGAAACCGATTGCGGATGCGACAAGCAGTTCCATCTCACTCCCCTGCCTTCGCGGCAAAGGTCTGGTCTATTTCGTCCTCCGCCAACTCTTCGCGCGAGGGGTCGATATCCATGGGATACTCGCTGTCCTCGCTATCCGTCCGCCGCGCCAGGCGGGAAAAGCTTTCGAGCGACAGCATCACCGCACCCACGACGGCCAAGAAAACGCCGAGGTCGAACAGCGCCGCTGTCGCCAATTCGAACTCATTGAAAGGCGGGATGCGGACATAGGTGAAGTCGGAGGTCAGGAACGGTTTCGCCACGAACCACGAACCAACGCCGGTCAGTCCAGCAATCAACACGCCAGCGCCGATGATGCCATGATACGGATAACGCATCCTGGCGGAGGTCCACGCAAAGCCGCTCGCCATATATTGCATTACCACGGCAATCGACACGACGAGGCCCGAGATGAACCCACCGCCCGGTTCATTGTGCCCGCGCAGAAAAATGTAGAAGCCGACCATCAGCACCACCGGCATGATGACGCGGGTCAAAACCACCATCATCATCGGGTGCATGTCGCCCGCGCGCGGCTGGTCTGGAACACGGTTGAGAAGCCGCGCCCGCACCGGCCCGCCCAACAGCGTCTCCGTCAGGGCATAGATCAGCAGCGCCGCAATGCCGAGAACGATGATCTCGCCATAGGTATCAAAACCTCGAAAATCGACGAGGATCACGTTCACCACATTCGTGCCGCCGCCGCCCTTGTAGGAATTGGCAAGGTGGAACTCGGAGATCGGGGCCGTCACCGCATCGCGCACCATATAGTGATACGCCAGCGCAAATGTCGCGAGGCCCCCGGCGATCGCCACACCGGCATCGCGCACCCGACGCAGCGTGGTGCTTTCGACGGGGGTCCGGTTCGGCAGGAAGTTCAGCGCCAGCAACAGCAGAATGATCGTCACCACCTCCACCGTGAATTGGGTCATCGCAAGGTCAGGCGCGCTGAGTAGCACAAACCCGACGGAGACCATCAGCCCCACTATTCCAATCAGAATGAGGGCCAGGAAACGGTTTCGATGCATGAACACAAGTCCGCCGGTGGCGGCCACCAGCAATGCCCATCCTGCAATGGCAACAGGGTTGGCGGGCGTCATTTCGCGCGTCGGCGCCGCGACGGTTCCAGTGACCCAGGCGTGGTATCCTGCACCGACGATTGCGATGGCACCGATCATGGCATAACGCGTGAACGCGCCATTGTGCAAAAGCGACGTAAACGCCCGCGCGGTGGCAGCGACGGCTTCGATCAGCGCTTCGAAAATCACCTTCGCCTCCGGGCGTGGTGTCGCGTCCCAGAAACACGACAGCGGCGTAAAGACAAGGGTCAGCAACAGACCGCCCAGAACCGCGATGATCGACATGTAAAGCGCCGGTACCAGCCCGTGCCAGATTTTCAAATGCTTCTCCGAAACCTCCGCTGCCTCGCCCAGAACAGCCGCGGTGACGAGTTTCACCAACGGCTCTGCCAGAAACGGCGCGCAGCCGATTACAACCACCAGAACCACAAGGATCGCGGGCGGCATCCACATGCCTGGGTTCGGGTCATGGGGCTTTGCCGGATAGTCGTCGCGCACCGGGCCAAGAAATGTGTGGCCGATGAAGCGGAAGCAGTACGCGGCTGAAAAGAGCGATCCGATGGTCGCCAGCACCGGCACCAGCAGCGGGCTGTTGAACAGCACGGTCTGGGTCGCCTCTTCCAGCATCATTTCCTTTGACAGGAAGCCGTTCAGGAAAGGAATGCCCGCCATCGACAGCGCGGCAAGCGTCGCAATGGTAAAGGTGACAGGCATCAGCGTGCGAAGCCCGCCAAGCCGCCGGATATCGCGGGTGTGCGCCTCGTGATCGACGATCCCTGCCGACATGAAAAGCGCCGCCTTGAAGGTCGCGTGGTTCAGGATGTGAAACACTGCAGCCATGGCACCGAACGACGTGCCGGTGCCAAGAAGCATCGTGATAAGCCCCAGGTGGCTGACGGTCGAAAAAGCCAGCAGCGCCTTCAGGTCATGCTTGAACAACGCGATCACGGCGCCGAGCACCATGGTCACAAGGCCCGCCGTCGTGACGATCACGAACCACTCGGGCGTGCCCGACAACACCGGCCACATCCTGGCCATAAGGAAAATCCCAGCCTTCACCATGGTTGCGGAGTGCAGGTAAGCCGAGACGGGTGTCGGCGCCGCCATGGCGTGCGGCAGCCAGAAATGGAACGGGAACTGCGCTGACTTGGTAAAGCAGCCGAGCAGGATCAGGATCAGCGCAGGCAGGTAAAGCGGATGCGCCTGGATCAGGTCGCGGTTCTGCAGGATCACGCTCAGGTCATAACTGCCCACGATCTGACCCAGGATAAGCATGCCGCCGATCATGGCGAGCCCCCCCATGCCGGTGACCGTAAGCGCCATGCGCGCCCCTTGCCGACCTTCCGGCAGATGCTTCCAGTAGCCGATCAACAGGAAGGATGACAGCGATGTCAGTTCCCAGAACACCAGCAGAAGCAGGATGTTGTCACTCAGAACAATCCCCACCATCGCGCCCTGGAACAACAGCAAATAGGTGAAGAATTCACCCATATTGTCCTTGCGGCTCAGGTAGTGCCGGCCATAGGCGATTATCAAAAGGCCGATGCCGAGTATCAGAAGGGCAAAGAAAAAGCCCAACCCATCAAGCATGAGGGTAAAGTTCAATCCCAGCGTCGGAATCCAGTCAACCCGGGCGGTCACCAACTCGCCCGCCAGCACGGCCGGAAGATTGGTCAAAAGTCCGATAAAGGCGGCGAGCGTCACCATGAAGGTCACACCCGCGCAAGCTGCGCGACCTGCGGCATTCATAATGCCGGGCAGCAAAGCGCCCAAAAACGGCAGTGCTACAATGAAAAAAAGTGACACCTGTCAGACCCGCGTTAGTCGCCTTGCTTATTCAATTTCTGAAGATGGTACGCAATCGCATTCCGACAAGTGAATGTCTTGTACCGCGAAACCATCCGGTGGCGGAATAGGCGACAACATCTAACGTGACGATAATTCGTCTTGCTTTAACCCGCCATGAAGTCGGTCCAACGTACCTGCCCTCATCCATGTTCGCGGCTTCGCTTCGAACGGCCTTTCCGCTCACCTGACGCGCGTGTCTGGGTTTGCCGTGTTATCAGGCGGCAATGCGAAGAAGCAGGCTCACGCTGATCGCGGTAATGAAGCCGCCCCCAAGAATGTGAAGACCGCTCGAAACCCGGCGCAACTCGTGGCTTGCAAGAGCTTGCAGCGTGCTTAGCCTGCGCGCAGCGACCGCCGACCACGCCACCAGCAGGTTCAACACCGCCGTGCCAAGACCCATGGTTACAACCGCAAGACAGCCTGTCCAAAACAGATCGAACCTTAGCGCGATGGCCAGAAGGAACACGGCGCCGGTGCAGGGTCGCAACGCGATGCTCCCGACCAGCATGGCGCCGTCACGAAAGCCGTGAAGCGTAGCGACATCCTCCGCCGTTGGTCCGTGAGCATGGCAGCAATGCCCATGGCTCGGTGCCGGACGCCAAAGCCGGATGCCGCGCCAGACCAAATAGGCGCCGATCAGTGCAATCGCTGCGTAGCTTGCGGAAGCGAGCCAAGTGTCGGCGAGTTCGCCCATCTCTGCGGTTCCGATTCCGAAGAGAACAGCCAGGACACCCACCAACAGAATGGCGGAAAGAGCCTGAGCGATGCTGGCCAGCACGGTCAGAACGGTCATCCGCCGCAGGTCAGTTCCCGAAGCAACGGCGGCGCCACCAAGCAATACCTTTCCGTGACCTGGTCCCAATGCGTGAACAAACCCATAGGCAAACGTCGCTGTGCACAGCGTCACCACCGCAAGCGCCTCACCCGCCTGAACCGCGCGCAGGGCGCGTGCCATCGCCTCCTGAAAACCGCGCTGCGCCTCTACCGTCCACGCGAAAACCGCGACCCACGGCACAAGAAGCCAGATCAATCCTGCCGCCACGCAGACGGCGAAAACCGGTGCATAGGGTTTCAGCCGCATCGAAGCCAGACCTCGTCCGCAAACAACCGTCCGACGTTTTCCTCTTCCGGTGTTTCTTCGCGCGACAACATCGCGAGTTTCTGTTGCAGTTCTTCGGTCGCGGCATCGGCGACAAAAGGCACGAGCTTTGCGTCGCAACCTGCGGGCATCTCATCCTCCACCGCGGCGACGGTGTAGGCGTAGTAGTAAAACGGGTCATAGAGCCGCAGAACAACCTCACCGGTCAGGCTCAGCGGCGCCGCCAGCGGCAAATCAAATCCCACCGAAATTCGGTCGTCCGCCATCCATGCCGAACCGTTGAGCGGGCGGGCCAGTGCCACGTCGTTTCCGTTCATCTCCAGATACGTGTCGCCCAGATAATCATCAGCCCAAACTGTCTCACCGGCGACGATGGCCGAGCGATCGTCATCGTCAAGCGCGCCGTCCCCGTCCCTGTCGAGGTCGAGAATGTCGAACAGCGTCAGACTAGTGAAAGCATCATAGGTCCAGGTGATACGCAGCCCGGCCAAGCGCCCCGCATCGTCAAAGGTGAAACCGGTCCGCGCATCCACAAAGACATGCGGATGCGCCGCGACCGGTGTCGTCAGCCCGAAGGCCAGAAAAGACAGCATGAAACCGAAAACGCGTGCCATGCGCCCTTCGTGTCACCTAAGTCAGGCACTCCGCAAGCGCACCCGCAAGATTTCGCAACAACTGGGGATACAAACCAACACCCGGAGCCAGATCCGACCCCAGCGGATCGGTCACGCCTGTCTTCGCTTCCGTGCCGTCCAGCACCGTCGCCACAAGGCCGGGGTTGTACTGGGGCTCGGAGAGCACGCAATCGATACCCTCGTCCCGGACGCGCCCCTGAATTTCCGCAATGCGCGCCGGGCTCGGTGCGGAAGCATCCGACAACGAAATCGCACCGGCCGCCGGAAATTCGAACGCGTCCTCAAAGTACTGATAAGCGTCATGGAACACGATGAACGCCTTGCCGCGCGCTGGCTCTAGGATCGCCGAAATCTCGCTCGACAGGGCCTCTATTTCCTCGCGCGCCTCAGCCGCATTCGCGAAATAGGCACCGGCATTCTCGGGATCGACCGCCGAAAGCTGGGCCGCAATCGTGTTTAGCCAGACAGCCGCATTCTCAGGCGACAACCATGCGTGGGGGTCATGTTCCCCATGATCGTGGCCCGCGTGGTCATCGTCGTGACCTGCATCCGCATGATCCTCATGGCCGTGGTCGTCATGCCCGTGATCGTCGTGGCTAGCCTCCGCATGATCCTCATGACCGTGGTCGTCATGGGCGTGGTCGTCATGGCCATGCTTCGCTTCCGCATGTTCCTCGTGGTCGTGATCGTCGTGATCGGCCTCCGCATGCTCCTCATGGTCGTGGTCATCATGCCCGTGATCGTCGTGTTCCGCGCTGGCGTGTTCTTCGTGCCCATGGTCGTCATGATCGCCGTGATCGCCATGGTCGTGGGCCTCGAACAGCGCGTTTTCGCGAAAATCAAGCAGCGTGATGCCATCCGCATGCAACAGCTCCGTCACTGCAGCATCGCCTGCAAGCGTTTCGACGGCGTCCTCCAACCACGGCGTCATATCTTCGCCGAGCCAGAACACAACATCGGCATCATCAAGGGCCGCAGCCTCGGAAGGGCGCAAACTGTATTCGTGGGGTGAGGCGCCGGCCGGAATGATAAGGTCGGGCGCGGCGACACCTTCCATGACCCGCGCGACGAGTGAATGAACAGGCGCAATATCAACCGCGACGGACGGCGCATCCGCAAGGGCTGTTCCGCCCATTAGCATGGCAGTGAGTGTGGCTGGTACGAGCTTTATGGACATCGGAACCCCTATGTGATTTTATAACATTTAAGGCGCATTATCTGATACAGAGTAACATGACAAGCAACCGCTCAGTGCAATCCGGCGAAGAAAAGCCCGTCGCATTCGCCGAACATGACCACGACGCCTGTGTGACCGAAACACTTGCCGCGGCCGACGCCCATTGCAGCCGGAACAATCTGCGATTGACCCCCGTTCGACGAAAGGTGCTGGAGATCCTTTTGCAAAGGCATCAAGCCCTGGGCGCCTACGCAATACTCGACCTGTTGCGGGAAGCGGGCTTCGGATCGCAGCCGCCTGTCGCCTATCGCGCGCTCGACTTTCTGGCCAAGAACGGCTTCGTCCACAAGATCGAGCGTTTGAATGCCTTTGTCGCCTGCGTGCATCCCGAAGAAACCCACTCGCCCGCCTTTATGATCTGCCGCATGTGCGATGCCGTGGCCGAAGCGCATTCGACCGGTCTCGGGAACTATCTTGCCGGTGCCGCAAACTCCGCCGGTTTCCAGATTGAGCGAACCGTCGTTGAGGCCGAAGGTGTCTGCCCTGACTGCGCGGGCGCTGCCGCCACATGAGCCTTATCACAGTGGAGAACCTGACCGTTCGCTACGGCGAAAACACGGTCCTTCGCGACGTGGACATGGCAATCGAACCCGGTGAGATCGTCACGATCGTCGGCCCGAACGGCTCAGGAAAGACAAGTCTTTTCAGAGTTCTGATCGGTGCAGTTGAACCTTGTGCTGGTAACATAGCGCGCAAGCCAGGCCTGCGTCTCGGGTATGTGCCGCAAAGGCTGCACATCGATCCGACCCTCCCGATCACTGTCGAGCGTTTCATGCGCCTGACCAGCCCGGCCAATCCCGCGGTCTGCGCCCAAGCGCTCGAAACGGCAGGGCTTCCCGACGTTCGGAAACGCCAGATGTCAAAGCTGTCGGGTGGACAGTTCCAAAGGGTCATGCTTGCCCGCGCCCTCCTCAATCAGCCGGAAATCCTCCTGCTCGACGAAGCGACGCAAGGCTTGGACCAACCGGGATCGGCCGCGTTCTATCGGCAGATCGAAACGGTCCGAAACGAAACCGGATGTGCCATCCTGATGATAAGCCACGAATTGCATGTCGTGATGGCCGCCTCGGACCGGGTGATCTGCCTGAACGGCCATGTCTGCTGCGCGGGTTCACCAGCCGTCGTTGCCTCCGCCCCGGAATACCGGGCGCTTTTCGGCAGCGGCACGGGCGGCGCGCTTGCGCTTTACCGGCACGAGCACGACCACCACCATGAGCCCGGCACCGCGGAGGCCGCGGAATAGTGCTGGACGATTTCATGGTGCGCGCGACGCTGGCCGGTATCGGCGTGGCGGTCGCGGCCGCGCCGCTCGGCTGCTTTGTGGTGTGGCGGCGCATGGCCTACTTCGGCGACGCAACGGCGCACGCGGCGATCCTTGGGGTGGCGCTGGCGTTGTCCTTTCAGGTGTCGATCTTCCTCGGCACCGTCGCTGTCGCGCTCACTATGGCCATGACGATCACGCTTCTGTCCGGTCGCGGCTATGCCATGGACACGCTCCTTGGCGTGATGGCGCATGCCTCGCTCGCCTCCGGGCTTGTGGCGGTGTCTTTCCTGTCGGGCATCCGGATCGACCTGATGGCATATCTCTTCGGCGATATTCTGGCCGTGTCGCGCGAAGACCTCGCCGTCATCTGGGGCGGCGCGGCAATCGTGGTCGCGCTGATTGCGTGGCGCTGGTCGGCCCTGCTGACCGGCACCTTGAATGAGGAACTGGCCTATGCTGCCGGGCTCAACCCGCGACGGGAGCAACTGATCCTCACACTTTCGCTCGCGATAACCGTGGCCGTCGCCATCAAGGTCGTGGGCGTTCTGCTGATCGCGGCAATGCTGGTCATCCCCGCGGCCGCCGCGCGCAGCCTTGCCCGTACCCCCGAAGCCATGGCGCTTATCGCTGCGGGCATCGGCGCCTTCTCGGCAATCGCCGGACTGCGCGGCGCCTATGTTTTCGACACCCCTGCCGGTCCGTCCATCGTCTGCGTCGCAGCGCTGGCCTTCGCGGTCTTCGGTCTGTTGGGCTTTCGGCAGAAGCGAAGCGCTTAGGCAATCAAGCGCGCGGAAAGCCAAGCCACAGAGGCTTACGCACGGACACAATACCGACGTTGGATTTTCCGCCTCAGAACGGCACGTCGTCAGCCGCCTCAGCTGCTTTGACGAACTTGGCGACGACCTTTTTGAACCCTGCCTTTTCGAAGGAAATATCGAGTTTATCGCCCTCGATCGCGGTGATCGTGCCGTAGCCGAACTTGTCATGGAACACGCGTTCGCCCGCTGTGAAAGCGGATACCGCGTTGATATCTATGACCATATTTCGGCTCTCACGGGGTTGGCTAAGCCCCCGCTGGTTCTGGCGCTGCTGCAGCCGTTTCCAACCTGGCGAATTGTAACCGTCCGCCCGGGACGCCCGCTCATAAAGATCGCTCTGGACTTCCGCCGTCGCATGCTCACCGGCCGCCCCCAGAACCTCCACCGCCGAAGCGTCCATCTCGTCGATGAAGCGCGACGCAATCTGAGACTGCCAAGACCCGAAAACAAAACGATTTTGTGCGAAACTGACCACGGCATATTCCTCCGCACGGGTCAGTCCGACATAGGCCAGCCGCCGCTCTTCCTCGAGCCCCTTAAGACCGTTCTCGTCCATCGCGCGCTGCGACGGAAAGAGGCCGTCTTCCCAACCGGGCAGGAACACCGCAGGGAACTCCAGACCCTTGGCCGCGTGGAGCGTCATGATCGACACCTTTTCTTCCGTGTCCTCGCTTGCGTTGTCCATGACGAGCGAGACATGTTCGAGAAAGCCCTGGAGATTATCAAAGTTTTCAAGTGCTTTGACGAGTTCCTTCAAGTTCTCAAGCCGGCCGGCCGCCTCGGCATCGCGCGCCTTTCGCGGGCGACCGTCTTCCGCCGGCAACATGTACATTTCCGGGTATTCGGATTCGTCGATAATGCTTTCGGCGAGTTCGATATGGTCATGCTCATCCATCACCAACTTGTGCCAACGGTCGAGACCGTCGAGCAGCTTTGCAAGCTCCTTTGCCCCCTTGCCGCCAAGGTCCTTTGCCGCCAGCAGAAGCCGCGCCCCTTCGTAAAGCGAGACACCGTTTGAGCGCGCGGCCATCTGGATTCTCTGAAACGCCTTGTCGCCCAAACCCCGCTTCGGCTTGTTGTATATTCTCTCAAACGCCAGATCGTCATCACGGCTGATCGCGAGCCGGAAATAGGCCATGGCATCCCGGATTTCCATCCGCTCATAAAAGCGCGGCCCGCCGATCACCCGGTAGGGCAGACCGATGGTGAGAAAGCGGTCCTCGAAGGCGCGCATCTGGTGCGAGGCGCGGACGAGAATGGCCATGTGATTCAGGCTTTTTGGCTCCATCCCGCGCGTCCCGGACTGAAGCGCTTCCACCTCTTCGCCGATCCAGCGGGCCTCTTCCTCTCCGTCCCAGTGGCTGATGAGGTGAACCTTTTTCCCATCCGTTTCTTCGGTGAAAAGGGTTTTGCCGAGCCGCCCGGTATTCGCTGCAATCACCGAGGACGCCGCCGCCAGAATGTGCGGCGTCGAGCGATAATTCTGTTCCAGCCGGATCACTTTGGCGCCGGGAAAATCCTTTTCAAACCGAAGGATGTTGCCCACCTCTGCACCGCGCCATCCATAGATCGACTGGTCGTCATCGCCGACGCAGCAGATGTTTTTGTGCCCCCCCGCAAGAAGCCGAAGCCAGAGATACTGCGCGACATTGGTATCCTGATACTCATCCACCAGTATGAAGCGGAACCAGCGCTGGTACTTTTCCAGCACGTCCTGATTTTCCTTGAAGATCGTGACCACGTGCAACAGCAGATCGCCGAAATCGCAGGCGTTGAGCGTTTTAAGGCGAGACTGATACTCGGCGTAGAGTTCAGCACCCCGGTGATTGAACGCGCCATGGTCGGCCGCCGGGATCTTGTCCGGCGTCAGCGCCCGGTTCTTCCAGTCGTCGATCACGTTGGCCAGTTGGCGGGGCGGCCAGCGCTTTTCGTCGATCCCGGCCGCAATGACGAGTTGTTTCAGAAGCCGCAACTGATCGTCGCTGTCGAGAATGGTGAAGTTCGTCTTCAACCCGACGAGTTCCGCGTGGCGCCTGAGAAGCTTCACGCCAATCGAGTGGAACGTGCCGAGCCAGGGCATGCCCTCCACGGTTTGTCCGAGCAGGTTCGCAACGCGCGTCTTCATTTCCCGCGCCGCCTTGTTGGTGAAGGTCACCGCGAGGATTTCGTTCGGGCGGGCAGTTCCGGTATTCAGCAGGTGCGCGATCCGTGTCGTCAACGCCTTGGTCTTGCCCGTGCCGGCACCCGCGAGCATCAGAACCGGGCCCTCAAGTGTTTCGACAGCTTCGCGTTGCGGCGGGTTCAGCCCGTCGAGATAGGCGACAGGGCGCGCCGAAAGCGCCATCTGCGACAAGGGAATGCGGTCAGGAAAATCCTCAAATTCGCTCATGGCCCGAACGTAGCGTGGCGGCGGGGCGAGATAAAGTGTGTTCTATTAATGTTCCTGCGCTTGCGCCCGCTTCGCGGTCGCCTGCCCGGGGGAGCGCTGCTCCCCCGGACCCCCTCGGGATATTTGAACCAGAAAGAATGCCCCTTTCGGTTCGACCGCTTATGGCTCAAAAGACTGCATGGACCTCGACACCCGTTTTCCCGCCGTTTCCGACCTTCGCGACCGCGCAAGGCGCCGTATCCCCCATTTCGTCTTCGAATATCTGGACAGCGCAACCGGGCGCGAAGATCAGCACCGGCGCAATCAGGCAGCACTCGCCGAGGTCAAGTTCTGGCCTGCCATACTGGAGGGGGAACCTAAGGCGGACCTTTCAACGGAATTTCTGGGGCGCCGCTATCCCCTGCCCTTCGGATGCGCGCCCGTGGGCATGTCGGGGATCATGTGGCCCGGCGCAGAGAAGCTTCTTGCAAAAGCCTGCGCCGCGGCGGGGCTTCCGTATTGCATGTCGACGGTGGCCACGGTCGTTCCGGAAACACTGGCCCCGCATATCGGCGATCAGGGCTGGTTTCAGTTGTACATGCCAAAGGACAAGGAAATCCGGCTCGACATGTGCAAGCGCGCAAAGGCGGCCGGTTTTCACACCCTGATCCTGACCGTCGACGTGCCGCTCGAAAGCCGAAGAGAGCGGCAGAGGCGGGCCAATCTGACCATCCCGCCCAAGGTGAATGCGGCGATGGTCTGGTCGATGCTCACCCATCCCGAATGGACCCTTGGAACACTGCGGGAGGGCATCCCAAGCCTGAAATTCTGCGAGGACTATGCCAAGGACATGGAAGCCACCTCGGTCGCCCATGCCGGTCACGTCATTCGCGGCAATCCAGGTTGGGATGATGTCGCGTGGATGCGGGAAAAATGGGACGGTCCGCTTCTGGTCAAGGGGGTGCAGAAGCCGGAGGACGCCCGAACACTGGCGGGTCTTGGCGTCGACGCGATTTGGGTGTCAAACCATTCAGGACGCCAGTTCGATGGCGGGCCCGCTTCCATCGAGTGTTTGCCCGCCATTCGCGCCGCAGTGCCCGAGACGCCGATCGTGTTCGACAGCGGCGTCACGGGCGGGCTCGACATTCTCCGCGCGCTCGCGCTTGGCGCGGATTTCGTGATGCTCGGGCGGGCATTTCACTATTCCGTTGGCGCCCTAGGCGCCGTAGGTCCCGGGCATCTCATCCACATTCTGGAACAGGACATGATTTCCTGTATGGGCCAGATCGGGGCCACCAGCTTAAGCGACCTGTCGAATCGATTGGTGATGACCGCTTAAGCTACCAAGCGGTGGGCAAGGGCGACGCGGACAAGGCGGCGGCAATCTGATCGGCTTGATCTTTTGCAAGGCTGGAAAGCATTACTCGCGTTGTGTAATTCCCGTAGAGTTTCCCGTCGCCCCCGCGATACGTCCAATCCCTTATCATATCTTGTGAAAATTCGACGATGTCGCCCAAATTTGCGTCGATATCGACAGGTGCATTGGCGAGATTGCCGGCAAAACTTTCACCGTCGCGCTGCACGGCGCCAACCCAGATCACTTCGAAACCGTTGCCTTGCGCATTGCTCACCGGGAAGGCCACCTTGAGCATGGCGCTGTCGGCGTCCAGTTTGTGGGCAAGGAAGTCGGGCAGGCTGCGCAGCGCTTCGTCCTGGGCCTCGTTCATTGTAAGGTCGGTACCCTCATAAACGACGACCTGATCGCCCTCTTTCGGGATGACAAGGCTGGCGAAATACAGTGCGCCGCCGATCAGGATCATGAAGAGAGGTCGTTTGAAATAGGTCATTGATGCCTCCGAATATACTGCCCGCCAGCCTTCGGATTTAGCTGGGGCATAAATCGAGCCGAATTAGGGAAAATTTGCGGCTACAGATATACCGATGCGGTTAAAACTCACATTGTCGGCCTGCGCTTTTCTGACGCTAGCAACAAACTACAAACCGGGCGGTTCGTCTACTCGAATTCGACGAGCAAGTCCTTCGCATCGATCTGAGCGCCGGCCGTCACGTGGACAGCCTTGACCGTGGCCGTGCGGTCCGCGTGAATGCCGGTCTCCATCTTCATCGCCTCAATGGTGAGCATGAGGTCGCCCTTGTTCACCTTGGCGCCCGGATCGATGGCAATCGAGGCGACCACGCCCGGCATGGGCGCGCCGACGTGATTGGCATTGTTCGCCTCAGCTTTGGCGAGGGCCCGTGAAGCCTTGGCGATTGATCGGTCCTTGACGCGGATGATGCGGGGCTGACCGTTCAACTCGAAGAACACCTTCGCAACGCCTTCATCTGTCGTTTCCGCAATGGCCTGGCAGCGAATTTCAAGCGTGACGCCCGGCTCGATGTCGACGCTGATTTCTTCCCCGGGGGTCATGCCGTAAAAGAATGTTCGGGTCGGAAGCGTGCGTACAGGACCGTAAAGTGAATGGCGTTGCATATAGTCTTCGAAGACTTGCGGATACATCAGGTAGCCGTTCAAATCCTCATCGTCGATCGTTTCACCGAAGCGCGTTTGAAGGTCTTGTCGCGTCGCTTCGAAATCGGTCGCCGTGAGCAGTGATCCGGGCCGCTCGGTGATGGGCTTTTCACCTTTCAATACCTTTTTCACGATGTCTTTCGGAAATCCGCCATGGGCTTGCCCGACATTGCCTTTCATCAGCGTGATGACGCTGTCTGGAAATGCAAAATCGGCGTCAGACTTCAAAAGCTCCTCACACGTCACGCCCTGACTGACCAACATCAGTGCGAGATCGCCGACGGTCTTGGCAATCGGCGTCACCTTTATGACGTCGCCGAACATGTGGTTGACGTCGGCGTAGGTCTTGGCCACTTCGTGCCAGCGGTCTTCAAGGCCCATGGATCGCGCCTGGGCTTTCAGGTTGGTGAATTGGCCACCCGGCATTTCGTGCAGGTAGACTTCCGATGAAGGCGACTGCATCCCTGACTCGAACGCAACGTAGTGCTCGCGGACGGCCTCCCAATAGTTCGAAATCTGACGGATCGCGTCGATATTGAGTTCGGTCGCACGATCCGAATGCCGCAAGGCTTCTACCAGCGTTCCGAGTGTGGCCTGGCTGGTATTGCCGGACAACGCATCCATGGCGCAGTCGACCGCGTCCACGCCGGCATCCGACGCGGCAAGGATCGACGCCAGCGCGATGCCCGCCGTATCGTGCGTATGGAAATGAACCGGCAGCCCGGTTTCTTCTTTCAGAGCCTTGACCAGAACGCGGGCGGCATCCGGCTTTACCAGACCGCCCATGTCCTTGAGGCCGAGGATATGGGTTCCGGCCGACTTAAGCTCTTTCGCCATTTTGACGTAGTATTTCAGATCGTACTTGGCGCGCTTCGGATCGTTGATGTCACCGGTGTAGCAGATCGCGCCTTCCAGCACCTTCCCGCTGTCGAGTACTGCGTCCATGGACACGCGCATGTTTTCCACCCAGTTCAGCGGGTCGAAGACGCGGAACACATCAATGCCGGTATCGGCGGCCTGTTTCACAAATCCCTGCACCACATTGTCGGGATAGTTTGTGTATCCCACGCCGTTCGAGCCGCGCAGCAGCATTTGCGTCATGATGTTGGGCATCGCCGCCCGCAGGTCGCGCAGACGTTGCCAGGGACATTCCTGCAGGAAACGATAGGCCACATCGAATGTCGCACCACCCCAACATTCCACGCTGAACAGGCCCGGAAGATCATGGGCGTAGTTCGGGGCGACATTTATCATGTCGATGGAGCGCATGCGGGTCGCCAGCAAGGACTGGTGGCTGTCCCGCATGGTCGTGTCGGTGACAAGCAATTGTTTCTGCTCAAGCATCCAGTCGGCCAGCGCTTCCGGTCCGAACTCATCGAGGATTTGTTTGGTGCCTGGTTTCGACATTTCCGTCGTCAACTTTGGTGGCACAGGCAGACGCAGGTCGAGGGGAGGACGCGAACGACCGGCCACATCGGGCTGACCGTTCACCGTGACATCGGCGATGTAAGTCAGGATTTTGGTTGCCCGGTCGCGGCGCGGCGCGAAGTCGAACAACTCGGCCGTCTCGTCGATGAACTTGGTGTGGTATTCGTTTTTGAGGAAGGTCGGGTGCTTCAGCAGGTTTTCCACGAACGCGATGTTCGTGCTGACACCGCGGATTCGAAACTCCCGCAGCGCCCGGTCCATACGCGCGATCGCGGCTTCCGGCGTTGGCGCCCAGGCTGTGACCTTTTCGAGAAGCGAGTCGTAATACCGCGTGATGACAGCGCCTGAATACGCGGTTCCACCGTCGAGACGAATGCCCATGCCAGTGGCGCCGCGATACGCCGTGATGCGGCCGTAATCAGGGATAAAGTTGTTGGTCGGATCCTCGGTTGTCACCCGGCACTGGATTGCATGGCCATTGAGTTGCACATCGTACTGCGTGGCCGTCCCCGTCGCTTCGATAAGCGACTTGCCTTCTGCAATCTTGATCTGCGCCTGCACGATGTCGATGCCGGTGACTTCTTCGGTCACCGTGTGTTCGACCTGCACCCGGGGGTTGACCTCGATGAAGTAAAACTCGCCGGTGTCCATATCCATCAGAAACTCGATGGTGCCCGCGCATTCGTAATTGACCTGTTCGGCGATCTTCTTGCCAAGCCCGCAGATTTTCTCGCGCTGCGCTTCTGATAGGTAAGGCGCCGGCGCACGTTCGACGACTTTCTGATTGCGCCGCTGGACCGAGCAATCGCGTTCCCAAAGGTGATAGATGTTGCCCTGACTGTCGCCCAGAATTTGCACTTCTACGTGGCGGGCGCGCTGAATCATCTTTTCCAGATACCCTTCGCCATTGCCAAATGCCGCCTCGGCCTCGCGACGGCCTTCAAGCACTTTCCCCTCAAGCTCATCCGGCCCGTAAATGGGGCGCATGCCACGGCCGCCGCCACCCCAGGAGGCTTTAAGCATCAAGGGATAGCCGATCTCCTCAGCCTGTTTGGCGATCTTTTTCATGTCATCGCCCAACACCTCGGTCGCGGGAATGACCGGAACCCCCGCTTCGATAGCCACTTTGCGCGCACTGGCCTTGTCGCCCAGCGCGCGCATCGTCTCTGCCTTTGGGCCTATGAAAGTGAGACCCGCCGCAGTGCAGGCATCAACCAGTTCAGGATTCTCGGACAAAAGGCCGTAGCCCGGGTGAATGGCATCGGCGCCGCTTTCACGTGCGACGCGGATGATCTCGGCAATGGAAAGGTAAGCTGCAACGGGTCCCAGGCCCTTGCCGATCTGATAAGCTTCGTCTGCCTTGAAACGATGAAGCGACAGCTTGTCTTCCTCGGCATAAACAGCAACGGTGCGCTTTCCAAGCTCGTTGGCCGCACGCATGACGCGAATGGCGATTTCTCCCCGATTGGCAATCAGGATCTTTTTAAATTCTGCCATGGGAAACCTCTTTTCGCAGTTGCAGCATCCCTAGCGTGATCCCCCCTGCCCGGCAAGTGTTTCAGCGTTTACATACCTTTAACCGGTCGCGGCATACCCAGAAATGGCCACGTTGCAGCGGCATTTCGGCCCATTTCCCTGAACACGCTGCCCGTGCAACGCTTCAAGGAGTGATGACATGCGGTGGAGAACGAAGGTGCGGCTTTCAGCAACGCTCGCCCTGATTGGGGCAACACTTCTGGCAAATCTCGGCAACGGTGCTTCAGCGGAAGACGGCCGCGCAACCGTAACGCTCGCCGCGAGCGATGCGGCAATGAGCGACGCGGAGGCAGCAGCGCAAAGGCATTTCGAAAGGTTCATGGGACACGTACTTTTGCCCGACGGCGCAACCGGACATGGCGCAGCGGTCAAGGTGGCGATCCCAACGGGCAATGGGCACGCGGAAGTCATCTGGGTCACACCGTTTGCCCGGACCTCGACGCAGGAATTCCTGGGCATCCTCGCAAATCCGCCACAGAACATCGAAAATGCCGAAATGGGCGACGCTATCCGTTTCAAGCGCAATCAGGTGCGCGACTGGTCATTCATCGGTTCGAATTCGAAGCTTTTCGGAAGTTTCACAACCCGCGTTCTGCTTCCGCACATTCCACAGCAGGACGCGGCAAAGATCGCCGCAGTTCTGTCGGAACTGCCCATTCCAAGCGAATGGTAGTGCCGTGAAACGCGCTTAAGAACGGGGCCCGGTTCACCCGGACCCCTTTTTGTCTTTTGCTTAGTCGTCTTTGCTGAGCGCAGCGCCGAGGATATCACCAAGCGACGCACCGCTGTCGGAGGAGCCGTACTGTTCGACGGCCTCCTTTTCCTCCGCGATTTCGCGGGCCTTGATCGACAGTCCAAGGCGACGCGATTTTGCGTCCACATTGGTGACACGCACATCGACCTTGTCACCGACCGAGAACCGGTCTGGCCGCTGCTCCGCACGGTCACGCGACAGATCGGAACGGCGAATGAAGGATTTCATTCCTTCATACTCCACCTCGATGCCGCCGTCTTCGATGGCCGTCACGACAACAGTTATGATCGAACCGCGCTTCACACCGTCCACAACGTCAGAGAAGCTGTCATCGAGGGCCTTGATCGAAAGGGAAATACGCTCCTTTTCTACATCGACCTCCGTCACGACAGCTTTCACTTCGTCGCCCTTCCGGAAGTCCTGAATGGCGTCCTCGCCACGCTGATCCCAAGAGATGTCGGACAGGTGAACCATTCCGTCGATGTCGTTCTCGAGACCGACAAACAGACCGAATTCGGTGATGTTCTTGACCTCGCCCTCGACATGCGTGCCGACTGGAAACTGCTCCGCGAAGACTTCCCACGGGTTCCGCATGGTCTGCTTCAGACCAAGGGAAACGCGACGCTTGGCACTGTCGATTTCCAGCACCATGACGTCAACTTCCTGCGAAGTGGAGACAATCTTGCCCGGGTGGACGTTCTTCTTTGTCCACGACATTTCGGAAACGTGAACCAAGCCTTCGACACCCGCTTCGAGTTCGACAAACGCACCGTAATCGGTGATGTTGGTCACGCGGCCCTGATGAACGGAACCGAGGGAGAACTTCTGTTCGACGCTGTCCCAGGGATCGTCCTGCAGTTGCTTCATGCCAAGCGAAATGCGGTGC
>JBCCTQ010000015.1:0-98013 GCA_039198225.1 Pseudomonadota bacterium
AGTGGTCCAATTGAGCTGACTGCGTTGAGGACGGCCTGTCTCATCGATTGTGATGTTATGCGGCGCGCCCGAGATTGAGCAAGCGTCGCTGTTTCATTGTTCTTTCCTTAGTTTTTCTCCTTTCCCTTAGAATGCCGTCGCGTTCGTCAACACATCTGATTTGACTGCAACCATCCCTGGACCGACGGCGGCAGAGTTTTCATCTCCCGAACCCTACGACTTTGGTTCGGTTTTGTTGGGCGGAAATGGCAACCGCGACTATATCTCTAGGGATCACTTCACCAATCACGAAGCGCGCGGTGGTGGAATACATGGATGGGCTGTGCGCAAAAGCAACTACCGCTTTGTTGTGCAAAGAGACGCTCCGGGAGAGTTCTTCGATCTGACGCCAGACCCGTTGGAGCAATTGAATCTACTCGCCGGTGGCAGGACAGATGAAGTCCTCCGGATCGAGGCAGATTTGCACCCTCGCCGCGATGCGTTGATCGCGAAAAAAGAGTAGATAGACAACGAGGATTCGGAACAGTCCTTAGCCCAAATATAGGAGGAAACTGAGCACGCAGTGATGCCAAAAAGGCCATTTTAAATCCATCAAGGAGATAGCTATGAACGATCAAACGCCCGTCCGTCGTTTAACGGCGGAAGACTTCGATCAGGACCTCCTGGACCTCTATGACTACTACGCCCACGGCAAAATCTCGAAGCGCGAATTTCTTGACCGTGCGGGTAAGTGGGCTGTCGGAGGTCTAACGGCTGCCGCAATCTTGAGCATGCTTTCGCCGAACTATGCCTTGGCCCAGCAAGTCGAAGAGGACGACGAAGACATCGCTGGCGAAGACATCACCTATTCCAGCCCAAACGGAACTGGCGACATCACCGCGTATCTTGTCCGCCCAGCCGACATTGATCTGGAAAGGCCGCCGGCCGCTATTCTGGTGGTTCATGAAAACCGGGGACTTAACCCGTACATCCGCGACGTGGTGCGCCGTCTCGCCAAGGCCGGGTTCATCGCAATGGGACCTGATGGCCTGTCCTCGCTTGGCGGATATCCTGGCACCGACGACGAAGGCCGGACGATGCAGCGCACTCTGGATCAAGGCCAACTCCTCAACGATTTCTTTGCGGGCTTCGAATATCTTCAGGCCCTCGAAGGAACGAACGGTAAGGTCGGTGCGACCGGGTTCTGTTATGGAGGTGGGGTCGTCAGCAGGTTGGCCGCTGCGTACCCTGAAATGGCAGCTGGCGTTCCGTTTTACGGGTCATTTCCTGATGCAGAACAGGTAAAGGGTATTCAGGCGCCGTTGATGGTTCAACTTGCAGCGCTGGACCAACGCATCAATGCGATGTGGCCGCCCTTCCAAAAGGCAATGGAGGCCAATGACAAGATATACGAGGCGCACATCTATCCTGGCGTAAATCACGGTTTCCACAACGATACGACCCCACGCTACGACGAGCTTGCTGCGAAGCTTGCCGAGGAGCGTATGGTCGCTTGGTTCCGCACGTATCTAGCTTGATGATGTTGGAAGAACCAATTGCAATGCCGGGAAACTGGCATTGCAATACGTCTGCGTAGCAAAGCAGACACCTAATTCCAAAAGTAAATGACCGCTTCATTCGCAGAACTGTCGTTCGCGCAAATGGATGCGGTGGCGCCGGACGCCAACGACAGCTTGGAGCCCGCGAACAAGGAAGACGGGATTAACGGTGAGGGATCTGTCATTTTCGCCGTGATCGGGCGACCGGCGGATATTCCCAGCGGATAAATGGGTATTGGATTGGCTCGGCGTCAAATTTTTCGGACCCTTATCGGTGTCAGTGATGGGTAGCATTTGAAAAACATCAAACTTGGCACAATCATACTTATCGGCTTGACGCTCTATCTTTGAGGCCGTGGTCTAAAAATTACGCGCCGCCAGCCTTCATTGACGTGCGGGCGGATGAGGGTCGCTTCTGACTGGTTCAAGGCTGCAATTGCAGGGCCCCCAAAATCTCATGCGGCGATCCGTGCTTTGGTGTTCAGATCCTCTAGATGGGAAGCAACATTTTCTAAATGAATGTCGGCCTCTAAGTTGCAGTCACCGCCGCTTTTGCGGCCGATTTTCAACAGTTTAGACCACTTCGACTTTGAGGCTCGTAAAACCCCCAACGGTCATGACCATCACATCGCCTTTGACCACCGGCCCTACGCCTGCGGGAGTACCCGACTGGATGATGTCGCCAGGCGCGAGCTCAAAATACTCGCTCAGATACGAAATCATTTCCGGCACTTTCCAGATCATCTGGTTCAGGTTTCCTTGCTGTCGGGTTTCGCCATTGACCTGGAGGACAAGCGGACCTTCACTAGGATGCCCTACTTCAGAAACCGGATGGATTACTCCGCAGGGTGCGGATCGCTCAAAAGCCTTCCCGATCTCCCAAGGACGCCCCATCTTCTTCATCTCTGCCTGCAGATCGCGCCGCGTCATGTCGAGCGAAAGACCGTAGCCATAGACGTGATCTAGGGCATCCTCTACGGAGATGTTTGTGCCGCCTGACTTAAGGGCAACGAGCATTTCCGCTTCGTGGTGCACATCGGTGCTGTGTGGCGGATAGGGAAAGGTCCCGGACGGATCGAGATTGTTGGGATTCTTCTGAAAGAAAAATGGGGGTTCGCGGTCGGGATCGTGACCCATCTCGATTGCATGGGCAGCGTAGTTTCTTCCGATGCAGTAGACGCGACGGACGGGAAACGATCCTCCATCGCTGGTCGGAATTACATGCGTTTTCGGCGGTTCGACTACATGCTCAGACATCGCTTTCCTTACCTGCGGTTGTTTGCAAATAGGGCCCAACTTTCGCGGCGCCAATGACGGACCGCTTGCCCACGGCTTCGTCCGCATGCGCGCAAAATGAACGCGTTGGCAACGAGTCGTAGTCAACCAATTATTAGATTGGTTGGCTTTCAATCCTCGCCTAGAACGGCTTCTGGCATCACACGCGAATAGACGGAGCGCAGGTGTCGCTGCATCATCTGAACGGCCAGCTCGCTGTCTCTGGCCGCAATCGCGCGAACGATGGCATCGTGTTCGATAAAGCTGGAATAGCCGGAAACGGGTTTTCGAGTATCGCGCGGTTGACCCCAAACAATCGAGCGTCGCACCGAGTTCAGCGTCTCGAAAAAGTACAGGTAGAGCTGATTGCGGGTGCTTCGTGCAATCGCGTGGTGCAACTTGTTGTCCCAAGCTTCGTAAGCGCGCCAATCCTTCGCCTCCCGGCACTTCTCAGCGCAGATTTTCATTTGTTCACAATCAGATTTGCTTGCATTCTTGGCCGCAAGACGCGCGAGTTCGGACTCGATGCTGTATCGGACGGCGACCACCTGTTCGGGCTTTATTTGGTCGCGGAGGTAGGTCACATCCTGAAGGTTCAAGACGGGACGTGAGCCGACAAATGTGCCCCTTCCAACGTGCCGCCAGATCAAACCTTGCGCCTCTAGATCGGCCAGCGCTTTACGCAACTGGTTGCGAGTAGAACCCAGGCGCTCACACAATTCCCGCTCGGGCGGGATACGGTCATTCAACCTGTATCCAGCACCATCGATGAGGTCGCGCAGTCTGTGAGCTAACTCGGTTGTCTCGTTCATTTTGCCGCCCAATTTAGTGATTGGTTGATTGAATGCGAGCCAGAGTCAATCATGCTTGTTCGCAACAAAGAGGGGTGTGCGGATTTAATTCCGCTGGGAAGAGGGCTGCACGGGGAGGAGATAGTCGTGCGACTGGCCACAGTGTCTGCGGGAAGCGAGGAAATATGTGCGGCCGTAATGGGCGACGAACGTCTGCTCAACTTGTCCAAAGCCGCGCATCATTTATCGGGTCCTACCGCCGCCGAGTTGAAGGCAAATTCAATGCTGCAACTGATTGCTGGAGCGCCCGACACAGTGAAACTCGCGCGCAGCCTTGTTGGCGAGGCGGAAGCCGGTGATCACGGGACGGCAATCGTCGAAGACGCAGACTTGTTGGCTCCGATCCCCGTCCTCCGCAAGAACGTTCTTTGCGTTGGCCGGAACTATGCTGAGCACATCGCCGAAGGCGACCGGGCGCAAAAACAGAAAGTCGGCGTAACGGAGTACCCGGTTTTCTTCACAAAACCACCTACGTCAATCGTGGGCCCCGGAGGGGACGTCCTCACCTTTCCGAGCGTCTCGAAACAAACGGATTACGAGGTCGAGTTGGCCGTAATCATCGGAACGCCCGGGCGCAACATTGCCAAGAAAGACGCCATGAAACACGTGTTCGGCTACACGATCCTGAACGACATCTCTGCTCGAGACGTCCAGCGCAGACACGGCGGTCAAAACTTCAAGGGCAAAGCCTTTGACGGCTCCTGCCCAATGGGCCCATGGATCGTAACTGCGGACGCGATTGAAAATCCGCATGCCTTACCAATTTCGCTGACAGTGAATGGCGAGACGAGGCAGGACGGAAATACCGCTGATATGATTTTCGACATCGAGACACTCATCGCCTCCCTGTCGGAAGGCATGACGTTGGAACCCGGCGACATAATCGCGACCGGCACGCCTTCAGGCGTCGGTTACGCGATGGACCCGCCTACGTTCCTAAAAGACGGCGATACCGTCATTTGTAGCATTGCGGGGATCGGCACGCTCGCAAACTCGGTGCGTGCTGTCTAAGCGAACGCCCCCAAATCGCCGATAGGGCATCGGGCGCTTTAGGAAATGCAAAAGGGAGGACTAAGCATATCATGAAACGTAGAGCATTCACGTCTTTGCTGGCAACGGGGCTGGTAGCCGGATTGGTCGGAACAGGTGCCTTTGCGCAAAGTCTCCGCGATATTACTTTCGTTCAGCCGAGCCCGTCAGCCATCAACTCTTTCCCAGTCTTTGTCGCCATTGGCGAAGGATTTTTTGAGGAAGAAGGTCTCAATGTCACGGTCGAAGCCATAAATGGCTCAGGCGCTGTGTTGCAGGCGCTTTCCGCAGGACAAGCGCATTTCGGTCGGCCAGGTCCCGGCCCACTAATCGCGGCGCGCTCACGCGGCGTCAACGCTGTGCACATCTACAATGTGGCTGCGCGGAGCAACTTTGGCATCGCGGTACAGGAAGGCTCCGACTACCAGGCGATAGAGGACCTGAATGGTAAGGTTATCGGCACCGGCACCGCAGACGGCGCCGAAGTGGGCTTTGCCCGCAACGTTCTGACCGGTGCTGGTATGGCTGAAGGAACTGACTTTGAGTTCCTGACCGTTGGTGACGGTGGTCCAGCGACCGCGGCGTTCCTGAACGGCGAGATCGACGCTTATTCTGCCTCAACCGCAGATACAGCCATCCTCAACCAGCGTGGCATGAAAGTTCGCGACATCACGCCCGCTGAGTTCGGTCGGTTTTTCGGAAACGGTATTGCCACCATGGCCGACACGATCGCGAATGATCGCGAGCTTGTCGAAGCGTGGAGTCGCGCCTTTGCCAAGGGGCATGCATTTGCACTTGACGACGCCAACCGCGAAGCTGTCCTTGCCCACCTTGCCGCGGGCAACCCGCAGGAAGGTGAAGACAAGGAGTTCCAGTCCGCACTGTTCGATGCGGTTCGCTCCAAGACGATAGCCGCCGGCGACAGTCCGCACCTCGGCTGGTATCCGACGGAAGTCTGGGAAGAGTGGCAAGACGCGCTGGTAGCCGGCGGAGAAATCTCTGGACCACTCGACGACCTGAGCGCGATCTGGACCAATGAGTTCGCTGAACTCGGAAGTGCGGCCGTCGGCGGATGAACGCCTCATTGGCAAGCAAATACTCCGGCGCGTCTTCTGGCGCGCCGGTTTATGAATTGACCAACGTTGCAAAGACTTACGCCCGCAACGCTGTGGTCGCGCTGGAAAACGTGAACCTTACTTTGCGACACGGGAGTTTTACGTCGGTCATCGGCTCAAGCGGCTGCGGGAAATCGACTCTTTTGAAGATCATGGCTGGGCTCATTCCACCTACGAAGGGCCGAGTGATCCTTCAAAACAACCCAGTGACGGGCCCACGGCGGGACATCGGGATGATGTTTCAACAAGCAACGCTCTTCCCTTGGAAGACTGCGGTTGAGAACATTGTGCTGCCGATTGAAATCCGGGACGGAAAAGCGGCCGCTAAGCAGGCAATAGAGAAGGCACATGACCTTCTCGACATTGTCGGGCTTAAGGGATTTGAGAACGTATATCCCAACGAGTTATCCGGCGGCATGGCGCAGCGCGCGTCGATCTGCCGAATGCTGATTACCGAACCAGCGGTGCTGCTCTTGGACGAGCCCTTCAGCGCCCTCGATGAGCTTTCGCGCGATATGATGAATATGGAGCTGCAACGGATTTGCCGTGAGCAGGACGCAACGGCCTTTCTGGTCACCCATTCGATTCAGGAAGCTGTCATCCTGTCGGATGAGATCGTTGTGATGAAACCGCGCCCGGGCCGGATTGCTGAGGTGGTTCACGTTGATCTACCCCGGCCGCGCACCCTTGATATGATGACGACGCCGAGATTTGGCGAAATCGTAGATCACATTCGCAGCATGTTGGACAAGGGAGAAGACATGTGACTGATGCGCATCTTAATCAGGGTCCCGAAACTGAGGCGGTGGACGATACGGTCTGGGTTCAGGAAGTCGCATTCATCGATTCAGTGCCCCGTTGGATCGCCATGACACTTGTATTTGTTGTGTTCATTGGCACATGGGATGTGGTGACGCGTCTGGGGCTCGTTTCACCCATTATCTTGCCCACGCCGTGGGAAACCTTCGACGATATGATCTTCGTTGGGGTCAATCTTCTGAGCGGCGACTACATGCTTCCCGCGCTTTGGATCACAATCAAAGAGGTGATCTACGGATTCGCGCTTGCCATTGCCATCGGCTTCTCTCTCGGCGTCCTCGTCGGCGAAACAGCTTTCGGTGAAAAGGCAGTTATGCCGTATCTGGTGGCCATCGACACTATGCCGAAGGTCGCCTTTGCACCCCTCTTCGTTGCCTGGCTGGGCTTTGGCATCGAGTCCAAAGTGGCGCTGGCGGCATTCATAGCCACATTCCCGATCGTAGTTGGAACGGCAGCGGGCCTTCACTCAGCCGATGAGAATGCTCGTATGCTTTTTAAGACGATGGGTGCGAGCCGGATGCAAACACTCATTAAGATGAAGCTGCCCACCGGGCTGCCGCAGATCTTCACTGGTCTCAAGATCGGTGCCGTAGGCGTTATGGCTGGCGCGATCACAGGCGAATTTTTGGGCGGTGGCAAAGGCTTTGGCGAATTGATCCGCGTTGCTGCATCCCAGCTCAACACGCCGCGCGTCTTCTCGTTGATCCTTTATCTGAGCCTGGTCGGGCTGGCGCTGTACCTGATCGTACAATGGACACAGCGCAGGGTCGTCTTTTGGCAAAAGGAATCCGTCGGTGAGTACGATCACTGAGACGTCCACCATATCAGTGCAAGGCCTGCGCGATTTCGTTTCGGCTGCGCTAGAATCGTGCGGGGTGCCACAGGATGATGCCGGCAAGGTCGCCACGCTCATGGTGGAGGCAGACATCTACGGCTATGGCACGCACGGTGTTTTTCGGCTGCGT
The DNA here is from genome assembly GCA_039198225.1 of Pseudomonadota bacterium. Classification (GTDB taxonomy): domain Bacteria; phylum Pseudomonadota; class Alphaproteobacteria; order Rhodobacterales; family Rhodobacteraceae; genus JASJAR01. Next base: position 7,593 of record JBCCTQ010000015.1, read on the forward strand.
CAGTACCTGGCACGTTTGAAGGGCGGCGGCTGTAACCCGACGGCGTCAGTAGCTGTGGCGCACGAAACCGTTGCCACAGGGATGATTGATGGAGACGACGGGCTTGGTCATCTTGCAATGTCTGCTGCGCGAGAACTAGCTATCGAAAAGGCGCGCGCAGCCGGTATTGGCTGGGTCGGTGTTCGCCGTGGAAATCATGCCGGACCCTTGGCGCTTTATGTCCGCCCACAGGCGGAGGCCGGTCTCCTGGGCATGGCGGCAGCCGTAGGAAGTGCCAACCATGTTCCTCCCTACGGGGGTACCGACCTTCTCCTTGGGACAAACCCAATCGCGTTCTCGGCACCAACCGCCGGCGCAGATCCCTTCGTGTTCGACATGGCAACCACCGTTGCTGCAATGGGCAAAATCAAGACGGTCATGCAACAGGGCAAAGAGATGCCGGAAGGTTGGATGGTCGGACGGGACGGCAAACCGCTCACGGATCCGGCCCGGAAATCCGAGGGCTACTTGCTGCCGATCGGCGGCCCGAAAGGGTTCGGTTTGTCGGTTGCGATTGGGCTCATGGCCGGCGTGCTCAACGGGGCTGCCTTTGGGTCAGACGTCGTCGACTTCACGAATGACACCACCTCCTCCACAAATACCGGATTGTTTGTCATGGCGCTTGATCCCGCTGCCTTTGGTATCGGCGGCGATTTTGCGGGCGCCGCTAGTCGCGTTTTCGACGAGATGCGCGCCTCGGACCCTTTGCCGGGTCATGACCCGGTCCGCTTGCCAGGAGATGGAAAAACCGCAGCGGCTGATGTGCGCCGGTCCGACGGCCTTGCGCTAAACCCGGCGTTGCGGCGCGACTTGAATGTGCTTGCGGCTGATTGCGGGCTTCCGGTGCCATTTCCAGATGAGCCTGTACCCGCGTAAAGGTGCGCCACGCGTGCCAGTCGCGTCTTCAAACCTTCTCTGCGCCAGTCGCATCAAACGCCGCTAGAATCGCAGCGCACTTGTTCACAATGTGCTGTTTCATAATCCGACCGAGGCCTTTTGAATCACCCTTGCGCAATTTGACCATCATCTGCTCATGTTCTTCAACAGCCTGCGCCCAACGCTCTTCAGACATATTGACCAAGAAACGGGCGCGCTGAACGCGCGCGGCCAAAAGCTTGTGATGCCCTTCGAGCAAAGCGTTACCCGATGCCCGGATGAGCGCTTGATGAATGTCCTGATTGGCCCGGAAGTAGCGCTTTCGTTTGCGATTGGCATATGCGTCAAGCATCGCCTCATGGCGGCCTTCTATCCAACGCATGTCAGACTGATCTAGCATGCCGCAGGCCAACTCACCGGCCAACTGTTCGAGCACCGCCAAAATCGCAAAGGCGTCCAGAAGCTCTTCACGGGTCGCCTCTGTGACCCGCGCGCCCCGGTTGGCTTGCAGGGTCACGAAGCCCTCTGAAGCCAACACCTTGAGCGCCTCCCGCAAGGGTGTTCGGGAAACTCCAAAAGCCTCGCAAAGCTCTTTCTCAGGAATCTTTTCTCCAGGTTTCAGCCGGTCTTCAATGATGAGGTCCCGTAGCCGCACCACGAGTTCTTCGTGCAGGGTCGGGCGCTCGATGGTTTCAATTGAGACCATTAGATTCTCCGGTGTTGGTCAAAACATGATCTAGAAAACGCGCAAGATGCACCGCCTTGCGAGGTGTTCCGTCAGCGATCTGGTGGCGGCAGGACGTGCCATCGGCGATAATCACGGCATCGGCAGGGGCCGCAGCGAGTGCAGGAAACAAGTCCAGGTTGGCCATTTGCTGAGAAATATCAATCGTCTCGGGCGCATATCCAAAAGCGCCAGCCATACCACAGCAGCTACTATCGATCATGGTGACCTTGGCGTCTGGTATCCGTTCAAGGACACGAAGGGTTGGCGAAACGACATCATGGGCTTTTTGATGGCAGTGTCCGTGTACATAAATCGGTTGCGTGATTGGTTCGAATTGCAGGTCCGTTAACTCAGAAACGAGTTCTCCAAACGTGCAAGTTGCAGCCGCCAGAGCTTCCGTGTCTGGACCGGGCAAAAGGGCAAGAAATTCATCCCGGAATGTCAGGATTGACGAAGGCTCGAGGCCAACAATGCGAAGACCTTTCCTGACGGCGACGCGGGTTGCGTCGATCACTCGCCGGGCTTCCGCCCGCGCCTCTTGGACACAACCAATTGAAAGAAGTGTCCGGCCGCAGTCTAACGCTTTACGGCTTCCGTCGCCTGCCACCGCGACGCGCAATCCTCCAGCGCGCAAGATACGGACGGCGGCGCGCAAATTCTCGGGTTCAAAGTATCGGTTGAAGACGTCGGCGAAGAGGAGAACATCCGGGGCACTATCTTGCACCTCGCTGTCACGAAACGGGTTCGACGACCAGACAGGCACATCGCGGCGATGCGAGATCGCGGTCACGCGCTCCGTTGATTTGCGAATGAGCCCGACTTTGTTGCGCAGGTTCGTCAGCCAAGCAACCTTGGAGGCATAGGGTGCATAGCGCGGCAGGTATCCGACGATTTTATCGGCAAACGTCGTACCATTCTCCTTTTGTCGCGCCGCCAGCACCTCTATTTTCATGCGCGCCATGTCGATGCCAGTCGGACATTCACGGCGGCAAGCTTTACATGACACGCACAACTTCATGACATCGACGATCGAATTTGATGTCAGGCCACCCTCGATTTGGCCACTGATGGCAAATCGCAGCGTGTTCGCTCGGCCGCGTGTCGTATCGCGTTCATCCCGCGTCGCCCGAAAGGAAGGGCACATCACACCGCCCTTGAGTTTCCGGCATGCGCCGTTGTTGTTGCACATTTCCACAGCGCCCTGGAAACCGCCTCCAGCTCCCGGCCAAGCGGACCAGTCGAGGGAGGATTCGAATTCGGGAACGATGTAGCGCGGCCCATAGCGAAACAGGCGACGGTCATCCATTGAGGGCGCATGAACGATCTTACCGGGGTTCATTAATCCGTTCGGATCAAAGCGGGCTTTCACCTCTTCGAACGCACTTACGATCCGCGCTCCAAACATTTTCTCGTGGAACTCAGAGCGCACTATCCCATCCCCGTGCTCGCCAGAGTGGGACCCCTTGAAGTACCGCACGAGTTCGAAGGCCTCTTCTGCGATCGCGCGCATCGTTTTGACGTCCTTGTCCTGTCGCAGGTTCAAGACAGGGCGGACGTGGAGGCATCCAACCGATGCATGGGCGTACCAAGTTCCCTTGGTGCCGTACTTCGCAAAGATCTCGGACAGGCCTTGAGTGTACTTTGCCAGATCCGGTAGGGCCACGGCACAATCCTCGACGAAAGAGATCGGCTTGCCCGCCTCCTTCATCGACATCATGATATTCAATCCGGATTTGCGGTATTCGGCAATCGCGCCTTGCAGCGCGGCATCGATCACGGAAAGTGAACCGCCCCAGCGGTCGCCAGACCCGCTGAACGCATATCCTAGATCGCCCATTAACTCCGACAGGGCTCCCAGCTTCGCCATATTGGCCTTCGCATCGCCTTCGGCAAATTCGACAAGCAACAAGGCCGCGGGACTGCCCTCGACAAACGCCTCGATGGTCTCGCGGAACATCGGAATGTCGCGCCCCAGCGCAATCATCGTGTCATCAATCAATTCAACGGAGAGTGGAGCCAGGCTGACCAGATGCTGCGCTGCATCCATTGCCGCGTAGAAATTTGGAAAGTGGCAAATGCCGACAACCTTCTCGCCGGGCAATTGTGCAAGTTTAAGTTCCAGCTCCGTGAAGTATGCAAGTGTGCCCTCCGAGCCGACCAAGAGATGGGCCATGTTAACATCCCTGCCCGCCAGGGCATCGATGTTGTAGCCGCCAACACGACGCAGGACCTTCGGAAACCGCGCATCAATTTCAGATGCCTCGCGCGCCCCAAGGGCCACCATATCGGCAAACAGGTCAGCATATGGGCCAGGGGCAGGTTTTTTGCCATTGAACTTAGCCCTAGTACCGTCAGGCAAAATCGCGGAAATGGCATGAACATTGTCACGCATGATCCCGTATCGAAGCGACTTGCCGCCGGAAGAATTGTTAGCCGCCATGCCCCCCAGCGTGCATCGAGACGCTGTCGAAGGATCGACTGGAAACCAAAGGCCATAAGGTTTGAGAGCGTGATTGAGCTCGTCCAACACGACGCCCGGCTCTACACATGCGCGCAGGTTTTCTGGATCAATTTCCAATATGCGATTCAAGGACTTGGAATTGTCGATCACGACGGCCTGATTGACGGTCTGACCGCATTGGGATGTCCCGCCGCCGCGCGGAAGTATGGGCACGCCCTCATCCCTTGCGACACCCATCACGGCTTCGACGTCTTCTACGGATTTGGGCGCAACAACTGCTTCGGGAACCATCTGGTAGACGGACGCATCTGTTGCGTACCGCGCGCGCGATGCCGCATCGGCCATCACCTGCCCTGAAACCTCAGCTTTTAGGCGACTAGTAAGGTGATCATTCCGACGCATGGGGACCTCTCCATGCACATCGGCCTTCGATCTGCCTTGCAACATGGGAAACGACGTTGAGGCAATTATGAATTCATAATTACGTTTGCGCAATGCCGTTCCATGCCGTCAGCTCGTGACGCAGGGGAGTACAAAGAAAATGCGCCGAAGTGGATTGCACTTCCTTCAGATCCCCGGACCGAGTTCGGTACCGGATCGCATCCTCAAGGCAATTGGGCGGCAGACGATCGACCATCGGGGTCCCGACTTCGCCGCAGTGGGGAAGAAGGCGCTTGAAGGTATCAAGACGATCTTCAAAACGAAACATCCCGTGATCATCTATCCTTCGTCAGGGACCGGAGCGTGGGAAGCTGCCCTGGTGAACACCCATTCGCCGGGCGACAAACTCCTGATGTTTGAAACCGGCCACTTCGCATTCATGTGGGCCAAGATAGCCAAAAAAATCGGGCTTGCACCAGAGACGATCGAAGGAGATTGGCGTCGTGGCGCGGACCCGGACCTGATCGAAGCTCGGCTGCGCGCCGATAGGGCTCACGAAATCAGGTCCGTCTGCGTCGTTCATAACGAAACTTCGACTGGATCGGTTTCTCCGATAGCTGATGTGCGAAAGGCGATCGATGCTGCAGGTCATCCTGCGCTCTTGTTGGTCGATACAATATCTGGCCTCGCGTCGATCGACTTTCGTTTTGACGATTGGGGCGTTGATGTCGCTATATCAGGTTCACAAAAGGGTCTGATGCTGCCCCCAGGGCTGGGTTTCAATGCCGTCAGTCCAAGGGCGATGGACCGAGCCAAGACCGCCGAATTGCCCAAAGGCTATTGGGATTGGCACGACATGCAGGGCCCCAATCGAGAGGGCTATTTTCCCTACACACCTGGGACCAACCTGCTCTACGGCCTGAACGAAGCGATCGATATGCTGTCTGAAGAAGGGTTGGACAACGTTTTTGCTCGCCACGCTCGCCACGGTGAAGCAACGCGCAGAGCCGTCAGAGCATGGAACCTGGAGGTTCTATGCGGCCAACAAGGACAGGAATCCGGCGTCCTGACGGCGGTGTTGATGCCTGAGGGCCATTCGGCAGATGCTTTCAGGTCAAAAGCACTTGCATCCTACAATATCTCCCTCGGCAACGGGCTGTCGAAAGTCGCAGACAAGGTCTTCCGCATCGGCCACTTGGGAGACTTCAATGATTTAATGCTGATGGCGACTCTCTCTGGGGTGGAGATGGGCCTGTCGGCAGCATCTGTCCCCCACACGCCGGGCGGCACGCAGGCTGCCCTGAACTTTCTTGCCGCCAGCCCAACTAATTGAGTTGGAGAAACGGAAAGACCTGAACTGCCTAAAGCATGCAGGCCCGACGCTTCTGTCACATTCGAGGTTTGATCTTGTGACTTTGATGTCGGGCTTTGCTTCCCGGAAAAGCCCGCATTGCACGAAAAGTCCACAAAAGTTCGGAAACGGAATCCAAGTATGAGACTTTTGACTTCGGCGTTGGGCGGCGAGCGGAACGCCACCCTTCTAAGAGATGTGGCAATGCCGTTACGCACATAAAGTCCGCTCCGAGCCCAATGAAACGAAGAGATCAAGTAATCTATCAGGCTACCCAGAAGGCACCATGGCCAGGACACGCAGGGGGCTGCCCGATCCGTTCTGAATCTTCAGCGGTGCAGCGATTATCATGGCACCCTTCGGAGGCAGACGATCCAATTTTGTCATGCACTGCAATCCAAGTTTACCACTCCCATTAAGGATTTCATGGACCGGGTATTGCGGAACAAACAAGAATGATTGTCCCGCATCACTGCCGACAGTTTCAGTGCCGAAGCCGAGAACGTCTCGTTCAAACACCAAGAAATTCACGGCCTCAACATCCGGTCCGGGAGAGTGTGAGCCATCCTCCTTCCGATTTGTCCAATTCTTCTGGTCGGCGACTTTGCGCCAGTCAGACCTTAGAAAAACCCAAGATCCGGCTTCGATCTGACCATGCGTCTCTTCCCAAGCCTCGATGTGGTTGCGCGTCAAAATAAAACCCTTGTCTTCCGCGACCTCGACGCTGCAATCAATGACGCATGCGGGTGCGATGAATTGCTCAACGGCAATAGTGTCAACTGAATTCTTTGGAAGGTCCTTTCCGGTTATCCAATGAATAGGTGCATCAAGGTGAGTGCCCGTGTGTTCAGAGAGTGATATATTATTCCAATACCAGCGTGGGCCTGCATCATCGTAGTGCGAAATTACATCACACGTGAATTGGCGCCCTTGTTTCATCGGAGGCGGCATTTTAATGATTGGAAATTCCGGCGTCAGAGTTTCCGTGAGGTCGACGATCGTCACATCGCCTTGCTTCAAAGCCGCCGCGAGCAGGTTCAAAATTTCGATACTGGACATTGGTCCTCAAAGGCTCGTGGCGCGAAGTTTAAGTGAATTCCGAGTCAGCGTACAGCGCATCTCGCCATTGGGTGACAATTCCGAGGTCATGCTCGGAGCGTAGCTTGACCGCTGTTCCAAAAAGTATGCTTTCGGTTCTATTCGAATGTTAGTTCTTGAATATCCGGCTTATCCTGCGGTTCCGACCTTCAGTCCCAACGATATCGAGCAGGTGCAGCGAATGTGAGCAATGCGGGTGCGATCGCAACACTTGAAGCCCGCGCTCAAGGCCGGCTTTTGGCCAGCAAATCATGATGGATCTCCAATCAATGCTCTTTCTCCCGTTCCCGGCTGGGTTCAAGTGGCAGAAGCAGCAAGCGGGACGCGTCAAATCAAGGCCTAGGTCTGAAGTCAGAGCAATGGCGCAGGTTTTGTGCCATTGCTCCTTAGACTTCAGCCGACAGTGCAATACTCAGACCCAAGCGGCTATGGTCAACGAGTAAAGGATTGCCGCTTCTTCAAGTGCCCGGTTCAGGCACGTCAATTAGGCCAAGGCGCTTAGTTTCGCTCCGGTTACTCCGTCCAGAAAACGCCTGTGAGGTCATTCGCCTGGGTTGGAGAATTTTCCCAAAGACCGTTGATCTTTGCGTTCGCCACCCCGGTTTTGGCTAGTTGGAACAGGTACCCATTCACATAGTCATCGGCAATTATGCGTTGTGCCTCTTGATTAAGCTCGGTCCGGCGCGTTGCTTCGGATGTGACTGCAAGCTCGGAAATCACGGCTTGAAAATCCGGATTATCGTACTGAAAGTAATAATCCGGGCGGGCGTAGATGCCGATGTCGGCTGGCTCTGTATGGCTCACAATCGTAAGATCAAAGTCCTTTCCCGAAAAGACCTGCTCCAGCCATTGCGCCCATTCAACATTGGTAATTTCCGTATCAATGCCCACCTCGCGCAATTGCGAGGCGATGATCTCACCTCCGCGACGCGCATAGGCCACGGGTGGTAACGCCAGTCGCAAGGTCAGGTCTGACACACCGGCTTCGGCCAAAAGAGCACGGGATTTATCCGGGTCGTAATCAGATTGCCCGGTCAGATCGACATAATCAGGATTGTGCGGCGCAAAATGCGTTCCGATGGGCGTACCATAGCCGAACATGGCCCCGTCAATGATGGCCTGGCGGTCTATGGCGTGGGCGATTGCTTTGCGCACGCGCACATCCGCCAAGTTCCCCGATTTGTTATTGGTCGACAGAATGGTCTCGCCTTCGGTCGAGCCGACGATCACCTTGAAGCGCGGATCGGCTTCAAACTGGGTGAGTGTTTCAGGGGACGGGTAGTTTGGAAAGGCGTCGATATCCCCGGCCATAAGGGCGGCAAAGGCCGCGTTTGGATCGCCGATAAACTTGAATGTCGCGCTCGCAAGCGCCGGTGCCTCGCCCCAATAATTGGGATTGCGGGACAGAACAACACTGTCGCCCTGGCGCCAGTCAACGAACGTGAAGGGTCCAGTCCCGACAGGAGCGGTCGCCGCTTGGTCGATCGTTTCCGGGGCTACGATCACCGCGTCGCCCCAAGCCATATTGAATGGGAAGTTTCCGTTGGGTTCGGAAAGGGTGACCTCGACGGTCAGCGGGTCAACCGCTGATACGCTGCTGATGCTTGCAAAGAGCGCTTTCTGGGCATTCGTACTTTCTTCGGCGCGTGCACGGTCGAGCGAGAAGATCACATCTTCAGCATCCATGGTCGAGCCGTCATGGAAAGTGACGCCGCTGCGCAAGTTGAAAGTATAAACGGTACCGTCTTCGGAAACGTCCCAGCTTGCGGCTAGGCCCGGCACCACTGCGCCATCAGATGCAAACCGGGTCAGACCTTCATAGACATTGCTGTAAACCACTTCGTCGATTGCCGCTGCTGCACCGCCCGTGGGATCGAGGTTGGGGGGTTCAAGTTGCATGCCGATGGTAATCGTATCTTGCTGGGCATGGCCGGCTGTCGCTGCCACAGTAATAAGGGCTACCCCAAGTGCAAATCTTGTCATAAGTCCCTCCGATCCGTCCGGTTATCAAATAATAAAAGGGCGGAAAGGGAGCGGTTGCAAGATTATTTTACAAATCCGGACCGTCGCCTTGGAGCGAGAGCTGTGAGATTGCTTGACATGTTGCGCCCGCCTAAGCCACCCAAAGAAGATGGCTGATACGACTGGTTTATTCGGCACAGAGCGACAAAAGGGGCTACACGAAGGTATCTACCGAAGCCTTCACCACGCGATCCTGTCAGGCCGCTACAAAGCCGGAGCGCGATTGCCGTCTGAAAGTGATCTCGCCCGGACTTTTTCCGTATCGCGTCCTGTATTGCGCCGCGCCATGGATTTGCTGCGACGCGACGGGCTTATCGAAAGTCGGCGCGGCTCTGGCAGTTTCGTCATGGATGCTACGGATCTGGCTGCATTGATCAGCGCCCACCGCGCTGATTTTCGCAATCATCTTAGGCAGATGCTGCGTGATCTTGAGTTTCGAGCGGTCCTGGAACCCATGGCGGCCTTTCTCGCAGCACAACGCAATCATCCCGACGATCTTGATCGGATGTCCGCCGCCCTAGAAGATTTCGAAGCAGCGCATCGGATAAATGCGATCACCCATCACTTCGACTATTTGTTCCACGAAGCTTTGGCCCACGCCACCGGCAACCCGCGGTTTGTCCAAGCCATTCGCGCCTTGGAATACGAAGGAGACGACGGACGCCTTCAGGTCAGAAATGCTATCCACTTCCCCAAAAATTCCGAAGGTACCAAAGTGCTAGAAGAGCATGTGCGCGTTTTTGAGCTGATCCAGTTCCGCGACGCAGAAGGCGCACGAAGGGCCATGGCAGACCACATAGATGCCGCCCGGCGCCGTCAGGAAAATTACTTGATGAAAGGCCCAAAAGTTACGGCGGGCCTTTGATGTGAGGCACCAAATAAGCAGGGGCACATCGCTTGATTTTTTGTAAAAAATATTGACAACATGGTTTGTCGCGAGGCGGGTGGCATGACGGATCAATGCGAAGAGATACTTTCTGAAGTCCGACGCCGACGCGAGGACCTTATCGCGCTGACGCAAGGGCTGATCCGCATCCCAACCCTCAATCCACCGGGCCGAAACTACCTTGAAGTCGTCGATTGGCTCGGCGAACGGATGGCGCAAAACGGCTGGATAATTGAGAAAGTGCGGGCCGAGAACGCCATCGGCGATACCGATACCTACCCGCGCTGGAACCTGATCGCCCGCCGCGAGGGCAGCTCAGATGGGGATTGCGTTCATTTCAACTCGCATCACGATGTGGTCGAAGTGGGACATGGCTGGACCCGACACCCCTTTGGCGCAGAACTAGACGGCGACCGGATCTACGGACGCGGGGCGTGTGACATGAAGGGCGGGCTCGCAGCGTCTATCATCGCGGCAGAGGCCTTCATGGCAGTGCGCCCGGATTTTTGCGGTGCGATCGAAATATCTGCCACTGCCGATGAGGAATCGGGGGGCTTTGGCGGTGTCGCCTACCTGGCGGAGCAAGGGTATTTCGACCCGGACCGAGTTCAACACGTCATCATTCCAGAACCGCTTCACAAAGATCGAATATGCCTAGGCCACCGCGGCGTGTGGTGGGCAGAAGTCGAAACTATGGGCCGGATCGCCCATGGATCAATGCCATTTCTTGGCGACAGCGCGATACGTCATATGGGCGCCGTGCTAGAGGAAATAGAGCGCACGCTTTATCCGCTTTTATCGACCAAGCGCACCGAAATGCCGGTCATTCCAGAGGGCGCGAAGTCGTCGACACTCAATATAAATTCGATCCATGGCGGAGAATCGGAGCCTCCTCCCGACGCGACTGGTTTTCCTGCGGCATGCGTAGCCGACCGCTGCCGGATCATACTCGACCGAAGATTTTTGATCGAAGAGGATCTTGGAGATGTGAAGGCGGAGGTGCGCGCACTCATGGAACGGGTCAAAGCCGAACGTCCCGGTTTTGAGTATGAGATCCGGGAGATGTTTGAAGTGCAGCCGTCGATGACGGAAAAAGACGCTCCGGTCGTGGCATCTACGGCGGCGGCCATCGAGAAAGTTCTTGGAAAGCGTCCGGATTATGTTGTGTCGCCAGGCACCTACGACCAAAAACATATCGATCGCATTGGCCGTTTGAAAAACTGCATTGCCTACGGTCCCGGCGTACTAGACTTAGCCCATCAACCCGACGAATGGATCGGCATCACGGATATGCTCGACAGCGCAGGGGTTATGGCGCTCGTTTTGGACGAATTGCTTTAGGGAAATGCTGAGGTTCGCCCTTTCTCGCGCCATGTCCCTGGGCCTAAGCCTTGTCGCGGCATCGGTGGTGATTTTCGCCGTGATCGAAATCATCCCAGGGGATCCGGCGGCCTTCATGTTGGGTCTGAACGCCCAACCGGAAACAGTCGCGGCCTTGCGCGAGCAACTCGGTCTAAACGGTTCGGCTTTGGAACGCTATTTTTCCTGGGTTGGCGGAATGCTCACCGGAGATTTCGGCACGTCTTACACCTACCGGGTCCCGGTCAATGAGTTGATTGCGGACCGCGCAGTTGTTTCGGTGCCTTTGGCTCTCTTTGCGTTGGTTTTGTCGATTGCAATTGCCTTTCCGGTGGGCCAAATCGCGGCCGCCCGGCGAGGTAAGGCTGCCGATTACGGGATCATGGGAATAACGCAGCTGGGGATCGCGGTGCCCAATTTCTGGTTTGCGATGATCCTCGTGCTGATCTTTTCAGTGCAACTTCGGTGGTTTGCGGGCGGCGGCTTCCCGGGCTGGGACGCGGGGTTTTGGGCGGGGATGAAAGCACTGACCCTTCCGGCCATCGCTTTGGCACTGCCACAGGCATCAATACTGGCCCGGGTCATGCGGTCGGCTTTGATTGAAACACTCGGACAGGACTACATACGCACCGCCCGCGCCAAGGGTTTAAACGTTCGCCAGGCAACGCGGCGCCATGCATTGCGGAATGCCATGATCCCGGTACTGACAATCATTGGCCTGCAATTCTCGTTTTTGCTCGCGGGCGCGATCATTATCGAGAACGTCTTTTTCCTGCCCGGTCTCGGGCGGCTGATTTTTCAAGCCATCACCCAACGCGACCTGATCGTTGTGGAAAGCGTTGTGATGCTTTTGGTTTTCGCCGTCATCGTGGTGACGTTCATTGTCGACCTCGCCTACGCTGTCGTCGACCCGCGTTTGAGGTCGCGCACGTGAGGCTGCCGGTGCAACTTGTTGTCGGAGCCGCCTTAAGCGCCGTCCTTATCCTGACTGCGCTCCTCAGCGTCTTTTGGACGCCTTATGACATCACCGCGTTGAACATCTCTCAGAGGCTGCAACCACCGAGCGGGGCTTATCCGCTTGGCACGGACCAGTTTGGGCGCGACATGGTGTCGATGCTGATGATCGGCGCACGCACCTCGATTGCCGTCGCATTGGTCGCGGTTGGGATCGGGATGGGGGTCGGCGTGCCGTTGGGGCTCTTGGCCGCCGCCACGCGGGGCAGTCTTCTCGACGAGGTCGTGATGCGCGGAAATGATCTGATCTTTGCCTTTCCGGCGCTGGTCATTGCGATCCTGATCACGGCTGTCTTCGGCCCGTCGGCCTTTAACGCGATCCTGGCTATCGGGATATTCAATATCCCGGTGTTTGCCCGTGTGGCGCGGGGCGGTGCGCTGAGCCTTTGGCCGCTGGATTACGTTCTTGCCGCGCGGGTCGCCGGCAAAGGCAAAACGCGCATTAGCATCGAGCATATTCTGCCCAACATCAACAATCTTTTGATAGTTCAGGGGACTATCCAATTTTCTCTCGGGATCCTTGCCGAAGCGGGGCTCAGCTATGTCGGTTTAGGTGCACAACCTCCAATCCCGTCTTGGGGTCGAATGCTCGCCGAAACCCAAACGCTGATCTATACAAACCCTTGGCTGACGCTCCTGCCCGGCGGTGCCATTGTTGCCGCCGTTATGGGCCTTAACCTTATCGGCGACGGGTTGCGAGACGTGCTCGACCCCAGGGTGCGGCGGGCGCGACAGTGATCCGGCTTGAAGAACTCTCCCTGACGATTGGCGCCGAGAAAATCCTGCGCAACGTGAACCTCGAGATCGCACCAGGCAAGGTGACCGGTCTGGTTGGCGAGAGCGGGTCGGGCAAATCCATGACCGCGCTCGCCATCATGCGACTGGCGCCGCATATTGCGGCGGTCTCCGGCCACATCTGGATGGACGATCAGGATCTTTTGGCCGCTTCCGAGGTCGAGATGTGTGCCTTGCGCGGCAATCGGATCGGAATGATCTTCCAAGAACCGATGACCGCGCTCAATCCGGTCAAACCAATCGGAGAACAGGTTGCCGAGACCCTGCTTGTTCACGGCAAGGCCTCGCGTAGCGAGGCGATGGATATCGCACGCCAAAGACTCGCGCGGGTGGGTCTGCCCGACGAAAAGTTCCCGTTAAGCCGCTATCCGCACGAGCTTTCTGGTGGTCAACGGCAGCGAGTGTGCATTGCGATGGCCGTGGCACTCAACCTGGAGCTTTTGATCGCCGATGAACCGACTACGGCGCTTGATGTGACAACCCAGGCGCAAATCCTCGCGCTTTTGAAAGAGCTCGTGACCGAAGAAGGCCTGTCGTTGCTACTGATCACCCATGACCTCGCCGTGGTGGCGGACATGGCGGACCATGTGGCGGTCATGCAGCAAGGTGAAATCGTTGAGCAGGGCCTGACCGAGCCCCTCTTTCGAAACATGGAGCATGCATACACAAAGAAGCTCTTTGTGGCGTCTTCGTACCATCCCGAAAGGCGCACTGCGCCCGAAGCAACACCGCTTTTGGAAGTTGAGGGCGTCGTTCGCGATTACCGCACGGCGCGCCAAGGTATCCTCGGCCGACCAGGCCAGTTTCGCGCGGTCGACGGGGTGAGTTTTGAGCTGAGGCGTGGGGAAAGCTTGGGCCTCGTGGGAGAGAGCGGCTGCGGCAAGTCGACCCTGACGCGCGCGATACTGGGTCTCGAAAAACTTCAGGGTGGCTCAATCCGGCTCGAGGGCCATGAAATTTTGAGCGGTAGGGGTCTCGGCGCTGACATCAGACGCAAAATGCAGGTCGTCTTCCAGGACCCCTACGGCAGCTTCAACCCGCGCTGGAAGGTCGGGCGCCTGGTGGCCGAGCCCTTTCACCTGGCCGACGAAAAACCCGCCGATCTCGAAGACAAAGTCGTTCGGGCGCTCGAAGATGTGGGTATCGCCCAGGACGCGACAGACCGATTTATCCATGAATTTTCCGGTGGCCAGCGCCAACGGATCGCAATTGCCCGCGCTTTGATCACGAACCCTGATCTGATCATCCTCGATGAGGCGGTATCTGCGCTCGATGTGTCGGTGCGGGCGCAAATACTCAGTCTTTTGGTGGGCTTGCAGGCTGAGCACGGGCTTTCGTATCTATTCATTTCTCACGATCTCTCCGTCGTCCGATCGATCACCGACCGGGTGCTGGTGATGCGTTCTGGAAAGATCGTTGAAGAGGGTGCGGCGGAAACGGTGTTCACGGCGCCCGGTCACGACTACACCAAATCCCTGATCGCAGCGACGCCGGTGATCCCGCCAGAATGGCAAGGAGCATCCAATGCTTGAAAATTTCGGCATCAACTCCTCCGCCCATGTGCATATCGGCGGGACGTGGCAGACGCCAAGCGACGGTGAGAGCCTGCCCCTATCCGACCCTTCGACGGGACAGGAAATCGGCGAAATTGCGAGGGGTCGCGCGGCGGATATAGACGCCGCGGTCAGCGCAGCTAGGCGCGCGCTCAACAGTGATTGGGGCCGGATGACCGCACTGGAGCGAGGGCGCCTGCTCATGCGGATCGGGCAACTTGTCTTGGACCGGGTCGAAGATCTGGCCTTGCTGGAAGCCCGCGATGTGGGCAAGCCATTGTCACAAGCCCGGGCCGATGCTTTGGCCCTCGCCCGATACCTGGAGTTTTACGGCGGTGCGGCCGACAAGATCCATGGCGAGACGTTGCCTTATTTGGACGGCTACACAGTCTACACGTTGCGCGAACCCCACGGCGTGACGGGCCATATTGTGCCGTGGAATTATCCGATGCAGATCATTGGGCGCTCGGTCGGCGCAGCACTTGCCATGGGCAATGCTTGCGTTCTGAAACCGGCCGAAGAGGCCTGTTTGACGGCCCTGGCATTCACCGCCCTAGCACAAGAAGCCGGACTCCCGCCGGGCGCGCTCAACACCGTACCAGGCCTCGGCATCGAAGCGGGGGCCGCTCTTTCGGCGCATCCACAGGTCGATCATATCTCTTTCACCGGTTCGGTCGCGGTTGGCAAATCGGTGCAAATAACGGCAGCCGAGAACGTTATCCCTGTGACGCTGGAACTCGGCGGGAAATCTCCCCAGATCGTTTTCGACGACGCCGACATAGACGCCGCGCTGCCCTTTCTCGTGGGTGCGGCTATTCAGAATGCCGGGCAGACATGTTCGGCGTCCTCAAGGGTTCTGATCCAGCGCGGTATTTATCAGGACATCGTCGCGCGCATGGCCGATAAATACGACCGGATGATCGCGGCTCCAGCCCACGCCGACCGCGACTTGGGTCCGCTGATTTCCGCACATCAAAGAGATGCCGTGACCCGGTTTCTTGACCAAAGCAAAGACTTGCGGCTGGTCGGTGAGGGCGCGATTGCCAGCGACGCACCAAGCGGCGGTTATTATGTGGCTCCTAAACTCTTCGCCGAGGTCCCACCCGACCACGCCCTGGCGCAGGATGAGATTTTTGGCCCCGTCCAGGTGCTCATTCCCTTTGACACCGAAGACGAAGCGATCGCCATCGCCAACGGAACGGATTACGGGCTTGTCGCTTCGGTCTGGACTGAAAACGGGGCTCGCCAGATGCGCATGGCCAAGAAGGTGCGTTCGGGCCAAGTTTTCATCAACAATTACGGCGCTGGCGGCGGCGTGGAGCTTCCCTTCGGCGGCAGGGGGAAATCGGGTCACGGTCGGGAAAAGGGTTTCGAAGCGCTTTACGGCTTCTCATGCCTCAAGACGGTTGCGGCGCGTCATGGATAGGAGTGGCTTGTGAGATTGGACGGTAAGTCAGCCCTCGTGACGGGTGGCGGGTCGGGCTTCGGGGCCGGGATCGCGCGGCGTTTTGCGGCCCAAGGCGCAGGAGTATTGGTCGCCGACATAAACGTCGATGCGGCTGAGGCCGTCGCAGGCGAAATCGGCGGGTCCGCGTGGGCCGTCGATGTCGGAGACCGCGCCAGCGTCAATGCACTAGCTCAATGGACCGCCGAGACGGTCGGCCAACTCGACATTCTTGTAAACAATGCCGGGGTCACCCACCTGCCCGGAAAACTCGAAGAAATTTCCGAAGAAGATTTCGACCGGGTTCTCACCGTAAATGCGAAATCGGTTTATCTGATGGCCCAGGCTTTCGTTCCTGGAATGAAACAGGCCGGAAAAGGGGCGATCCTGAACGTCGCATCCACCGCTGGTTTGAGTCCGCGCCCGTCGCTCAGTTGGTACAACGCCTCCAAGGGATGGATGATCACGGCCACCAAATCCATGGCCGTGGAACTCGCCGCTTCGGGAATTCGGGTGAACGCTATCGCACCGGTGGCCGGTGAGACGCCGCTTCTAAAGAGCTTCATGGGCGGGGATACGCCCGAAATGCGATCCAAGTTTCTGGCAACCATTCCGCTCGGTCGTTTCTCAACGCCAGATGACATGGGAAATGCCGCCGTTTTTCTGTGTTCGGACGATGCCAGCATGATCACCGGCGTGGTTTTGGAAGTGGATGGCGGGCGATGCATCTGACAGAGAGGAGCCAAGCATGAAGCCCGGAATGCGGAACCTAATCACCGACGTTGAGGGTCTTCGTGTCGGCAACGCCTCCGACGAAGGATTGAAATCCGGGGCGACGGTTCTCTTGGCAGACGCCCCGTTTGTGGCAGCGGTTCACGTGATGGGCGGTGCACCGGGTACAAGAGAAACTGACCTCCTTTCCCCTGACAAAATCGTCCAGGAGGTGGATGCGCTGGTGCTTTCAGGCGGGTCTGCCCTCGGTTTGGACGCGGCCTCGGGCGTGGCGGACGCCCTGCGTGCCGATGGACGTGGGTTCGATGTCGGCGGACAGAAAGTGCCCATTGTCTGCGGCGCCATCATGTTTGATCTTTTGAACGGAGGGGAGAAAGATTGGTCGGAGAACCCCTACAAGGCACTTGGCAAGGCAGCACTGCAGAACGCAGCCTCCACTTTCAAACTCGGATCGACGGGGGCCGGATGCGGTGCGACCACGTCTGTCTTGAAAGGGGGCCTGGGATCGGCCTCTGCGGTGCTAGAAAGCGGGATAACTGTAGGGGCGCTCGTAGCGGTCAACCCGGTGGGCAGCGTCACCGGTCCCGACGGCCAGTTTTGGGCGGCACCTTGGGAGATGGACGGCGAATTCGGCGCGCTCGGCTCGGTGACGGGGTTTGACCCCATGGTGGAGCCGGCCACCAAGGCCAATCCGCGCGAGGCGACAACGATCGCAATTGTCGCCACAGATGCAAAATTGACCCAAGCAGAAGCGACCCGCCTTGCGACGGCGGCCCATGACGGTATGGCGCGCGCCATTTACCCAAGTCACACGCCTTACGATGGCGATCTGGTATTCGCTGCTTCAATTGGCACGCGCCCGATGTTGAACCCTTCCATTGACCCATTGCTGATCGGCCACGCAGCGTCTGTTTGTCTCTCACGCGCCATCGCTCGCGGTGTCTATCTCGCTGAGCCGTCAGAGAATGACACCATGCCAACATGGACCGCGCGGTTTGGTTCGGAGAACTAATTATCGGGCAAAGATAGACGGGCCGGTTTTGCTGTTCCTTCCACCCGGCGAATATTGCGCGTCGAAACCGATTTGCTTTTGTTACTTTGAAGAACCGTTAGTCCGCGGTTTGATTCTTTGAATCGCCTCGATGCTGCATGTTGGTCCAAGTTCCGTTTTGACGGGCCGTACCGCAGCGACAGAAGCCCGTGCTCGGACATGGGCCGTTTTATTATAGGAAACTACTTTGCAATTTCCTTTTTTGCCAAGCTTACCTCGATCATCGTTTTTATTTGTGGTTTGATTTGCTGTATCCAATCGGCGGTTCGATTGCCGTGAACCGAGAGCCACAAACGAGAAAGTTGCGCGGCATCCTCACGTGGCCACCAGGTCACTTCTAGAATACCCTTTTCGCCCTCTTTCTTGAAATGCCAATGAACGCATCCTGGGAATTTCTTAAGGGTGCTCTTCATCGTCTCATGGAGGTTTGCGCTCGCGCATACCTCTTCAACAACCGTAGGTACAAGCCGAATATTCAAGGTGTCTGGTAGAACAATATCGAGATTTGTCATCTTAAGTTAGACTAGCACAGACTTGCCTGCACTTTGCTCGGTTAGGAGAAATTGGGGCTTTTTTTGCATAGGTAACGCTTGCAATCTGTTGCGTGATTTCGTCCCACATCGAACGCTCGTACGCTGTCTTGCCGTGAGACCATCAGTCAGTGTTTTGGCCAAACGGCGCTATCTCTGAGGTTGGGCTTGAGGCCACCACGACACGTTCCGTAGCGTATGGGAACCTCTGCCTCAGGTTCAAATTTCCCGACGATAATACTATTTCAGAAAACCGTACTTCATCACAGTTGCGAGCTCGGTGGAGGCATTTGTGTCGGGCCGAGCCCCTTCGCGCATCCATCGCATCATAGCGCCTTCGACTAGGCCTTGCGCCATGGATGACATCATAGTGACGTCGCCATCCCGAAACGCACCGTCGTCCATGGCGTCCTGGTACATGCACTTGATTTGGCGCTGGATGCGATCACCGGGTAATGCCCCGTCTTCATAGATCACGTCAGTCGTCATCGTAAAAAGGCGCAGAAGTGACTTCCGGTCTCGCGCCACTTCAAAGACGCCGTGACAAATCAGATCAAGCCGATCTGAAAAGTCGCCGCCCTCCCCCCAATCCGCCTTCATACGCTCAACGAATTCGCCTTCGATGTCTTCGAGCATAGCGCGAAGTAGGAACAGCTTGTTCTCATAAAAGCGGTAGACCGTACCGACCGCGATGCCCGCCTCCTTCGCTATGTTTGCGATGGAAACGTTCTCATAGCCGTGCTGTGTAAACTGCCGCAGCGCCGCTTCATGCAGTGCGGCCCGCTTGCTTTCGGGGTCACGGGTCCGCTTGGGCGTTTTCGCGTCGAATTTCATTACTGAATTGTATTCATTAGTGTTGACAATGCAAGACTAGATGCCATATGGACGTTAGTGAACGAGATTCATTAGTGGGGTGAGAGCTTCCCCCGCTGCGCAAAACGAGGATCAAGACCATGCAACAAGCCTTCTACTCACGGCACGGACATGCCCCAGATGTCATCGAAATTCGCAATGTTGCGCCCCAATCTCTCGACGAGGGCCAAACGCGGGTGAAGATCCTGCGGTCCCCGATCAACCCCTCAGACATCGCTCAAATCGACGGCGTTTACGGCTTGCAACCCCCTCTGCCTGCCCCGGCAGGTATGGAAGGGATCGGTGAAGTCGTCGAGGTCAAGGGCGCCGGTCATGAGATTGGCACTTTGGTACTGCTCTCGGATCCTCCGGGCGCATGGGTTACCGAGCGGGTTTTCCCTAGCGAAACCCTCGTTCCTGTCCCGCACGCGGATATCGATCAGCTGTCCATGCTGACTGTAAATCCCGCAACTGCCTATTTGCTTTTGTCCGAGTATGTAGATCTCAAGCCGGGCGACTGGATCATCCAATCAGCGGGCAACTCAGCCGTCGGGCGCTACATCACGCAGATGGCCAAAGCCCGTGGTATCAACGTGGCGTCCGTCGTACGCCGCGACAGCGCGATTGCCGATGTCAAAGAAGCTGGATGCGATGCGGCCTTTGTTGATGGCCCAGATCTTGTCGAACAGGTCTCAAACGCGCTTGAGACGGCCCCCGTTCTGGCCATTGACGCAGTCGCAGGCGAGGCGTTTGGCCGATTGGCCGCAACACTGGCAAACGGGGGTGTTGCCGTGAGTTACGGTGGAATGTCGGGTGAAGATATCAGCATTCCGGACAATCTTATCATCTTCAACAATGTCACCGTGCGGGGCTTCTGGCTGGTAAACTGGCTCACCTCGGCAGGGCCCGAAGAGATGCGACGCGTCTATGGGGAGCTCACGCTGCTCGTTCTCGAAGGCAAGCTCAACGCACCCATCGACAAGATTTTCACGCTCGACCAGATCAGCGAAGCGCTTGCCTACACAATGGCCGGAAACCGCTCCGGCAAGGTTCTTCTCGCGCCCAATGGCGTCTGATCTCGACGCAGTCCAAAGCAAGGAATACGATATGACACTGACACTTTTTCACACGCCCGGAACCCGTTCTGTCCGCGCACGCTGGTTGATGGAAGAAATGGGTGTGCCCTACGAGTTGAAGACATTGGAATACAACGGCACTTACTTCGCGTCGGAGGAGTTCCACAGGATTAACCCAATGGGCAAGATCCCGGCGATGTATGATGGTGATACGCTAATCAACGAGTCCGTTGCGATCATGCAATATGTTATGGATCGCTTCGGGCCGACCGAGTTGTGTGTTCCTTCGGATGACCCCGAATTTGCCACATATCTCCAATGGTTGCACATGGGCGAGAGTGGTGTGTCTGGATACATTGCCGTCTCATTTGGCCACGCTTCCGGCGAAGACCCTTACCAGGTCACTGAAGCATTTGACACCTATTGCCGACACCAGCTTGAGAAGGCGCTCCGCATGCTGGAGGCGCGATTTCAGTCGCGAGACTATATCCTCGACCGTGGTTTCAGCGCCGCTGATATCTCGATGGGCTATGCTCTGTTGTTCGCGGCGGTCTGCACCGGAGCCACGTACTCGCCTATTGTCTCAGAATATCTCGGTCGGTTGATAACACGCCCGGCGATGCGGCGCGCCCTCAGCGATATTCCGGCCGAACAACTCGCCATGGTGGCTTGACGCTGCCGAACAAAGGCTGCCGCGAGCTCCAACTTCGTTAGCGGTAGCCATCTACCTCTCACTTTGTCCGCCGCGCATTAGCGTTGCACCCACCAGAAGCGCTAAGGAAGTCATCGAGTGAACCGGCGCGCTAGAATTTTCAATTTTCCAAGCAAGTTCCCATCATGAATCGGAAAAGCTCTAAGGCTATTTCCCACTTTGTATATATCTCGAAACTCGTTACTCGCGTTAAGTCGCTCCGCGATTCTCTCGAATTGATTTTCATGACCGTGGAAGATCTTTATTGCTCCGCGTAAGGCTTGCGGCGTAGAGGTTCGAAAATTATAATTTGGGGGGAGCCTATACAGGATTGGCTCGCATTCGAATAGTGCAATTCGCATCCGCCATTGATCGCCTAGTTCGCCCGGATTAAGCTCCAGTAGATCAACCCAGCGCTTTAGGCACTCCAGACATCTAGAGGAAGAATTGACAAATAGAACCCCAGTATTGATCTCCGCACAGTCATCGGGAATAGAATCGTAAACATTCAGCTTAGTAAGGTTTTTAGCCTTTCTCTGGTCCTTTATTGGGGCCGTCACTGCCATTAAATCATATGACTTAAGAAGGTTCCAGGCCGCCGATAGGCCTCCTGCGACGTAGGTGTCATTGTCTAAAAAAATAAACGGAGATGTCGACGCATTTAGTATAGCACTTACTTTAAACCTAGGATCGTGCCAATCGGTTTCGCGCGCAGTAACTTCAAGCAGCCGGACGTCTATATGCGGGTCAGAGATCAGGTCTTGACCCATCTTATCCGTGTAACAAATTATTCTAGCTTCAGGATGAAATCGACGAACAGACGCGACAGATTGTTGCATTTCCGAAAATGCCTGCCGGTTTCCGTAGGTGGAATATACAAACCTCATGTCAAGTTTGTTAAGTACAACCGTTTCTTTTGTACACAGGATGGGTGTCGAGACTGTCGCACTTTTAGTTACCTACAGTTTAGAACAGCGGTTCTGGCCCCATTGAAATCCCACATGTCGGCAACGGAAATACAGAAACTCTTCTTGGAAAAGCAGGAGATTTGGAGCACGACAGCGGCCCGATTGGCTTTTGAGTGAGTATTCCTCCTTAGTGCCTCCAGGCCGTTGTACCATAACTATAGTTTCCTCCAAGTCCTCGGGATTTTAGCAATTATCGATCAGCATCATGCTTGCACAAGGGATCTGACGAAGAACATCACCTGCACTAGAAACCTATAGGCTGTAGTACGAGCAGGCATCAGGTGACCAAAGACCGTGTTGGCCCGCCCTACGCAGGCCGATGATGATCACAATGCAGAGTCTGACAGTGATCTCTTTCGACACTGGGATGTCGCCAGGCTTGAAGATAGGCAGACCATTTCGGAGATTCTGTGGCTTGGAATAGCATCCGAAAAGGCGGTCTAGCAAAGCTTGCACGGCTCGCTTAGCGCATATCTCGTGGACATATCCGCCGGGTCGATTTTGCCCGCCTGCGATGACCGAGGGATGGACGTCACCGCTACAAAACATGCACCGATACACTAGCTTTTCCCAGCATACCAAACATGGTTGCTGCAAAGTGATCTCCCAGAAATGACCGCGATGTTCGGCTGGAGTACCAAGTGAGCTGAACTTCACTTTGTCCGCAAAGCCGACCATTAGTATTGCGGCACAATAGCATTCGGTCTTGAAGCAGATCACGTAGAAATTTGCTGCCACCGGACCGAAAAGCGGCACTAATCTAAATTGACCGCCGGAGTGCAATGCCGCCGCATCAGCGCGCGCCTGGCTCCGCGTCCAAAGTCCCGCGAACGCGCGTCCCTCTAAAGCTCGACCTCGCCGGTTTCGGGATCGGGCTCGGGCATACCGTCGGGGCTCCGGCGCCGGATTAAGATATCGCCGTTCGGCAGGATCTCCGGCGGGTGGTAGCCGCCCATTGCCCCTAAGTCGTCGCGGAGACCCTGAAGCTCCGGGCCGAGTTCCTCCAAGAACCCCCGAAGCATCAATTCGAGGCCTTGGCCCAGAAGGTCCATACCCCGTTCGAGATCGGGGTCCTGGGCCCGGGCCGGAAATGCGGCGGTCAGCGCCAATATCAAACAAAGAACCCGCATATGACGAGCCTACCACAAAGCCCAGCGATCTCAGAGATCGATATCTATGCTCACTGGAAAGTGGTCAGACGCTGCCAACAGCGCGGCGCGGAGGTTGGTATCGTCGTAGCATTCGGGGTCGTCGAAGGGATGCCAAATACGCCAGGCCCGGGGCGCGGGTGCGAGGTCTTGCGAGACCATGATGTAATCCAGGAGAACCTCGAGCCAGCGCTTTTGGTCGGCGATGTAAAACCGGGCCGATGTGGGCGCGGCACCAAGCTTTCGCTGGAGCGCCATGGCCGCATGGGGTTCCACGAGCCTCTCGCGGTCTCCTTCGCCGAGGACGATCTCCACGCCCGACCGGCCAAAGAGCTCTTCATATTCGTCGAGCCCCGGCCCGTCGTTGAAATCGCCCAAAACCAACATGGGATCGCCCGTATCGAGATGGGCGTCGATCCGGCGCCGGAGCCAGATACACTGGGCGAGTTGTTTCCGCCGGTTGGCGATAGAAGCGGCGAGGATTTCTTCGCGGCCCTTCGCGCCGTGGGGCGCTTTCGATTTGGCATGGACGCCGATCATCCGAAACGCCTTGCCGGCGGCGCTCCGGCAGGCCAATTCCAAGGGGGGTTTTGACCAGCGGACTCCGTCGGGGCGGGCGTCAATGTCAAGGTCGATGGAAAACTCCCCGTCAAAGCGCGGGCCGCCTTCCTCTGTCGGATCGTGGCGCGCCTCCAAGGCGTCCGGGTCGTAAAGCAGGGCAATCTCTTGCTGCGTATCGTTTTCAAAGCCAAGGAGCGCCTTTCGCGTGCGGAGGCCAAACGTCTCTGCGAACGTCTCGAGGGCCACCCGGGCGGAACGGCGGCGATGGGCATCGGGCGCTTCAATGACCATGACGACATCGGCGTCCATTGCGCCCAGAACGTGCGCGACGCCGTCGGCTTGCATCTGGCGGGTGACATTGTAACGCGCCGACCAGGCACCATCGGCCAAAAGCTGGCCTCGATCGTCGAAGAGGTTGGTGAACCACTCGATATTATAGGTGGCGATCCGCATTGACCTCAGGCCGGGGCCCTGCCGGTGTTGATCTCCTCCCAGGCACGATTGATCGCGATGAGACGCCTTTCGGCAATGCGGATCGCCTCTTCCGGGAGGCCCCGGGCGATCATCCGGTCGGGATGGCTTTCACGGACAAGCTGGCGCCAAGCCATTCGAGCTTCTTCGACGCTGGCCCCTTGCGGGAGACCCAAAACGTCCCAAGGATCGGGCGGCGCGTCAGGTACGAAACGTGTGCGGATCGCGCGGAACTGGCGCTCTCCAATGCCGAAAATCTCCGCCACTTCATGGAGAAAATCATCTTCCTTGGGGTGATATTCGCCGTCGGCCAGGGCCACGTAGAAAAGCCCTTCGATGAGATCGACAAGCGCCTCAGCGCCTGCGCCAAACATGCCCGCAATTCTATGGGCATAGGCCGGATAGCCCGCCACATCCTTCCGGGCCAGATCAAACACCCGGGCCGCATTGGCTTCCTCATGGCGGGGAATGTGGAAAACCTCCCGAAACGCAGTGACCTCGTCCCGGGTGACATGGCCATCGGCCTTGGCCATTTTCGCTCCAAGCGCAATGACCGCAATCGTGAACGCCACCGAGCGCTCCGGTGGTGTGCGGAGACGGTCGAACACGTCTGCGAGGCTCTCGCCTTGGGCCAGAGCAGCTAGCGCGTCAGCAATGCGGGACCAAATCGACATGGACGCGATGCTATCCCGGGCGAGCGGGAACGTCACGGGTACACCAAGCGGGCGCACCAAACCCGGCCGAACGGCCTTGCGTATTTTGGAAGAGATGAAGCGGTCTTAGAAAGAGGCTCTTCATCCTGGGAAAAATACTCCCGCCGGAGGCATCAGACCAGCCTCCCTTCGTCGCCATCGCCTTTGCATGGCTCACGACGGCAGGCGTTTTGGCCCGTTTGGAGTGCTCAAGACTGCGCCGAGCGCTCTTGGGCCCGCTTTCGCTTGGACCCGAGGATCATCTGGCAGTGGGAGATCGGCGACCGCAGGGTGGATGATTTCCAACCGTTCGAGCCGCACACCCAGGTCAGGAAGACGCGGGGCCGGATGGGCGCTCTCCCAAGTGAGATAGGCCGGGGCCACATCGTCGAGGGGCAGGCGGCCGGTTTCAGGCACCGCCATCCGCCAGCGGAAATCCCCTCGCTGAAGCGAAAGAGGGGTCCCAGTGCCGGGCAGAGCCCGTGATAGATCGGCCTCGAAAGTGTCACTCCGGACCGCCCAATGGGTGAAACGCGCGGCGCTCAATGGCCCAGTCTGGCCCCCACGCGGGATCGCGTCCTTTGCCCCGTCAAGATTGTACCACCGTATGCGGCCGGGCGGCGGGGCATCGGGGTCGATGGCGATGACTTCAAGGTAGAGTTCGGGCCCGAGAGAGAGGAGCCGGTTATGGGTGCCGAACGCATCGTGCCGGCCTCCGGGCGCCAGCGGCAGGCCCAGTAACGTTTCAATCTCGCGCGTGCCCTCTTCGAGATTGGCGGCGGTAATTACCAGATGGTCGAGAACGATCATGCCGCCCGGGCGGCGCGAATGAGATCAAGAATGTCCGACGCCGCTTTTGGGATGTTCGTGCCCGGCCCGAAGATCGCTTTCACACCCGAGGTCATCAAAAACTCGTAATCCTGCTGGGGGATCACGCCCCCGCAGATCACGATGATATCGTCTGCCTCTTTGGCTTTGAGGGCCTCAACGAGCTTGGGTGCGAGGGTCTTATGCCCGGCCGCCTGGGACGAGATCCCCACCACATGGACATCATTGTCGATTGCGTCCTGGGCCGCTTCGTCCGGCGTTTGAAACAGGGGGCCCACATCGACATCAAAGCCAATGTCAGCAAAGGCCGTGGCGATGACTTTCGCGCCCCGGTCATGGCCGTCCTGGCCCATCTTGACCACAAGCATCCGGGGCCGGCGGCCCTCCTCTTCAGCGAAACCGTCCACAGCTTTCTGGATCTCCGCGAAGTCCTCATCTTCCTCGTAGGCCGCGCCGTAAACCCCTGAAAGGGTCTTCACTTCCGCCCGGTGGCGGCCGAACTCGTTTTCCATCGCCATGGATATCTCTCCCACGCTGGCCCGGGCACGGGCGGCGGCCACCGCAGCGTCCAAAAGGTTGCCGCCTTCCCTGGCCCGGCGCGCAACCTCGGCCAATGCCGCTTCACAGGCTGTCCCGTCCCGTTCGGCCCGGATCTTTTCGAGCCGGGTGATCTGGGAAGCCCGGACCTTTTCATTGTCGATATCGAGAATGTCGATCGGGTCTTCCTTGTCCTTTCGGTATTTATTGACGCCCACGATCACTTCTTCGCCCCGGTCGATCATCGCCTGGCGGCGGGCGGCAGTCTCTTCGATGCGGAGCTTCGGCATGCCCGAGGCAACCGCTTTGGTCATGCCGCCTAGGCTTTCGACTTCTTCCATCAGCGCCCAAGCCTTTTCGGCAAGTTCCGCCGTGAGGCTTTCGACATAGTAAGAGCCCGCCAACGGGTCGACCACATTGGTCACACCGGTTTCTTCTTGGAGAATAAGCTGAGTGTTGCGCGCGATACGGGCAGCAAATTCCGTTGGGAGGGCCATCGCCTCATCAAGCGCGTTCGTATGAAGCGACTGGGTGCCCCCCAAAACCGCCGACATCGCCTCATAGGCGGTGCGAACCACGTTATTGTAAGGATCCTGCTCCTGGAGGCTCACGCCTGAGGTCTGACAATGGGTGCGGAGCATCTTCGAGCGGGGATTTTGCGGCTCGAACTCGTCCATAATCCGCGACCAAAGAAGCCGTGCCGCGCGCAATTTGGCCGCCTCCATGAAGAAATTCATCCCAATGGCGAAGAAAAACGACAGCCGTGGGGCGAATTTATCCACATCCATGCCCCGAGCGATGGCGGCGCGGACATATTCGCGGCCATCGGCGAGCGTGAAGGCAAGCTCTTGAACCAGGTTCGCCCCCGCTTCCTGCATATGGTAGCCCGAAATCGAGATCGAGTTGAACTTCGGCATGTAATCAGCTGTATATTCAATGATATCTCCAACCAGCCGCATGGAAGGTTCAGGCGGATAGATATAGGTGTTACGCACCATAAACTCTTTCAGAATGTCGTTTTGGATGGTGCCCGAAAGTGCGGCTCGATCGACCCCCTGCTCTTCGCCGGCAACGATGAAATTCGCCAGCACCGGGATTACCGCGCCGTTCATCGTCATCGAGACGCTGATGTCGCCTAAAGGTATGCCGTCAAAGAGGATTTTCATGTCTTCGACGCTGTCGATGGCCACGCCGGCCTTGCCAACATCACCGTCGACCCGGGGATGGTCGCTGTCATAGCCGCGATGGGTGGCGAGATCGAACGCAACCGAAACACCCTGCTGCCCGGCCGCCAGAGCCTTGCGATAAAAGGCGTTTGACTCTTCGGCCGTTGAAAACCCGGCATATTGGCGGATCGTCCACGGCCGGCCCGCATACATTGTGGCTTTGACGCCCCGGGTGAACGGTGCCTCGCCAGGTACGCCGCCCAGATGATCAAGGCCGTCGAGATCGGCTTCGGTGTAAAGCGGTCTGACCTCGATCCCTTCCAGCGTCTCCCAATCGAGGCTCGTCAGCGGCCTGCCCCGAAGTTCCTTTTCCGCAAGGGCTTTCCAGTCCTTCATAGCACACCCCTCGTCATTTCAATCCTCCGTCAACGCGGCCAATGGGCCTCTTCGCACGGACCTTTGGGCGACCTATATAACCATTTGAAGGAGTTATCATGACCCGTTTGATCGTCGCATCTTTTCTCGCGTCCCTCTTGGGCGCGGGCATCCCGGGCCCCGGCCACGGGGCTGACGGTATTTCAGAGGACGCCTCCGCGCTTGAGCGCTGGCAGGCTGACCCCACGATGGTTTTTTCCGCGTCTGAGGTAAAGATTGAGGACTTCAAGTGGGAGGCGCGGCCAATTGTGGTCTTCGCCAATACCGACGCCAACCCTCTCTTCCAGCAGCAATTGGAGCTTTTGGAGGCCCAGATCGACGACTTGGTCGAGCGGGACGTGGTTTTAATTCACCGATACCGACCCAGAGGGCGCGTCCGAGCTCCGCCGCAGCCTGCGCCCCCGGGGCTTTATGCTGACGCTCATCGGCAAGGACGGCACCGTGAAACTCCGCAAACCCCGAGCCTGGGACGTGCGGGAATTGTCGCGCTCGATTGACAAAATGCCCCTTCGGCAAGACGAAATCCGCCGCGGCGGGCGGTAGATCGTCATTCGATCCCCGGTTCAAACGCAAAGCGCGCGCCCTCGGGTAGGGTCGACGCGAATGCGCGGAGGCTCTCGACCAGTGGCGTAACCTCCTCGGGCCGGGTCGCGTAAAAGTCCACCTCGGCACCGCCGAGAAAGCCCCGAGCAGGGCTGATATGCAGTTGGCCGAGGCGGATCCAACCGTCGGGGACCGCCTCACCGAGCCAGCTCTCGTAAATCATTGCCAACCCCACATCGTACTCGGTCGCCAGGGGTCCGGCCCAACCGTTGTCGGGGGCCGAGAGGCGGATCCGGCGCGCCTCGCTATTGGCCAAGCCCCAAAGGTCGAGAACATAATTCGGATTACCCCAGACGACGCGTCCGAGGTCATTTATCGCCACGTTGGTTCCGGCAAAGTCCTGGGCGAAGCGGGCCATTTGCCCCTGTTGGAGATGGATAGCCCTTGGGTTCCAAAAGTACTCCGTCACGCTTTCGCGGGCATAGGTCGCACCCGATAGCGCGGCGGGCGCCAGGGAGACGGCGAGAGCCAAGCCAGGCCGGCTCGCGCCAAGGGCCAATGCGATCAACCCTGCCCCAAGCGCATAAAGCGCATAGTGCTCATATCGTTCCATCCAGCCGATTTGTCCGAACACCAGATGCGCACCCCCTGCCCCGACCAGGACCCAGACGAGAATGCCCCGCCGGGAGGCGGCGAGCTTGTGATCAAGCGTGCGAAGAATGAGCGCGGCCATAGGTATCGACGCGAGCGCGATCCCGTTCGGCTGGGAAAGGTTGCTCCCAAACCGTCGGAGCGACCGTTCGAGCCGGGACAGGTCGGGGCCGTCGAGGGTTCCGAGCTTTGCAGACACCGAACTCGGCAAGGGATCGAGGCCGAGGGAAACGAGGAAGGCCATGAAACCCGCCAACGGAATGAAGGCGAGGACGAGGGCCAAAGCAGCCCAACCCCGGCGAGCGACAAGAAAGAGCGCAAAGGCCGCCATCAAGGACAAGGCCACGCCTTCAAAGCGGAGAAGCGGCGCGGCGAGAATACCAAGAAAGAGCCAAGGGGTGACCCGCCCATCCGTGAAAAGTCGCACGAGACCATAGATGATCAGAAGGCTCGCAGCCCCGTGGAGGCTGTGCTCCATCCCCGAAAACGCGGCCGCGTGGGTTCCGTAAGCGGCGGGGACAAGTAGCGCCACGGCACTGACCAAAGCGCCCCGCCCCCCGGCCGCACGGAGGATCGCCGCAAAGAGACCGGCCCCGATCAGGAGGGCAAGAACGTTCCAAATGAGCGGCAGCACGCGTTGAAGGGCGCTTTCGGGAAAGGCTGCGAGGAGAAAAGGATAAAGCGGAGACGAGGCGGCGCTCGCCGCTTCGCCGGCATTTACCCCATAGCCCCCGCGGGCGATCTCGGAGGCCATGGCGAGGTGAATGTAGACGTCGTCCAGCGGATATTCGAAGACCCAACCGGCGCGCCAGGCGGAAACCAGTTGCAGCAAAAGATAGGGCGCGAGCGCCCCGACCACGGCAAGGCGGGTCAAGCTCGGGCGCGTTTTGGCTTCAAGGGTGTCGTTCAACGCGCAAACCGGATCCGATCACGGATCCGGGGCCGGATCCGCACCCGGATCCGCCTCATTCAAATTCCATGATCACGTCGTCGACGGCGAGACTTGCTCCGGGTTCGGCCCGGAGTTTGGTTACCGTCGCCTTCCGTTCGGCGCGGAGGATGTTTTCCATTTTCATCGCCTCGACCGTGCAAAGTGCCTGACCCTCTTCTACGGTCTCGCCTTCAGTCACGTCGATCTTCACCACGAGCCCTGGCATCGGGCAAAGGAGGAATTTCGACGTGTCGGGCGGCAGTTTCTCGGGCATGAGTCGCGCCAATTCTGCATGCCGAGGCGTGCGGATCTCGACTTCGAGATCAGCGCCTCGGTTGCGGATCCGGAAGCCCGACGTAATCTCATTGACCTTGAGGATCAAAGGATCGCCATCGACAAGCATCCAAGCCAGATGCTCGCCAGGGGTCCAGTCACCCTCAATATCATGGGTCGCGCCATCGTCGAACGTGACGCTGGCCCCGCCTTCCCGAGCATCGATGGTGACATCGTAGTCCTTGCCCCCGAGCGCCACGTTCCAAGCACTCCCGACCTTGCGCTCGTGGTTGTCCATCCGGCCCGATACCCGGGTGCGCCTGATTTCGGCGACCCGGTACATCGCGGCGGCCGAAGCCGCGATGCCCCTCAGGTCGTCATCGGTCAGGTCGACGCCGGAAAAGCCATCGGGATATTCCTCAGCGATGAACGCAGTCGTAATTTCGCCCGAGACAAAGCGCGGATGGTCCATGACCGCCGAGAGGAAGGGGAGGTTGTGGCCGATCCCTTCAAGCTCGAAAGCGTCGAGTGCCGCGCGCATTTCACCAAGTGCGGCGTCCCGGCTTGGCGCCCAGGTGCAGAGTTTGGCGATCATCGGGTCGTAAAACATAGAGATCTCGCCGCCCTCAAATACGCCAGTATCGTTTCGCACGGCCCGGGTCGCCTCGCTCAGTTCAGCAGGGGGGCGGTAGCGCGTGAGCCGGCCGATGGACGGGAGGAAGTTACGATAGGGATCTTCGGCATAGAGCCGGCTTTCAAGGGCCCATCCGTCGATTTTGACGTCTTCCTGGCGGATCGCGAGCGTCTCGCCAGATGCGACGCGGATCATCTGCTCGACAAGGTCGATCCCAGTGATGAGTTCGGTCACCGGATGCTCGACCTGGAGACGGGTATTCATTTCTAGAAAATAGAAGTTCTTGTCACCGTCGACGATGAACTCGACCGTTCCAGCTGAGGAGTAATCCACTGCCTTGGCAAGGGCGACGGCCTGTTCGCCCATGGCTGCACGGGTCTCTTCGTCAAGAAACGGCGACGGCGCCTCTTCGATGACCTTTTGGTTCCGACGCTGGATCGAGCATTCGCGCTCGTTGAGGTAAATGCAGTTGCGGTGTTTGTCGCCGAGGACTTGGATTTCGATGTGGCGGGGTTGGGTGACGAACTTTTCGATGAAGATCCGGTCATCCCCGAAGGACGCGGCCGCCTCGTTTTTCGAACTTTGGAAACCTTCGCGGGCCTCCTCATCGCTCCAGGCGATGCGCATGCCTTTGCCGCCGCCGCCTGCGGAGGCTTTGATCATCACCGGATAGCCGATCTCGCCCGCGATTTTGACGGCTTCGTCCGCGTCTTCGATCAGCCCCATATAGCCCGGTACGGTGGAGACCCCGGCCCCAGCCGCGATCTTTTTCGAAGTGATCTTGTCGCCCATGGCCTCGATCGCGCCCACCGGCGGGCCGATGAACGCGACACCGGCCGCGTCCAGGGCGGCGGCAAATTTCGGGTTTTCGGAAAGAAACCCATATCCAGGATGGACCGCATCTGCGCCGGTGGCTTCGATGGCGGCCATGATCTTGTCGATGACAATGTAGGATTGGTTGGCCGGTGGCGGGCCGATATGGATCGCCTCATCGGCCATCTTAACATGGAGCGCCTGGGCATCGGCGTCGGAAAAGACTGCCACGGTTTTGATCCCCATCCGCCTGGCTGTCTTCATGACGCGGCACGCGATCTCGCCCCGATTGGCAATCAATATCTTTTGAATCACAGGGGTACCCTTCGATCATTCGGGGGGACCATAAACGCAAATTTCCCTGGGCGGGAGAGGTCGCGGCGCAGTCAAACGCCGCGTCCTAAATTTGGTGTCCCGGCTGCCCGAACCTCCAGGCCGTTAGATTAGCAGCGGCCCGGATAGGTTTGACAATACGCAACATTCCCCGCCGCGCCGAGCGCTGCCCCGGTCAGAATATCGCCGTTGGTTGCTGCCGAGACGCCCGCACCGGCTGCGCCCCCGATCAGGGCCTGCTCGCCCAATGTGTCGCCACAGGCTCCGAGCCCAAAACCCCCCAGAAGGAGAAGGATCGCCGTCATACGCCGCATGGATGTGCTCCTCGATTGTAACTGCCTCATGCGCGAAAGAGCGCCCGAATGCCTGATTTTGCAAGCCATTTTTCGAGACGCCGCACCCCCGGGCAGGCCCCCGCCGGGGGCGAACAAAGGTGCGGACGGCGCAGAGACGCTGGCATCCACGCCGTCCGCCTTGGGAAGGGTATCGGACCTTTCCATCCGGAACGCAGCTCTTCGCTGGAGGGGGTTGTCCCGGACGAAGACAGCTTATCGGGAAAAAACGGCGGGGTGCGAGCCCCATGGTCGGCGAGCAGTCCTCCTGGCAGCAGCTCGCCGGGTTCTGGCGCGCCTCGGCGATTTCACGCCCGACGTCGGGCGAAGAGCTCCGGAAAGCTGTGCCGGGCCTCAGCGAGATTAATTCGAAGTTCAGCCTCATAGGAGGCGGGATCGAACGAATCGTCCGCTGGCACCACTTCCCGGTCCAAAAGCCAAGACAGGCGGCCCGCATCGAGGTTACCGCGGACGAACGAATCTTCGCCGAAATGTTCAATAAGGGCTGAAAGGAAGGCCGCATCGGCAGCGCTGTCGGCGGGGCGCCGGTCGGCATGGCGTGCGCGGGCTCTCAAAGGGGTCGCTCCTTTGGGATTGGCACGCCGGATTGTAAACTGGAAGTCAGTTCCGGGAAGTCTCCCGGGAAAGCCCCTGTGCTTCAGCATGGCCTGGCATTTCTCGCCTGGCGAAGGGGGCCGTAGGGCGGACAGGAACGTCCGCCCGCAGGAAGATTTAGAACTTGGACATAGGCTTGTCGTCCATCATGATCGGCTCTTCGATCACGACCGGCTCTTCTTGTTGAGCGCAGGCGCCAAGGACGGTCATAACACCGAGGGCCATGAGGGCGATAAGGTTCTTCGACATTTGGAACTCCTAGATTGTCGATTGTCCGCACCGTCTCTGTCGGGCGCGGTTCGGGCGGGCCACCTGGCCCGCCCTGGGTAATTAAAACTTGCCGGTTACCGGTTCTGCCTCGATTGGCTCGGGCTCCACGAAGATAACCTCTTCCTGCTGGGCGCAAGCTGCGACCAGGGTGAGCAGGCCGAGGGCGAGAAGTGCGGTGATGCTCTTCGACATCTGGGTCTCCTAAATTGCCGAAAGACAGCGACCGGATGTCGCTCCGGTGCCTGTCCCCATTCCTTTGATCCGACACCCGTCGGGGTATCCCGGCGGACGCTAACGCAACATTTAGGAAAATCCTATGCTTCGCAGCGTTGTACGGCGAATTGTGGCCAAGACGCATCATCCGGCGAAAGATAGCCTATGGCCGTTGATCTGCCCGGTTGATGTCCCAATCGCCGGGAAGGCCGCCATCAGAGCGGCAGGTTGTCGTGCTTCTTCCACGGATTTTCGAGCCGTTTGGTGCGGAGCGACGACAGCGCGCGCGCAATTCGTTTCCGGGTCAGGCGAGGTTGGATCACCTCGTCGATGAAGCCCCGTTCGGCCGCACGGAACGGATTGGCGAAATTATCCTCGTATTCCTTGGTGCGCGCGGCGATTTTGGCAGCATCATCGCGTTCGGACCGATAAAGGATTTCTACCGCGCCCTTCGACCCCATCACGGCGACTTCCGCCGATGGCCAGGCATAGTTGAAATCACCTCGAAGGTGCTTTGAAGCCATCACCACATAGGCCCCGCCATAGGCTTTCCGGGTAATCAGCGTGACCTTGGGCACCGTGGCCTCCCCATAGGCAAAGAGGAGCTTCGCGCCGTGTTTGATGATGCCGCCATATTCCTGGGTCACGCCCGGCAAGAAACCCGGCACGTCCACGAAGGTGAGGATCGGGATATCAAACGCGTCGCAGAACCGGACAAAACGGGCGGCCTTTCGGCTCGCATCGATATCCAAACAGCCCGCCAGAACCATGGGCTGGTTGGCCACCACCCCCACGGTCGAGCCTTCGATACGGATAAATCCGGTCACGATATTGCCTGCGAACGCGGCCTGAATCTCGAAGAAGTCCCCCTCATCGGCGATGCGGGTGATGAGCTCTTTCATATCGTAGGGCTGGTTCGGATTGGCCGGAACTAGGGTGTCTAGGGCGGGTTCAATCCGGTCGGGCTCGTCGTAGAATGGGCGGACCGGGGGCTTTTCGCGGTTTGAAAGGGGGAGAAAATCGACGAGGCGGCGAACCTCGATCAGAGTTTCGACGTCGTTTTTGAAGGCGCCGTCGGCGACGGAGGATTTCTTGGTATGGGTCGAGGCCCCGCCTAATTCTTCGGCGGTGACGATCTCGTTGGTGACGGTTTTCACCACGTCCGGCCCGGTCACGAACATGTAGCTCGTGTCTTCGACCATGAAGATAAAATCGGTCATGGCCGGGGAATAGACAGCGCCGCCCGCGCAGGGTCCCATAATGACGCTGATTTGCGGCACCACGCCCGAGGCGAGGATATTTCGCTGGAAGACTTCGGCATAGCCCGCAAGGCTCGCCACCCCTTCCTGGATCCGGGCCCCACCGGAATCATTGAGCCCGATTACCGGGGCTCCGTTTTGGATCGCCATATCCATGATTTTGACGATCTTCTGGGCATGGGTCTCCGAAAGCGAGCCGCCAAAAACGGTGAAGTCTTGGCTGAACACATAAACGAGGCGCCCGTTGATCGTACCCCAGCCGGTCACGACCCCGTCGCCAGAGGGCCGTTCGGCATCGAGGCCGAAATCGGTGGCGCGGTGGGCCACGAACATGTCGAATTCTTCGAAACTGTCTTCATCGAGAAGGACTTCAATCCGCTCGCGGGCGGTGAGTTTGCCCCGCGCATGCTGGGCGTCGATCCGGCGTTGGCCGCCCCCGGCGCGGGCCGCGACCCGGCGCTCTTCGAGTTGGTCGTGAATGGTCATACTCGGTCCTTCTCGTTGGGCCCCTCGCCCGATGGCGGCGCAATTATCCTTCGTTCCGAGGCCCGTGTGACAAATATTTGGCCGGCGCGCAAACCTCCGTCGGGGCTTTTTTGAAATTGCGAGCCTGACGGCTCACGTCATTATTTAGCGCGCACCAGGCGGGGAGATTTGGGCCAGGGCGAAACGGACCGGGAGCCGACCTCACGCGTTTGAGGATCGGAGTGCTTCGGCATGAGTATTTTTGCCAGGATGAAGCCCCATTGCCCCGAGCTTGACCCGCGGCCGCTCCCGTTTCTCCGCCGCAAATTAGCGCAATTGGAATTGCCAGCCAGGAGGCGTAGGAGACGAGGATGACGCCTGCCATTCCGGCCCGGCTTTTTGACCGGACCACCCCGCCCCATATCGTCACCCTCGTTCTTCTCGCCGGGATAGGCGCGATGAATATGAGTGTCTTTCTCCCGTCGCTTCCGTCGATGACAACGGATTTCGGGACCGAATACGGGGTGATGCAGCTTGCGGTATCGCTCTATCTGGCGGTCACCGCGCTTCTTCAATTGGTGATCGGGCCCTTGGCCGACCGGTTCGGGCGGCGCCCGGTGATGATCGGGTCCCTCGTGATTTTCATTTGCGCGAGTGTGGGCTGCATGTTGGCGCAAAGCGTCGAGACGTTCTTGGCCTTCCGCATGACCCAGGCGGCGGTGGCATCTGGGCTAGCACTCTCGCGGGCGGTGGTGCGCGATCTTTACGAAGAAGGCGAAGCCGCCTCGATGATCGGCTATGTCACCATGGGAATGGCGCTTGTGCCGATGTTTGCGCCCACAATTGGCGGAGCGCTCGAAGAGCTCGTCGGATGGCGGGCGACTTTTGCATTCCTCACCCTGGCTGGGCTCGGCGTTCTGGCCCTTGCCTGGACCGATATGGGGGAGACGAGGCCTGACCGGCCAACCGGTGCGGCCGCTGCGTTTCGCGATCTCCCAGAGCTTTTCGCCTCGCGGCGGTTCTGGGGTTATGTGGCCGCGGCGGCCTTCGCATCAGGGAGCTTTTTTGCTTTTCTTGGCGGAGCCCCTTTCGTCGCAAGCGAGGTCTATGGGCTCTCAGCCTTCTGGGCTGGTGTCGGCTTCGGGGCTCCAGCCATCGGATACATGCTCGGGAATTTCCTGTCTGGTCGCTATTCGGCCGCCGTTGGCGTCAACCGGATGATCCAATTCGGCACGCTCATCACCCTCGCGGGGCTCGGCATAGCTGTGGCGCTCACGGCAGCCGGGTTCGGCTCGGCTCAACTCTTCTTTCTCTCCTGTACGAGTGTCGGTCTCGGCAACGGGCTCGTTATTCCCAATTCGTCGGCCGGCATGCTGTCGGTGAGGCCCCATCTTGCGGGCACCGCGTCGGGCATTGGCGGGGCCGCAATGGTGGGAGGTGGGGCGGCGCTCTCGGCGTTTTCCGGAGTGGTTTTAGGCTTCGGCGGCGGGAGCCTGCCGCTGCTCGTCCTGATGCTGACGACGAGCGTTTTGGCTGTCTTGTCTATCACTTACGTGATCCGGCGGGAGGCGGCGATCGCGGGTTAGGTCCCCTCGCCCAGAACTTTTGCAACTTCGGCGACGAAGTCGTCACCCCGCTCTTCGAAGCTTGCGTATTGATCGAAACTGGCACCGCCGGGCGCCAGAAGCACCGTCTCTCCGGGCTGGGCCTCTGCCGCGGCCCGGGCCACGGCTGCGCCCATGCGGCGGGATATCTCATGGGGCATGTCACCAAGAGCGCCCGCAACCTCGTCGGCCGTCTCGCCGATCACATAAGCCTTGATCACATGGGCCGCGCCGGGCCCTAACTCGCCGAGCCCGCCATCTTTCATCTCACCACCCACGATCCAGCGGATCCTGGGGAACGCCGCGAGCGCCATGGCGGCAGCTTCGGCATTGGTGGCTTTTGAATCGTTGACGAAAACAACACCTTCGCGCTCCGCCACGATCTGGCTCCGGTGGGGGAGACCCTCGAAACTCTCAAAACCGGCCGCCACCACTTGCGGTCCGAGACCCAAGGCCCGGAGGGCCCCGTAA
Source organism: Pseudomonadota bacterium (assembly GCA_039198225.1). Taxonomy (GTDB): domain Bacteria; phylum Pseudomonadota; class Alphaproteobacteria; order Rhodobacterales; family Rhodobacteraceae; genus JASJAR01. Next base: position 44,744 of record JBCCTQ010000015.1, read on the forward strand.
GCGCAGGCCGCATTCTGGTGATTGTGAATGCCGGGCAAGCCCCGGATCGGGCGAAGATCGACCGAGCCCGTTTGGCGGGATTTCCGGGTCTCGGCGAGAAAGCCCTTTTTGACCCCAACCGCCCAGCCAGGCCCTTTGGGCGCGCTGAGGCTTACCCGGATCACCCGGTCATCGCCCGGCCCTTCAGCGAGGAGCCCCGCCAAATAAAGCCCTTCTGTTCCGTCGATCGAGATCACCGCCCGGTCCGGACCACCCTCAACGAATAGCCGACGCTTGGCGGCGAAATAGCCGCCATAGCCGCCGTGACGGTCGAGGTGGTCCGGCGAGAGATTGGTGAAAACAGCAATGTCGGGGGTGAGGGCCCGGGCAAGATCGGTCTGGTAAGAGGAAAGCTCGAGGACGACCACGCCGCCATCGCCCGGCGGGTCGATATCGAAAACGCCCCGACCGATATTGCCCGCAAGCTGGCTCTCGCGCCCGGCCGCTTCGAGGCAATGGTGAATAAGGGCGGCCGTCGTAGATTTCCCATTCGAACCGGTCACCGCCACCACCCGGGGGGCAATATCGAACCGTTCCCAATCAGGGCGGCCGAGGGAGCGGAAAAAGAGCCCGATATCGTTATCAACCGGTATCCCGGCTTCGAGGGCGCGGCGGATATGGACGTGGGGCTCGGGGTAGAGATGGGGGATCCCGGGGGAAACGACGAGGGCGGCGACCCCCTCGAATCCGTCGCGGCGGGAGAGGTCTTGGAGGGTGAGACCAGCCTCTTCCGCGCGGGCGCACGCGTCTGCATTGTCGTCCCAAGCTAACGCTGTGGCGCCCCCGGCCTCGAGCGCTTTGGCCACGGCGAGGCCAGATCGGCCGAGCCCCAAAACAGCAACTTTGGCGCCTTCATATCCGAGAACAGGTATCACCGCTTAGCCACCTTTGAGCCGGGCTTCGAGCCAATCGGCCCGCTCAACAATATCGGCCTTCGGGAGTTCGACCGGCGCATAACCATGGGCCGGCAAGACTTCGGCAATAGAGTCATATTCGGCGGATGCTTCGGCGAAATCGATCCGGCGCTCTTCGTCTGTCTCAAAAAGCTCGAGCCAGGGCGGGGCCAGGAAGACGTCGTCATATCGGTGCGCGTTGAGTGCGGCTTCGGCCGCCTCCGTTTGCCCCAATCGGTGAAGTGCAAGTGCGGCATCAAGAGCACCACGGTCGAACACCACCGGTCCGGCCCGGGCTTCCTCCCAATCGGCCGCGGCAATCCGGAGGCAGAGCCGGGCGTAACGCGCAGGATCGACCCACGGCAGGCCGGTGCCGTTGGTGCGGGTCTCGGCGCGGATCACCCTCCGACCCGGTTCGCGCATCACCTCATAGCCCCGGCGGCCCATCTCAGCCGCGAGGCTCGATATGCCCGCGCCCGTGGCACCCGTAATAAGGATCCGCCGGAGCGACATGGGCCCTACTCCGCCTCGTCGTCGACTTCGAGCTGGCCCGACATTCGGCGCCAGAGGATGCCCCAGTACATTCCCATGGCAAGAACGAGGGACAGGGCGGCAATGGCGACCCAGGTCATCACACCGGGATTGTCGAGCCGGAGCCAGCCCTGATCAACCAGGACCCAAACGAAAGCGGCGATGACCGCGAGCATGAGGATGACCCCGAAGGCGCCGATCCCGCGCAACACTGCGGTGATAAAGAGCGTGTAGCCCACCACAAGAAGAAGCCCCGCCAGAACGACCGGTGCCATTGCCTCGGGCCAGGCCGACTGGGCCCAGGCGACGTAATTGAAACCCGTCGGATTGAAGGTGAGCGCGAGGAGCGCGAAGGCGAAGATCCAACGAATGAAAAACCCGGCCATGGTCGCTCTCTTTTTAGTCGTGGCGTCGATTAGTACAGATCCGGGCTGGCCGGAAGCATGCAATGGCTCGGGGCCTGGGAAAGTCGCCCCAGACAAGGGTCTCTGCCACAGCGGCCAGGTCTCCGTCCAGCGGCTCGCGCATCGTGCCCCGAGGAGTCGCAGGAAAGACCTGAGCGGGCGCCCCCGCTTTGTCCTTTTCCCACAACGCCCTCCCGCCGCGCCGTGCCCCCCACATGGCCTCTCCCTTGCACCCCCGGTCTATTCCGCGCACATACAGAAAAATCTAACGGCACCGGACCGACCATGGCCGCCATTACCCCCTCCCCGTTTGCACCATTCGAATTCCTCATCGCTTGGCGCTATCTCCGCGCCCGGCGCGCCGAGGGCGGGGTCAGCACGATGACCTGGATCAGCCTGATCGGCATCGCTTTGGCCGTGGCGGCGCTGATCATCACCCTTGCCGTCCGATCCGGCTTTCGCGCCGAATTCGTCGAGACGATCCTTGGCGCCAATGCCCATGTGACCCTCTATTCGGCCCAGTATATTAATGACACCGGTCAAACGGTCCGAACCATCGTCGATTATGACGCCTTGGCCACCCAGGTGGCCGAAGTCCCAGGCGTCACTCGGGTCGCCCCGTTGGTCAAAGGCCAGGTGATGGCGTCGGCCCGTGGCCGGAACACCGGCGTCGAAGTCTTTGGGATCGCGGCCGAAAACCTCGCCACGATCCCGCTTATCGCCGAGCCGATAAGGTCAGTCGGCGCGCTTGAAGATTTCGGCTTGGGTGTGGCGGTGGGTGAAGGGGTGGCGCGCTCTCTGGGTCTGTCCGTGGGCGATCCAATCACTTTGATTTCGCCCAACGGCGTACAGGGCCCCTTCGGCACGAGCCCCCGCATCAGCGACTACAACGTGGCCTATATCTTTGCCTCCGGTCAGGTCGCGGCGGACCGGACACGGATCTACATGCCGCTCGAAGACGCCCAGATCTACTTTGACCGGGAAGGCATGGCCGACGAATTGGAGATCATGGTGCGTGATCCCGAAGCGATCGAAGACCTGAGCCCGGCCCTTCTCGACGCGGCTGGGGAGCGGGCCATCCTCTGGACCTGGAAAGACACGTCGGGCGCATTTCTCCGCGCCCTCGAAGTCGAAGACACGGTGATGTTCGTCCTCATGTCGATCCTCGTTTTGATCGCGGCGATGAACATCATTTCGGGCCTAGTGATGCTCGTGAAGAACAAAGGCCGCGATATCGGCATCCTCCGCACGATGGGGCTCACCGAAGGTTCGGTCCTCCGTGTCTTTTTCATCTGCGGTGCCTTCACCGGGGTGATCGGGACCATTGCCGGGGTGATCCTAGGCTGCCTTTTTGCGCTTTATTTCGACCAGATCTTGGCGGTCGTGAACGGGGCCGCCGGCGGCGGCGTTTGGGACCCCTCGGTCCGGGGCACCTATCGCCTCCCGGCCAAACTCGAAGCGAACGATGTCTTCACCGCCATCGGCCTCTCGCTCTTTTTGTCCTTCGTGGTCACGATCTTTCCGGCACGCCGTGCGGCGCGGCTCAACCCCGTCGAGGCGCTCAGATATGAGTGAGACGGCCCTTGTTCTCGACCAAGTCGAGAAGTCCTACGGCAAGGACGGCCCCCGGGAAGTGAAAGTGCTCACCGGCGCGTCGTTGACACTGATCCCGGGTGAAGCGGTAGCCCTCGTGGCGCCGTCAGGTGCTGGAAAGTCCACGCTTCTCCATATTGCCGGCCTTCTCGACCGGGCTGATAGTGGTCGGATCGTCATCGCCGGAAAGGACCTCACCGAGGCCTCTGACCGAGAACGGACCGAGGCGCGGCGCCGGGATGTGGGGTTTATCTATCAATTCCACCACCTCCTTCCCGAGTTCAACGCGGCCGAAAACATAATGCTTCCACAATTTGCAAATGGAGAGCTTCGGGTGCGCGCTGTCCGGCGCACGAAAGACCTCCTCGACAAGGTGGGCCTGAGCCACCGGGCGGGGCACCGGCCTGCGGCGCTTTCAGGGGGCGAACAACAGCGGGTGGCGTTTTGCCGAGCGCTGGCCAACAGCCCCAAAGTGCTTTTGGCCGACGAGCCCACTGGCAACCTCGACCCCACCACGTCGGAGACCGTGTTTTCGGCGCTCATGAATCTCGTGCGTGGGACCGGGCTCGCGGCCCTCGTGGCCACCCATAACCCCGACCTCGCCGCCCGGATGGACCGGACTGTGAAACTGGAAGCCGGGGCGCTGACCGACGCGCCATTTCGCCCGAAACGGCGGAGGCCCTTGGACGCCAATTAAAGTGAGAGGCGGACCGTGACCCGCCAAGTCTGGCTTAGATCCGGTCGCGCCCGCGCCGACGGAGCCCCGCAAAAAGGCCAAGCGCCGACAGCAAAAGAACGCCGCCCGCCGGAAGAGGTATCACACTCATCGGGTCCGTGCCGCCACCGCCGCCCGGTTCCTGATCGGCGGCGAATGTGACGTCAAAGCGAAAAGTCACCCCGTCCGCCCAAAGTAGCGGGCTCACATTCTGAAGAAACACCAAAGCCCGATCTTCGTCGGCTCGGATCTCCGTAATGACCGTTGGCAAATCCGGCGCGGATGGATTGTCCGCGCTTTTGACAAACCCATCGATATTGAGATCGTTTAACGGCGTCCCGCCCCCAAAATTGAACGTGAGGGTCTCGATCGGTTTGTCATCGGTCGAACGGACATTTCCGATATCGAGTGCAAAGGAGATTGGTTTTACCGATGCGGAGCTGAAGATCCCCAGATCGAACGCGTTCCCACTCACCCAGTCGACAAAGGCGCTGTTGCCGCTCCCGTCATTCACGGAAGCGTCGCACCCTATCCCCGTAAACGGATCGCAAAACCCTCCGACCGAGCCTGGCTCCACGTTGAATGTCGGCGTCAACGCGGGAAAGAAACTCTGAAGCTCAAACGGTCCGGAGCCAACTGTTGCCCCGTGGCACGGGATGGCGATCGCCATCAAGGCGGCCGCATAAAACGCTCTAAACAATGGAAACCCCCCAATTTTACACACAGCACGCCACGTTGGCACGGCGCTTCGATCCCTGTCAAGGGACCGTCCCCAGCTTTAAGCGCAGATACCCCGGAGTTCGACACCGTCCCAAGGGAGACTGACGCGCGCCAAAGGAACCGTCTCCTTCCGTGCGAGACCTGGAAAAGGCCTCGAAAGCATCGACGCCAAAGCTCCTGTTTTGGCGCCGTTTGGGTCCAGGGCCCGGCAGCACACGAATTCCTCGATCAATGTCCCCTGCTGCTCGTAGGCATAGGACAGAAACGGCCGGGTCGGATCGAAAGAAACAAGATAGGGGTCATCCTCGGAGATGTGTTCGCGGAGAGCTTTCAAAGGATGGTACTTGGTCGTCTCCCGCGCCTGCCATTGCCAGACATGGGTCATCTCATGGGCGAGCCGCATTGCATCTCGTAGGGGTAGGACCTCAGGATAGCCACCCACAAAATCCTCGCGGAAAAACGGGCCTGTGAAATACATCACATTGTCCACCGTGAGCCCCGGAAAGATCAGCGTCTGCGGCCCAGACCGCGGTGGAAAAATCCGCTCGCGGCAGCTTTCCCGGGGCCGCGGCGGGATGTCGACCTGGAACGCCGACGAGATCGACCCCTTGGCCACCCGGACCCGGTCGAGATCGACGGCATCGCCATGGACCGTTTGGATGAAATTCCGCTCGGTCTCGGTGAGAGGTCGCTGGGTGCAGGCGGCAAGTACGAATAGGAGGGCGGCGAAAATGATACGCATGGGCGAAGTTCAATGGGATTCGCAGCCGTCTTGCAAGGCGACGAACGCAACGCCCGGGCGGCTTAAGCCGCACACGGCACGTGTCGGCAGGTTTTGGTCAGCCGACGGGGTCCTCACCGCGCCGCATGGCGCGTCGGCGGTGCTGTCCCGCCGATCTCGAGGATCAGCTTTCGGCGTACCGCATCGGCAAAATCCGCACGACCCTCCGCTTCGACGACAAACGCCCCCGGCCCGCCGATGATCCGGTCGCGGTAGGCGACCGGGGTGCCGGGCCGTTCGGCCGTCGAGATCGCCAGGGCGTTGATGATGATCCCCGCCGCCAGCACCTCTTCGCGGGCTTCCGAGATCGAAGGACCGGAAAAATTGTTGGCGCTGTCGCCGGAAAAATCGATCACTTTCCGCCAACCTTCGTAGTCGTTTCGCTCAATGAGCCGCTTGCCATCGAGAAGCGCCTGGCCGATCGCGTTGCGCCCCACTGCCTGGCGGGGCGGCGCGAGAAGCGCGTCGGCGAATGCCGCTGCCGAAGCGGGCCCGTCGATGACCGCCCAATCGGCCACCACCGCCGTATGGGCCGCCCACTCGACATAGGTGACCGCGATCTTGCCGTAGGCCGATTGCTCAATGACGTTGAGAACTCGGGGGTCGGTGATGGCTGCTGCATAGCCCTGGCGCTGGAACGCAATTTCAGACGGGGTGATCGAGCCCGACGCGTCGGCAAGGAGAACAAGTTCAACTTCGACGTCCTGGGCGGAGGCGGTGCTGGCGAAGGCGAGAAGAGCTGCGATCAAAAGCCGCCCGAGGGCGGTGCGGCAGGTCCTAGCGACTTTGGATGGTTGGGGGTGAAAGACGGCTGGGGTGGAATGCATGTTAGAAGACTAGCGAGGAATCCGCGCGTCGTCTCTAGGCGTGCCTGCAACAGGTTTCACAAGGGCGTTCCCTGCCTAGGATTGGATGGTCGCCTCAAGTGCGGTGATGTCCTGCGAACGTCCCGCTGCTCGAAGCGCGTCGAAGGCTGCGACGCGGCCAGGACGCGTGGGCTCGAGGTCAGGCACGGTAGGAAAGTTCAACTCGGGGCCTGGATTTAAGCCGTTCTGATCGTAACCCGCACGGATGAGCGCAAGATACCAATCATAGACCGGGAGCTCCGACGTCTCGCGCGCAACATACGTGAAAGCCTCATCGGCATCCCCGTTCGGGAGGGTCGCGTTGACCCGCGCCACCCGGTAGCCCGGCCCCTCAGCCCGGTCGAGGGCGGAACGGTCTGGCGCGTCGATGTGAAAGAGGACGCCCTGGACGACCTGACCCAGCGCGGGGAGCACCGTCGCTTTCCCGGACCCGTCAATTGAGGGTTTGGTGAAGGCGAGTCGATAGTCCGGCAGCGTTGCAATGGAGTGTTTCTTCGCCGACGGACATCGGGCACGGAGGCGCTCAAATAGGAGATTTGAGCCGTAAGCGAGGTAGATCATAGATAATTTGCTTGACCGAGTAATTGGATTCTGTACCGAATCTGATTTCAGCTTGTCTTAGGAAGGTGCGCAAAAATAATCGATCCTACCGGATATTTACAGCATACTATCTTAGCTACCGTGATGCGCCTTTACGGATCAGCGGCCCATATGGAGCGGGTGGGGATGTTGTCGCCAAATATTGGGTGATTTACCCTACTATTTTCAATTTAATTACTTATGTGCCTCTCTGCTCCATTTCACCGATCGAAGTTTGGTGGGGCGTTTACTGGTTCATTTGCGTTTTGAGCACCATCTTTCATCTCTTGGTGCTGGGTGTGATTGGACCGAAGGACTGATCACGTCCATTCGGTTCTCTAAACATCCAACTCCTCCACAAACCGCGCATTCTCTTGAATGTACTCGAAGCGCAATTCGGGTTTCTTGCCCATCAACCGTTCGACCAGATCTCCGGTCTCACCCGGTTCATCTTCGTCTATCGTGACCCGGATGAGTTTCCGGCTTTCGGGATCCATCGTGGTTTCTTTAAGGTCTTTCGCGTCCATTTCGCCCAAGCCTTTGAAGCGTGAGACGTCGATTTTCCCCTTACCACCCAATCCTTTGGCGAGCCAAGCATCGCGTTCGGCTTCGCTAAGACAATAGACCCGTTTCGCCCCTTGGGTTAGGCGGAAGAGCGGAGGGCAAGCCAAATAGAGATGGCCCGCATCGATCAACGGGCGCATCTGGGTGAAAAAGAATGTCATCAAAAGCGAAGCGATATGGGCCCCGTCCACATCGGCGTCGGTCATGATGATGATTTTATCGTAGCGGAGATCTTCTAGGTTAAATCGCGTGCCCATTCCGGTACCTAGGGCTTGGCAAAGATCGGCAATTTCTTTGTTGTCGCCCAATTTCCCCGAAGCCGCGCCGAGCACGTTGAGGATCTTACCGCGGAGTGGCAAAAGTGCTTGGGTCTTCCGGTCGCGCGCGGCCTTGCCTGAGCCTCCGGCACTGTCGCCTTCGACAATAAAGAGCTCGGTGCCTTCCCGCGCCGATTGGGCGCAATCGACCAGTTTCCCGGGCAGGCGCAGTTTCTTTGTCGCCGATTTCCGCGCGGTTTCCTTTTCGGCCTTTCGGCGAAGTCGCTCTTCGGCGCGGAGGATCAAGAAGTCGAGGATTGCGCCGGCCGATTTCGTGTCGGCCCCGAGCCAGGTGTCGAAATGATCGCGCACCGCGCCCTCGACCATTTTCTGTGCTGCTTCCGTTGAAAGCCGGTCTTTGGTTTGGCCGACGAATTGGGGTTCGCGGATAAACACCGAGACCAAGGCTGAGCCGCCGGTGAGTAGATCGTCGCGGTTGATCTGGGCGGCCTTTTTGTTGCCCGCTAATTCACCATAGGCGCGGATGCCTTTCAGGATCGCCGCCCAAAATCCCGCCTCATGGGTACCGCCTTCGGGCGTTGGCACGGTATTACAATAAGACTGGATGAACCCATCGCGCGCCGGCGCCCAATTGATCGCCCATTCGACCGAGCCGGGTTCTCCGTACTTCTCTTCGAAGGAGACCTTTCCGGCGAAGGGGCGCTCTGCATAGGTCGACGCATTGCCCAACGTCTCCGTCAGATAATCGGCAAGACCGCCTGGAAACCGAAAACTCGCTTCGGCAGGGACCTGGTCGTCGGCGACGGCCGATTTCCACCGGATCTCGACGCCGGAGAACAAGTAAGCCTTGGAACGCGCCATTTTGAAAAGGCGAGCGGGTTTGAATTTGAGCGTGCCGAAAATCTCTCCGTCGGGGTGGAACGTCACGGAAGTTCCCCGCCGGTTGGGTGCCGCGCCCACTTCAGCCGCGGGACCTTCGGGGATGCCTCGGGAAAATTCTTGGGCAAAGAGTTTCTTGTCGCGAGCCACCTCTACGCGGAGATGGTCGGATAGTGCATTGACCACCGACACCCCCACCCCGTGGAGACCCCCTGAGGTCTGGTAGGCCTTGCCGGAAAATTTCCCGCCCGCATGGAGCGTGCAAAGGATCACTTCGAGGGCGGATTTGTCGGGAAAGCGCGGATGGGGATCGACCGGAATGCCCCGGCCATTGTCGCGGATGGTCACGGAATAATCGGCGTGGAGTTCCACCTCGATCCGGCTCGCATGACCCGCAACGGCTTCGTCCATCGAATTGTCGAGCACCTCGGCCGCGAGGTGGTGGAGCGCCCGCTCATCCGTGCCACCGATATACATACCGGGGCGTTTTCGAACCGGTTCGAGGCCTTCGAGGACCTCGATCGAGGTGGCGTCATAGGTGTCGGCGGTCTTTGATGAAAGGAGATCGTCGGCCATGGGCTGCTCGCTTATTGCTTGGTGCGCATTTTGACACCGGGGTGCGGCGCGGGCAACGGGTTTGCTGGCAGTACGGCGCGACTTGGCGCTCCATCCGACCTTACGAGTATTCGATCAGATCCCAACGGTTGCCGAAAGGGTCGCGCCAGACCGCGACGCGGCCATACGCCTCCGAACGGGGATCTTCTTCGAACAGGGCACCGCCGGCGGCCATGGCCCGATGGTCACGGTCGAAATCATCGGTTTCCAGAAAAAACCCCACCCGGCCTCCAGTTTGATTGCCGACGGCCGCGCGCTGCTGCGGCGTGGCAGCTTCGGCCAAAAGAAGCCCCGCGCCACCGCCTGGCGGGGTTACCACGACCCAGCGTTTGCCAGCGCCGAGGTCGATGTCGTGGGTAAGGTCCCAGCCAAGGCTCCGATGATAAAACGCGATGGCGTCGTCGTAAGACGGGACCACAAGTGCGGTGAGCGCGATCCGCGCGCCGGACGCTCGTTTCACTTGGTTGGACGGGTATCTGGGAGAGAAATCCGGGCCACCTGCTCGGCCACAGGATCGGTCGACAGGGGATGGGTGGCCGCCGAATGGTCATCGGGGTTGCCGAGATCTTGCCATTCGCCCCCGCTATAGATCTCGAGCGCCGAGAAATTGGCCTTATACCCCATCTTCCGGCTGCCGGGCACCCAATAGCCGAGATAGACGAATGGAAGCCCGGCTTCCTTGGCGATCGCGACATGGTCGAGAATGACGAAAGTACCGAGGCTCGAAGAGACAAAATCGGGGTCGTAGAAGGAGTAGACCATCGACACCCCGTCATCGAGGATATCGGTCAGGCAGACGGCCGTGAGGATCCGATCGCCCCCCTCATCGCGCCAGTATTCTACGACCCGGCTCCGGATCGGCGTCTCTTCGATCATGGCCGCAAATTCGAAGATATCCATGTCCGCCATGCCGCCATCGGCGTGGCGACTGTCAAGATAGGTGCGGAACAGCGCGTATTGGTCTTCGGTCGCCCAAGGCGAGGTGGCTTCGCGCCGGAGATGGGCGTTCCGGTTGAGGACCCGGCGTTGGGACCGCGACGGCTTAAAGTCCTCCACCCGGATGCGCGCCGAGAGACAGGCTGAACATTCCGCACAAGATGGTCGGTAAAGGACGTTTTGCGACCGGCGAAAGCCCTGTTTTGACAGGGCATCATTCAGCTTTTCAGCATATTCGCCCTGGAGCGCCGTGAACAATTTCCGCTCCATCCGCCCGTCAAGGTACGGGCAAGGCTGGGGGGCCGTCACATAGAACTGGGGCGCTAGGGGAAGGGTATGGCGCATAGATGAAACGTTGCGATGTCAAGGCGAGCCTAGCAACGGGATCGGGGCTCGCCAATCCCCTAATCTTGCGATGTCGGTATTGGTCGCAGTCCGGCGCGCAATAGGTCCGATAGGCGGCCATTGGGGCGGGGTGCCGCCCCTTGCCCTGCTTGCATAGGCCCGCCCTGTCAGGCCCGCCCGATCAGGCGCGGGCAGTTCGGTTAATCGCCGCGGTCCCGAGGATGTGGTCGGTCAAGCCCTGGCCGCGCGCCGACATCAGCATCAGGATCACCGAGATCAGCTGGAGCGGGAAAATCGCCATGGAGATGAAATAGCCCATCGTGTGGAGAAAGGCCGTGCCGGTGTCGAAGGACGCCCCGTCCTGTAGGCGCAGTTCGATTGAGGCGAGCCGCATCCCCGGTGTGGCCGAGCGCGCCGCGAGGCTCCACCAGCGGTAGAGAAAACTCACTAGCCCGAAGAGTGGCAGCAAAAGGACAGCAAGACCCACGGTGAGCGCGGCAAAAAGGCCGGTCAATAGTCCGATAAGGACAACATCAATGGCCCAGGCGACCGCGCGTTTGGTCACCGTGTCGGCGTAAAACTCGGGGTGGGTTTCGGGAGCGGGGAGCGCCCAGCTGGCATCGGGGTCGGTCATGGTGTTCTGCATGGTTCGGGTCTTTCAATCATTGGAACGTGCGGCGGGCGGCGCCCAAAATTTAAGGCCCTCGCCATTTCGGTCCACCGCTCAAGTGCCCTGGAGCTGGGGCGCGCTCCGGCGCTCACGGTCGGACATGAATTGCTCGAATTCGGACTTGTCCTTGGCCGCACGGAGCCGCTCTAGAAAGCTCTCAAAGGAGGATTGCTCCTGTTCGAGGCGGTCAATCAACTCGTTCCGGTAGGCATCAAACGAGGCGTTGCCGGAGGGGCGGGCGCTATTTTCGTCGGCGCCGTTCCGGCCCGTGGCCATGTCGAGCCGGGGACCCAAAGCTTCGACGATCTCGGAGACAGAGGCTTTTGAGCCAAACCCCACGACGGACGAATATTGGTAGGCGATGAACGCAGCGAGGGCGAGGCCGAGAACACCGAACTGATCCATCGCTACGATCGAGACGGGAATGGCGAAGCCTGTATAGCCGATGATCGTGAGGATCTGGACGACGAGGGGCGGCGAGCCGAGGCGCATATCTGCGGAATGTTTCATCTAAACTCCCTTTCAAATTGCCAGGCCCCGCATGGCGGGGCCTGAAGACAGTCTTAGGATTTGCTCTCGGCCCCATCGGCGTCGTCTGCGGCGGCGTTTTTCTCACGCTCTTCCATGAACTGGTCAAACTCGGCTTTATCCTTGGCATCCCGAAGGCGCTTGAGGAAGGCTTCGAAATTGTCCTGCTCGTCTTGGAGCCGGCGGAGGGTGTCGGCTTTGTAGGCGTCAAACGCCGAGTTGCCGGAGGTTTTGAACCCCACGGCACGAGGCGACACGCGGCGGCTGCAGGATCCGTTGAACATGCGTTTGCTCCATATCATGTAGGCGAGAAGGGCCAGGCCCACGGGCCAAAACAGGATGAAACCGAGGACCATGGCGGCAATCCAGGCGCCCTTGCCTTTCCGGTCTAGCCAGGCTTCGGCGCGACCGAACCAGCTGTCCCGTGAGGACATCGACTGGACGAGGGGCTCAGCGGCGGGGGTCATTTTTGTCTCCTTGGGTTAATGTAAATTCGCTTCACATCACAAAGATGAGATTGGGGCTCCCGCGGTTCAAGGCCGTATGTGAAAGAAATTTACATTATTTATAATAATGCATTATTTTCAGATCTTTATCTTACGCTCGCCCGGGAAATATCGTGCGAAATTAGATCCCGCTCATCGTTCGCGGCCGCTTCTGCTCACTGGCGCACCATTCCGGCCCGATCGGCACGGGCGCCTCAGAAGTTGTGCATTTTAAGAGAGAACGAAGCGACCGGTGCTTGACCGGACCCGCCAGGACCTCGATTTTCGCCCGGCATGGCGAAGGGCCCATTCAAAAATCGCATCAAAGGCGCGCCGCGGCCCTATGACCCCGAACGGGGTGCCGAGGCTTTGGCGCAGTTCGGCGAGGCTGGCCCGGGCCTCTCCGAGCTTTTGTCCGGTGCAGCCGGGTCGAGCCCCTACCTCGCTGGTCTTATCGGGCGAGAGAGCGACTGGGCCAGGGAGGCTCTTTCCGACGCTCCCGAAGCTGCTTTGGAGGATCTCTTGAGCGAGGCGACCGGGCTCGAGGGCAAACTTGTCGGATCCGAGCTTCGGCGGCTCAAGGGGCGGGCTGCGCTTTTGATTGCCCTCGCCGATCTCGGCGGCGTCTGGGATCTTGAAAAGACCACTTTGGCGCTCACGCGCTTCGCCGAGACCGCCCTCGGCACCGCACTCCGCGCGGCATTGGCACCGCTCCTGAGGCGTGGGGCCATCCCGGGTCAAAGCGAGGCAAATCTCGGCGATGGCGCCGGGCTTGTGGTCATTGGGATGGGAAAGCTCGGAGCGTGGGAGCTCAACTACTCCTCGGATATCGATCTCATATGCCTTTATGATGAGACCCGGTTTGATCCTGATGAGTACGCCGACGCCCGGGCGGGGTTTGTCAAAGCGACGCGGGCGATGGCAGCACTTTTGTCGGAGATAAACCGCGACGGCTATGTGTTCCGAACCGATCTCCGCCTCAGGCCGGATGCCGCCGTGACCCCCGTCGCCATGGCGATGGAGGCGGCCGAGCGCTACTATGAAGGTTCTGGGCGCACTTGGGAGCGGGCGGCCCATATCAAAGCACGGCCCATTGCAGGGGATCTCAAGGCGGGGGCGGCCTATCTCAAACAGTTAGAGCCGTTCGTCTGGCGCCGCCATCTCGACTTTTGGGCCATCGAAGATGCCCATGCCATGCGCCAACGGATTCGAGACGCAAAGGTTCGGGGCGGGATCCAGGGTGCTGCGGGCCATGACCTCAAACTTGGCGCGGGCGGGATCCGGGAGATCGAGTTTTTCACCCAGACACGGCAGTTGATCTTTGGGGGACGCGACCGGTCGCTCCGGCCACCTGGCACCGTTGCAGCCCTAAACGCCCTGGCCGCGGCGGGCCAGGCCGAACGCGAAGACGCCGCGACCCTCGTTACCGATTACCGGGCCCACAGAGTGCTCGAGCACCGGATCCAAATGGTGGCCGACCAACAGACCCACAGCCTGCCCAAAGCGCCGGGCGACTTCGCCCGCCTTGCTGCCCTTGCCGACCGGACACCCGACGCGCTTGCCCGCGAGGTAGAAGCGCGGCTCCACCGGGTTCACGGGCTGACCGAGCCCTATTTTGCGCCCGCCCCGGCGGAAACGCCGGGCGCACCGGATGCCGGCCTGCCCGATCTCGCGGACGACCTCGAGGCCGTGACCGCTCGGTGGCCGGGCTATCCGGCCCTCCGCTCAACCCGGGCGGCGGAGATTTTCGCCAGGGTCCGGCCTCAGCTTCTTGAACGGCTCAACCGAGCTGCCGATCCCAGCGCAGCACTCACCCATCTCGACGGGTTTTTGGCCGGGCTCCCGGCCGGGGTGCAGGTCTTTTCGCTCTTCGACGCCAACCCCCATCTTTTGGATCTTATCGTCGACATTGCCGACATCGCGCCGGGCCTTGCGGGGTATCTCTCGCGGAATGCGGCCGTTTTTGACGCGGTGATTGGAGGCGCGTTTTTTGCAGCCTGGCCCGGGCGGGATGCCCTGGCGCGCGAGCTTGGGGCTGCGTTGGCCCGGGCGGAAGACTACGAAGCGGGGCTCGATGCAGCGCGAGTTTGGGCCCGGGAATGGCGGTTTAGGACGGGCGTTCACCACCTTCGGGGGCTCATCTCTTCTGAAGAGGCGGGCTGGCAATATGCCGATCTCGCCCGGGCCGTCTTGGCCGGGCTCTGGCCGGTGGTCGAAGCGGAGTTTGCCCGCCGCCATGGACCGCCGCCCGGACGCGGCGCGGCGGTGATCGGCATGGGCTCCCTCGGTGCGGGTGCCCTTACAGCCACCTCCGATCTCGACCTCATCGTGATTTTCGACGCCGACGATCAGGAAAGCTCGACAGGGCCGAAACCCCTTGCCTATCCAACGTATTATGCCCGCTTGACCCAAGCCTTCGTCACGGCCTTGACCGCGCCCACCGGGGCTGGCCGGCTCTATGAGGTCGATATGCGGCTCCGTCCGTCGGGGCGAAAAGGACCGGTGGCCACGGGGCTTGGGTCCTTCCAGCGCTACCAGGCCGGGGAGGCGTGGTCATGGGAACACATGGCGCTGACGCGAGCCCGGGCCGTAGCCGGATCGGAGAGGCTGTCGGCCGAGTTTGAAGCGTTCCGGCGAGAGCTTCTGTCGTGGCCACGGGAAAGGGCGACTTTGATGGCCGATCTGTCCGCCATGCGGGGCCGGGTCCGGGACGCCGAAGGGCGGCCTGACCCCTATGACCTCAAAGTGGGTCCAGGGTTTTTGGCCGATATTGAGCTTCTTGCCGCCGCAGCCGCGCTTTTGGCCGGAAGTCCGGCCCGGGGAGCGGCCAGGCAATTGGCCGCCGGCGCCATTGATGCTTCCGACGCCGACGCCTTGGCCCGTACCCATCGGCGTCTTGCTGAAACCCGCCAGGCCTTGACCCTTGTGGGCCATCCTCCGTTACCTGGAACGGGCGCGGCCGCCTTCGTCTCGGGCGGGGGCGAGCTTGAGGGGCATATGGAAGACCTCCAAAGAGAGGCGGCCGAGGCCGCCCAGCTCATTGCCGTCATCGTCGGGGAAGACTAGTTTCGCGCCCATGAACGAGCCATTGCCCCCATTGACGGAGATCGACCCGAGGGGGCTCATCGCCGACGCCTTCGCGATGGAAGGTCTCGGGCTCAGTGAATGCCGGACGATATTTCTTGATTGGGCCGTCTGGTTGCCCGATGGGGTAGATGCGGCCGCGCTTTTGCCTGCGCTATCGGCGCATTATGCCCATATGGACCCTGCCCATCCGATGCGGCAAGTCCTCAACGAGGGGCTCGACACGGCCGAAGCGCCTGCCCGCCGGGGCGGCGCCAAGGCCCGGCGGAGAGATTAGCTTCGTTTTCTAACCGGTCATCCAGACTTGCATTTTTAGCATAGCGGTTTTGCTACTGGGGCGTTTGTCACTGTCACAAGGGGGTATATTTAGATTGCAAGCCCCCAACGTTTTAAGAGGTTTCGCTATGGACCCGCTCCAAATCGACCAAATCGCTCTTCGCAACCGCGCCAGCAAGCTTCGCGCAGAAGCGCTCCGCCGCTGGACAGAAGACTTGCGCCGTCGGATCATCGGCTGATCCCGCCCAAGCGCGGCAAAAATGCAAGCATCCCCGGCTTCGGCCGGGGATCTTCGTTACATCCCCCCCATTTTGAAATACGCTGCAAAAAAACTCGGAACACGAGCGAGCAGTGACATGGATTTTGCGCGATTTTTCCCTCTCCTGGGGGTGATGGGCATGGCTTTGGCGGGCTGTGCCAATGTGGATGCGGGGTTTCGCGAATTGCCCCAGGGGCGAATGGCGACGGAGCCCCAAAATTACAAATTGGCCGAGTTTAACAGCCTGGCGCCCGAAACGCTGACGATCTCGGATGCCAATCTCTACTATCCCGTAGCGGATGTGGTTTGGCGGGGCGATCCGTTCGGAGATCGCCTGTCCCAAGTCGAAGCGATTTTTGACGCCGCCGCAGAAGAAGCGGAAGGCAGTCTTGACGGTGCCCGCCCGGTCCGAGCGACCGCCCAGGTAACACGGTTCCATTCGGTGACCGAAAAGGCCCGGGTTTCCGTGGGCGGTGTCCATTCGATCCGGTTTTATCTGACGGTCTATGACCGAAAAACGAATGAGCTCTTGGAAGGTCCGCGGCTCGTGATTGCCGATCTCCCGGCATTGGGCGGGGAAAACGCTCTGGCCTCCGACCGGGAGGGCGACACGATGAAGACGCGGATCACCGAACATCTCAAACTGGTGCTGGTCGATGAATTGACCGGCACGACCCGGGCGGCGCGACCGCGCTAGGGGCGCGCGGGCACCGGGGGCCTGCCATGGACACGTCGCGACCAGTGGTGCGGCTTCGGCCGAAAGGCGATGCCCGTCGCCTAAGGCGTGGATATCCGTGGATTTGGGCCGATGAACTTGTCCTTGACCGGCGGACCCGCCGGATCAGCCCAGGTCAATTGGCTGTGCTGGAAGATCACGACCGAGCCCCCCTCGGCGTGATCGGTCTCAATACAAACTCGAAAATCGCCGGCCGGATGCTCGATACCGATCCTGGGGCCTCCATTGACACCGCTTGGATCGAAGCCCGGCTCGCCCGGGCTGCGACCCTCCGCAACAAACTCTACCCCGCGCCCTATTGGCGCTGGATCCATGCCGAAGCGGATGGGCTCCCCGGTGTCATTATCGACCGGTTCGGTTCAGTGGCGGTGTGCCAGCCCAATGCGGCCTGGGCGGATGTTTTGAAAGACGCTTTTGGGGATGCTCTTGTGGCCCAGGGTGTGGAGACGGTGGTGATGAATATGGCGGGCCGTGCCAGGGGTCTCGAAGGGCTTTCCGGCGGGGTTGAGACGGTCCGGGGCAGCCTCGAAGGGCCCCTCCCCGTCCCTCTCAACGGCGCGATCTACATGGCTGATCTCGCCCAAGGCCAAAAAACCGGTCTGTTCTACGACCAGCGCGAAAACCAAGCTTTCACGGCGGGACTTGCCCAGGGCGGGAGCGTTCTGGACGTCTTTTCCCATGTGGGTGGGTTTGCACTGGCGGCTCTCGCGGCGGGAGCAACCACCACGCTCTTGGTCGATGCGTCCGAACCCGCTTTGGCTCTCGCCCGTGAAGGCGCGGAGCGGATGGGCATGGCCGACAAGATCGAAACCCTATCCGGGGACGGGTTTGAGACCATGGCGGCGCTCGCGACCGAGGGGCGCCAATTCGACACAGTGATTTCGGATCCCCCGGCCTTCGCCCCGGCAAAGCCCGCACTTGCCGCCGGGCTCCGGGCCTATGAGAAAGCCGCGCGCCTCGCTGCTACCCTCGTCGCCCCCGGCGGCACGCTGGTCCTTTGCTCTTGCTCCCATGCGGCCGATCTCGCGAAGTTTCGCCAGGCCTCGATCGCAGGGATCGGCAAGGCGGGGCGCCGGGCGCGCCTCCTTCGCACCGGATTTGCCGGGCCGGATCATCCGGAACTCCCCAGCCTCGCGGAAAGCGGATATTTGAAAGCTTTGACCTTCTCCCTCGACTGATGCGGGTTCTGATTGACGCAAATGTCCTATACGCCACGCTCCTCCGTCGGATCGTTTTGGGCGTCGCAGGTGCCGCGGACGGCCAATTCACCCCTCTTTGGAGCGCGCGGATCCTCGAAGAATGGGCTCGGGCGGCGGCGCGGGAGGGGCCCGAGGCCGAAACCATCGCCCGAGGCGAGATCGCCCTCCTTGGTGCCGCTTGGCCCCACGCATTGACCGAGTGGGACGTGGAACATGTGGAAGGTCTCTCCCTCCCAGACCCCGATGACCGCCATGTCCTTTCGGCCGCGATCGAAGGCGCGGCGGATGTGATCCTCACGCTCAATTTGAAGGACTTTCCAAACCGCACCCTCGCGCGCCTTGGGCTCCGCGCCGCGGCCCCTGACCCGTTCCTTTTGGAGCTCTGGACCGAGGCGGAAGGTGCGATAGCGGCTGCGGTCGGGGCCGCTTTGGACGAGATCGAAGCGGCCGGAGCTCCGAAGGGGCAAAGGCGAAAGCTCTTAAAACGCGCTCGCCTGCCGAGATTGGGCAAAGTGCTATATGGCGGGATTGGGTGATGCGTATTTTTGAAGAGATGAAGGGAAATGGCGCTAATCGGCGCCCGCAAGCTCCCATTTTCGCTCATTGGCCTCAATGGCCGCGATCCGCTCTTTGGTTTTGGGATGGCTCATGAGCCAGGCCGGAACCGCGCCGTGGTTTGACTGGGTCAGCGCTTCAAGCTTGGTGAAGAGCGACTTTTGGGGGCCCACGCCGATGCCTGATTTGACGAGGAGCGCGGTCGCGTAGGCATCCGCCTCGTATTCGTCGGCCCGCGACAAGCGAGCGGCGAGCAGTGTGGTGAGGAAATTGGCGATATAAACGCCGATGAAAGGAATGAACCGCGACAGCACCATGGCCAGGGCCGCGCGGATCGCGTTTTGACCGGAAAAGTCGATCATCCGGCGGCGGGCATGGCCCAAGGCCACATGGCCAAGCTCGTGGGCGATGACGGAGGCCAGTTCTTCGGCCGAGACTTCGCCCTGGCGGTATTTGTTGAAAAACCCGCGGGTGATGAAGATCCGACCATCCGGGGCGGCCAGCCCGTTGACGGGGTCAATCTCGTAAACATGGACCCGGATCCGCGGCAGTTCGAGGGCCGCCGCCATCCGGTCCGTCAGGGTCTTCAGCCTTTGATCGGCCAATTCGGTGGATTGAGCGTCGAGGGTCTTCTTCGTCCTCCAGACGGAGAAACGGTAAAAGACAA
Source organism: Pseudomonadota bacterium (assembly GCA_039198225.1). Classification (GTDB taxonomy): domain Bacteria; phylum Pseudomonadota; class Alphaproteobacteria; order Rhodobacterales; family Rhodobacteraceae; genus JASJAR01. The sequence goes on from JBCCTQ010000015.1 coordinate 63,941, forward strand.
GCCCGTAAAGGATCGCCAGGAGAAAGGGCGTAAACTTCAGCATGCCTAAGATATGGGGTCGGTTGAGGCCTGAGACAAACGGATTGATCTTCGGCCGGGGGCGGGCAAGGGTCGCGCCATGCCATCACGCCGCACTGTTTTGAGATCGAGCCTCGCCGCCGCCCTTCTTACTCCGAGCCTCCCCCGGGCCCAGACAGCGCGGCGCGTCCTTGTCATAGGAGCAGGAGCAGCCGGGCTTACGGCAGCCTTTCATCTGCGGCGCGCGGGCCTTGACGTGGTGCTGCTCGAAGCCTCCAACCGCTGGGGCGGGCGGTTGAAACGGCTGACCGGGCTGTCCGAATTGCCGCTCGATCTCGGGGCGGAATGGATCCACGACGCGCCGGAGGTCCTCGGCGAGATACCGGGCACGGGGCCGAGCGACATGGGGGTCGCCACCATGGAATACCGCCCCGAAACCTACCAATTTTGGCACCAGGACCGCCTCCGCAATTTCAACGCGCTCCGCTTTGCCTATGCCGAAGTGAAGTTCCGGGAGACCACTTGGTACGGGTTTTTCGAGCGGTTCATCTACCCCGAAGCAACGAGCACCATTGAGACGGGCGCAGAGGTGGTCGAGATCTCCGATACGTCGGACGGGGTGTCGGTGCGCCTTGCCGATGGGCGGTCGATCACCGGTAACCACGCCCTGGTCACCGTGCCCCTCTCGGTCTTGCAGCGTGGCAAAATCGCCTTTGCCCCGGCCCTCGCCCCGCCGCGATTGGAGGAGATTTCGAACGTGACATTCGGCGCGGGCTTCAAAGTCTTTTTGAAGTTCTCCCAGCGCTTTTACCCCGACATGCTGATGTTCGGGCCGCGCCTTTCGGGCCTTGAAGACAGATGGGACAGCAAAATTTACTACGACGCGATGTGGGGCAAACCCACGGCTGAGCATGTCTTGGGGCTCTTTACGGTCGCGGAAGGCCCGCTCGACCGGGCCGGGCTCGACGATGCAGCGCTGATCGAGAGCGTTTTGGACGAGCTCGTGGGCATCTATGGCAGCGGTGTGCGGCAAGCCTTCGAGGCAGGGAACGTGCAAAACTGGAGCCAGACGCCCCATATCGCCGGGAGCTATTCGATGACCAACAACAGCGAATATGACATTTCCGATATACTCGCGCCTGCAGACAATCGGCTCCTCTTCGCCGGGGAGGCCCTCGGCGGCGAGGCGCGTTCAACCGTCCATGGTGCCGCGTTTTCAGCGATCGAGGCGGTTCAGACGATTTTGGAAGCGTGACGGGGCTTTAGACCCCAATTGCGTCGTTTTCAGCACCTGGCCGCGTCGCAAGCGGGCGTGACGGGGGCCCTGGCCGTGCCACGATGGCGGGTGCGGAGGCCATGCCATGAACCAGCATTATAGCGACACCCGCAAGATCGACCCGTCCCGGACCCTGCCCGATGGCCGGCCCGCCGACCCGAATGCGATCGAGATTGGCCCGACCGCCCTCGCCATGGCCGAATGGCAATCGGCGGGGCTGGTTCTGCCCGACCTTCCGGACATGCGTCGTCTCCGCCATGTCCGCCTGACCGACCACGTGGTCGCCCGCGACTATGGCGGACTTTTGATGTTTGACCCCCTCAACATCCGCTACGCCACAGACAGCACCAATATGCAGCTTTGGAACACCCACAACCCCTTCCGGGCGGTGCTCCTTTGCGCCGACGGTTACATGGTGATCTGGGACTACAAACAGGCCCCGTTCTTGAGTTCCTTCAACCCGGCGGTCCGCGAAGCGAGGTCGGGGGCGGATTTCTTTTACTTCGACCGGGGCGACCGGGCGGGCCATGCTGCAAAGCTCTTTGCCGGTGAAGTGCTCGACCTGATCCGCGAACATGGCGGCGGCAATATGCGCCTCGCGGTCGACAAGGTGATGCTCCACGGGGTCCGCGCCCTCGAAGCCCGGGGCTTTGAGCTCATGGAAGGCGAGGAAGTGACCGAGAAGGCGCGCTCGATCAAAAATGCCGAAGAGATCCGGGCCATGCGCTGCGCCATGCATGCGTGCGAAACGGCGGTCGGCGAGATGGAAGTGGCGGCGCGGGCGGGCGTGCCCCATATGAGCGAAGACGACGTTTGGGCGGTGCTTCACGCCGAAAACATCCGCCGGGGCGGCGAGTGGATCGAGACTCGCCTTCTGACCTCGGGGCCACGCACCAACCCCTGGTTTCAGGAATGCGGCCCCCGGATCGTTCAGAACAATGAAATTCTCGCCTTCGATACGGACCTCGTCGGGCCTTACGGGATCTGCGCCGACATTTCTCGGACCTGGTGGATCGGCGATGCCCCGCCCCGGCCCGATATGGTCGATGCGATGCGCCACGCCCACGAGCATATCTTCACCAATATGGAGATGCTCCGCCCCGGCGCGCATATGGAAGACCTCGTGTACCGCTGCCACAGGCTTCGCCCGGAATTCCAACGCCAGAAATACGGCTGCTTCATGCACGGGGTTGGCCTTTGCGATGAATGGCCGCTCTTTGCATACCCCGACCAGATGGTGCCCGGCGCATTCAACTACGAACTTGAAGCGGGCATGACACTCTGTGTTGAAGCGCTGGTGAGCCCCGAAGGTGGGGATTTCTCGATCAAGCTCGAAGATCAGGTACTCATCACCGAGGACGGGTTCGAAAACCTCACCCGCTATCCGTTCGATCCGCGCCTGATGGGCGAGACTTCCTCGGGCGATGCACCACACGCCGGGAAGGCCCATGACTCGGGGTGGTTGAACGCCGCCGTCACATGGCGCCCTAGCGCGCCAAAACCTTCATCCCCCGTGTCAGCCCATCGAGCGTCATCGGCACCATGGCGTCCTTGGCGAGAATCTCGCGCACCATGGAGGTCGATTGGGTATAGCCCCAATAGCGCTCCTCGATCGGGTTGATCCAAAGATGACGGGGATAGTGCTCGGCCAGGCGCCCGAGCCAGACCGACCCTGCTTCTTCGTTCCAGTGTTCGTTCGCGCCACCCGCCATGGCGATCTCGTAGGGCGACATCGCCGCGTCTCCTACGAGGATCAGATGCCAATCGGGACCATATTTATGGAGCACATCCCAGGTCGGCGTTTGCTCGGTCCAGCGGCGGCGATTGTCGCGCCAAAGCCCCTCATAGACGCAATTGTGGAAATAGAAGGTTTCGAGATGGTGGAAGGCCGACTTCGCCGCCGAGAAGAGCTCTTCCATGAAGCGGATATGGGGATCCATCGACCCGCCAATGTCTAAAAACAGCAGCACCCGCGCCGCATTCCGACGTTCGGGCCGGGTCTTGATGTCGAGATAGCCGTTGCGCGCCGTGCCCCGGATGGTCTCGGACAGGTCCAACTCTTCCAAGGCCCCGTCTCGCGCCCAACGCCGGAGGCGGCGGAGGGCGATTTGGATCGTCCGCGTGCCGATTTCGGTTTCGCCGTCGAGGTTTTTGAATTCGCGTTTGTCCCAAACCTTAACCGCACGGCGGTGGCGCGAGCGCTCCTGACCGATGCGGACGCCTTCGGGATTGAAGCCATAGGTCCCGAAGGGCGAGGTGCCCGCGGTCCCGACCCATTTCGACCCGCCTTCGTGGCGCCCCTTTTGCTGAGACAGGCGCTGGCGAAGGGTCTCAATCAGCTCTTCGAACCCGCCCATGGCCTCGATCTCAGCCTTTTCGGCATCGGTGAGGTGTTTTTCCGCCTGCTTTTCGAGCCAATCGGCAGGAAGATCGAGGGCGGCGAGAACGTCATCAACGTTGAGATGTTCGAGCCCTTGGAAAGCTTCTGCGAACGCCCGGTCGAACCGGTCGAGATGGGTCTCGGATTTGACCATCGCGGTCCGAGCCAGGCGGTAGAACGCATCGACGTCGTAGGTGGCGAGGCCCGTCTGAAGAAGGCCGAGGAAATCGAGAAACTCCCGGAGCGACACCGGCACCGCATGGCGCCGGAGCGTGGCAAAGAAGGGCACGAACATAATTGGACAGTGCCGGAAGGACGCGCGCGAGAAAAGCCCGCCTAGGGCAAGCTCGGTCTCGGCGCTTGTGCCCCATCGCCCTCCGGGCGAAGATATCCACTGAACGGCAATCGGTGAGCCATGCCCAGCCTAGAATTCGCGCCCATGACCGAGGCGGTGCTGACCTTGGCGGTGGTCGCTCTGATGTTCGTTCTGTTCCTCCGCGAGCGCTATCCGGCCGAAGTCGTCGCCATAGGCGGGGTCGCCCTGCTCTTGGTTTTAGGTCTTTTGCCTTACGACAACGCTTTGGCCGTCCTCTCAAACCCGGCCCCTTGGACCATCGCGGCCATGTTCATCGTTATGGGCGCGCTGGTGCGCACCGGGGCCCTCATCGCCTTTATCGGCAGAACCGAGGGGCTTGCGTCGACGCGACCCAAAACAGCGATGGCGAGCCTCATTGGGTTTGTGGTCATCTCCTCGGCGGTCGTGTCGAACACGCCGGTCGTGGTCGTGATGATCCCGGTCTTTGTGCAATTGGCGCGGAAACTTGGGCTTTCTGCCTCAAAACTCCTGATCCCGCTGTCCTATGCGGCGATCCTTGGCGGAACCCTCACACTCATCGGCACGTCTACCAATCTCCTTGTCGACGGGGTCGCGCGCTCCTCGGGTCTGGCACCTTTCACGATATTTGAAGTGACGCCCCTGGCGGCGATCCTTGTGGCCTGGGGCCTCTTCTACCTCGCCATCATCGCGCCCCGGATCCTCCCCGACCGGGCCTCCATGGCCTCTCTGCTGTCAGACCGATCAAAAATGCGGTTCTTCACCGAGGTTGCGATCCCCGAAGGCAGCGAACTCATTGGCGCCGACGTCACCGAGATCGACCTCTTCCGCCGGGAGAATGTGCGCCTCATCGATGTTCTGAGGGGGGATGCGTCGCTTCGGCGCAACCTCAAAGGGGTCACGGTGGAGGCCGGCGACCGGGTGGTCCTCCGCACTGAAATGGCCGAACTTTTGGGGCTCCGGGACGACAAGAACCTCCGAGCGGTCGACCGACTTTCTTCCGTGCGCACGGCGACCGTCGAGGTGCTTATTACGCCAGGGGCCCGCATGGTGGGTCGGTCTTTGGGTAATCTCCGGCTCCGGCGCCGCTACGGCGTCTATCCTCTGGCTGTCCATCGCAGGTCGGAGAATATCGGCGCGCAGCTCGACGATGTGGTGGTGGCGGTAGGCGATACGCTCCTCCTTGAAGGCGCACCGGAAGACATCCAACGCCTGGCGGTTGATATGGACTTGGTCGATGTCGCCCAGCCGACCGAGCGGGCCTATCGACGGTCTCACGGCCCCATCGCTTTGGCCGCACTCGTCGGGATTGTCGGCCTCGCCGCCCTCGGCGTCGCACCGATCCTCTTACTGTCGATCCTCGCGGTGGCTCTTGTTCTCTTGACCCGCTGCATCGATGCCGAAGAGGCCTTCCAGATGATTGACGGTCGGCTCCTGGCGTTGATTTTTGCCATGCTCGCCGTCGGTGCGGCCCTCGAAGCTTCCGGCGCAGTCAGCCTCGTCGTCGACGCCCTCGCGCCTTTGCTTGCTGGTCTGCCGCCCTTCTTCCTGGTTTGGTCGATTTATCTCATGACGTCGGTTTTAACCGAAATGGTCTCGAACAATGCGGTCGCGGTCGTGGTGACCCCAATCACGATCGCCCTCGCCGATGCGGTGGGCGTCGATGCAAGGCCCTTGGTCGTGGCGGTGATGTTGGCGGCCTCTGCGAGCTTTGCGACGCCCATCGGCTATCAAACCAATATGATGGTCTACGGGCCCGGTGGCTACCGGTTCACCGATTTCCTCAAGGTCGGTATCCCGCTCAATCTCAGCGTAGGGCTCCTCGCCTCTGCCATCATCCCTTTGATCTGGCCGCTTTAATTGGTCCAAGGCCTCCGGCGGGAGTATTTTGGCCAGGATGAAGCCCCTTCGCCTTCATCTCTTTCCAAATACGCAGACGTCCTTGGCTCCGCCGATAGGCTGGGCGCCAACAAAACATGAAATGAACCGAAGGTTCGCCGTTTGATAGGGCTATGCGCCGAATGCGAGGATGGCGGCAAGAACGAGGAGCAAGAGCCCCACCCCCGCGTCAAGCGCACGCCACGCCCGCGGGCTCCGGAACGCAGGGGCAAGGCGGCGGGCGCCGTAGCCCAAGGAAAAGAAGAATACGAAAGATGCCGTCACAGCGCCGGCTCCAAAGGCTAGGCGCCCTTCGCCGAGGCTCACCGCGACCGAGCCCACGAGGACCAGCGTGTCGAGATAGACATGGGGGTTGAGCCATGTGAAGGCGAGCGACGTCAGGACAGCCCGGAAAACGCTTTGGGTGACGTCCCCTTCGTCCCCCATGGCCTGACCGCCTTGCCAAGCTGAGCGAAGGCTCATGACGCCGTAAACGAGGAGAAACGCTGCCCCGCCCCAGCGAAACACCGGCGTGATCCAGGGTGCGGCCTCGGCGATCCGGCCAAAGCCCGCCACCCCCACAGCGATCAATATCGCATCCGACACCGCACATGTGAGGCAAACTGCGAAAACATGCGCGTTCCGGAGCCCCTGGCGGATGACGAACGCATTCTGAGCCCCGATCGCCAGGATCAGGCTGAACCCCAGAAGAAACCCTTTGATGAATGCCGCCATTGCCCTCATTGCGCTCCGTGGCCCCGGCTCTTCGGCCAAGCCAAACGCCTGAGTTCAATGCGACAATCGGATGCGGATCTTGGCGAAGTAGTGCGGTGGCGCCAGGGAGGAGGAAGGCGCCACCGCGTTCTACAGGAACCCAGGGAGGAGGAAGGGTGCCTGATCTCTTATGGAGGTTTTACCTCGCGTTGACGACAGCATAGCGTCTTTCTGCGCTCGCACAAAGTCCCAAGGCGCGCAATGCTGCCATGCAGCAAGTGCATGCATCGTCACGAAAATTTGGTGCACACCCTTGTCCAGAGACGATTTTGAGGCGGATTGTTGTGACGAATGCGCTAAATTTTATTCACACGCGTAAAAAAATCCGGCACGGCTGAAATCTATGGGACTCTCACGCGACGCAATCCTTGACAGGCTTCGGACCGTCGACAGCGGCGACGGACGGGACCTTGTTGCCCGCGACATGGTCCGGGCCCTCGCGGTGGACGGTGATTCGGTGCGTTTCGTTATCGAAGCCGATGACAATATTGCGGCCCGCGACCTTGAACCGGCCCGGGCCGCGGCTGAAGCCGCGATAGCTGCGATGGAAGGGGTCGCCAAGGTCACCGCGGTTCTGACGGCGCCAAGTAGGTCTCCCCAACGCCGTCCCCCACCGCCGCCTCCGCCGGAATTTCGGGAAAAAGCACCGCCGCAGGTCAAAATTGGCCGCCACCCCAAACCCCAGGCGCAGGGGCGCCAAAAGGTAAGCGGCGTCGATCGCATCTTGGCCATCGGATCAGGCAAAGGCGGGGTCGGAAAATCAACCGTCACCTCGAACCTCGCAGTGGCCCTGGCCAAGGCCGGACGACGGGTTGGGCTTCTCGACGCGGATGTCTACGGCCCATCCCAGCCTCGGATGATGGGCATCACCGACAGCCTCTCCTCGCCCGACGGCAAGGTCATCACACCGCTGAAAGCCTACGGCGTCACGGTCATGTCCATCGGGTTCATGCTTGCCGACGACAAGGCGGTGATCTGGCGCGGCCCGATGCTCATCGGGTCGCTCCAGCAAATGCTGACCCAGGTAGAGTGGGGCCGGCTCGATGTGCTCCTTGTCGATCTGCCACCGGGCACCGGCGATGTTGCGATGACGCTCTGCCAACGCACAGCGGTGACCGGCGCAATTGTGGTCTCAACGCCCCAGGACGTCGCCCTCCTCGATGCGCGAAAGGCGCTCAACATGTTTGAGGTTTTGAAGACGCCGGTCCTCGGCCTGATTGAAAACATGTCGATCTATTGCTGTCCCCAATGCGGACATGAGGAGCATATCTTTGGGGAGGGCGGGGTTAAGGCCGAGGCCGAACGGCTGGGCGTTCCATTGCTCGGGAGCCTCCCACTGGCCCTTTCGGTGCGCCAAGCGGGCGACGCAGGCACACCGATTGCCTTGGGCGACGGACCCGAAGCGGACGCTTTCGATCACCTGGCCCAGCACCTTATCGGCGGCGGGATGGCCTAGCCCAACGCCGATTTGGGAAGGCATGGGAAACGGCGAATCAACGGGCCAAATACACCGTTCGGCGTCGGCTGGAGCGCCGAAATTCCGGTAATACCCTCCATTTTAGGTATGGCTAGCCAAAGCTTCCGGGAATTGATGGGAATTTTTCCGCCGACATGCGGATACCATATATTGTTATGCAATATGTCAAATTATCAACATGTGCCGGAAACGCGGAAATCGCGTGAAGGTTGCGCGCTGGATCAGTCACTAGGAACCACTTATTCCCATAATTTTCCTTGCTGACCATGTTTTCCCAAGTTATCCCTTCTACATCGGAAAGAGGGACGGGGCACCAAGACCCCACCTGAAGAATAAGAGCAGGTTTCATACAGGCACCCATTTCCGAAAGACGAGATCCGGCGCGCGGGCGAGCAGACATCCCCCCAGGTGGCGCGCGCAGCTGGACTGCCCGGAAACGGGACGAGGGCGGCGGGTTGAGCAATGGCAGCAGCTCAACCCGCCGTTTCCGTTTCAGGGACCGAAATCGCTGTCAGCGGATCGCAGGCAAAGGGCCAGCGCATCGCACGGCACCGAATTTGGGGGAATGCGGCGGGCCCACGCGCCCGCGGGGACATAAAGGAGCCGCGAGATCGTGGTTCGAAGGTTTAGAGGCGAGTTCGACCAGAAGGTCGACGGCAAGGGGCGCATGTCGATCCCGGCCTCTTTCCGTCGTGTGCTTGAACAGGGCGATCCTAATTGGAGCTCGGGCGGCGACCCCGAAATCGTGATCGTTTACGGCGACAGCCGACGGCAATATCTTGAATGTTATACGGTGGATGCGGCCAACGAGGTCGACGCTCAAATCGCGGAACTCCCGCGCGGTTCGATGGAACGGCGCATGCTTGAGCGGCTTTTCAACGGCCAGTCGCTCGCCACCAGCATCGACAATACCGGGCGGATCGTCCTGCCCCAGAAACTTCGTGACAAAATCGGGATTGGGCTGAACTCCGAGGTCTATATGCTCGCGACCGGCGACACGTTCCAGATCTGGAACCCCAAGACCTTTAGCGCCACCGAAGACGCCAAGACCGAAGCCTGGCTCGACGATCAGCCGGAAGACTTTGACCTTCTCACCCTTCTCGACCGCCGGCACCCGGAGCCTCGGCAGTGACGGCGGCGGCGCTGATGCAATCCGACGCCTCCCCTCACATTCCCGTCCTCCTGGGCCCTCTCCTCGACGCGGTCGCCCCTGTGTCGGGCCATTGGGTTGATGGGACCCTTGGAGCAGGGGGCTATTCCAAAGGACTTCTCAAAGCCGGTGCGGCGAAGGTCACCGGGATTGACCGCGATCCGCTCGCCTTAGCCATGGCTGCCGATTGGGCTGGGGAATACGGCGACCGGTTCAAGGGAATTGAGGGCAATTTTGCCGAACTCGACCGCCTTGCGGAGGCGCCGGTGGACGGGGTGGCCCTCGATCTTGGCGTGTCCTCCATGCAGCTCGACGACCGGGTGCGAGGGTTTTCCTTCCAAGGGGACGGCCCCCTGGATATGCGGATGGGACGCGACGGCCAGTCGGCAGCGGATCTGGTGAATACCGCTTCAGAACAAGAACTTGCGGACGTGCTTTATCATTTTGGCGAAGAGCGGGCATCGCGGCGGATCGCAAAAGCAATCGTTTCGGCACGATCGCTCGCGCCCATTGGGACGACCGGAAAGCTCGCCGAGATCACCGCCCTCGCCTTGCCCCGCCCCAAGCCCGGCCAATCCCACCCCGCGACGCGGACATTCCAGGCGATCAGGATCGCGGTGAACGGTGAATTTGAGGCCCTGGTGGGCGGGCTCGAAGCGGCCGAGCGCGCGCTCAAGCCCGGCGGGTATTTTGCGGTCGTGACGTTCCATTCCTTGGAAGACCGCATCGTCAAACGGTTTTTCCAGGCCCGCTCGGGTGGGCTTGGCCAGGCAAACCGCCACATGCCCCGCGTTGAGACCGAAGCGCCCCGGTTTCGCATCGCGACCAAAGCCATTGCGCCGACAGTCGACGAAGTGGCAGCCAATCCCCGGGCCCGGTCGGCCCGGCTGCGGATCGGGATCCGCACCGATGCCCTCTCCAGCCCGGTTGATCGGCGTCTTCTGGGGCTTCCCAAGATCGTGGGAGCCGACCGTTGAGAGCGTTTTTCTATGTGACCTCGCTTTTGGCGGTGATGGGGCTCGCGATCTGGGCCTACCGCGAAAATTACCGCACCCAGGAGGCGATCCGCGAGGTCGAGGCGACGTCGGCAGAGATCGCAAGCCTTCGGGAAACGCTCAATGTTCTCAAAGCGGAATGGTCTTATCTTAATCGACCTGAACGGCTGCGCGAACTGGCGGATATGAACTTCGACCGGCTGGGGCTCCTTCCCCTCCGACCAGACCATTTCGGCCGGATCGACCAGGTGAGTTTTCCGCCTCCCGACCGGCTGCCGATCACTCGTGCTTGGGATGTAGTCGGCGAAAAGCCCGCCGAGGAGACAGAATGACACGCTTGCCCCTCCGCCCGCTCGCCCGTATTCTCGACGCTCGGGCCAAAGGCGAGAACCCCGACGTGATCGAGCGGGAAAACCTCCGCCTCCGCCACGAAAACGAGCGCGATCGGCTCCGCGCCCAGGCCGAAGGGCGGCTTTTGGTGCTGGCCGTGTTTTTTCTCTGCGGCTTTGCGATGATCGGGCTCCGGATGGGGCATCTGGCCAATTCCGAACCCGCCGAACCCCGCGCCGCGACCACCACGGCCAAGATCCTTGCCGCCCGGGCCGATATTGTGGACCGGAAAGGCCGGATCCTCGCGACCAATCTCACCACCCATTCGCTCTATGCCCAGCCGCCTTTGATGATCGACAAGGCGCGGGCGGCGGCCGAACTCGTCAAAATCTTCCCCGATCTCGATGAAGAACGGCTCCTAAAAGACTTCAATGGCGCGCGAAAATTCCTCTGGATCAAGCGCCGGATCAGCCCCGAGCAGCAACAAGCGGTGCATGATATCGGCGATCCAGGGCTTCTTTACGGGCCGCGGGAGATGCGGCTCTATCCCAATGGTAGGCTGGCCGCCCATGTCTTGGGCGGGGCCGGGTTTGGGCGCGAAGGTGTGCGCTCGGCCGAAGTGGTAGGACGCGCGGGCGTTGAGCGGGAATTCGACGCCGCCCTCCGCGATCCGGGCCGAGCGCGCGAACCCTTGCAGCTTTCGATTGACCTTACCGTTCAGGCCGCAGTCGAGCGGGTTCTGGCGGGCGGCATGCGCCTGATGAACGCCAAGGGTGCGGCGGCCGTATTGATGGATGCCAAGACCGGCGAGATCGTCAGTCTTGTGTCCCTGCCCGATTTTGACCCCAACGAGCCCCCGTCTAACGGTGCGCGGGGCGATGCAGCCCCCCAGTTTAATCGGGCGGTCCAGGGGGTCTACGAGCTCGGTTCGACCTTCAAGGTCTTCGCCGCAGCCCAGGCCATCGAAGAAGGCCTGGTGAGCCCCGGCACCTGGATCGAAACCGAAGGGCCGATGAAATGGGGCCGTCACCGGATCCGGGATTTCCGCGACCATGGACCGGCGCTGACCGTCGAGGACATTATCGTCAAATCCTCCAATATCGGCACAGCGCGAATGGCCCTGATGCTCGGCGCCGAGCGCCAGCAGGTGTTTTTGGAGCGCCTCGGCTTTCGGTCGCCAACGCGCCTTGAAATGCCCGAGGCCCAGGCGGCCCGGCCGCTTTGGCCGGGAAAATGGTCGGAGATCGTGTCGATGACGGTGGGCTACGGCCATGGGCTTTCGGCAAGTGCCACCCATCTCGCAGCGGCCTACGGGACCATCGTCAATGGCGGGCGGAAAGTGGAGCCTACTCTGTTGGTACGCGATAGTTTCGCCCAGGGCGAGGCGGTCATATCCGAGCGGACATCCAAAATCATGCGCAAGATGATGCGGGAAGTCGTCGTGCGCGGTACGGCGAGTTTCGGGGAAGTGCCGGGCTATGCCGTGGGCGGCAAAACTGGGACGGCCGATAAGCCCGACCCGAGGGGCGGCTATTACGACGACAAGGTCATCGCCACGTTCGCTAGCTTTTTCCCGGCTGACGAACCGGAATATGTACTTGTCGTCACCTTGGACGAACCAGAAGAGACTTCCGGCAAAGAACCCCGCCGCACGGCAGGCTGGACCGCGGTGCCGGTGGCGGCCGAGATCATCCGCCGCGCGGCACCCCTCCTCGGCCTCGCACCCGAGATTGAAGACGGGGCGGCGGTTGGGGTAACACTCGCGGCAAACTGACCGGGCAATGAGGCGCATGGGGCTGACGGCAGCGACCAAGACCTTGGCAGAACTGGGATTGGCGGCAATGGACGGCAATGGCGTCCGGGTCGCGGGCCTTGCGGTGGACAGCCGCGACGTGGTGCCAGGTGCTCTTTTTGCCGCCCTCCCCGGCACGCGGGTCCATGGGGCAGAGTTTATCCCTTATGCCCTGCGCATGGGGGCGAATGCGGTCCTGACCGACCGGCCAGGTGCTGAGATTGCACGCGAGACCATGGCCGGCAGTCAAGCCGCACTCATCGTCACCGAAGACCCGCGCCTTGCCCTCGCCTTTGCCGCCGCTCTTTGGTTTCAGGGCCAGCCCGAAACCATGGTCGCGGTCACCGGGACCAACGGCAAAACCTCCGTGGCAAGCTTCACCCGCCAGGTCTGGGAAACCCTGGGCTTGCCTGCGATCAATCTCGGGACGACCGGGGTCGAAGGCTATCTCTCTCGGCCCCTCGCCCATACGACACCCGAGCCCATCACGCTCCACAAGCTCCTCGCCGAGGCCACAGCCGAAGGCGTGACCCACGCCGCGATGGAGGCCTCATCCCACGGGCTCGCCCAGAAAAGGCTCGACGGGGTGCTGCTGCAGGCGGCCGCGTTTTCAAATATCAGCCAGGACCATCTCGATTATCACGAGGATTTCGAAGACTATTTCCGCGCCAAGGCGGCCCTTTTTGACCGCGTCCTGTCCGAGGATGGAATTGCGGTGATCAATGTCGACGATCCGGGCGGGAACCGGATGGCCGCCATCGCTGAAGCTCGAGGCCAGGATGTCTTGACCGTGGGCCGAAGCGAAGGGGCGGCTCTGCGCCTCACGCGCCAGCATTTCGAGCCCCAGGGCCAAACGCTGAGATTTGACTGGGCGGGCGCCCCGCGCCAAGTCCGGCTCGATCTGATCGGCGGCTTCCAGGCCGAAAACGCTCTGCTGGCGGCCGGGCTCGCCATCGCGACCGGTTCCGAGCCGGGTGCCGTGTTCGAGGCAATGGGCCGGCTTTCGACCGTCCGGGGCCGGATGCAACTGGCCGCGACCCGGACCAACGGGGCCTCGGTCTATGTCGATTATGCCCATACGCCGGATGCACTCCGCACCGCCTTGGCCGCTCTCCGCCCCCATGTCATGGGTCGGCTCGTCGTCGTCTTCGGCGCAGGCGGCGACCGGGACCAGGGCAAGCGGCCGCTCATGGGCGAAGCGGCGGCGACGGGAGCCGATCTTGCGATTGTCACCGATGACAATCCCCGCTCGGAAGACCCGGCCGCGATCCGGGCCGCCGTTCGGGCTGGCATGTCCGAAGAGGGCGTGGGCGAAGTGGCCGATCGGGCGGAGGCGATCCTAAGGGGGGTTGACGCATTGGGCCCGGGTGATGCGCTTTTGATCGCGGGCAAAGGGCATGAAACGGGCCAGATCGTGGGCGACGACGTCCTTCCCTTCGACGATGCCGAACAGGCCAGCGTCTCGGTAGCAGCCCTCGATGGGGCGCGCCCGTGACCGCCCTTTGGGAAGCGGATGAGGCCGCCTCGGCGACGGGCGGGCAAGCAAGGGGCGATTGGCGCGCGACCGGGGTTTCCATCGACACGCGGTCCTTGGCACCGGGCGATCTCTTCATCGCGCTCAAAGACCAACGGGACGGACACGCCTTTGTGGCCGATGCTTTGGCCAAGGGCGCAGCCGCAGCGATGGTATCCCGCATACCGGGCGGTCTTGCTCCGGACGCACCGCTCCTCGTTGTCGAGGATGTGCTCGACGCGCTCCGGGCTCTGGGAAAGGCGGCGCGGAAGCGGACCTCGGCCCGGGTGGTTGGGATCACGGGATCGGTGGGCAAGACCTCAACCAAGGAGATGCTTCGCGCCGCTCTCGGGGTCCAAGCCCAGGTTCACGGGGCGGAGGCGAGTTTCAACAACCATTGGGGCGTGCCGCTTACTCTAGCGCGGATGCCCCATGACACCGACATTGCTCTCATCGAGATCGGAATGAACGCCCCTGGCGAGATCGCTCCCCTGGCCAAGCTCGCAAAGCTCGATATCGCTCTCATCACCACCGTGGCCCCCGCCCATCTCGCGGCGTTCGATGACTTGTCCGGGATCGCAGTCGAGAAGGGGTCGATCTTCGAAGGGCTCCGGAAAGGCGGCACGGCGATTTACAATGGCGACGTCGAGACCGCCAAGATACTGAAAGCGGCCGCGAAAGCGTCTAAGGCGGGACGCCTTGTCAAATTCGGCCGGGCGAAAGGGGCGGATGCGCGGCTTTTGTCGGTGACCCCGTCTGAAACCGTGACCGTCGCCGAAGGCCGCCTCGCCGGGCGGGACGTTCTTTTTAAACTCGCCACACCCGGAGCGCATTTTGCCGAGAACGCCCTTGCAGCCCTGGCTGTCACTGCCGCCCTCGAGGCCGATCTGGCGCTGGCAATCCACGGTCTCGGGCATTGGGTGCCCCCGCCCGGACGCGGTGCGGCCGAACGGCTCGAACTCGATCCGGTGGAAGATTGGTGGGCCAAGCTCATCGACGACGCTTACAACGCAAACCCCACCTCCATGGGTGCGGCCTTCGAGGCTCTCGCCCTCACCCAGCCCCTCGACCATGTTGGCCGTGTCGCCAAAGGACGGCGGATCGCGATCCTAGGCGATATGCTTGAGCTGGGCCCGGCAGCCGAAGACCTCCACGCCGATCTTGCGAACCATCCGGCGATGGAGGCCATCGACCGGGTCGATTGCGCGGGGCCTCTGATGGGTGCGCTTTGGGAGGCGCTGCCGCGGGAAAAACGGGGCCAATGGGTGGAAGAAGCCGAAGAGCTTGCCGCCCAAGCCCACCAATTGGTCGATGCGGGCGATGCAGTGCTGGTGAAGGGGTCTAAAGGCTCCCGGATCAGCCTTGTGGTTTCTGCCATGCGAAAACTCAAAGCCGGACGGGTTAGGGAGGGCTGATGCTTTTTTGGCTGACGCAATTTACCGATGGGGGCGATGTGTTCAGCCTCTTCCGTTTCATCACGTTCCGCGCCGGCGGGGCGTTTTTCACCGCCTTGGTCTTTGGGTTTCTGTTTGGCCGGCCCCTGATTGATCTTCTCCGCCGGCGGCAACGCCATGGCCAACCAATCCGGGAGGACGGGCCGGAAAGCCACAAGACCACAAAAGCCGGCACCCCGACCATGGGCGGCGCCCTCATCCTGGGTGCGGTGGTGACATCGACGCTTCTCTGGGCCCGCTGGGATGTGGGCTATGTGTGGCTCTTGCTCTTCGTGACCATCGCCTTCGGGCTTTTGGGCTTCGTCGATGACTACAAGAAGGTCACAAAGAACAGTTCCGACGGTATGTCGGGGCGCACCAAGCTCCTTCTCGGATTTATTGTGGCCGCGGCAGCGGGGGGCTGGGCGTCGCTCCTCCATCCGGACGGGCTGACTTTCCAGTTGGCGGTTCCGGTATTTAAGGACTTGCTCCTCGATATGGGGATCATCTTCGTCCCCTTCGCCATGGTCGTGATTGTGGGGGCGGCCAATGCGGTGAACCTCACCGACGGGCTCGACGGGCTCGCTATCATGCCGGTGATGATTGCAGCGGGCACGCTAGGCGTCATCGCTTACGCGGTGGGCCGGGTGGATTTTTCAGAGTATCTCGGCGTGCATTATGTGCCCGGCACCGGCGAGATCCTGATCTTCGCAGCGGGTCTTATCGGAGGCGGGCTCGGGTTTTTGTGGTACAATGCTCCGCCCGCGGCGGTGTTCATGGGAGATACGGGGAGCCTTTCATTGGGCGGGGCCCTCGGTGTGATTGCGGTGGCCACTAAACACGAGATCGTTTTGGCGATCATCGGGGGGCTCTTCGTAGTCGAAGCGCTCTCGGTGATCATCCAGGTGGGCTATTTCAAAATGACCGGAAAACGAGTGTTTTTGATGGCGCCGATCCACCACCATTTTGAGAAACGGGGATGGGCCGAACCCCAGATCGTCATCCGGTTCTGGATTATTTCGCTGATCCTCGCGCTCATCGGCTTGGCCACACTCAAGGTCCGGTAGCACCGGAAACCGGGCCGGTTTCCGGGCCCGATTTCTGCGCGCAGAAATCGTTGCGGCGAGTTTACTCGGCCGCGCGGAGCGGGAGATCCGGGGCCGCCGATGGGGCAATTTCGCCCGGTACAGCGGGGCCCGTATCCCAAACGATTTCAGGCTCTTTGACCTTCCGCGCCGAGCGACGGAGAGCAATGTCACGGGCCGTCCGGCTTCCAGAACCACGGCTCAAAGCAGCCAGCGATGCAAGTGACCGGTAGGCGCCCGTTTCAATCCAGACCCGGAGGGCCAGCATCGAGGGCGTGAAGATGAGCGTCAGGAACGTTGCCGTGCCGAGCCCGAAGACGACCGCTGTGGCAAGCTGCTTCCACCAAAGTGCCGTTGGGCTGTCGACCGTGTAACCCCCGCCGATGAAATCGAGGGAAAGTCCGAACATCATCGGGGCAAGACCAGCCATCGTCGTGATCGTCGTTAGTAGCACCGGGCGGATCCGGGCCTCGGCGGTGCGCACGATCGCTTCGAGCCGCGGCATGTATTGGGAATATTCCTGATAGGTATCTATGAGCACGATATTGTTGTTCACCACGATCCCCGCGAGGGCGACGATGCCCGTCCCGGTCATGATGATCGAGAAGGGCTGGCCCATCACCAGCATCCCGATAAGACATCCGGTGACCGAAAGCACCACCGCGGTTAGCACCAAAAACGCGTTATAGAACGAGTTGAATTGGGCCAGAAGGATGATGAACATCAGACCCAAAGCGCCCGAAAACGCCGATTGAAGGAACGCGCCGGATTCTTCCTGCTCTTCCTGGTCGCCGGTCCATTCCCAGTCGAGTGTCGCCGGGATCGGACTTTCGGCTTGGATCCATTCCGTGAGGGCGGCAATACGTTCATTGGGGTTGATCGGAGCAAGGCTGAGATCGCCCGTTTCGACGCCCGATGCGATCTCGCTGGATGGAAGGTCACCTGTGGCGGAAACGAGGGTGTACGCATTCCCGTTCGGCGCCGGGATCGAGCCGCGGGGCGGCGTTTCGCCTTCACCGAGATCCGGCACGATGGCCAAGATCGCCTGTTCGGCCCCGTCCCCATCCGTGGCCTTGAAAAGCCCGGGCGTTACATCGGCTTTCACATCAAAGTAGCGCTGTTGATCGACCCGGTTGATGAGCCCGAGGCTCGGAACCGGGGTCCGGGAGATGAAGTTCGACAGCGGGACTAGCCCGTCATCGGTGCGGACCTTCAGGCTATCGAGGGTCGAGAGCACACGGTCATCCTCGGGGAGCCGGACGCGGATCTCGATTTCTTCGTCGGACGTGTCGACCCGCATCGTGTCGAGGAGAAGCCCCCGCGTCACAAGCTGGACCATGCCGCCCACGGTGGCCACATTGGCCCCGTAACGCCCGGCCGCTTCCACATCGACGTCGATCTGCCAATCGATGCCCGGAAGGGGGCGCGAATCTTCAATATCGATGAGCCCAGGAGTGGCTTCGAACTTCTCACGGGCGAGCGCGGTCGTCGCCAATAGCGCGTCCCAATCGTCGCCCTTGATCCTGAGATGCACCGGTTTGCCCGAGGCAGGACCTTGGGCGAGGTTGAGGATCTCGGTCTCGATGCCAGGGATCTTGTCCATCTCGGCCTGGAGCCGTTCAAGGACCAGGTCGCCGTCGAGTTCGGCCAGTGTCACGTCGTCGCGCGACGCCGCGAAAGCGGGGCGCTCTTCCCAGGGAATGGTCTCGATCTGGATCTGACCCACCGTGTCGAGGGGGCTCGATGCGCCGCCCGTATTCGCGTTGAGCCCACCGGCACCCGCAAAGGCGAAGGCGTTATCGACGCCGGGTTCAGCGAGGATGACCGCTTCGACCTCTTCGACGAGAGCGTCCTTTTCAGCAAGCGACATGTTGCCCCGGGCTCGCACATAGACGATGGCCTGTTCGGGCTCGGATTCGACGAAGAATTCGACGCCGTTATTGTTGGCGCCAAAGTAGCCGAAGACCGAGATCACAAAGAAGATGATCGCGCCGATCGACACGATCGGCATGACTGGATTGCCCGCAATCAACTTGATGAGATGGCCAAAGGCCGTGCGCCGGTGCCCGGCACGGATGCGCCCGCCGCGGCGCTCAAACTTAGCTGCTCCAATGGTGATCGACGCAAACGCTGCCCCACCGAGGAACAGGACGGCGCCGATGATCGCGCCGAAACCGCTCCCTGCCCCGGCCGCGCCGAGAAGGTAAGCGGGGTTCACCACCTGGAGCGCGCCGGTAAAAAGAACGAAAAGCGCGACGGGGACCAAAAGCAGGCGGACCCACCAGGGAGCGGAGCGGCGAAGCGCGTCCGCGCCTCGCTCAAAGATCCGGCTGATCCGGCCCGCAACCCCGCCCATAACCGGAAGATAGATGAGGGCTACGATCAAGGACGCCGACAGGACGAATATCAGAGTGACAGGAAGCATCCCCATGAACTCGCCCGGCACGCCCGGCCAGAAGAGCATCGGGAGAAAGGCACAGAGCGTCGTCGCGGTTGACGACACGATAGGCCAGAACATCCGCTTGGCGGCTTCGACATAGGCGCTCATCGGGCCGGAGCCTTCTTGGATCCGCTTATCGGCATATTCGACGACGACGATGGCCCCATCGACGAGCATCCCCACGGCGAGGATTAGGCCGAACATCACGATGTTCGAGATCGGAACGCCCATGACCGCCAGGAAGGCAAAGCAGAGCATAAATGACGTCGGGATCGCGAAGCCCACCAAAAGTGCGGACCGCGTCCCGAGGGCGGCCAGGACGACGATCATGACAAGCGCAACGGCGGTCATCACCGAGCTCTCAAGCTGGTTGACCATCGACCCAACCTGGCGCGACATGTCGTTCGACGTGCCGACATTGATCGCAGCACTCAGCTCGGGCGGCCAGGTCTCGGATTCGAGGGCCACCTCGGCTTTGATGAGTTCCGCCGTGTCGATGACGTTGAAGCCTTTGCGTTTTACGACCTGGAGGGCCACCGTCGTCTCGCCGTTAAAGCGCGCCGTGCCCGGCCGGTCTTCGAAGGTGAGGCGTATGTCGGCGAGATCGCCCAAAGTCACGACCCGGTCGCCATCGACTTTGATCGGGAGGTCGTAAATGTCTTGCTGTTCGTCGAAGGACGACGGGATCTTCACAGCGAATGCGCCCGCGGAGCCGTCAATCTCACCGGCTGCGATCAGCTGGTTGTTCGAGGTGACCACGTTGACCAGTTCGGTCGCCGTGACGTTATAGGCTTCGAGGCGGAGCGGATCGATCACAACCTCGACCATCTCGTCCCTGTGTCCGGCCAGGGCGGCTTCTAGCACAGGCTCAAGCCCTTCGAGCCGGTCCTGGAGGTCCTTGGCGACGGCCAAAAGCGTCCGCTCGGGGATCGCGCCCGAAAGGTTCACGATGATGATCGGGAATTCGGAGAAGTTAAACTCGGTGATCGTGTATTGCTCAAACCCATCCGGGAAGCTCGCTTCCGCCTTCGACATCCGGTCGCGCACATCGGCCAGGGTCTTGGTTTTGTCCCAGCCAAACTCGAATTCCATGACGATGTTGGCATAGCCTTCAGCGGCGGTGCTGATCATGGAATCGAGCCCGTCGAGGTCCGACAGCTCGGTTTCCATCGGTTTGACCAACAGCGCTTCGGAATCTTCGGCCGAGATGCCCGGGAACGGGAGCGAGACGACGATGGCCGGAATTTCGATGTCCGGTTCGCCTTCTTTGGGCAGGTTCACATAGGAAAAGATCCCCGCGAGGAGCGAGAGGATCACAAAGGCAATCACCATCCGCGCCCGCGACGCGGCCCAATCGACGATACCGGTCATTGCCGGGACTCCCTGTAGGTCACATCAACGGGGACACCGTTGGTGACGAATTCTTGGCCGACCACGATCACATCGACCTGGTCGGTGAGCCCCGAGACCCAAATCCCGTCCCGCGTGTCGCGGAGGACGGAGACCGGCGCCCATTGGGCGGCCTCTTCTTTGACAATGCGCACGCCGAGAAGGCCCTCATCATTGAGCGTCAGGGCTGACTGGGGAATGAAATGGGCCGCCGTGCCGTCGCCACCGATAAGGATCTCGGCGGTCTGGCCGTCGCGGATCGAAAGATCGGCGTTAGGCACGGTCACTTCCACGCGGAAGGTCCGCGTGTTGGGATCTGCGGAGCGGGAAAGGAAGGTGACCTCGCCGACCACTTCGCGACCCGATGCGAGCCGAGCGCCCGCCACGGCGCCGTCATTTATCCGGTCGACTTCCGTTTCGGCCACGAAGCCCACAAGCTTGATGGGGTCGAGTTGGATCACGGTTGCGCAGAGCCCGCCTGGCTGAAGAAGAGCGCCGAGCTCGGCGCTGTCGGTTTCCATCAGGCCCGCGAAGGGGGCGTGAATATCGAGGCGTTCGAGTTCTTTCTCGGCCGCGGCGACGGAGGCTTCAGCGGAACGGACTGTGGCTTTGGACGATTCAAGGCCCGAATTGGCCGATTGCACCCCGGCGCGGGCCGCCTCGACGGAGGCTTTCGTGGCCGCCACGCGGGTTTCTGAAGCAAAACCGCCTTGGGAGAGTTCCAAGGCCGCCCGGTCGTTGATTTCGGCTTCGGCCAATCTCGCACCGGCTTCGGCGACCCGCGCCTCCGCGGCCGGCAAGCTCGCCTCTGCCTCGGCAAGGCGAGCCTTGGCTTCTTCAAGCGCCACCTGGCGGGTACCGGGCTCAATTCGGCAGAGAAGTGCGCCCTCGTCGACAAAGGCTCCCTTGCGGATTGGGTCGGACAGGACCTTGCCAGTGGTTTCGGACCGAACATCGACCTGACGGGCCGCTTCGGTGCGGCCGCGGACGATGACTGCACGGTCAATTTCTTCCTCGTCAGCCCGAAGTGCCACAACAGCGACACGGCGAAGCCCATCGTCGCCCTCTGGCATGGCGGCATCTTCATCGGCGGCCATTTCTTCTGCGGCCATTTGTTCTGCGGCTGGTGCAGCCTCGGCATCGCCGCCGCCGCCAGCAAAGTTGAGCAACCGATCGCGCTCAAATACTAAAACATAAAGGACGGCGATCACAGCAACCGCGGTGATGATCGAAAAAAATCGCATTTGTCGCTCTCGATTTACCGGCCGAACAATTTTGTGCCCGGTCATGGCCTGTTGGTTGCGTACTATACGCTAAACCAACCAGTTTAGATTAGTCAGATTGACATCGGTTCGCAAGATTCAACCCATTTGGCCGGGCCTGCCTTGGCATTGGGCAAAATTCCGCGATATGAGAGGGCGTTTTCAGCGGAGCACAGGCGTGTCGGACAATCCGGACAGCTTTATCGACGAAGTGACCGAAGAGGTGCGGAAAGACCGGCTTTTCAAGCTCTTTGTGCGCTATGGATGGATTGCTGGCCTGGTGATCGTCGCCATCGTCGGCGGGGCGGCTGTGAACGAATATCTCAAGGCCCAGGCCCGGACGGAAGCGCAGGCTTTCGGGGATGCGGTTCTGACGGCTCTTGAGGCCGAAAGCCCCGAAGCCCGGTCCGAAGCCCTGGCAGCGATCGAAGGTGCGGGCACGCCGGAAGCCCAAGCGGTCCAGGCCATGCTCGCCGCGGAAGGCGGCTCGGCCGATGCGCTCTGGGCAGTAGCCGAGAACGGCGATCTTCCGGAGATCTGGCGCGATATGGCGGTCTTGAAAGCCGCCCTCGCATCATCGGGCGAGATGGAACCCTCGGAGCTTATTGCGCGGCTCGAACCATTGGCCGTCCCCGGCGCGCCGTACCGGCTTTTGGCCCTCGAACAAATCGCCCTGGCCGAACTTAACCGCGGTGCGCCCGAGGCCACGCTCGACATTCTCGGTGACATTCTCGCCGATGCTGACACCGGCCAGGGCTTGCGCCAGCGCGCCGAGCAGTTGATTGTGGCCCTCGGCGGCGATCCCGGCGCGGTCTGAAACCTAAGGGATGAACGCCATTGGGGGACGGGGGACAATATCGGTGAAGGGCGTTTGGGCTGCGCGTTGTATGGGCGTTTTGGGACTTTTGGTGCTCGGCGCTTGCGGCGAGCAAGAATTGATCCTCGAAGGGCAGCGGGAGGAGTTGCGCGCGATCCTCGGCGAAGAGGTGGCGCCGGAGCCATTGAATGCCGGCCCGGTTACCCTCCCAGCACCGGCCGTTGCGCGCGCCTGGACCCACCAGGCTGGCGCGCCCGACCACAATCCTGGCCATGTGACCCTGGCTGCCAATCCGCGCCAAATCTGGTCGACCAGTATCGGTGCGGGCGATAAGCGCCGGTTTCGGATCGCGGCGCAGCCGGTCTCGGACGGCACACGGATTTATGCAATGGACAGCCGTTCGGTGGTAACGGCGGTGTCGACGGCGGGCGATGTCCTTTGGCAGACCAACCTGACGCCTCCCACCGAACGAGCCGAAAGTGCAGCCGGAGGCGGCCTCGCCGTGGCAGGCGGCCGGGTTTATGCCACTACCGGGTTCGGCACACTTGTGGCTTTGGATGCCACTTCGGGCGCCGAAATCTGGAGCCATAATTTTCAATCCATTGCCTCAGGCGCCCCCACGGCCGCGGGCGGCCTTGTTTATGCGGTGACACGAAACGGGATCGGCTGGGCGCTGGACACTTCGAATGGCCGCGTCCGCTGGACTGTGCCGGGGCTATCGAGCGCGGCGGGGATTTTGGGGGGCCCGTCGCCAGCGGTGACCGCAGATGGGCTCGCCGTTTTTGCCTTCCCAAGCGGAGAAGTAGCCGCGGTCGATGCCGCGACCGGCGCCGGCCGCTGGCGGGGCATCATTGCCGGGCAAAGGCTTGAGCCCGTCGCATCGGGCATTGCCGATGTGACAGGAGATCCGGTTATTGCTGGAAACATTGTCCTAGCCGGAACCCATGGCGGGCGGTCGGCAGCCTTTGACCGCCTGACCGGACAGGAACTTTGGCTGAGCGAGGAAGGGGCGATGGCCGCCCCGGCTGTTGCAGGCGGTGCGGCATTCCAAGTGACCGACCGCAACGCGTTGATCCGGGTGGATCTGGCGACGGGCGCGACGGTCTGGTCGACGCCGCTGCCGCTCTTTAGGACCACGCGACCCCGGCGGTTCGACGCACTTTTTGCCCATTTTGGGCCGATCCTGGCTGGTGGTCGGTTGGTTGTGGCCTCCGATGACGGCGCGCTCCGGTTTTTCAATCCTTCGACCGGCGCATTGATGGGCGAAGTCCCCTTGCCGGGGGGGGCGGCCAGCGATCCGATCGTGGTGGCGGGGACCCTTTACGTGGTGACCGAGGCCGGACGGCTGGTGGCGTTTCGCTAGGGGACTTTTCTAAATGTAGAGCCGGTAGGGTCCGGGGAATTTGCCTACGCTCGCCCGTCGCGCCTGGCCATAAAAGCCAGACGTTCAAAAAGCGACACATCGGCCTCAGACTTCAAAAGCGCGCCGTAAAGCACCGGAAGCGCATCCTTTCCGTCTCGCCGGAGATCCTCAGGCGTGAGATCTTCGGCGACGAGAAGTTTGAGCCAATCGAGCACTTCAGACGTCGAAGGCGGCTTTTTGAGACCAGGGGTCTCACGGATCTCGTAGAATTGGGTCAGGGCAGTGGCGACCAGCCGCTCCTTTATTCCTGGAAGATGCAAATCGACGATCGCCCGGAGTGTGTCGGCATCGGGGAATCGGATGTAGTGGAAAAAGCAGCGCCGAAGGAAGGCGTCGGGCAGGTCTTTTTCATTGTTCGAGGTGATGATGACAATCGGGCGTTCCCGAGCAGCGACCGTCTCGCCGGTCTCGTAGACATGAAACTCCATCCGGTCGAGCTCCTGGAGGAGATCGTTGGGGAATTCGATGTCTGCCTTGTCGATCTCGTCGATCAACAAGACCACCCGCTCGGGTGCGACGAATGCCTCCCAGAGCTTACCCGGGCGGATGTAGTTTTTGACATCCGCGACTTTCGCTTCGCCGAGTTGGCTGTCGCGCAGCCGGCTGACGGCGTCGTATTCGTAAAGCCCCTGGGCAGCACGGGTAGTGGATTTGACATGCCATTCGATGAGATCGAGCCCAAGACTTGTCGCGACTTGGCGGGCGAGCTCCGTTTTTCCGGTGCCCGGCTCCCCCTTAACGAGCAACGGTCGCTCAACTGTGATGGCCGCGTTGACGGCCAGAGCCAACTCGTCGCTCGCGACATAGCGTTCGGTGCCGCTGAATTTCATGGATTATCAAAGCCCTGCCTGACGGGGTGTGCGCCGAGCTTAGGCGCGCCCTTGGACCCGAGCAAGCCCCGTTTCTGGCGTGACAAAACCACATTTGGCGTGTATGCCCCGCCGAAAGACAGTAGTCTGTCGGCCCCGGAGCGCTACTTAACTTGCGAAGGGGCAACGATAATAAAGGGGACCGGTATGAAGGCCGAATTCTTCCTGCCCGACGATTACCGTCCGGCCGAAGACGAACCGTTCATGAACGACCGCCAGCTCGAGTACTTTCGACGTAAGCTGTTGAACTGGAAGGCGGAACTTCTCGGAGAAAGCAAATCTACGATCGAGGGCCTGCAGGAAGCGGCACGCAACATTCCCGATATCGCGGACCGGGCCTCTGAAGAAACCGACCGGGCGCTTGAGCTTCGCACCCGTGATCGGCAGCGGAAGCTGGTGGCCAAAATCGATTCCGCCCTGCGCCGGATCGAGAATGGCGAATACGGCTACTGCGAGGACACCGGAGAGCCGATCAGCCTCAAGCGTTTGGACGCACGGCCGATTGCGACACTCTCGCTCGAAGCCCAGGAGCGCCATGAGCGTCGGGAACGGGTCCACCGCGACGATTGAGGGATGGCGCGCCGGGACATGTGAGGGCTGGGATGCCTGACGTTTCCTTGGAACGCCAAAATGCCATAAGCCCAGGCCCGATGCGGCTGTGATGGGCGGTAAACACATCGACATCGCCGGTGCTGGCGTGGCAGGGCTTGCCACAGCCGTGGCCCTGGCGCAGGACGGCGCAAATGTCGTTGTCCATGAACGCGCGCCCGAAATCACCGAAGTCGGGGCCGGTCTCCAAATATCTGCCAACGGGATAAGAGCGCTCCGGGCGATCGGCCTCGACGGGGCTTTGATGGGCGTCGCCCTCCGCTCTCGTGGAGTGCGCCTGATCGACGGTCTCAATGACCGGCTGGTCCTTGAGCTAGTGCCAAAATCGCCGAGCTATTTCGTCCATCGGGCCCGTTTGATCGAGGTTCTGGCCGATGGGGCGATCGGATCGGGCGTGGAGATCCGGACCGGCACGAGCCTCAGCCCCGGGACGAGCGAGGCGGATTTCGTAATCGGAGCCGACGGGATCCGGTCGAACTTCCGGGCCGCAATCGACGGCGAGAGCGAGGCGCGGTTCACCGGACAAGTGGCCTGGCGCGCCGTCATTGAGGACGGCACCGCATCGGCTAAGGCTGAGGTCTATATGGGCCCCGGCCGGCACTTGGTGACCTACCCTTTGGCGGGCGGGCTCCGAAACATCGTGGCCTTTGAAGAACGGGCCGACTGGGCCGAGGAAAGCTGGTATCTCGAAGACCGGCCCATGGCGGTTCGGGCGGCTTTCGCGCGGTTTCCAGAACGGGTACAGACCTGGCTTGGGGAAGTGACAAAGCTCTATCTCTGGGGGCTTTTTCGCCATCCGGTGGCCGAAACTTGGGAAGATGGGCGCCAAGTCTTGGTGGGCGATGCGGCCCACCCCACCCTGCCCTACCTTGCACAGGGAGCCAATCTCGCCCTGGAAGATGCCGTGGTCTTGGCCCGCGCCTTAGCAGGTCCGGGCCTTTCCGCCTATGGGCCTGCTCGCCGCGGCCGCGCCAAAGCGGTGGTCGATGCGGCCACGTCGAATGCATGGCGCTTTCACATCGCGTCTCCGATCCTTCGACAGACCGCGTTTGCCGCTCTCAAAGTCCGGGAAGCGTTACGTCCCGGCGCGGGCGCCCGGAGCTTTGACTGGGTCTGGGGCTACGACCCGACAAGCGCGAAATTATAAGGCGAACCTTCGTTTCAAGGTACAAATGCGATTTGCGCGCTGTCCCGGCGGACGCGAAGTGTCTCAAGGTTGGGTCGCCTCCGGCGGGAGTATTTTTACCAGGATGAAAAGCCGCTCATCACTGTGAAAACAGGTGTGGTCTTCCATTTAAGGGAATGGATCCCGCCGCCAGGAGAGTTTTGAAAGGTTTTATTGAAGACGGGAACGTGCCTATTGGGCGCCGCCCGAGAGGTCCACATACCGGGCGAGATCGGCGTCGCGGCTGAGATCGGCAACGTCGTAACCATTGGTCAATTCCGTCTGGCCGAGGGCCACGTCGCGGACCACAGAACTCGTCGTGCCGGCGGGCCCATAGGTCACGCCGTCGACGCGGAAGAAGACGGATTGGGCGTTTCCTGCCCGGAGCGTCGGTGGTGTTTCGGTGAGAGGGACGGTGAACTCTTCGCCAGGATCGAGGATCTTTTCGAATATCACTGACCCGTCCGCGGCCCGGACCCGAACCCAAGCCGGACGCACCGCGAAGAGCACCACTTCGGGCTCGGCCGCCTCGACCACCTGAACAGGCGGCGCCGGCGGGCCTTCAACCGGAGCGCTTTCGACATCCGAAGGCGTGCCGAACGCGGCTGTGGCGGGTGCGATGGGTCCAATAAATTCAGGATCGAGGACGGCAAAGAGTGTCTCGCCGTCGCGGGCTATGGGTTCGGGGCCTTGGCGGGCTTCGGCAAGGCTTGCGGAGGCCTCATCGGGTGCTGCGGCCGGCGCCATCGTTCCCACGCGGGAGGGATCGAGCGTGGCGATGGGGCCGTCCCGGGCTGTCAGCACTGGGACGTCGAGGGCTTGGGGGCGATAAAGCCGGTCAAACGCTTCAACGCTCGGCGCGTCACCTGAGGTGCCCTCGGCGGTGGCTGGATCAAAGGGAGTGCCCGCTCCTGCGGTTTCAAACCCGCCGCCGCCAATCTCTTCGGTTTCCGACAGGACGCCCGGCGCCTGGTCGACAGGCGTGAACTGGACCTTTTGGATCTCCTGAAGGACCGACCAGCCGCCATAGCCGATACCGCCGATCAGCACCAAGAGGACGAGCATGGACCCGATGGCGCGGGGTTCGATGCTTTGGAAGTTTGACGAACCGCTCGGTACGAAGGACACCGAAGGTTCCTTAAACGGATCGCGGGGGCCAGTGACGGTCGCGGTTTGGCCGAGATCGCGGGACGGGCGGCGGGCCGACGCTTGGGCTGACATGCCGTGGGCGACCTCAAACTTCCCTTCATCGCAGAACGTCTTATAGGCCCATTCAGGGTCGAGCCCGAGATAGCGCGCGTAGGAGCGAACATAACCGGCGATAAACCCTGGGGTCTCAAAGGCGGTTGGGTCGGAATTCTCGATGGCTGCGATGTAGGTTGCTTTGATTTTAAGCTCGCGCTGGACGTCCAAGAGCGACTTGCCGAGTGTTGCGCGTTCGCCACGCATTATGTCGCCAAGCGACAGGTCAAAGTCGTCGAACCCTCTCAGGTCCTCCGGATCCGACGGCCCTTCGCCGTTACGCGCGGTCATCACCTGCCCCGGTAACCAACTCTATCCCCTACGAATGGAACGAAGAATCGTTCTCCCACCTACCCTCTTAACGTTAACACACACCCAAAGAAATGTGCAGTTCCGGGAGGAAGCCTAGGCGGAAAGCTCGGCGCGATTTAGCGCACAATGGGACCAAAGTTCGTCCATTGCGCTGACAAGTGAGCCAATATCGGCCATCGAATGGACCGGAGACGGCGTGAAACGGAGCCGTTCGGTGCCCCGCGGCACGGTCGGAAAGTTGATCGGCTGGACGTAGATCCCGTGGCCATCCAAGAGCCGGTCGGAGATTATCTTGGTATGGACCGGATTCCCAACGACGACCGGGACGATATGGCTTCCGTGGTCGATGAACGGCAAACCGAGTGCCCGAAACCTGGTTTTGAGGATCGATGTCTGGGTCTGGTGGCGCGCCCGGAGCGTAGTGTCGGTCTTGAGGAACGCCACACTCGCCGCCGCGCCCGCGGCCACGGCCGGGGGAAGCGAAGTCGTGAAAATAAAGCCCGGCGCATAGGAGCGGATCGCGTCGCACATTTTATGGCTGGCCGCGATATAGCCCCCCATCACCCCGAACGCCTTGGCGAGGGTGCCGTTGATGATGTCGATCCGGCCCATGAGACCTTCACGCTCGGCCACGCCTGCCCCACGGGGCCCGTACATCCCCACCGCATGAACCTCGTCGAGATAGGTCAAGGCCCCAAATTCTTGGGCAAGATCGCAAATCTCGCCCATCGGAGCGAAATCGCCATCCATCGAATAGATCGATTCAAACGCGATCAGCTTCGGCGCGGCCGGGTCATCTGCCGCCAAAAGTTCCCTAAGATGGTCGAGATCGTTGTGCCGGTATATCCGCTTGTCACCCCCGTAGCGCCGGATGCCCTGGATCATCGAGGCGTGGTTGAGCGCGTCGGAGTAAATGATGAGACCCGGAAAAAGCTTGGTCAGTGTCGAAAGCGTCGCATCATTGGCGATGTAGGCCGAGGTGAAAAGGAGCGACGATTCTTTCCGGTGCAGATCGGCTAGTTCGGCTTCAAGCCGGTTATGGTAGACTGTCGTGCCGGAAATGTTGCGCGTGCCGCCAGAGCCCGCACCGGTGGCGTCGATGGCTTCATGCATGGCCTGGGTTACAACCGGATGCTGGCCCATACCCAAATAATCGTTTCCGCACCAGACCGTTACAGGGCGCTCTTCACCATTTCCCTGTCGCCAGACAGCATGGGGATAGGCACCTTTCCGGCGCTCGATATCGATAAAAGTGCGATAGCGGCCCTCGTCGTGGAGGGCTTGGATCGCAGTGTCGAGCGCTCGGTCGTAGTTCACCCGCATGGGCTCCTTTTAATCGTTCTAAGTTAACTAGTTCGGCAGAGCTATCATGGCTAGACTACAATTTGCCGCTTTGACGTTTATCAATCCTGAACAGTC
Organism: Pseudomonadota bacterium; assembly: GCA_039198225.1. Classification (GTDB taxonomy): domain Bacteria; phylum Pseudomonadota; class Alphaproteobacteria; order Rhodobacterales; family Rhodobacteraceae; genus JASJAR01. Next base: position 93,323 of record JBCCTQ010000015.1, read on the forward strand.
ACGCGACAATCCGTGGCTCCGCCCGACCTGCAATCGGCCAAGGCCTTGTCCGGGCTGCCAACCCCGTAGGCTCCGGTGGCGGGCGAGACCGCGAGGGCTTTTGCCCCTGAGGCCCGGCGATAGGTGGTCCGCATGGCTTCGGTGGCGTTGGTGGACAATGTGAAATCGCGTTTCTCAAAGCCTTTTGGAAGGACCCGGGCGGCGACGATGCACGCTGCGGTGCCAGCCTTTCGCTTTGCGTTGCACGCTTTGAGCGCGGCCGCATCGGCGGCGGCGACGCTGTGGTGGTTGAGGGCTGACTGGGAGGCTTCGGATTGGAAACCCTCATCGGGCGAAAACGCGATGGCGCCATAATAATTGAGCTTCCCGCCGATCTGTTGCTCCATCAGAGGTACCAGGGCCTCGACCATGGACCGGTTGGTTTGACCCAGGTTCCGCGAGACCTGCACCACCCGTTCTCCCGGCTTAAACAGGAACGCGGACGCAGTTTGGCCATCCATCGGCTGGGCCGCAGCCGTCGCTCCGACGAGCCCCAAAACACAAGCAGAATAAGAGCACCAACGCTGCACGGCGACATCCCTCCCATGGGTTTTCCACGGTCTAGCCGAGCTTTCGTCGAAGCACCACCAAGGGCCCTCGGCAGCAAAGCCAAGGACCGTCACCTAGTCGACTTGCCGAGCAACGCGGTGGCGTTTACCCATGCTGCACCTGCAAAGTGAGGCATGAATGGCTGATTTCGAGAAGATCCTGATCGCAAACCGGGGAGAAATCGCCATCCGTGTCATGCGGGCCGCCAATGAATTGGGAAAGCGCACCGTGGCGGTCTATGCCGAGGAGGACAAACTGTCGCTCCACCGCTTCAAAGCCGACGAAGCCTACCGGATTGGCGAAGGGTTGGGGCCGGTCCAGGCCTATCTCTCGATCGACGAGATCATCCGCGTCGCAAAGATGTCTGGCGCCGATGCAGTCCACCCGGGCTATGGGCTATTGTCGGAAAATCCTGACCTCGTGGATGCCTGCGACGCAGCGGGGATCACGTTTATCGGGCCGAAAGCCGCAACCATGCGCGCCCTCGGCGACAAGGCCTCGGCTCGAAAAGTGGCCATTGAGGCGGGCGTTCCGGTGATCCCGGCCACGGAAGTTCTTGGCGATGACATGAAAAAAGTCGCCAAAGAGGCCGAGGCGGTGGGCTATCCGATGATGCTTAAAGCCTCCTGGGGTGGCGGCGGGCGCGGGATGCGGCCGATCTACGGGAAAGACGAACTCGAAGAAAAGGTGCTCGAAGGACGCCGGGAAGCGGAGGCCGCTTTCGGCAACGGCGAAGGTTATCTCGAAAAGATGATCGAGCGGGCGCGCCATGTGGAAGTGCAGATCCTCGGCGACAGCCACGGCAATATTTACCACCTTTGGGAACGGGATTGCTCGGTGCAGCGGCGGAACCAAAAGGTCGTCGAACGGGCCCCTGCCCCATACCTCTCCCCTGCCCAGCGCGAGGAGCTGTGCGCCCTTGGCAAAAGGATCGCCGAGGCGGTCGATTATGAATGCGCGGGCACGATAGAATTCCTGATGGATATGGCGACCGGCGCCTTTTACTTCATCGAAGTCAATCCGCGGATCCAGGTTGAACACACCGTCACAGAGGAAGTCACCGGCATCGATATCGTCCGAGCCCAGATCCTCGTGGCCGAAGGCAAAGCGCTGGTCGAAGCAACCGGGGTGGCCAGCCAATACGACGTTCAACTCAATGGCCACGCGATCCAATGCCGGGTGACCACGGAGGATCCAACCAACAATTTCATCCCCGATTACGGCCGGATCACCACCTATCGGTCAGCCACCGGCATGGGGATCCGCCTCGATGGGGGCACGGCCTATTCGGGCGCGGTCATCACGCGCTATTACGACAGCCTTCTTGAAAAGGTCACCGCCTGGGCGCCGACACCGGAAGCCGCCATCGCGCGGATCGACCGGGCGTTGCGCGAGTTTCGGATCCGGGGTGTGGCGACAAACATCACCTTCGTCGAAAACCTCCTCAAACATCCGAAGTTCCTTTCGAACGAATACCATACCAAGTTCATCGACGAGACGCCGGATCTGTTTGAGTTCAAAGCCCGGCGCGACCGGGGAACGAAGGTGCTCCGTTATATCGCCGACATTACGATCAACGGGCATCCGGAGGTCATCGGCCGGGCAGAACCGCGCGACGATGCCCGCAACCCGGTGCCGCCGAGGCAACGCACCGAAAACCCGGCGGCGGGTACCAAAAACCTCCTAGACCAAAACGGCCCCCAAGCGGTCGCCGATTGGATGAAGGCGCAAAAACAGCTCCTTATCACCGACACGACCATGCGGGACGGGCACCAATCCCTTCTCGCCACGCGGATGCGATCGATCGATATGATCCGTGTCGCACCGGCCTATGCGGCCAATCTTCCCGGCCTTTTCAGCGTTGAATGCTGGGGCGGGGCGACCTTCGATGTGGCCTACCGTTTCTTGCAGGAATGTCCCTGGCAGCGGCTCCGCGACCTCCGCCAGGCCATGCCTAATCTTCTAACCCAAATGCTTCTCAGAGGAGCGAACGGTGTGGGCTACACCAACTACCCCGACAATGTCGTCCGTGGCTTTGTTGCCCAGGCCGCGGAGACCGGGGTCGATATCTTCCGGGTTTTTGACAGTCTCAACTGGGTTGAGAATATGCGTGTCTCGATGGAGGCGGTGGTTGAGGCCAACCGGATCTGTGAAGGCACGATTTGCTATACAGGTGATCTCGGCAATCCAGATCGCGCGAAATACAACCTCAAATATTATGTCGGCATGGCCAAGGAGCTTGAGGCGGCCGGGGCCCATATCCTGGGGCTAAAGGACATGGCCGGGTTAATGAAACCCGACGCCGCCCGGGCCCTGATCGGCGCTTTGAAAGAAGAGGTCGGCCTCCCGATCCATTTCCACACCCATGACACGGCGGGCATCGCCTCGGGCACAATCCTAGCCGCATCTGAGGCGGGGGTCGACGCGGTCGATTGCGCAATGGCTGCGCTGTCGGGAAATACGAGCCAGGCCACGCTCGGCACGGTCGTGGAAGCTCTCAGCGGATCGGGGCGCGAGACCGGCCTCGATGTGGGCGCAATCCGTGAGATCTCAAATTACTGGGAAACCGTGCGGGAGTTTTACGCTGCATTCGAAAGCGGCATGCAAAGCCCAGCTTCCGAGGTCTATCTCCACGAAATGCCCGGGGGCCAGTTCACCAACCTAAAGGCCCAAGCCCGGTCTTTGGGCCTCGAAGAACGCTGGCACGAAGTGGCCCAGGTCTATTCGGATGTGAACGCGATGTTCGGTGACATCGTCAAAGTGACGCCGTCCTCGAAAGTGGTGGGCGATATGGCGCTAATGATGGTCTCCCAAGGGCTCACCCGCGCCGATGTGGAAGATCCCAAGCGCGAGGTGAGTTTTCCTGAGAGCGTCGTTGATATGATGAAGGGCAATCTCGGCCAACCGCCCGGGGGGTGGCCGAAAGCGTTGCAGAAAAAGATACTTAAAGGCGAAAAGCCGATCACAGACCGGCCGGGCAAACATGCCGAGATGGTAGATCTTGAGGCGACCCGGGGGGACGTGGCCGAGAAGATCGGCGGCGAGGTCGATGGCGAGGACCTCATGGGATATCTTATGTATCCCAAGGTCTTTCTCGATTACCGCGAACGCCACGACATTTACGGCCCGGTCCGGACCCTGCCAACGAAGACCTTCTTTTATGGTATGGAACCCGGCGAAGAGATCTCCGCTGAGATTGATCCCGGCGTGACACTCGAGATCCGCCTGCAGGCCATCGGCGAGACCCACCAAGAAGATGGGATGGCGCGGGTGTTTTTCGAAATCAACGGCCAACCACGGGTTATCCGCACCCCCGACCGAAGCCTCAAAGGTGCGAGCGCGGCCCGCCCCAAAGCCGAAGACGGCAATCCGTCCCATCTCGGCGCGCCCATGCCCGGTGTTGTGGCTTCCGTTGGTGCCCAGGCAGGAGTGGCGGTAAAGACGGGCGATCTTCTTTTGACCATCGAGGCCATGAAGATGGAAACGGGCCTCCACGCGGAGCGGGATGCAAAGGTTAAAGCGGTCCATGTTGCGGCCGGAGCTCAAATCGATGCGAAGGACCTTCTGATCGAATTTGAATGAGCCTCAGGCGGGCCAACTCCATCGGCCGTCGCGGCACCTTGCCTCCTTATGCGGGACCGCATTTTCCTCTTGCAGGCGAAGGGCGCTGTTTATATTCCCGGTGCATCCACGGATGCGGGCGTAGCTCAGGGGTAGAGCATTACCTTGCCAAGGTAAGGGTAGTGAGTTCGAATCTCATCGCCCGCTCCAACAAAATCAAATTTTTACACCTCCTTGGCTAACTGGGCCTATTGCTTTGCGGGGTTAGCAGATCGCCATTGATCGGTTATCGGAAGCCGCGGAAACGGACCTCCAAAACTGGCGCCGGTCCGTGACCCATTTGATGGGATCCGAAGGTTTCCTGATCTTTAAGTGCAAGCTCTCCTCACTTGCGATCCCCAAGATCGAGGTGACGCATCTTGGGTTGGTCGATGCCGCCACCCTTATCTGTCCGTCATCAAATGAAGTGGTCCAATTGAGCTGACTGCGTTGAGGACGGCCTGTCTCATCGATTGTGATGTTATGCGGCGCGCCCGAGATTG
>JBCCTQ010000016.1:0-83607 GCA_039198225.1 Pseudomonadota bacterium
AGTTGATCGCAGGGCATGCAGGAGATGCAGACCGCTCATTTCTGGCATGTTGTAGTCGGAGATCACCAAGTGTACCGGTGATGTCTCAAGCATTTGCAATGCGCTTGGTCCATCGGCGGCTGATGCGACGTTGCGGATACCCATGGCGTCCAGTGCTTGAGTAATCAAGCCTCGGCTAGTCGACATGTCGTCGACCACCATGACTCTCAATTGATCCCTCAGTGACATCCCTCGATTTTCATCCCTATTGAGTTGTGTATGCTTGAGGTATCAAGCAGTTAGGCTGCGCGGTACATTGTAATTCCAGCTGGCTCAAATCCGAGTTCATCGGGCTTTATGATCCGTTCGGAATGACCGATGAAGAGATGGCCGTCATCGGCAAGTTGATTTCGAAATTTCGGCCATAAGCGCGCCTGGGTTTCTTCGTCGAAATAGATCACGACATTTCGGCACATAATGATGTCGAATTTCCGTTTCATAGGCCAGTCTTTAAGAAGGTTTAGTTGCCGGAACTCTATCGCTTGACGTATTTCGTCAATGACGATGCCAGATCTGTCGGCGCCGGCATCGAATTTAAAGTACTTGGACTGGATGTCGTCTGGAATGGATGACATTTGGAGAGCATCGTATCGGGCCGCGAGTGCATGGGAAATGACGTTTGGGTCTATATCAGTCGCCAGTACCTTTACGTCGTATTCGAAGATACGGGGTTCCATTTCCTTTAAGAGCATTGCAAGTGTAAACGGCTCCTGGCCTGTGGAGCAACCAGCTGACCATATTCGGATCCGTTTGTTCTCTTTTGCCCGTGTTATGAGCTTTGGTGCGATATCGCTGCGAATGGTTTCAAAGTGGTGCTCTTCACGAAAGAAGCTTGAGACATTTGTTGTCAGGACCGAAATCATGTTGCCGACTTCTTCGGCTCCCGCAGTAGACTTTACAAAATCGATATAATCTCGAAAGTCCTTAATCTTGAGAGCGCGTAGACGCCTTGTGATCCTCGATTGTACGAGGGCACGTTTTTTCTCGGTTATGAGGAGACCCGCTTCAGCATGGGCAATGCTGATGATTGCAGCGAAGACGTCATCCGGCATCTCTCGATTGCCCGAGAAAGCTGCGGAGTTCGACAATACCGTCATGCGGCGACCTCGTCGTTGGACGGCAGAACTGCCTCGAGATCTAGAACGCGGACCATGCGGTCTTCGATGATGATGAGCCCGCTGACAAAACGTTCCGAGCCATCCTCAAGCATTTCTGGAGGTGGTTGCATCGCGTCGAGTGCCACGGAGAGAATATCTGACACTGCGTCAACTCGCACGCCAACCGTCCTTCCATCGAAGTCAATGACGATAATTACGCTGCGCTCGGTTGGCTCCTCTGCTTCCAAGCCGAGTCGCCTTGACAGATCAACAACCGGCAGAACCGTACCACGTAGATTTATGACGCCGTGCATATAGAATGGTGCGTGAGGAAGAGAGGTTGCCCGTGTCCAGCCGCGGATTTCGCGAACTGACATGATGTCGACCGAATATTCGTGCTCTCCAATGCGGAAAGACAGAAGCTCGATTTCGTCCTGCGCTGTCCTATCCATCGGCTTGTTATCTTTAGAGACATTGTCTTGAGGCATGACTTATCCTGCTTTCTGCTGAAGAGCGGGATCCGGGGTGCTGTAGCCGGAGGCGTTGGAAATAAGGTCAGCCGGATCCAGGATTAAGGCGATCTTGCCGTCGCCAAGGATTGTCGCCGCCGCAACCCCTGGAACATGGCCGTAGCTGTCTTGGAGGCCCTTGATGACGACCTGTCGTTGGTCGTCTATTCTGTCTACGATCAAGGCTGCCCGACTGCCGTCTTCTTGGACAATGAGGAGTGCGACGCATCCGGCATAGCTCGCCCGGGGCGTACGGTAGCCCAGTTCAGCGCCGAGATCGAGCAACGGGACGAATTCCTCCCTGACCAAAACCACTCGGGTGCGAGGGCCGAGGGCCCGAATATCGGTTTCATTGAGCGTTAAGGTTTCTGCGATGGCGCTCAGGGGCACGACCATCGTTTCTTGTTCAATTCTCACGACCATCCCATCCAGGACCGCGAGGGTCAGGGGCAGGCTGATTGAAAACGAGGTGCCGCGGCCGGGGGTTGACGTGGTGCTGATGCGCCCGCCAAGGGCACTGATTGAGCTTTTGACCACGTCCATGCCGACCCCACGCCCAGAGAGGTTCGAAACCTGATCGGCGGTCGAAAAACCGGCCATGAACAGGAGGTTGTCGATTTCTTGGTCGCTTAGGGATTGGCCCGCAGGAATGAGGCCGCGCTCTTCGGCCAAGGCCTGGACTTTTGGTCGGTTGATGCCCCCGCCATCGTCGGACACTTCAATCACCACGCGGCCAGACCGATGGGCCGCCGTGAGGCGAACGATCCCCCGCTCGGGTTTGCCAGCAGCGGCACGGTCTTCAGCGCTTTCCAAACCGTGATCAACCGCATTGCGGATCATGTGGGTCAGCGGGTCGGACAGGCGTTCGATGACCGTTTTGTCGATCTCTGTGGCTTCGCCTTCGGTCACAAGCCGGGCGTCCTTGCCCACCGCTGTCGAAGCTTCCCGAACAATTCGGCCCATTCTTTGGAAGAGCGACTTCACAGGCTGGGCGCGGATCATCATCACGCTTTCCTGAATATTCCGGGTCAAATGCTGGAACTCATCGAGGCCACTTGAGACCGGCGAATTGCTGGGAAGTCCCGCCTCGGTTACCGATTGTGCGAGCATCGCTTGATTGATGACCAATTCGCCCACGAGATTGACAAGCCGGTCAATGCGCTCGAGATCCACACGAACGGTCGCCGATTTCGAGGGCGTTTTGGACGCATTGGACTTTGCCGCGTCGGCGCCGGATGCCGCTTCGGCGGTTGGTTCAGGTGCAGGATTGGGCGCAGGAGCAGGCGGAAGCGAAGGGGGATTCTCTGCAGTCTCTGGTAGAGGGGTCGGTTCGGGGGGCGGCTCTACGGGTAGCGGGGCAGGGGGATCTTTGGGGGCGCCAGCCAGATCTTCTTCGGCTTCACTGGGATCATGAAGGCCTATGTCGAGCTGACAGATCCCTTCGACGAACTCGAATATCTCTGCGACCGCGCTTTGGTCAGCATTGGTCCTGAGAAGGATCGTCCAATTCAACAAGGCGGCATTCGGCTGTAATTCGTCCAAAGCCGGCAGCGTTGCGTTGACTTCGATCTGGCTTTCGACGTCGCCCAAGTCTTCCAAAAGGCGGAACAAGAACAACGGTTCATTGCCGCCGAGATAGAGTTCCGGCTCGGGCGAGAACCCAATTTTGAAGACCCGCAGCCCGTCATCCGTTGCAGGCTCGTCGCCTTTGGCGCTGACCGGGGGCGTGTCATCGGTTGGATCGGTGCCGGGGTTCGGCAAGTCGCCGAGATCGGGCAAGTCAGCTAAATCGGCCATCCCGTCATCGGCGCCGGCCAAATCTTCGATGCCGCCAAGATCGAGGCTGAGGGCGGTCGGCGTAAAGTCGAGCTCTTCTTCCTCTTCCTCGTCGCCCGTATCGCCCACGACCGCGATCAATTCCGCAATCACCGGCGCCGTGATCCCTTCGTCCAGGGTTTCGTCGTCCCGGGAGGCGCGGACCACATCCGAGAGAATATCGCCGCACTTGAAGAAGAGCTGCATCAACTCGTCATCAACCGACAGAGTGCCGCCCCGGACCGCATCGAGTGCATTCTCAAATTTATGGGCAAATCCAACCAATTGATCGAGGCCGAACGCCCCCGCTCCGCCCTTGATGGAATGGACCGCTCGGAACACGACATTGATCGTTTCTGAATCCGCATCGCCTTCAGACAGGGCATTGAGCCCGTCCTGCAAAGCTTCGAGCAGTTCTTCGCATTCGATGAAGAACGACGCCCGGATTTCCTGCATTGGGTCGGACAAGGGTCAGTCTCCTATCCGGTAACCATGCGGAGTGCGCGGACGAGTTTTTCTGGGTCAAAGGGTTTTACGATCCAACCCGTGGCGCCGGCCCGGCGCGCCTTTGCTTTCAGCTCGTCCGCACTCTCGGTGGTGAGCACCAAGATCGGCGTGCTTTGCAGCCGGTCGAGGCCGCGCACGGCGTCGATGAAACCAAATCCGTCCAGGCGGGGCATGTTGATGTCGGTGATGATCGCGTCGGGCATCAAACCGTCGAGGACCTCGAGCCCATGCTGGCCATCTTCGGCCAAATGCGTCTCCATGCCGGCCCCGTTCAAAGCCAGGCGGATCATGTCACGCATCGTCCGGCTGTCATCCACCGCGAGGACCGATATCGTCATCTTATGTCTCCTTCGATCACCACGCTTGGAGAGGTGCCAAACAGCCGCAATTGATCTGCGACCTCATCGCTTACGTTCTCGAAACGGAGAGCATGACCGCTGTCTTGCCAGTCATTCGCAGCGACAATGATGGCTTGGACGCAGAGCCCGCCGATCTGCTGGAGGCTTGACGCATCGAGCACTAGATCACCCCCCTGACGGCTACGAAGTGCCGTGATGAGCTCGCCAGCGGCGGCAGTATCGAGCTTGGCGGGAAGTTCCAAACGCTCTGTCACCGACCCACCTCGGCCACCAACGCGGTTCTAAAGCTCATGGCACATTTTCCTCGTCCGTCCAGAATGCACGAGGTCTAAGGGGAACCGAGTTAAAAGGCGGTTACGGGGTCTGAAATTGGGTCACGCCAATCGCGAAAGATGGGCGGCGCAGCCCAGAAGCGCTGCAAAATCGTCGTCGATCAAAGAGACGCTGAAATTGCCCATGAAACCGGCAAAACGGCCTTTGTCGCGGAAGGCGTCGCCGAACGCCATGTCCCGGTAATAGGGAAGGAACGCACGGGCGACCCCGCCCGCCATATAGATCCCCCCGAAAGGAAGATGAATGAGGGCGAGGTTGCCGGCCACAGTGCCTAAGATCCGTATAAAGGTCTCGGCCGCCTCGCCCGCCCGGGGATCGCTCCGGTCTGCACAGGCCGCCATGATGTCGGCGGCCCGGGCTTCGGCGGGCGTGCCATCCCGGTGACCGAGCCAGGCGTAAATGCGTTCCAAACCCCGCCCCGAGAGGACGTCTTCAATGGCGGGAAACCCATGCACGGTTCCCACGAATTCGGCCAAGCTGAGGTCACTTTGATTGCGGATCGGCAGATTGACATGGCCGGCCTCGGCGGCGGTCACCAATCGGCCTCCGGGGTAGTCATGGACCGGGGCGCAATTGAACCCGGTTCCAACGCCGATCACCAGGCTTGGTCCCTGGCGCGGGCCGCTCGACGCGGTCAAAATCTCTTTCAAATTGTCCGGAGCGATCCGTCCAATCGCATGGCCTTGGGCTTGAAGGTCATTCAGAACAGCCACCCGCGCCGCGCCGGTTGGCCGCTTAACGGTGCCGGAATCGATGCCCCAATCGAGGTTGGTCAGCGTTGCGGTTCCGTCGCGCACGGGACCGGCCACCGCGACGCATGCCCCGGCGATCGGGCCGCCCCCCACATGGTCGACAAAATCGGCCAGCACCCGCTCAAGGCCGGGATATTCAGCGTTGGGAAATTTTCGAATCGTATCCGTGCTAAGTGTGCCGCCTTCGACCAACGCCACCCGCGTATTCGTGCCGCCGATATCTGCAACGATCAGCGTTTCGGCCTTGGCCATCGCATCGAGCCCTTCTTGCGCGCCGTTGCGCGACCGCTTTCTGATAGGCCGCTTTCGCGTCTGGCCGCAACCGGCCCCGCATCGGCGAGGTTTACAAGTGCGGTCTCAGATCACGCCGTGCCGGGCGCGCGCGCCGTTGTCGGACCTTCGATGTAATCGGCTTCGAGAAGATGCCCCACGGGTTTCGGTGCGCCCCGGGCAATCTGGTCGAGGAGCAGGCGTGCTGCAATCCGACCGGCATCGCGCACCGACGACCGCATGGCGGTAAAAATCGGGCGGCCCTCACCGTTTCTAAAATAGGACAGGTCATCGTCATGGGTCAAAAGCGAGACGTCGCTGCCGAGCGCAAGGCCTTGGTCGGTGAGGGCCCGTCGGATGCCCATGGCGATGAGTATGGAGGCCGCTAAAAACGCGGTCGGGGGATTGGGCCCGCCCAGCATGGCCGTCGCCGCCCGGTAGCCGAAACTGTCGGTCATCTCGTCATGGGCAACGAGGGCCGGGTCTTCTTGAAGCCCTTTGGCTTGAATCGCGGCGCGGTAGCCGTCGCGCCGGCGGCGGGCGAAATCCATATTCTCCAAACCGTTGACCAGCCCGATCCGGCGGTGGCCCAATCTTAAAAGCCGTTCTGCTCCTTCGCGGAACGCCTCCCGGTTGTTGACGTCGACCCAAGCATAGCCCCGGTCGCCGGCCAACGAGGCCCGGCCATGGACAACGAAGGGAAGCCCAATCTCTTGGAGAAGCGCGATCCGCCAATCGCCGCTGACCGGGCCTTGGAGCATGAACCCGTCAACTGAGCGTTCTGCGGCCAGATCACGGTAGGCACGCTCCTGATCGCCGTCGGGCACAACTTCGAGGTGGATCCGGTAGCCCGCCCCTTGGTAGCCCTCGCTCGCCCCGGCGAGAAAATCGCCGTAGACCGGGTTCATCATTTCGTGCCGGCCCGACACGGTCAGTACATGGCCAATCGTCATCGTCCGCCCCGTCGCTAGGGACCGCGCCCTGGCCGAAGGGCGGTAGTTTAACCGCTCGGCGGCCGCCAAGACCCGCTGTCGGGTCGTCTCGCTGACTTCCGGAAACCCGTTCAAAGCCCGGCTCACGGTGGTTTGCGAGAGGCCCAATTCGGAAGAGAGGTCCTTTAAAGTGTTGACCAAGCGTTCTTCACCCTCGTTCGGCAGAGGTAACGACTACGGGGCGAAAGTACCCAGCGAAATGTTTCGCCGTCAAACCCGGCCCCTGCGTCATTCTGCTCAGCTTACGCAACGGAAAGGGGCGGATTTGTCCCGCTAAATGGAATTGACACGCGCGGGGCACTAGAGGACGCTAGGCTACCCAAAGCGCTTTGAGGGCGCCTGCCTCGGGTGCGAATAAAATGCGGCGACAGGGCCGCTGGACTATCGGGAGGATAGCAATGAAATCGACGTTACGCGCCGGCGCGGCGATACTCGCGCTTTCGGCAGGGACCGTCCATGCGGGGGGGCATTTGGCATTCCCGGTGGGCGAAGGCCCATTTGATTGGGCAGGCTACGAAGCCTGGGCCGCCTCGGCACCCGACCTTTCCGGCCAAGAAGTCACTGTTTTCGGCCCTTGGCTGACCCCAGAAGACGACTTTTTCCGGAACGTTTTGGCCTATTTCGCCGACGCGACTGGGGCCGAAGTGGTCTACACCGGCTCGGACGGGTTCGAACAGCAAATCCAAATTGATGCCGAAGCGGGCTCTGCGCCCAACATCGCGGTGTACCCCCAGCCGGGTCTCGCCTCCGACATGGCCGCCCGCGGCCAACTCGCTCCGCTTCCGGACGGGATGGCAAGCTGGGTAGCCGACAACTACGCCGCGGGCCAGTCTTGGCTCGACCTCGGAACCTATCCCGACGCCAATGGCGATCCTCAATTTTACGGCTTCTTCTATAACGTAAATTTGAAGTCGATCGTCTGGTACAGCCCGGAGAATTTCGAAGATGCCGGTTACGAAGTGCCGGAGACCTTCGAGGATCTGAAAGCACTCACCGAACAGATCGTCGCTGACGGCGAGGTGCCGTGGTGCATCGGTCTGGGTTCAGGACCTGCCACCGGTTGGCCGGCCACCGATTGGGTGGAAGACATCATGCTGCGGACCCAGCCGCCCGAAGTCTACGACGGTTGGACCACGAACGAGATCCCGTTCTCGGATGAGCGCGTGATCGCGGCCATCGAGGAGTTTGGCTGGTTCGCACGGGACGATGCCAAAGTGTCGGGCGGTTCTGCGGCCGTGGCATCGACCGATTTCCGCGACAGCCCCAAGGGCATGTTCGCGGCACCTCCCCAGTGCTACATGCACCGCCAAGCGTCGTTTGCCTCGGCCTTCTTTCCAGAAGATGTGGTGGTCGGCGAAGATGCTGACTTCTTCTACCTTCCCGGATTTGCCGAAAAGGATCTCGGAAGCCCGGTCTTGGGGGGTGGTACGCTCTTGGCGATCACCAACCCGTCGGACGCCACGAATGAGTTGATGAAGTTCTTCGAGCTTCCGATCAGCCACGAGATCATGATGGCCCAAACCGGGTTTTTGACGCCCCATACCGGCGTCAATCTCGACGCTTACAACACCGATACGCTTCGCAAACAGGGCGAAATCCTGCTCGGTGCGACCACCTTCCGTTTTGACGGATCCGACCTGATGCCTGCAGCCGTTGGCCAGGGCTCGTTCTGGACCGGCATGGTGGACTATACTGGCGGCAAAGCGGCGGCCGATGTTGCGGCCGATATCGACGCAAGCTGGCCCAACTAAGCCTTTCGGGTGGTCCGGGGCTAACCTCGGGCCGCCCTCACATGCAACCAAGGGAGGGGTGGCATGAACCCGGCACTGCAAGGTATTTTGACCATTGTGATCGGCGTCGGCGCCTGTGTTGGCTACTTTTACTTCGCCAATCAGATCCTCGACAAAGTCATCTTTCCCGCCCGGGGCCCCAATACGGGCCGCAACATCAACCGCGCCAATATGATCCGGCCTTGGCTCTTTATCTTCCCGGCCTTTTTCGCCCTCGGGCTCTATCTCGCCTATCCGGTGGTCGAAACGCTCCGGCTGTCGTTTCTCGACCGGGATGCGGGCAATGCCTTTGTCGGCTTTGAAAATTACGCCCAGCTCACCCGAGAGGCGAAATTCTGGGAAGCGATGCGCAACAACATGCTCTGGCTCGTCGTGGTTCCGGCCCTGTCGACCGCGCTTGGGCTTCTCGTTGCCCAGCTGACCGACCGCATATCCTGGGGCAGTATCGCCAAATCGCTCATTTTCATGCCCATGGCGATCTCCTTTGTGGGCGCGGGCGTGATCTGGAAACTCGTCTACGAAATCCGGCCCGACGAAGTGGCCCAGATCGGCATCCTCAACGCAATCCTCGTCGGCATCGGAGCTGAGCCGCAAAACTGGCTGACGATTCCCTTCTGGAACAACTTTTTCCTGATGATCGTTCTCATCTGGATCCAAACGGGCTTTGCCATGGTGATCCTCTCGGCGGCGCTCCGTGGGATCCCCGAAGAAACCGTGGAGGCGGCCATCGTCGACGGCGCCAACCCGTTCCAGATCTTCTTTAAGATCAAAGTCCCGCAGATCATGCCGACGATTGTCGTGGTCTGGACAACGATCACGCTAACGGTCCTCAAGGTCTTCGATATCGTCTTCACCATGACCAACGGGCAATGGGAGACCCAGGTTCTGGCGAATTACATGTATGACAAGCTCTTCCGCGCCGGGGATTGGGGGGTCGGTTCAGCGGCGGCGATTGTCTTGATGCTGCTCGTTTCCCCGATCCTTGTCTGGAACGTCTACAACGCCCGGAAGGAGATGCGCTGATGACTGAAGAAGCAGATCGCGGCACCATCGTTGCCGGTAGCCAGGGCTTTTTCCGGGGGCTCTTCAAAGGCAAAGAGCGCGTCCAAGAGGGGATCGCGGGGCAGAAATCCGGGCTCATGTGGGCGGTGCACCTGTCGGTGGCCTTCCTCGTCATCCTTTGGGTTCTGCCCACTTTCGGGCTTTTGGTCTCATCCTTCCGGACCGCCGACCAGATCTCATCATCGGGTTGGTGGGGCGCGCTCTTCCCGTCCGAGGTCAATGAAGTCTACCGTGCTCTTGATCCGGACGAGTTCCGCGAAGCCGCCGATGGGGGGTTCGTGGTCATGGGCCAGCTTTTTGACGAAGGTTCGACCCGCGAGGTTGTCACCTGGGGCACGTCCTCCCGGGCCATTGCCGCCTTCACCCCGGGCGAGGTGGCCGATCTCGGCGACGGCGAGACGATTACGCTTTCGGCCGATGGGGCCTATGAATGGCGGGGCAATGACGATCAGATCTCAGGTCGAGGCCAGCGGATGTTTGTGACCGCTGCCGCACCGCCCGAGTTTACGTTCGACAATTACCGCACTGTCCTCTTCACCGAGGGATCGGGCGGCGGAATGGCGAAAGCCTTTTTCAATACGCTGACCGTGGCAATCCCGGCCACGATCATCCCGATCCTGATTGCAGCCTTTGCCGCCTATGCGCTCGCCTGGATGGAATTTCCCGGCCGGGCCCTTCTCGTTGCGGCTGTGGTGGGGCTTTTGGTTGTGCCCCTCCAATTGGCACTCATTCCGCTTTTGAAACTCCATCTCGGGATCGGCATCGGCAAAGGGTATCTCGGGGTCTGGCTTGCCCATACGGGATTTGGCTTGCCCCTCGCGATCTATCTTTTGCGGAACTACATGGTGGGTCTGCCGAAAGACATCATCGAGAATGCCCGGGTCGACGGGGCGACGGATTTCCAGATCTTCGTCAAGATCATCCTGCCCTTGTCGTTCCCGGCCCTAGCCGCCTTCTCGATCTTTCAGTTCCTTTGGACCTGGAACGACCTCCTTGTGGCGCTCGTCTTCCTGATCGACGCCTCCGGCGAGACGACGGTGATGACAAAGCAGATCGTTGAGCTTTTGGGCACCAGGGGGGGCAATTGGGAGATCCTCGCGACGGCCGGTTTTGTCTCGATGATCGTGCCCCTCGCGGTGTTCTTCATGATGCAGCGCTACCTGGTCCGGGGGCTCCTGGCCGGTTCGGTGAAATAGGATTTTGCCATGAATATTGATGTTAAGGCTGCGTCCGGGGCCGCGTTTGATGTGGACCACGATTGGTGGCGGGGGGCCGTGATCTATCAGATCTACCCCCGGTCCTTTCAAGACACGAGCGGCGACGGAGTTGGGGATTTGCGGGGCATCACCGCGCGGCTGGACCACGTCGCGCGCCTTGGAGTGGACGCGATATGGATCTCGCCGTTTTTCACCTCGCCGATGCTCGATTTTGGCTATGACGTGTCTGATTACTGCGATGTCGATCCAATGTTTGGCACGCTCGCCGATTTCGACGGGCTCGTGGCCCGGGCCCGCGAGCTTGGGATTAAGGTCCTGATTGACCTTGTCCTTTCCCACACGTCCGACCAGCATCCTTGGTTCGCCGAAAGCCGCGCCTCGACCGACAATCCAAAATCCGATTGGTATGTCTGGGCCGATGCCGGGCTCGACGGGGCGCCGCCCAACAATTGGCTCTCAATCTTCGGTGGCTCCGCCTGGCAATGGGACGGGCGCCGGTTGCAGTATTACATGCATAATTTTCTCAAAGAGCAGCCCGACCTCAATCTCCACAACCCGGACGTCCAAAACGCGCTTCTGGACGTGACGCGGTTCTGGCTCGATCGGGGCGTTGACGGGTTCCGCCTCGATACGATCAACTTCTACTTTCACGACCCCGAGCTTCGCTCGAACCCCGGCCTCACGGCCGAAGAGCGAAATTCCGACACCGCGCCTGCGGTGAACCCTTACAATTGGCAGAACCACATTTACGACAAGTCGCGCCCGGAAAACCTGGCCTTTCTGAAAAGGTTCCGGGCGGTTCTCGACGAATATCCGGGGACCACTGCGGTCGGCGAAGTGGGCGATGCCCAACGGGGGCTCGAAATCCAGGCCGCCTACACGTCCGGCGGCGACAAGGTCCATATGTGCTATGGGTTCGACTTTCTGTCGCCCGTCAAGCTCACCGGCACCCGCATGGCCGAGATCATCGGCGCCTATGAAGAGGCGGTCGGGGACGGTTGGGCCTGCTGGGCGTTTTCTAACCACGATGTCGAACGCCATGCCAGCCGTTGGGGCCTGACAGAGCCCGCCCAAAAAGCCCATGCCGCCCTTCTTCTCAGCCTCAGGGGCACGGCCTGTATCTATCAAGGCGAGGAACTCGGGTTGCGCGAGGCCAAGATCGCCTTTGAAGATCTCCAAGACCCCTACGGCGTGGAGTTCTGGCCCGAATTTCAAGGCCGCGACGGTTGCCGCACCCCGATGCCGTGGGACCACAATGCCGAGCATGGCGGGTTCACATCCGCCAAACCCTGGCTGCCGGTTGCCACCGAACACATGGCCCACGCCGCCAATCTCCAAGCCGGAGATGACGGCTCGCTTCTGGCCTTTTATAAAGCCATGATCGCGTTCCGGCGGGGCCAAATCGCGCTCCAAAAAGGCGAGATCGAGATCCTTTTAGCCGACGAGCACCGCCTCGCCTTTCTCCGCCACAAAGGGCCAGCGACGCTCTTTGCCGCGTTCAACCTGAGCGACGCGCCTCAAAGGATCGATTGGCCCGAGGGCCATTGGGCCCTGGTGGAGGGCAATCCATTCGAGGTCGACGCAGACGGAGAGGGCGTTTCTTTGCCCCCCTGGTCGGCCGCCTACGCATCACCCAGCGCATCCTTGGAGGGGAAGGCATGAGCAATCTCAAACTGGCCGACGTTGCCAAATCCTATGGAAGTGTCGACGTCCTGAAACATATCGACCTCGACATCGAAACCGGGGAATTGATTGTGTTTGTCGGCCCGTCGGGCTGCGGAAAATCGACGCTTCTGAGGATGATCGCCGGGCTCGAGAAAATCACCGGGGGCACGCTCGAGATCGACGGAGCGGTCGTCAACGATATGCCGCCGTCCCAGCGGGGGATCGCGATGGTGTTCCAATCCTACGCGCTCTATCCCCACATGACCGTCTACGACAATATGGCATTCTCGCTTCGGATCGCGAAAAAGCCCGAGAAGGAAATCCGCGAAACCGTGGAAGCGGCGGCGGATAAACTCCAGTTGTCGCGCCTGCTCGATCGGCTCCCGAAAGCCCTATCGGGCGGCCAGCGCCAGCGGGTGGCGATTGGGCGGTCAATCGTGCGAGACCCTAAGGTCTATCTCTTTGACGAGCCGCTCTCCAATCTCGACGCCGCGCTCCGGGTCGCCACACGGATCGAGATCGCACAGTTGAAAGAGGCGATGCCGACCTCAACCATGATCTACGTCACCCATGACCAGGTCGAAGCGATGACGCTGGCCTCGCGGATCGTCGTTCTTGCGGGCGGTGGCATAGCCCAAGTGGGCGCACCCCTCGACCTTTACGAGCGGCCCGAGAATGAGTTCGTGGCCCAATTCATCGGCTCACCGGCGATGAACCTCCTGTCCGGAGAAGTCATCGGCACCGGCGAGATTACCACAATCCGCCTCGACGGCGGCGGGACGGCCCGCTCGACGATCCCCTCCCGAGGCGATCTTCTCGGAGCGAAGGTCCGGATCGGGGTCCGGCCGGAGGATTTCGATGCGGCGGGCGACGGCGATTACATCTATGAAGGCCAGGTGAATATCACCGAAGCCTTGGGCGAGGTGACGCTCCTTTACTTCACGCCCGAAGGCGAAGCGGACCCGGTGATCGGGAAACTCCAGGGGATCCACAAGGACCTCCGGGGACACAATGTCCGCCTCACCGCCGATCCCTCGAAGGTTCATGTCTTCAAAGACGGCGTGTCGCTTCTCTTCCCAGATGGCAAGTCGACTTCGGTCGCCCCGCACTGAGGGCGCGCCTCGGCCTTAGGCCGGGGCTTCCGGGCGCCACGCCATGGCATTCGATCCGCTTCGAACCTCAAATCCGAGGCGAGAAAAGATCCGCCAGGCCGCGTCGTTTTCCTTGGCCACG
Organism: Pseudomonadota bacterium; assembly: GCA_039198225.1. Taxonomy (GTDB): domain Bacteria; phylum Pseudomonadota; class Alphaproteobacteria; order Rhodobacterales; family Rhodobacteraceae; genus JASJAR01. Next base: position 13,641 of record JBCCTQ010000016.1, read on the forward strand.
GTGAGATCGATCCCTGCGATCCCGGTCTCGCTCAGCCGGGCAACGAGAGCCGCGAGGGCCTCTGTGCCGATCCCGCGTCCACGGACATTTTCGCGGATGAAGATCTCTTCAATCATCCCGAGAAGCCCCGCACATTCGAGCGACCAGACAAACCCCACGGCCACATAGCCCACCGGGCCCATCTTCGGCCCGATGAGCCAAACGGCTCCATGGGAAGCGCCCTCGAGGAGGGGGAGAAGCGCAGCCCGGCGATGGGCGTCGTCAAAAGGCCGTCCCATCTCGCTGTGATACTTAGCTGCCATGGCGAGGAGCCGGTCGAGATCGTCCGGCTCGGCCAGGGTCAGGGCCGCGCTCATAGCCGGCCCAACCGCTGAAGGAGTAGCCGGAAATACCCGTCTGCATCCACATCGCCCATGAACATGGCGTTCTTCGGCCGGTCGGTCACGCCCCACCAATCGGCGACGGTCATCCCTCGGGTCAGGTCTGAGACGGTTTCGATCTCCACATTGACGTGCCGACCCCGAAAAAGCTCCGGCTCGATCAGATAGGCGATCACGCACGGATCATGGAGCGGCGCGCCCTCGGACCCGTATTTTTCGATGTCGAAGCGCTCGAAAAAATCGGTCCATTCGGCAACCATGCGGCCGACCTCGGTGCCAAGCTCGCGAAACGCGTCGATCCGGGGCCGCGTTGTCAGCGCCTTATGGGTCACATCGAGCGGCATCACGGTAATAGGGGCGCCGCATTTAAAAACGATATCAGCGGCTTCGGGGTCGACATAAATGTTGAACTCCGCTGCGGGCGTGATGTTGCCGACTTCGAAATAGGCTCCCCCCATCAGGACGATCTCAGCGATCCGGGGCGCGATGTCGGGCGCAGCCTGAAGCGCCATGCCGATATTAGTAAGCGGGCCCAAAGGGCAGAGGGTGACGCTCTTTTCAGGTTCGGCCCGGAGCGTGTCGATGATGAAATCGACCGCGCCTTGGTCTTCGAGCGCCATGGTCGGATCGGCCATGGCCGGCCCGTCGAGCCCCGTAGCCCCGTGGACATGTTCTGCCGTCACGAGGGCGCGTTTGATCGGCGCAGCGGAGCCCGCAAAGACCTTGATATCGCGCCTCCCGGCCAATTCGCAGATGATCCGGGCATTTTTTGCCGTGAGGGAAAGGGGTACGTTGCCCGCAACGGCCGTGAGGCCCAGTACGTTCAACTCCGGAGAGGCGAGGGCCAAAAGGATCGCGACCGCATCGTCTTGGCCGGGATCGGTGTCGATTATGATCGATTTCGTCATCGGGGGGTGATGGCGTGGGGGCCGGGGATTGTCCAGCTAGGGCGCCTCTGCCGCCTTGGCCGCGTCCCAGAGGGCGTCCATCTCGTCGAGATTGCTGTCGGAGGGGCCTTTGCCGTCTTCGGCCAGCCGCGCTTCGACCCACTTAAAGCGACGTTCGACCTTGGCATTGGTCCGCCGGAGGGCCGCTTCGGGGTCGATCTCCCAGTGGCGCGCCAGATTGACGAGCGCGAACAAAAGATCGCCGAATTCGGCCTCAGTCTCGCTGGCGTTCTGTCGCGACTGGGCATCCTCTAGCTCGCCGATCTCTTCGGAGATCTTCTCGAGGACAGGGCCCGTCTCTTTCCAATCGAACCCGACCCGTCCGAGGCGCTTTTGGAGTTTGAGGGCCCGGGTCAGTGCCGGAAGACCCATCGCAACCCCGTCAAGCGTGGCTTTCTCTCCGCGCCCGGCCCGTTCGGCGGCTTTCGCGACCTCCCAATCGCGGGTCTGTTGATCCGCGGTCTTGTCGCGGCTTTCGGTGCCAAACACATGGGGATGCCGGTCGACCATTTTGTCCGAAATCGCCCGCACGACGCACTGGAAATCGAATTTTTCGAGATCCTTGGCGATCTGGGCCATGAAGACGACTTGCAGCAAAAGATCGCCCAACTCCCCGGGAAGCTCGTCCCAGGCTTCGCGGTCGACCGCGTCGGCCACCTCATAGGCCTCTTCGAGCGTGTAAGGGGCGATCGTGCCAAAACTCTGTTCGATGTCCCACGGACAGCCCGTCTCGGGGTCGCGGAGGCGCGCCATGATTAGGAGAAGGCGGTCTATGCCCGCATCGGCGTCGTGGATGAGGTCGGTCTCGGACATGGGGTGCTTATCGAGGCCTCGCGGGGCCATGTCCATGGGCGGAGTTGCTCGTCGAAGGTCGCCCCCTAGATGGCGACCCATGAAAACCGCGATAATCCTTGGGCTCGGGCTTTTAACCATTGGGGCGGCGGGCCTGGCCTTTATCCGCCTCGCGCCGAACGATCCTTTAAGGGTCCATCTCGACCCCATGCGCGACGGGGCGTCGGGGCCCAATTCTCTGGCTCTCAGACCGCCCGATGCGCCGGTCTATCCCCACCCACCCGACAAGGTTTTTGCTGTCCTTGACGGGATCATTCGCGCAACAGATGGGGTGCGCGCCGTGGCCGAAGGCCCCGAGCCCAATCACGCCTCCTATGTGGCCCGGACGCCAATCTTGGGTTTTCCAGATTGGGTGTCGATCCGCGTTGTCGGTGTGGAGGGCGGGGCTGCGGTCGCGGTATATGCGCGGGCGCGGTTCGGGGTCTCCGATCTCGGTGTTAATAAAGCTCGGATCGATGGCTGGCTTTCAGAACTTGAAAGCGCCTTGGCCGACCCTTGACGGCCCGCCTCCCATCGCCCATCGACAGCCGATGATCCCAGAAGGCCGTCTTGACGAAATCCGTGCGCGGTTTGAATTCCTGGAAGCGAAACTTGCTTCAGGGGCGGCCGACGATATCGCGGCGATCTCGAAAGAATATGCGGCATTGAAGCCCGTCGTGGAGACGGTCGAACGCTACCGTAACCTCGTGGCCGAAGCCCGAGATGCCGAAGCGATGCTGGCTGATCCGGAAATGAAGGATCTGGCCGAAGAAGAACTTGCCCGTGTCAAGGCAGCGCTCCCCGAGGCCGAACACGAGGTGCGGTTGGCCCTTCTGCCGAAAGATGCGGCCGATGACCGGGCAGCTATCCTCGAAATTCGGCCCGGCACGGGCGGCGAAGAGGCGGCCTTGTTCGCCGGCGATCTTTTGCGGATGTATCAGCGCTACGCCGAGGCCAAGGGTTGGAAAATCAGTCTCATCGAAGAGGCCGAGACCGAGCTTGGCGGCATCAAAGAAGTGGTGGCGAGCGTGGCCGGGACGGGGGTTTTTGCGCGGATGAAATTCGAGTCCGGTGTGCACCGGGTCCAACGGGTTCCGGCCACGGAATCGGGGGGTCGGATCCACACCTCAGCGGCCACGGTCGCGGTGCTGCCTGAGGCTGAGGAAGTCGATATCGACATTCCCGCGACCGATATCCGTATCGACACGATGCGGGCCAGCGGGGCCGGGGGCCAGCATGTGAACACGACGGATTCGGCGGTCCGCATCACCCATATCCCGACCGGCATCGTCGTCACCTCGTCGGAAAAGTCCCAGCATCAAAACCGGGCCATCGCGATGCAGGTTCTGCGCGCCCGTCTCTACGATGCCGAGCGGAGCCGCGCGGATGCCGAACGGGCCGCTGATCGGAAGGCGCAAGTGGGGTCCGGCGACCGGTCGGAGCGGATCCGGACGTACAATTTCCCCCAAGGGAGGATGACCGACCATCGGATCAACCTCACACTTTATAAGCTCGACCAGGTGATGGCGGGGGACCTCGATGAGGTGATCGATGGGCTCATCGCCGATGACCAGGCACAAAAGCTCGCCGAAAGCGGCCTTTGAGGCGCGCGCCGATTTCCGGGCTCGGAAATCGGGCCGGAGACCGAGTCCGGTCTCCGTTGCCCGGTGATCCATGACGCGCGCTGACGCGATCCGCCTGCTGCGTGACGCCGGTGTGGCGGACCCCGCACGAGACGTTCGCCTGCTGGAGGAGGCCGGACGGGGGGAGGCTTGGTTCAATGAAGCCCTCGACCAACGGCGCGCGCGTCGGCCGATGGCCCAGATCCTCGGCCACCGGGACTTTTGGCGCTACCGCTTCAAAGTCACCGCCGACGTTCTCGACCCGCGCCCCGAAACAGAAACCCTCGTCGAAGCCGCGCTCAAACATCCTTTTGTAAGCGTTCTCGACCTTGGCACCGGGTCCGGGGCGATCCTTTTGTCGCTGCTGGGTGAACGCCCGGAGGCAAGGGGCGTGGGGACCGACATTTCAGAACGCGCCATCCTTGTGGCCGGTGAAAATGCCGCCGCCCTGGGGCTCGCGGACAGGGTGATCCTGCCCCTGTCCGATTGGTGGGAGGATGTGGGCGGACGTTATGATCTCATTGTGTCCAATCCCCCTTATATCCGGTCGACTGACATTTCTGCTCTCTCTCCGGATGTCCGCGAGTTCGAGCCACAGGTGGCGCTCGATGGTGGCCCGGACGGGCTCGAAGCCTATGACAGGATCATCGAAGGGCTTTCGGACCATCTCCTTCCCGGGGGCCGGGTCCTTCTCGAAATCGGCCCCGATCAAGCCGCCGAGGTCAGTTCGCGCCTTGCCGCGGCGGGGCTCGCCCAGATCAAAATCCACCTCGATCTCGACGGCCGCGACCGGGTTCTTGAAGCACAATTAGTGCCTTAATCCAGCCGACATGCCCAATACGACTTACTTTTTGCTTGCCGCTGAGGTCACGGCGTGGTTATTGGTGGCGCGTTGGATACGATGCGCCGCATCTCGGACGCCACATAGCCAAACTTTTCTGCGACCTAGGATCCGGGACTGGATCTCGGAGGGGAAACGGTCGCGCTACTTCCAGGCAAGGCCGGAACATATCTAAATGAGATCTTCGAAGTCACGTTCGCGCTCAAAGTCGAACCGGAACCGTCCATCGGGTAACATTGTCAACCGCGTGTTTGACAGCAATGGCCCTGAGGGAAAGGTACGCGGTACGCCGCAACAAGTCATTGATAAATATAGCCAACTCGCCCGGGACGCCATGCTTTCCGGGGACAGGGTCGCGCTTGAGAATTTTCAGCAGCACGCAGAGCATTATGTACGCTTGCTCAACGAAGCACAGCGCGAGCAGCGTGAAGCCCAGGAGCGGCGCGAACAGCAAGATCGCGAGCGCCGCGAAGCCCGGGGCGAGGCGCCTGATGCCCCCGGCCAAAGTCAGCCCGAAGAGGTGCGCGAGCCGGAAATGGATGCCGCACAAGAGCCGCAACCCGCGGCCGAAGTGATCGATTTGGAAAATCAAGGTGGCGACAGCACCCTGGTTGAGACGCCCGAAAGCAAACCCCAACGGGGTCGCCGGCCTAGGAAGCCCCGCGCGGATGCGAGCGAGGGCGGTGAGGCGGCAAATGGCGCCGCGGGCAGTCAAGAAGCGGCCGAGTAGGGCCGTTCCCTTACCGTAAAGTTTCAAACCTAATCCGCCGACGCCGGGTCGGTGGGTCTTTTGAATTCCAAAGGCGCCCGCCGTAAGTCGCGCTAAATGAGCGCCCAATCGGTGAACATATGGGAGCCTTCGCCGGGATTGTCCGTCACCTTTTGCGCCTGATCCTCTTTGGACGGCGGTGTTTTTTCAGCGCGAACAGCGTTCTCGTCGGGTTTTTTCTGATCATCTGCCATGGTCACTCCTTTCTGGTCCCAGACATCACGCAGGACCCTTCGAGGGTTCCCAAGGCAGATGGTGCGGAAATCCCTCGCATCGATAGGTGATCACGGAGGCGTGGCGAAATGTGGGCTGGTCAGAGGGAAAGCTGTGCTTTCTCTCGGGCCAACTGCCCCACCCGTGACCCATTCGTGAACGCTAGCCAGATATTTGTTTCGTGTCCGACAACACTGCGTTTTCCGCCCGTAGGGTCTCGGGGTGTCACCTGTCGGACACGGCCGCACGGAAGGTGAGGCAAGTTGGGATCGCCTAGGCTCGATCCTTCGCGACTTCGCGGGCGAGGGCGCAGAAACCTTCGACACTCACGGTCTCGGCCCGATCCGTTGGCGAGATGCCCGCAGCGCGGAGATGGTCTTCGATGCGTGGGTGAAACGATCTAAGACTTGCCCGGAGCATCTTTCGCCGTTGTCCGAAGGCGGCCTTGACCACAGCGCGGAGCGTCTTGGCGGGCGCTTCATAGCGGGGGACGGGAAGGGCCTTGAGATGGACCACGGCTGAGCGGACCTTGGGCGGAGGTACAAAAGCTGACGGTGGCAGATCCATCACGATCTGCGCGTCGCTCCGCCAGACGGTCAGGACCGACAGCCGACCGTAGGCTTTCGAGCCAGGACTGGCCACCACCCGTTCGGCCACTTCGCGCTGGAACATGAGCGTGAGGCTTTCCCAAAAGGGCGGCCATGGCTCGGCGTCGAGCCAGCGCGTGAGGAGTTCGGTCCCCACATTGTAAGGAAGGTTTGCTGCGATTTTGATCGGCGCGTGGGCTTCCTTTGCCACGTCGATTTCGAGCGCATCGCCGTGGATCACATCGAGCCGTGGGTCAACCGCGGCGATCTCGGCCAGGGCAGGGAGGCAGCGGGCGTCTTTTTCCACCGCGATCACCCGGCGCGCGCCTTCAAGCAAAAGCCCGCGGGTCAAACCGCCGGGGCCAGGCCCCACCTCGATCACATCCGCCGCCGAGAGATCGCCGGCCGCCCGGGCGATTTTGGCGGTCAGATTGAGATCGAGGATAAAATTCTGCCCCAGCGATTTCCGGGCCGCGAGGCCATGGGTGCGGATGACCTCCCTCAATGGAGGAAGGTTTGCAACGCCCGTCATCCCCGGGCCTTTGCCATATCGGCTGCGAGCCGGATTGCGGCGACCATGGATGAAGGATTGGCCGTACCCGAGCCTGCAATGTCAAAGGCCGTTCCGTGGTCGGGCGAGGTGCGGATGAAGGGCAGGCCGAGGGTGACGTTGACGCCTTCGTCAAAGGCAATCGTCTTTAGCGGCACGAGAGCTTGGTCGTGATACATGGCCACGGCCACGTCGTAGCGGTCCCGGGCGGCGGGGTGAAACATCGTGTCGGCCGGATGGGGGCCGGTGACGGCGTGGCCTTTTGCCTGCAAAGACGCGATCGCGGGGCCGATAATCTCGATGTCTTCTTTGCCCATCGCCCCGCCTTCGCCAGCATGGGGATTGAGCCCCAGAACGGCGATCCTTGGCGCGGCAATGCCGAAATCCCGGGTCAGTCCGTGGGATGTGATCTCCACCGTTCTGACGATCAGGTCTTCGCTCAAAAGCCTGGGCACTTCGGCGAGGGCCACATGGATCGTCGTCGGAACAACCCGGAGACCGGCGCCGGCGAGCATCATCACCACCTGGGCCCCGCCGGCGAGGTCCGCAAGGAATTCCGTGTGGCCGGGAAAGGCAAAGCCCGCCCCGTCGATCAATGCCTTTTTCGAGATCGGTGCGGTCACAAGTGCCCGGGCCGCCCCGTTTTGGGCCAAACGCGCGCCGGTTTCGATGGCCTCGATGACACCTGCCGCATGGGCGGGGTCGGGCTCGCCGGGCCGGGCGGGGCCAGGGAGATCGAGCGCTAAGACGGGGAGGGCCTCGGGCGAAATTGCCGCTGCAGCATCTGGTCGGTCAACGGCTTTAAAATTTGTCTCATGAGGCAAATGGGCAGGGTCGCCGATCCAGAGGATGGGAAGCTCGGCCCGGAGTACCTCCCAGGCTTTGGCCGCAATTTCAGGGCCGATCCCCGCCGGGTCGCCCGAACTTATGGCAATGGGCGCGCCACTCATCCGCCGCTGGGGCGGACGATCACCGATCTCGCACGGAGATCGGCCAGGTGTGCATTGGCGAGGAGCTGAAGCCGCGTGTTGACCAGGCCGAGCCGTACTTGGGAGAGGTCGAGCGCATCGCCGACCCCGAAAGTTCGGCCGCAAAGGATTGTGACCACCGGCCCACCGCCCCGCCGGAGCGCTGTCGACGTCTCTCCCGGATCGAGGGTTGCTAGGATCGCGCGCAGATCGGCCGGCAGGGCATTGAGAAGCGTCGTCTCCCGCTGGTAGGCCGCTTCGGGATAACGCCCGGCAAATCCAAAGAGATCATTGCACCGGTCGAGCTGGCTTGCGATCCGGCTCGCTTGGCCGTCCGATCCCGGCGGCAATTGAAGACGGGCATAGTCCACCGCCGCGAGGGCCGACGTAGTCGCAGGCGTAAATTCCACGTCCCGTACGAAAAACACCGCGACCGCGTTTTCAAGATCGACAGGCCGGCTCGTCTGGCCCGGTTGGAGGTTTCCGATCGCCGCGCCCACCTCTGGGGGCAATGTGCTGACCAAGCGCCAATCAACCTCACCGTTGCGGAACCGCGTATTGGCGAGGGAAAACTCCCGGGCCGCGGCGCCAAACTCTTCTGCCGAGCGGATCTGGCGGAAGGTGCGAGCCCTTTCCCGCGAGACACGCGCCGCTTCGGGGGTGTTGGCGGGGAGGATGATCTCGGTCAGAAGAACCCGTCGTTCAGAGGCAATCTCGGCACTTTCGACGGCCCGTTCGATGCTTCCGGGCGGGAAGGTCTCGGCGACGGGTCGGAAACGGTCTTGCACATAGGCCCGCCACGCCACCCCGGCGGCGATGAAGTCGCGGAACGTGGCCTCGTCCACCCCGCCTTGGGCAAGGGCTGCGATAAATTCCTCCCGGGTGAGATTGGCCCGTGAGGCAAATTCCGACTGGCCCGCCGCGACGGCCTCTTCATCGGGCAAAACGCCCGCTGCCTCGGCCGCGTTGAGCTGGATCGCTTCGTTTGTGAGCTGGGCCAGGGCCACTTCGCGCCGGTTTTCCTGAAGCCCCAAAAGCGAGAGAAAATCCACCCTCTGGTCAACCTGGTACCGGGTCACAAGCCGGTCGTTGACGATGACGATGGGTGCGAACAGTCCCTGGGCAATGGCGCTTCCCGCAAGGGCGAGAAGCAACACGCAAAAGGCGGCCCCCCGCCGCAATATTCTGGCAGTCATCCCCTTACCCCCTGCATTGCGAGACCGGCCCCCGGTTTCCGGCGCCGAACCCGCCGAGGGCGACGCTGATCGACGCCCGTGTTGTCGGATCGAGGCTCGTCGTATCTGTAAAGCGCTGGGTGAGTTCGAATTCCACGTCCACACACTCGTTTCTGAACCGCAAGCTAAGCCCCGCCCGGGTCGCCCGGTCGGCCACAAGGTCATAGCGCCAGTCAAGCGCCCCCGTCCAGTTCTCGGAGAAATCATAGGAGCCGTCGAAGGCAATTTCGGCCGTGTCATCGGCGGTCGGGGCATCGGGGTCGTTGAAGGCCCGGATGAGCGAGCCATTGAGCCTCGTCCGCCGGTCACTCCAGCCAACCGTGCCGAAGGCACGGGTGAGGCCCACATCGTCTTCGGCGAGAACCCGGCCGAAGGCCTGGAACCCGTTGATGCCGATAACGCGGATCGAGGCCAGCCAATCGGCCACATCTTCGGCCGAACGGGCCCGGTCATCGAACCGAAAGATGCGGCCAACAGAGAGCGACCACTCTCCCCCCGAGGGCGTGGTGTTGGTCCAGGTGAGCCCCGCCGCCCCCCTCAGACCTTCTTCGTTCCGGTCAGATCCGGGGTAACGCGACAGGCTGAAGAGGTTTCCTTGATCCAACTCGGGCGTATTGCTGTCTTCGTCGGGCACATCGGCGCCGGTCGTTCGCGACCATGCAAGTTGCGCCACCGGTTCGATGCTTTGCAGTGTGCTTTGGCCTACCACCCGCTGGAAAGGCCAGCGGAGCGTAAGAGCCACCGAGGGGGTGGTGCGCACGGTCCCAAGGCCGAAACGCTCGTCCTGGTTGACCGCATAGATATCGACCTCCGCCCCGGCTTGGGTTTCGGCTACGATCCCCGGGCCCACGACCCGGGTGCCGGTCCAGGTCAGCGCCGCGCCGGTCCGGAAGACGTCGCGGCCCACCTCGTCGGTCGCAGAGGGCCGGGTCAGGGCCAAGACGTCACTGCGGAACCAAAGCGGTCCGCCGAAGAGGTCCGGGGTCAATTGGCGTTCATAATCGAAGGCAAAGAGGGTATTTGGCAGTTCGTCTTCGATGGGGATTTCGCTGTCGCGGAGCGTTCGGAAATCGGTGAACTCAAAGAGCACCCGCTCATCGCGGAGAACCCGCGTGATCGCAATCCCGCTGTCGAGGCGGTCCTTTTCGGAGAAATCGTAGTCGAGAAGGTAAGATGGGTCAGAGACAAGCTCGACGTCAAAGCCTAAGCGATAGCCTCGGGGCAGGGCGAACTGGCCCCGGCCGAAGAGGTAAGAGCGCTCGCCCGCCCGGAGATTGTCGTTCGAAACCGCCCCTTCAAAGGAGAGCCGACCGCCCCTGAATTCCTGACGGTAGCGCGCCTCGAGGGTGGCGGTCACCGCCGAGAAATAGGGGGTGAGGGTGAGATCGGCGTGATCGCCGATCTTGATGAAGTAAGGGATCTTGAGACCGGTCCCGAGCTGAGTGGTTTGGACAAGTTCGGGAAAGAGAAAGCCCGTTGAGCGGTCGAGACTTGGATCGGGAAACCGCAGGCTTGGCCAGTAAAACACCGGAATCCCCACAACGCGGAACTGGGCATTGTCGAGATAGATTTGGCGTTCCTCCTGGTCGTGGACCACACGGCTGGCCCGAATTTCCCAAATGGGCGGGCTGTCTGTGCCGCAGATCCGGCAGGAGGTAGCGATCGTGCGGGAAAGTTCCGTATAGCGTCCGTCGACCCGGCGGATCCGGGCCGCACTGAGCTGAAGCTGGCGGTCGAGAACGAGCCGGGCCGAACGGAGAACTCCGTTTCTCAGATCGGCATCGAGTTCGCCCGCATCGGCGAGGATCTCAACGCCCTCGCCGTCACTCACCCGGATCGGGCCGTCGAGGGTCAGCGTGTCGGCCTGGCCGTCATATCGGAGCCGTGCGGCTTTGAGCGTCGCACCCTCGTAGAAGATCTCGACATTGCCTTCGGCAACGATCACGCCGTCGCCTTCCACCGAAATTCCGTCGGCCACGAGGGACGCAAGTTGGGCCGTGGCCGGGCCGCCGGCCAAGACCAGCGAAGCCAGAAGCCAAGCGAGAGCCGTTCGGCCCGCCTGCCGCCGCCATCGCCCCCGCCAAGAAAACCGCTCCAATTCCGCCCCGCCGCCCGTTTTGCCCCCGGAGGTTTTGCCAAAGCCTAGACCATCATAGCCCAAGCGAAAACCAAGTGCCTCACCGCACCCGGCGATTGCCCGCTTCCCATTGCCGGATCGCGCTTGTATCCCGGCGTGACCGCAACGGAAGGATCCCCCCGATGACCACCCCGCACCCCGTCACATTCGAAGCCCCCGATCTCGACGGGTTGGCCGAAATCGAAGGTCGGGTCGTGGTGTTTGCCAGTGAGCCGAGTAAGCTCGATCCTTTGGCGCGGCGGGTCAATCGGCTGACCCGAGGAGCCCTTGAGCGCTACCTTGGAAGCCCTGCCTTTGAAAAGCTTGCCGTGGGTGATGGGGCGACATTGGCCTATCCAAGCGGTCTAGCCGCCGAAGCGCTGATCATCGTCAAGCTCGACCGGCGCCCCAGCGTGGCCGAGGCGCGCAAGGCCGGGGCAAGCATCGGGAAGTCCGCCGGGAAGGGCACAATTCTGGTTCTGGCGGGTGGGCTCCGCCGGGTCGAAGATCTGGCCCTCGGGGCCCAGCTTCGGGCCTATGCCTTCCGCGACCACAAAACCCAAGGCGACAACGGCGCTGATGAAGAGCCGGTCACCTTCCGTTTTGTGGTCTCAAAACCCGATGAAGCTGAAGCGGCCGCGGCCGCGGGCCGCGCCTTAGCCGAAGGTGTCTTTTTTACCCGCGATCTCGTCGCCGAACCGGCCAATGTCCTGACGACCACTGAGTTTGCCGACCGCCTATTGGCCCTTAAAGGCACCGGGCTCAAGGTCGAGGTTCTGGAGGAGAACGACCTCGAAAAACTCGGCATGCGCACGCTTTTGGCCGTGGGCATGGGGTCGGCGAGCCCTTCAAAAGTGGTCGTGATGACCTGGATGGGGGGCAAAAAAGCCGACGCACCCCTGGCCCTTCTCGGCAAGGGCGTGGTCTTCGATACCGGTGGGATCAGCCTCAAACCGGCTGGCGGCATGGAAGAGATGACGATGGATATGGGCGGGGCCGGTACCGTCGCGGGGGTTATGAAGGCCCTCGCACTCCGCAAAGCCAAGGCCAATGTGGTGGGGATTGTCGGGCTCGTCGAAAACATGCCGGGTTCACGTGCCCAACGGCCGGGCGACGTGGTGCGCTCGATGAAGGGAGACACGGTTGAGGTCATCAACACCGATGCCGAAGGCCGTTTGGTCCTCGCCGATATCCTTTGGTACGCCCAGGAAAAGTACAAACCCGCCGCCATGGTTGATCTCGCGACCCTAACCGGCGCCATCATCGTCTCCCTCGGCCATGAACATGCGGGCGTTTTTTCGAACGACGATGATTTTGCTGATGCGCTTTTGAAAGCGGCACGGGGCGAAGGCGAAGGCGCCTGGCGGATGCCCATGGGGCCGGCTTACGACAAGATGATCAAATCCTCGGTGGCCGACATGAAGAATGTCGGCGGGCGTTGGGGTGGGGCGATCACAGCCGCACAGTTTTTGGCCCGGTTCGTCGAGGACGGCACGCCCTGGATCCATCTCGACATTGCCGGGGTGGCCAGCCTTCCCAAAGACGGCCCCATGAGCCCAAAGGGCGCGACCGGCTGGGGCGTTCTCACCCTTGACCGGTTGATCCGCGCCCGGTTCGAGCCCTGATGGCGGCGGCCTGGTTTTACCACCTAACCCGCTCGCCCGTGGAGGCGACGTTGGGGATGCTCTTGCCGAAAGCCCTGGGCGCGGGCTGGCGGATCGCGGTGCGGGGGACCGACGGGGCACGGCTTGACCGGCTCGACGAGGTCCTTTGGCAGGGCGACGGGTTTTTGCCCCATGGCCGGTCCGGTGGGCCCCATGATGCCGACCAACCGATCCTTTTGACCACGGATCAGGCGACCCCCAACGGTGCGGTCTGCGTCATGGCTGTCGACGGGGCCGAGATCGGGATCGAGGAGGCCATGTCGCTTGAACGGGTCTGCCTTCTTTTTGAAGGAGCCGATCCCCAAGCCGTTGAAGCCGCGCGGGGGCAATGGCGGCGGCTGACCGAGGCCAATGTGCCAGCGGTCTATTGGTCCGAAGAGGGCGGGTCTTGGGCGAAAAAGGCCGAAAGCGGCGAGGTCTAGCGCGGGGCTAGAGCCCCAGTTTTCGAAAGACTTTTGGCAGCGTTTCGGGAAGATCTTCGGCGATAAGGCCGGGACCAAATTCCAATGCACATTCCACATGGAGCCAGGCGGCGGTCTCTGCGGCGACCATGGGCGAAAATCCCCGTGCCAGGAGCCCCGTTATGAACCCTGCGAGCACATCGCCTGACCCGGCCGTCGCGAGCCAAGGCGCGGCACGGTCGGAAGAGGCCGCGTTGATCGACGCCCGCCCATCGGGATGGGCGATGACCGTGTCGGGTCCTTTGAAAAGCACCATGCAGCCCGCCCGCGCCGCCGCCTCTCGGGTCGCATCGACTTTTGAATAGTCGGAGCCACTTTTGGCCGTTGCGGCGAGTTTATCGGCAATGTCCGGGAAGAGCCGCCGAAACTCGCCGGCGTGGGGAGTGAGAACACATGTCTCTTGGAGTGCCGAAAAGAGGGCTTCGGGGCTCCGTTCAAAACGAGAGAGCGCATCGGCATCGAGAACGACCGCGCGGCGGGGTCCGTCCGACGGGTCCGGTGCCTCTAAAGCCGCGAGGACCAGGTGTTGGGTGTCCACACCAAGCCCAAGGCCCGGGCCCAAACAGACGGCGTTGAGCCGCGGATCCTCCAAGAGCTCCTTCAGCCCCGGCGCCCCGTCGAGCCCACGGACCATAACCGCATCGAGCCTTGCGGCATTCTCGGCGAGACCAGATTGGGGGCAAGCGAGCGTGACAAGGCCCGCACCGATCCTCAACGCACTTCTGGCCGCCAACCGGGCCGCGCCGCCATGGCCTGGACCACCGGCAAGAACAAGGGCATGGCCGTAGGCATATTTGTGGCTGTCTCGGGACTTCCCGAGTTGTCCGACCACCTCCGGCCCACCTGTTATGACTTTCGGCTCTCGATACATTTTGCCTCCGGCGGGAGTATTTTACCCAGGATGAAGGGCCGGTTAAGCGCCCGCCGCTGGATCGTCCCAGGGTGAAAGGCCGATATCGGCCAATGCAACCTTGTAGCCATGGCTTCGGATAATGGGGTGGACCGGTTTTTCGCGGTGGAATGTCACCGTGAGGTCGGGCTCGAACGGATTGCGGGCGGTGAGGGCGCCGGTTTCGCTGTCATAACCGGTGGGCACGTCGATGCTGAGGGTGCGAACCTCGCCGTCCCTCTTGCCACTCGCCCATAGATCCCAAGCCTCGTGGTACGGCGCCAAGATCGCGTCCGCGGCGCGGTTCTGACCGATCCCGAGGAGCGCGTCGATCAAAAGAACGGTGCCGCCCGATGCCAGGCGATGGAAAATAGCTTCGCCTCTGTAGGGGAGAAGCTCTTCCGCGGAGAGCCCGAGTTTTGCAAAGGCCGTGGCCGCATCGCCTTTAAGACGTCGGGGGTCGGTGGTGAGGGCAATATGGGCGGTCCAACCGGCTTCTTGGAGGCGCCGGGCCACGACCGAACCGTCGCCTCCGTTATTGCCCGGCCCGGCGAGCACTACGGCATTATGGGGCCCTTCCGCCAGGTCCGGCCATTCGTGAAAAATGGCTGCAACCACGCCCTCGCCGGCCCGTTCCATAAGCTCCTCCCCGGTCACCGACCCCGAGGCGATGGCGGCCTCTTCGATGGCGCGCATTTGGGCAGCTTTTATGGGCTCGGCCATGGAGCGTCCTTTCGCTTCATATTGGCGAGGGAGTCCGGGCGGAGCAAGGGCCGGCCCTTCTTTAGGGCGTGCAGGCAACTTCAGAGAGATGTGGTTTAGGCGTGGCTCGGGGCGAGCTCTGCGCCGCCTACTGGTCCCGGCGGTGTTTGCCCCGGAAATCCTTCGTGATGAGACGATCTGCAATGGCACCGGTCAAGGCGGCGCCAATAAGGCCCCAAATCACCCAAATGCCAAACAAGGCCATGAACACGAGAACCCCAAAGGTCACGAGAAAGGCGTTGGTGTAGTTTTCAACCAAGACGCGGCTCCTTCGCCGAGCACCCCACCCGGTGAATGTTAACCCGTTTTGGCCCAAACGCCAGCTATCTTCGCTTTTTGGTCTCCGCCTGCACGCGGCGGGGCCGGGTGGCCCAGCCTTGATAGGCACTGAGCGAGAGATCCACCGCAGCGGCGAGGGTAATCACGGCCAAAAGGCCCACCTGGCTCCAAATCGCGACCAGGGCCCAGAAGAGAAAGAGCGCTGGAAATATTAGATCTTTCAAAGAACTTTGCGGCATGGCACGCCTCCTCCTTCCCGCATGACACAGAAGCGTTAACGGTTCGTAACTGTGACTGGGCGACGGGTGCTGGTTGCCCCTAACTTGCGCGGAAAGCCTGATATATCAAAATTCTATCCGAACTCGGCGAGCCGCGAGAGCGCCGTTTCGATCCGCGCGGCATCCGCTTCGCGCGCGGCGAGGGCTTCTCGGGTCTCTGCGACCACGTCTTCGGGGGCAGATGCGACGAATTTGGGGTTGTTCAGCCGCCCTTTGAGCCCGCCGAGCTCCTTCGTCAGCTTGTCTAAGCCCTTTTGGAGGCGGGCTTTTTCGTCATCAATGTCGATTAGCCCTTCCAAGGGGAGCGCGAATGTACCGCCCTCGACGGTGATCGTGGCCGATCCTTTCGGTGCCGCATCGGCCTTTTCAATAGTTTCAATCCGGGCAAGGCGTTGAATAAGCGCAAGATTTCGGTCGAGCGCGTCCTGACCATCGGCGTCGAGGGAAAGCTGAACGAGCCGCGCTTTGAGCCCCACCGGGACATGCATCTCGCCCCGGACCGACCGGATGGCCTCGATGAGCGATATTGCCCAACGCATCTCCTTTTCCGCTTTGGGGTCAACGAGTTGCCCTGTGTCGAGCCCCGGCCACTCGGCATGGATAAGCATTTTCTCCCGCGCCCCGCCAAGGCCCCAAAGCTCTTCGGTGACAAACGGCATGAAAGGGTGGAGGAGGGTAAGGCATTGGTCGAGCGCCCAGGCCATGGTTGCTTTCGTTTCTTCGATCACCGCCTTGTTATCGCTGGCAAAAAGCGGTTTTGAGAACTCGACATACCAATCGCAGAACGTGCCCCAGACAAAGGCGTAAAGCCCGTTGGCCGCATCGTTGAACCGATAATCGGCAAGGGCGGCATCCACCGCTTCCCGGGCCCGCGCGACCTCTCCCACGATCCAGCGATTGGCGGTCATCTCAAGGTTCGGCACCCCACCGGCGAAGGCCTTGCCGGGCGCGGGGCCGAAAGCGCCGTTCATCTCGGCAAAACGCGCCGCGTTCCAGAGCTTGGTGACGAAGTTCCGATAGCCTTGGATCCGCGAGGTCGAGAGTTTGAGGTCGCGCCCCATGGCCGCCATCGAGGTGAGAGTGAAGCGCACCGCATCGGCGCCGAACTCATCGACAAGATCGAGGGGGTCGAGGACGTTGCCGAGGCTTTTCGACATCTTCTTGCCCTTCTCGTCGCGGACGAGGGCGTGGACATAGACGTCCGAGAAGGGTTTTTGCCCGACGACGGCGTATTGCATCATCATCATCCTGGCGACCCAGAAGAAGATGATGTCGAACCCGGTGACGAGGACGGATGTGGGGAAGTATTTCTTTAGCTCCTCGGTGTCCTCGGGCCAGCCGAGGGTGCCGATCGGCCAGAGGCCGGAGGAGAACCAGGTGTCCAGGACGTCGGGGTCGCGGTAGAGACCAATTTCGAATTCGTCCTGCTCCGCGGACTCCGCGCGGTCGGCGACCGGGAATACGTCTAGTTCGTAGTTGAATACAGGAAGCCCTTCTTGGGACGTATAGTACTCGATTGCCTTCGTTTTTGCCTCTTCGAAGGTGGCCGCGCAGAAGGACATTGGCTCTTCATGCAAAAACTCTACGCCGTTCTCATAGCCATCTCTTTGTTGCTCGTCGGTTGGTGGCAATGAGCGTATGCTAGGCCCATACCAAACCGGGATCTGATGCCCCCACCACAATTGCCGCGAGATGCACCAGGGCTCGATGTTCTCGAGCCAGTTGAAATAGACCTTCTTGTGCTGCTCGGGGAATATCCGCGTCTCCCCGGACCGCACCGCCTCCAGCGCGGGCCCCACGATCTCTTCGGTTTTGACGAACCATTGGTCGGTCAGCATCGGCTCGATGACGACCTTCGAGCGGTCGCCATAGGGGGCCATGATCTTTTTGGCTTCCACAAGGGGGACCGTTTCTTCGGGGTCTCCGGGCTTTCCGCCGAGGCGCCCATCGTCGGCCGCAGTCATCACCGCGAGGCCTTCCTCGGTAATCTGCGCAACGACCCGCTTTCGCGCCTCGAACCTGTAGAGGCCGCGAAGATCGTCCGGGACAAGATTGATCGCGTCGGCCTCGGCTTCCGACAGCGTTGTCTCTCCGCGCGCGACCGCCAGGGCGATCTCGGCGGCCTCGGCATAGGCCGCGCCGTCCTCCCGCATCCGCCCGGCCGTATCCATCAGCCGGTACATCGGGATGCCGCCGCGTTTGGCGACCTCATAGTCATTGAAATCATGGGCGCCGGTGATCTTCACCGCACCCGAGCCGAAATTGGGGTCCGGGTACGGGTCGGTGATGATCGGGATCAGGCGGCGGTGCTCTTTCGGGCCCACGGGGATCTCGCAAAGCTGGCCCACAATAGGCGCGTAGCGTTCGTCGGACACATGGACCGCGACCGCGCCGTCGCCCAGCATCGTCTCAGGCCGCGTCGTGGCGATGGAGATATAGTCGCGTTCCTCTTCGAGGATCACATTGCCGTCTTCATCCCTTTCCAAATACGCATAGGTCGCACCGCCCGCCAAAGGGTACTTGAAATGCCACATATGCCCGTCGATTTCGACATTCTCGACTTCGAGGTCAGAAATCGCCGTCTCGAAATGGGGGTCCCAGTTCACCAGGCGTTTGCCTCGGTAAATGAGGCCCTTGTCGTACATATCCACGAAGACGCGGATGACCGCGTCGTGGAAGTTTTGTCCGCCGGGCGTGTCGCCAGGGTCCCCCGGGGCGCCTGCCATGGTAAAGGCTTCGCGGGACCAATCGCAGGACGCGCCCAACCGTTCGAGCTGGTCGCGGATGTTCGATCGCGACTTGGTCTTCTGGTCCCAGACAAGGCCCACGAACTCGTCCCGCAGCATATCGGTCCGCCGCCGGTTGGTCTTCGCCAGTTCCCGCTCAACCACCATCTGCGTGGCGATCCCCGCATGGTCCGTGCCGGGCTGCCAAAGCGTGTCAAACCCCCGCATGCGGTGCCAGCGGATCAGGATATCTTGGAGCGTATTGTTAAAGGCGTGGCCCATATGGAGGGCGCCCGTGACGTTGGGGGGCGGGATACATATCGTGAAACTCTCGGCCCCCGGTTTGGCATTGGCCCCGGCCGCGAACGCGCCCGCCTTGTCCCAGGCAGCGTAAAGGCGCGGTTCAGCCTCTTTGGCGTCGAAGGTTTTCTCAAGGGGCATGGGCTCGGTCCTCGGGGTGGCCCGGCTCATCTAGCCCCCTCGGAGGGGGAGGGGAAGGGGGCGCCCGGTGCCCGCCAGCGTACGAGTGCGAGATAAGCCAAGAGCCCGATGGGGCCGACGAGGAACGTCAGAAGAAGACAGGGGATGACCCATCCAAATCCAAGCTCCGCGCGGCGGGCCAATCGCACGATCAAAGCGCCCGCAACGAGATCGAAGGCAAGATAGTGGATCCACCCGGCCAGGGCGGCGCCGGGGACGTCAAAGATCCCCATCACATCGCCAAGCGACATGTAGCCGCCCTCGACCGAGCCGGCATTGGCCGCGATCAGGCCGATATAAATCACGGCAAACACGCCCGGCAGAAGATAGCCCGCCACCACATCGGCAAGGCGCGGGATCCAAGGCGAAGCCAAAAGGAAGACCCAACCGATGAGAGCACCGAAGTTGACGATCTGAAAGAGGGTCTCGAGGGTCAATTAAGCCTCCCATTGTCCTAGGTCCCGCGCCCGGATCTCAGCCACTAAATGCGGCCTTCATCCTGGTCGAAATACTCCACGGGGGTGCGGGGGTGTGAAGCCCCCGCCTCGTCTTCTCACAAGGGCGCGCGGCCCGGCCTCAGACCAGCCGGCTCGCCTCCTTCGCCGCTCGCACGAAATCGGCAAAGAGCGGATGGGGGGCGAAAGGTTTTGACTTGAGCTCGGGGTGAAACTGCACACCGATAAACCACGGATGGCCCGCCACTTCGATGATCTCAGGAAGCCGTCCGTCGGGCGACATCCCGGAGAATTTGAGCCCCTTCGCTTCGAGCTTGTCGCGGTACTTGATATCGACCTCGTAGCGGTGCCGATGGCGCTCTTCGATCACGGTGCCGCCGTAGACTTCGGCCACTTTGGACCCTTCGGCCAAGTTCGCCGTATAGGCGCCGAGGCGCATCGTCCCGCCCTTGTCGTCATCGACTTTCCTTTTGGCGGTCTTGTTGCCCTGGACCCATTCCTTGAGATGATAGACCACCGGCTCAAAGCGTTTCTTGCCGGCTTCGTGGTCGAACTCTTCGGAACCCGCCCCGGCGATGCCCGCCAAATTACGCGCGGTCTCGATCACCGCCATCTGCATCCCAAGGCAGATCCCGAGATAGGGCACGCCTTTTGTGCGCGCGAATTCGGCGGCGCGGATTTTGCCTTCGGTGCCCCGCTCCCCAAAGCCCCCCGGCACGATGATCGCGTGGAACCCCTCGAGATGGGGTCCGGGATCCTCCTTGTCGAAAATCTCGGCATCGATCCATTCGGCCTTCACCCGCGTCCGATTGGCCATGCCGCCATGGGTGAGCGCTTCGGCAATCGATTTATAGGCGTCTTCGAGCTGGGTGTATTTCCCGACAATGGCCACGCGCACTTCGCCTTCGGCCTTCTCGAGCCGGTCCATCACGTCTTCCCAACGCGCGAGGTTGGGTTTGGGGGCAGGAGCGATGCCGAAGGCATCAAGGACCGCCTGGTCGAGCCCTTCACGGTGATAGGCCATGGGTGCTTCGTAGATCGAGCCCAAATCATAGGCCGCAATCACGCTGTCGGGGCGGACATTGCAGAAAAGCGCGAGCTTTTCGCGTTCTTTTTGCGGGATCGGCCGTTCGGACCGGCAAACGAGGAGATCCGGCGCAAGGCCTATCGAGCGGAGTTCCTTCACCGAGTGTTGGGTCGGCTTGGTTTTCAACTCCCCGGATGCGGCGATCCATGGAAGAAGGGTCAAATGCATGAAGATGCAATTGCCCCGGGGCCGATCCTGGGCGAATTGGCGGATCGCTTCAAAGAACGGCAACCCTTCGATATCGCCGACGGTGCCCCCGATCTCGCAAAGCATGAAATCCACTTCTTCTTCGCCGATGGCGAGGAAATCTTTGATCTCATTGGTCACATGGGGGATCACTTGGATGGTCTTTCCCAAGTAGTCTCCCCGGCGCTCCTTCTCGAGAACGGTCGAGTAGATCCGGCCTGAGGACACGCTGTCGGTCGCGCGGGCCGCGACACCGGTGAACCGCTCGTAATGGCCGAGGTCGAGATCGGTTTCCGCGCCGTCATCGGTGACGAAAACCTCGCCGTGCTCAAACGGGCTCATCGTGCCCGGATCGACATTGAGATAGGGGTCGAGCTTGCGGAGGCGCACCGTATAGCCCCGGGCTTGAAGGAGCGCGCCCAAAGCCGCCGAGGCCAAACCCTTGCCAAGCGAGGAGACCACACCGCCGGTGACAAATACGTATCGCGCCATTCGGATGACATCCCCGTAAGCCCTGTTCGCGTGGCCCGCCTCGGGGCGAATCTCACGCTCTCACGGGAGTTCAGTATATCGTGAGGACCACCCGTCTCGCAACCGATGACCCGCAATATAGTGGAGTGTCTTGGGCCGATCTCAAGTTCTAGTGTGCGGCGCGGTGCGCCGCCGCCTCCGGCGGGCGTATTTTTGAAGAGATGAAGGCATGATCGGGTGCACACACCCAAAGTCACGGCGACCTGGCCACCGTTCTTGCGCGCTTATCTTATGGATGTCGCGGTGGGTCTCGGAACGCGGCCGCGTCTTTCAGCCACCGGGACCCGCAGGGCCCGGCCGGGCGTTATTCTGCGCGGGGGAGCGGTGCCGTTTCGCCGTCCGTCCCATCTCCGCCCGCCGGAGGCAGAAGCGGATTGGCCGGTGGCAGAAGCGGGTCGCGGTCCGACTGCGCGGGGGCATCCACGCCGAGCCGGTCAAGGACCGACGCGTCGCCCGCATTCTGAGCCGCGAAGATCGTCAGGGTGAGCGACGTGATCGTGAAGGCGATGCCGAGCGCCCAGGTGACCTTCCCGAGTGCGGTCGCCGCCCCGCGGGATGAGACCAGCCCGCCGCCGCCTCCACCACCCATGCCGAGGCCGCCCCCTTCGGAACGCTGAAGAAGCACGACGCCGAT
Organism: Pseudomonadota bacterium; assembly: GCA_039198225.1. Classification (GTDB taxonomy): domain Bacteria; phylum Pseudomonadota; class Alphaproteobacteria; order Rhodobacterales; family Rhodobacteraceae; genus JASJAR01. The sequence continues at coordinate 35,132 of JBCCTQ010000016.1, forward strand.
GAGGGCGAGCGCCAAAAGAAGGTGGATGATGAGTACGACGTTTTCCATGGGGATCCGATAAAAGCTCCGCGCTTGATTTAGTGCTTTGCCGCATGCCGCGCAACCCGCCCGCTGCCCGGTATCGTCCCGAGATGCCGCATTCACGGGCCTTGTCCATGGCCCGTCTATTTGGCACTAAGTCATTATTTGAAAGAGACTTTGGTGAGGGGATGGACGGAATTTTAGAAGCCTGCGCGGGGCAGCCGGTCGCGCATTTTGAACCCCGTGACAGATTGGTTCTCGAAAACGACCCCCTCGACGCAATGTTTGTACTAATCGAAGGGGAGCTGGACGTGGTCCGGGGCGGGGTACCGATCCTGACGATCAGTGCACCTGGAGCCATGGTCGGCGAAATGTCGGCGCTTCTGGGCAAACCCTATTCAGCAACGGTCCAAGCCCGGAGCCGCGCCACGGCTTACCGCATCGACGCCCCAGGCACTTTTTTGGCCGAGCGGCCGGTTCTCTTGCTCCAAACCGCGCAGCTTCTCGCCCAAAGGCTGGATAACGCGACCGCCTATCTCAGCGCTTTGAAAGCCGAGAACGGTGGCCGCGATGGGCCATTTGGGGGGATCGACGCGGTCCTCGGAACGCTGATGTCCCAAGCGCGGTCAAAACTCGACGATCGACAGGAGGAGTGAGGCCAAGCCGAGGGCTCAGCGCCAAAACGCCACATAGTCGACCAGGTCCACAAAGCGGCGGGCCAGAAAAATGTGCCAGTCGAGCCCGGTGAGGATGCTCACGGCCAAAAAGATGAGGATGAAGAGCCCCAGACCAATGGCGGTTTTGTTGGTCATGGCGGGCTTCTTTCAGTTTTGAGCATCCGGGGCCAGGCCCCGGCCCCTAAACGCGGGGGTCCGGCGCCCAATTGCCCGCCAAAAGGTCACGGACCTTTGCGGCGGTCGCGTCCGCGGTAATGCCGAAATGCTCATAGAGTGCCCCGGCCGGGCCCGACGCACCAAATCCGTGCATGCCGACAAATCCCGATTTCTCGCGTTTGCCCCGTTCGCCGAAGAGCCAGCGATCCCAGCCAAAGCGGAGACCGGCTTCGATGGCGACCCGGACCGGCCCGGCGGGGAGGACCTTTTTCCGGTAGGCCTCGTCTTGGGCTTCGAAAAGCTCCCAGCACGGCATGGAGACGACCCTTGTGCCGATCCCTTCGGCTTCAAGGATCGCGCGAGCGGCCATGGCAATCTCAATCTCGGATCCGGTCGCCATCAGGATCGCCCGGCGCTTTTCATTGGCGTCGACCAAGACATAGGCGCCCTGCGCGGTCAGGTTCCGGGTTTTGTGATCGGTCCGGACCGTGGGGAGGCCTTGGCGGGTGAGGGCCAGAACGCTCGGGGTGTTTTCCGATGTCAGCGCGAGTTCCCAGGCTTCGGCGGTTTCGACGGAATCGGCCGGGCGAAAGACATTCATATTGGGCATCGCACGGAGTGCTGCCAAATGCTCCACCGGCTGGTGGGTGGGCCCGTCTTCCCCCAACCCGATCGAATCGTGGGTCATCACGTAGGTCGCTGGGACCCCCATTAGGGCCGAGAGCCGCATGGAGCCCCTTGCGTAATCGGTGAAGACCAAGAACGTGCCGCCATAGGGTTTGACCCCGCCATGGAGCGCCATCCCGTTCATCGCCGCCGCCATGCCGTGTTCGCGGATCCCAAAATGGACATAGCGGCCCTTTCGGTTCCCCGGCGCGAATATCCCGAGATCGGGGGTGAGCGTGTTGTTCGAGCCCGTCAGGTCGGCCGAGCCGCCGATGGTTTCGGGCAAGACGGGATTGATGGCAGCCAGGACGTTTTCCGACGATTTCCGCGTGGCCACCTTCGGTTGGTCCTCGGAGATCGCCTTTTTGAAGCTCCGGATCGTCGAGGCGAGCTTTTTCGGGGTCTCGCCAGCGAATACCCGATCGATCTCGCGGCGCCGGGCCGGGGAGAGCCCGGCAAAGCGGGCCTGCCAGGCGCTATGTTCTGTCGCACCTCTTGCGCCCACGTCTCGCCACCAATCGGCAATGTCGCCGGGGATCTCGAAGGGTGCATGGGGCCAGCCATAGATCTCGCGGACCTTGGCGATCTCATCAGCGCCCAGGGGTGAACCATGGGCGCCTTTGGTGTCTTGTTTGGTGGGCGCGCCAAAGCCGATATGGGATTTGCAAGCGATCATTGTGGGTTTCTTTGATGACTTCGCCTTGGCGATGGCGGCGTCGATATCTTCCGGGTCATGGCCGTCGCAAGACAGGACCTGCCAACCCGCGGCTTTGAACCTCATGCGCTGGTCAGTGATATCGGAAAGGGAAATCTCGCCATCGATCGAGATGTTGTTGTCGTCCCAGAAGACGATGAGGCGCGAAAGCTCCTGCATGCCCGCCAGACCGATCGCCTCGTGGCTCACCCCTTCCATGAGGCACCCGTCGCCCGCGATGACATAGGTGTAATGGTCGACGACCTTTTTGCCGAACCGGGCCCGGAGCGCTTCTTCGGCGATGGCAAAGCCTACCGCATTGGCAAGCCCCTGGCCAAGGGGGCCGGTGGTTGTCTCAATACCCTTTGCATGGCCGTATTCAGGGTGGCCTGCGGTTTTCGACCCGATCTGGCGGAAATTCTCGAGTTCCGACATGGACATGTCGGCATAGCCTGTGAGGTGCAAGAGCCCGTAAAGGAGCATCGAGCCGTGGCCCGCAGAGAGGATGAACCGGTCACGGTCAATCCAGTCGGGGTCGGCGGCGTCGAACTTGAGGTGTTTTGAGAACAGCACCGTCGCCACATCGGCCATCCCCATGGGCATGCCAGGGTGGCCGGAATTGGCGGCCTGGACCGCATCTATGGCCAGAACGCGAAGGGCCGCGGCCCGCTTCCAATGGTCGGGGTGGAGTTCTTTCAATGTGGGGATGTCCAACGTCGCGTTCCTTTTGCCCGGGCGGGGTTCGGCCGGTTGATACCAGCCGGTCCGGCGAGTTCAAGCGCACCGCTTGCAGGGGACGGGGGAACGTGCATGAATAAGGCGCCAAAGGTATAGGATTTCCAAGGGGAATTCGGCCATCCGATTCGTGATTTTGGAACCTGGCCGGATCGCATAGGGACGATGAGCGGGGCTCATGGGCGACATCAGAGAGTATGAACAGCGGATCACCGCTGCGCTGGACCGTATCGGAACGGCGCTCGAACGGGGCACAGGCGGCGACGGGGGAGAGCTGGCCGACGCCCTCGAAGCCGAGCGGACCGCCAATGCCCAACTCGAAGAGCGGGTCCGGGCAATCAAAGAAAAACAAGAGACGACCGTGACGGCCCTTGAGGGCTCGGTCGAAACCCTCGAAGCGGAGGTGGCCTCTTTGAAGGAGGCGCTGGCGGACCGCGACGCGGGGCTCCAGCGGATGCGGCGGGTCAACGGGGAGCTGCGCCAATCGAATTCCGCACTCCGGGAAGCCAATGCGTCGGGGCTGGCTGATGCCCATCTCGTGAACACAGCGATGATGGCTGAGCTCGAAGCGCTTCGGGCCGAAGATACCACGCGGGCGGCGGAGATGGACGAGATCGCGGCACTTATTGAGCCGATTTTGCAGGAGAATGCGGATGGCTGAGGTGAGAATCTCGATCGGCGGCCGGGGCTTTGATGTGGCCTGTCAGGACGGGGAAGAAGCGTTTTTGCGCTCGGCCGCGGCCCTTCTTGATGCCGAAGCAACGGCCCTCGTTGACCAGGTGGGCCGGCTGCCCGAAGCGCGGATGCTTTTGATGGCGGGGCTCATGCTCGCCGACAAGACCGCCGGGATGGAAGAAGAAATGCGGGGGAAGACCGCCGAGCTCGACCGCTTGAAAGCAGAGCCCCGGGCCGAGCCCGAGCGCATAGAGGTCGCCGTGGTCCCTAACGAAGTGACCGATACGCTGGCCGAGCTTGCGGCACGTGCAGAAGCTCTCGCAGCGGCTGCGGAAGAAAAGCCGGTCGGGTAGGGACCAAAGCGGCCCCGGATCTGTTCCGGGGCCTCGCGCATCTTAGCCTCCGGCCAGAGGTCCCGGGTCAAGCCCGGGACGGGTTGGGCCTAGCATTTAAGCGTCGCTCTGACCGGCTTCGCAATTGGCGATAAGCTCTTCATATCGGGCAACAATCCACTGTGGCGCCTGTTCGGGGATCGCGTCGTTTATGCCGTCTTGCGCTTCGGCAAAGATCTTGGCGGTGCGGCTTTCGTCGATCATCGGGATCGGATCGGCGATGACCAGCCGGTCATAGACCACGAGTGCCACCACAACCAAGAGAAGCCCCCGCGCGACGCCGAAGAGGAACCCGAGCCCTTGGTCGAGCCCGGAGACGGCCGAATTCTGAACAGCCGATGAAAAGAGCGGCGTGAAGATCGACACAAGGATCAACGCTCCGGCAAAGACCAGTGCGAATGCGATGATGATCGCCAATTCGCAATTCCCTCCAAGGAACTCATTGATAATCGGGATTTCTTTGACCAATGGCTCGATGCTTGGCGCGAAAATGAACGCCACCACCGCGGCCAAAATCCAGCCCCCGATGGCCAGCGCTTCGCGCACGAAGCCTCTCGAATAGGCCAATATCGCCGAGACGACCACGACGATCGCCACGATCCCATCGACCAGGGTGAAACCTTCCATGCCTGCCTCCAGCCGGTTTATCCGGCGCCGAATACGTCTCCGACGAGTTGGGCAAGATCAGGGAGTTTTTGTGCCTGAACGCCGGTTTCGCCTGTTTTACTGCGCTCCGGCACCAGGGCCCGGGTGAAGCCGAGTTTTGCGGCTTCTTTCAATCGGGTCTCTGCCTGCCCCACCGGACGCAAAGCTCCCGATAGGCTGATTTCACCAAAAATAACAGTGGCTTTCGGCAGTGCGGCATCCTCCCTGGCAGAAAGTAGCGCGGCGGCCACAGCCAGATCGGCGCCCGGTTCTTGGATCCTCAAGCCCCCGGCGACGTTGAGATAGACGTCGAGCCCAGCAAAGGGGATCCCACAGCGCGCTTCGAGGACGGCAAGGATCATCGCCAAGCGGCTTCCGTCCCAACCCACGACCGAGCGGCGGGCCTGGCCCGCGGGGGCCGGGGCAACGAGGGCTTGGATCTCGGACAAAAGGGGGCGGCTCCCTTCGATCCCGGCAAAAACGACGCTTCCGGGGGCCGGACTGTCGCGCTCGCCGAGGAAAAGCGCCGACGGGTTGGCCACTTCGTCGAGGCCCTGGCCGGTCATCTCGAAGACGCCGATCTCATCGGCCGGGCCGAAACGGTTTTTGACCGCGCGCAGAATCCGGAATTGGTGCCCCCGCTCGCCTTCGAAATAGAGCACCGTGTCGACCATATGCTCGACCACCCGGGGGCCCGCAATCTGGCCCTCCTTTGTCACGTGACCGACGAGGATAACCGCGGAACCCTTTGATTTTGCGAATCTTACCAGTTCGTGGGCTGCGCCCCGCACCTGGGCCACCGATCCCGGGGCGCTCTCGATGGTATCGAGCCACATGGTCTGGATGGAATCGATGACAATGAGACCCGGCGCCTCCGCTTCGAGGGTCGTCAGAATATCGCGGAGGCCGGTGGCAGCGGCGAGCGCAACCGGAGCTTCGGCCAATCCGAGGCGCTCGGCGCGCATCCGCACCTGGGCCGTGGCCTCTTCCCCAGAGATATAGGCGGTTTTGAGCCCTGCCGCGCCGAACCGCGCCGCGGCCTGGAGGAGAAGCGTGGATTTACCGATCCCAGGATCGCCCCCCACCAAGATGGCCGAACCCGGCACAAGCCCGCCCCCCAAGACCCGGTCAAGTTCGGCAATGCCCGATGCGGTGCGGACAAGGTGCGTCTCCGGCCCCGAAAGCGGGCCGAGTGCGATTTTCGCACCCCGTTTGGCGCCGAGGGCGGCTTTGCCCGGACCTTGGGACAGCGGCGCGTTTTCGGTGATCGCATTCCAGGCCCCGCAGGCGTCGCAGCGCCCGGACCACTTGGAATAGACCGCGCCGCATTCGGAGCAGGAAAAGGAGGCATCCTTGGCCATGGCCTTAGATGCCCCCTCGTTCGGCCTCCCGCAAGCGGGCCTTTTCGGCCCAGGACAGGGCAAGGGAAAGAAGGATGGCCCCGGTGAAAAGGTAAAGCCCCCAGGCGGTCTCTACCCGGCCGACGCCGACCCCCCGGGCGATGACGATGTAAAGGGCGATGAGGAATATATCGGCCATGTCAAGGCGTCCGGCCCAAGCGATGGCCGGAAGAAGCCGCGGCGACGTCAACCCGAGTTGAAGTGCGGTGAGGCCGAGGGTTTTTGCATATGGCGCGACGAGGGCAAGGAGGGCGACAAGCCCCGCAAGCCAGGGGTCTGTTTGGCTCAAGGAGACGATCCCCGACCAAACGCTGATCTCGTCCAGCCCGAAGAGCGGCAAAAGACCGGCGCGGAGGAGGGGAGCTGTCCAAGCGACGGGGAAGATCATAAGAAGAGCCAGGTTCAGTCCGATGGCGAGGGTGTCAAAGGCGGTGCGTTGGGGCAAGGGGCGGGGTCCGGTCCTGTGAACCCCGTTTAGATGCCGCCTCGTGGCCCCGCCTTCAATGGGGGCTTGCCCCGGCGGCAACGCTCGGGCCGCCACCGGGAGATGGGGACTTGCGCTTCAGGCGACGCCCAAATGCTCTGCAAACCAAGCCCGCTGCGCCGGTGCGGAGACATCAAACGGGCCCTCCGTATAGGCTTCGAAATGAGCGCAATCGAGGACGAGGAGCTTTTTCGGCTCGTGGGCGTTCTCATAGGCGCGGAGGGCGAGATCGGCAGGCGTAAGGTGGTCGTCCCGGGCGACGACCAGCATGAGCGGGGTTGGCGCGATCCGCGATATCCAAGTGCCAGGCTCGTATTCGGTAAAAAGCTCCATCGACCGCAAGGTGATCTCGTTCACCCAAGCACCCCGATTGGCCTCCGAGAGCCCGTGAAAAAAGACGCGGCTGTCATCGGTCGGGAGCGCACAATCGTCTTCCGGTCCGTCGCCCACAACCGGGAGGCTGAGGGGGGCGTCTCCCCGAAGCCGCCCGGCCCGGTCGGCCCCGAAGGCCGCGCGGAGCCCGGCCCAATGGTCGGACCGGACCAGCCGTTGGGCATTTTCGAGCCCGTAGACCAGGGGCACCTGGCTGATGACGCATTTCACGCGCCGGTCCTTTGCCGCCACCACGAGGACATGGCCGCCCGAATAGCTCGACCCCCAGATGCCGATCCGGTCTTCATCGACGCTGTCGAGGCTTTGGACCCAAGTGATCGCATCGCGGTAATCGGAGATCTGTTGGTCGGGGTCGATCTCGCCGCGCGGTTCACCGCCGCTTTGGCCAAGATTGCGGTTGTCATAGACCAAAACGTTCATCCCCGCCGCCTGGAACGTCTCGGCAAAGCCCGCGAGGTGCATTTCCTTTGTGGCGGAAAAGCCGTGGGCCATGATGACACACGGGGCCGGGGTGGTGGCGGCTTCGTAGAGCCATCCGGCCAATTCCGTGCCGTCTTCGGCCTTGAATGTCACGTCGCGTTTCATGGGGTCCTCCCTTCGTTTGGAGGAGAGTTTGGCCGATGCGGGCGGGGGATGCTTGACGCTGGCAGCCCTAATACTTGATCCTCCCTTCAATGTGGGGTGGGGGAATTTGAGCATTGCACCATTGGTCAACCGCGTCTTTTGCGCCCGCCGCCCGGTTCGAGGCCTGGGCCGATGCGCTCAACACCTCGCATCTGAGTTGGGCTTTGGACGCGCCGGAGGTAGGCTCCAAAAAGGCTTATGTCGCCCAAGTCGCGACCCGAGAGGACGGTGACTTCTCCTTGGTCCATTGCGCGTGCGACCCCTGCGCGGGCACTCGGGATGCGCGGGAGATCGGCCAGTATGACGACGGATACTACGGGATCCTTGCCCTCAGATCGGGCCATGAAGAAGTCTCCCAGCCCGGCTTTTCGGCGCGGCTCGGGCCAGGGGATATGCTCGTTTGGGACGCCTCGCGCCCATGTCGGTTCCGCGCGCCCACCCCGATCCGCAAAACCACGCTCTTTGTGAGCCGGGCCCGGTTGCGCGCGCTTTCCGGCTCGGACGCGTTGACGCCTGGAGTGATCGACACATCCGGTGGATGGGGTGCGCTTCTAAGGGACCGGGTGCTCGCGCTACGCTCCGTGGCCGCAGGCCTCGATGGGCCAGCTTTTTCGCGCCTGGCAGCGTCATTGATCGGCGAAGTGGCCGAACTTGCGCGACCGGTTCGTGAGGCAGGTTTGCCGCCCCGGGCGGCCCTCCTGGCGCGGATCGACAAGGTCATGGAGGCGCGGCTCGCCGATCCCGACTTGGGCCCGTCCGACTTGGCTGCGCGGGTTGGGATCTCACAAAGCTATCTCTTCCATCTCTTCCGCGATGCGCCCGACACCGTCGCCGCCCGCATACTCCGCAAACGCCTCGACGGGGCGGCGGCGGCATTGGAAGATCCGCGGTTCAGCGGCCATTCGATCACCGAGATCGCCTTTGCCCACGGGTTTTCGAGTGCGGCCCATTTCAGCCGGAGGTTCAAGGCGCGGTTCGGCGTCAGCCCGCGGGACTTCCGGCAAAAACACAAAGACTAACGCTCTAAACCCGCATCTGGGTTTCGATCGCGCCGATGGCGGACTCAGCGCACCGCTTCGATGGGCCCTTCGGCCGATCCCGACACGAATTGGCGCACATATGGATCGTCCGTTTGGTCCATCTCTTCTACACTGCCGGTCCAGCGCACTTTGCCGCCATGGATCATTGCTACCTGGTCGGCGATGGCGCGCACGCTCGTCATGTCATGGGTGATGGTCATCGCGGTGGCCCCCATCTCGGTCACGATCTCGCGGATCAAATCGTTGATCACCCCGGCCATGATCGGGTCGAGCCCCGTCGTCGGCTCGTCGAAAAAGATGATCTCCGGTTCGGCGGCGATGGCGCGGGCCAAGCCCACCCGTTTCTGCATGCCCCCCGAGAGTTCCGAAGGGAAAAGATCGGCCACATCCGGCGTGAGCCCCACGCGGCGGAGCTTGTCGATCGCGATGTCCCGGGCCTCGGATTTCGGCCGCTTAAGCGAGCCCCGGAGGAGCCGGAACGCCACGTTTTGCCAAACCGTAAGGCTGTCGAAGAGGGCCGCCCCCTGAAAGAGCATACCGAACCGGGCAAGGAACGCGTCGCGGTCGGCCCGGGTGACGTCTTCACCGTCGAGCGTGATGGTCCCTTGGTCAGGTTTCATGAGGCCGAGGATGCATTTGAGCGTCACCGATTTCCCGGTGCCGGACCCTCCGATGATCACGAGGCTCGTCCCCTTGGGCACGGTGAGGTCAACGCCCCGGAGGACTTCCTTCGGCCCAAAGGCCTTATGGACACCGGCGAGCGTGATCATGCGGCAAAAAAGAGTTCTGTGAGGAGGAAATTGGCGGCAAGTATCATCACGCTCGCCGCCACCACCGCCGATTTCGTGGCCCGCCCCACGCCCTGGGCACCGCGGCCGGAATTCATACCGAAATAGCAGCCCATAAGTGCAGCGAGAAACCCAAAGACCGCGCCTTTGGCAAGCGACGAGACGATGTCGAGCCATTCGAGGAAATCGATCGTGTTGGTCATGTAAGTCGCCGCATTAAAGCCGAGGCGCCCGGTGCCCACGAACCAGCCCCCGAGGATGCCGATCGCGTCACCGATGGCCACGAGGATGGGCATGACGAGGGTCGCTGCAAGAACCCGGGGGAGGGTCAAATACTTCATCGGATCGGTCGAAAGGGTGACAAGGGCGTCGATCTGCTCGGTCACCTTCATCGTCGCGATCTCAGCGGCAATCGAGGACGTGACCCGGGCCGCGATCATCAGCCCCACGAGGACCGGCCCCAATTCCCGCACCATGCCGATGGCCACGATTTGCGGCACCACCGCTTCTGCCGAGAACCGCGCACCACCCGCAAAGATCTGCAATGCTAAGGCGCCACCGGTAAAGATCGTCGTCAACCCCACGACCGGCAACGAGAAGTACCCGATATTGAGCACGGCCGAGAGAAATTCCCTCGGGTAGTACGGCGGCCGGATCAGATGGCTCACGGTCTCCAAGGCAAAGAGCGCTATGCTCCCGATGGCCGCGAGCATGCCTGCCACCGGGGCGCCCAAAGCGCCGAGCGCCCTCACCGGATCACCCGTTCGTAGCGTGCCCCGAGGGAGGTCAGGATCTCATAGCCGATCGTGCCTGCGGCCTCGGCCAGGACGTCGACGCCCTGGTCGGGGCCAAGTAGCTCCATGTCGATGGGTTCAGCGTCAAGATCGGTGATGTCGACGGTGATAAGATCCATCGAGACCCGCCCGACGACGGGGCAAGGCACCCCTCCGGCAAAGACCTGGGCGCGCCCGCCCATGGCCCGGATCAGCCCGTCGGCATAGCCTGCGGCAATGGTCGCGATCCGGCTCGGGCGCGCTGCGGTCCAGCTGTTGCCGTAGCCCACGGTTTCGCCTTGGGTAAGATCGCGGATCTGGATCACCGGGACAGTGAGAGTCACAACCGGGGCGGCGGCCTCAAAAGGAACCCCCCCATAAAGCCCGATCCCAGGCCGGACGAGGTCGAAATGATAGGCTTCGCCCAAAAGCGTTCCCCCGGTCGCGGCCAGAGAGAGCGGGGCGTCAACGCCCTCGACCAATTCCCGGAAGACGCCGAGCTGGGCGCCGTTCATCGCATCCTTGGGATCATCGGCCGAGGCCAGATGGCTCATCACCAAGCGCGGCCCCAAAGGAAGGACCCGGTCGCGGATATGGCTCCAATCGGCCGGTTCAAGGCCGAGGCGGTTCATGCCCGTGTCGAGTTGAATCCCAAAGGCGCGGCCCGGCAGATGGTCGAGATGGCGGCCCACCTGTTCGGGTGAATTGAGAAGCGGGACCAGGTCCGCGCCGTCAATTAGCGCGGTATCGCCCGCCATGTGGCCCGAAAAAACAAAGATCTCCGGTCCCGGTCCCAAAGCCTCACGGACCTTTTGGCCTTCTTCCGCTATTGCCACGAAAAACCGCTTGGCCCCGGCCTCAGCCAGGGCCTCGGACACTGGCCCCGCACCCAGTCCATAACAATCGGCCTTCACGACTGCCCCGGTCTCGACCGAACGAGCCGAAAGCCGATCCAGGGCGCGCCAATTGGCGACGATGGCGGGGCGGTCGATGGTCAGCCGGGCAGTTCCCATGGGCCGGTTCTGCCGAAGCCAGGGCGGAGGTCAAGGCGAAAGGCTCGAGTGCGGCGGGCCGATCCCCTTCGTGCCGCAACCCCGCCCTTCATCCTGGCCAAAATACTCCGGGGGAGCGCGCCCGGCGCGCGGGGGCAGCGCCCCCGATCTGCCCTATCCGGTGGTGCCGCGTTTCGGTTCGACAAACACCGCCGCCGCCCACCCGGCGACAAAACCTCCAAGATGGGTTTGCCAGGCCAAAAGCCCGTCCATCACCCACCAGAGGACAAGGTTTAAAAGCACCAGCACCGCCACCGCCCGCCCCACGGGCCAAAGCGACAGGGCAAAATCCGCACGTTCCAAGAAGTCCCAGGCCAGGATCGCGCCCGCGAGCCCGAAAAGCGCCCCTGAGGCTCCCACCATGGGACGAAGATCCGGCGCCAAAAGCCCAAATGCCACGGCCCCGCCAAGAATGGCCGCCCCGTAGATCGCCAAAAACCGCCAGGCCCCGCCCCGCAGGATCACCGCTCGGCCCAGGGAGTAGAGCGTGATCATATTGACCGTGTAGTGGAGGAGCGAGCCGTGGAGGAACCCATAGGTCAGAAACATCGCCGCCGGTTGGGCCGGATAATTGGCCTGCCAGCTTCCCAAGAGCCCAGGCCAGAACGCGCCGTATTCGAGGGCCAGTGACCGGAGTGCTGCCGGCCGGATCCCGATACCGCCACCCAGAAGAATTACCGCCTCCACAAGCCCCATCCCGAGGATGAGAACGATGATCACCCAGCCTCCGGGGCCAGGTCCGACCACGGCGTCGCTCGTTCGGGGAACCATGGCGCGACCCTGGTCGCCCGGGCTGGGAAAGGCAAGGGGACGGGGCGCGACGACGGCCCGCTTGCATACGTATTCAAAATCGATATCCTCAGGTCGAAAGATGCGAAAGGGCGCGCCATGGCCATCACCTATCTCAAAGAAGGAAAGCCCGATGCGGAGCGGGCCGAAGACGACGCGAAAGTTCGCTCGATCGTCGAAACCACGCTCCGGGAGATCGAGGCGGGCGGCGATGGGGCGGTGCGGTCCCTATCGGAAAAGTTCGACGGCTATGCGCCACAGCGGTTCCGTCTCAGTCAAGACGAGATCGATGGGCTGATCGGACAACTCTCGAGCCGCGAACTTGCGGATATCAAGTTTGCCCAAGAACAGGTCGTGGCTTTTGCCCGGGCCCAGCGGGCCTCGATGACCGATATCGAAGTCGAAACGATGCCGGGCGTCATCCTCGGCCATAAGAACATCCCGGTCCAATCTGTGGGGTGTTATGTGCCGGGAGGCAAGTTTCCGATGGTGGCCTCTGCCCATATGTCGGTGGCGACAGCCTCAGTGGCCGGGGTGCCCCGGATCGTGGCCTCGACCCCGCCCTTCGAAGGCAAGCCCAATCCGGGCGTCATCGCAGCCATGCACCTAGGCGGTGCCCACGAGATCTACGTCCTCGGCGGGATCCAGGCTGTGGGGGCCATGGCGCTCGGCACCGAGACCCTCGATCCGGTCCATATGCTCGTCGGCCCCGGCAACGCCTTTGTCGCCGAGGCCAAGCGCCAGCTTTACGGCCGGGTGGGGATCGACCTCTTTGCCGGGCCGACCGAGACCATGGTGATCGCCGACGAGACCGTCGATGGCGAGATCTGCGCCACGGATCTTCTGGGCCAGGCCGAGCACGGTTACAATTCTCCGGCTGTTCTCGTGACCAATTCCGAGAAGCTCGCCAAAGACACGCTCGCCGAGATAGACCGGATCCTCGCGATCCTCCCCACCGCCGACACGGCGCGGACCTCTTGGGAGGATTACGGCGAGGTCATCGTCTGTGACACCTACGACGAGATGCTCGAAGTGGCCGACGATATCGCCTCGGAACATGTTCAGGTCATGACTGACCGGGATGATTGGTTTCTCGAGAACATGACGTCTTACGGAGCGCTTTTCCTTGGACCTCGCACCAACGTGGCCAATGGCGACAAGGTCATCGGCACCAACCACACGCTCCCCACCAAGAAGGCCGGCCGCTAGACCGGCGGGCTCTGGGTCGGGAAATTCCTCAAAACCCATAGCTACCAAAAAGTCCTGACGGACGAGGCCGCCACATTGATCGGGGAATACGGCTCCCGCCTTTGCATGCTCGAAGGCTTCGTGGGCCATGCCGAACAATGCAACATCCGTGTCCGCCGCTATGGCGGGATCAACGTGCCCTACGGGACCGGGGCACCCTACCGGGAGGCCGCAGAATGAAAGACGGAAACGTAATGAGCCAAGCCGAGCTCGAAAAGCGCATCGTGCGCTACGGCGATCTGATCCCTTGCCGCACCGCCTTTATCGATGCCCATACGCCGGGCTCGGACCAAAAGGAAAACTTTACGATCATCGGGGGCGGGGTGTCGGAAGCGGCCGACCAGCATGTCCATATCGTCGATACGCCGGGCTTCAATATCGGCGCGGCTGGCCAGCCGCCGAAATGCCGGAACTCGCTCCATACCCACCACACGGCAGAGGTGTTTTTCGTGCTCAAAGGCCGGTGGCGGTTTTTCTGGGGCCGCTACGGGACTGCGGGCGAAGTGGTGCTCGAAGAGGGCGATATCTTTAATATCCCGACAGACGTGTTCCGGGGTTTTGAGAATATCGGCAATGATTACGGGATGATCATGGCGATCCTCGGCGGCGACGATGCCGGGGGCGGCGTCGATTGGGCACCGCAAGTTATCGAAGAGGCCGGGGCCCATGGCCTGGTCCTGGGCGAGAACGGCAAGCTCTATGACACCAAGAAGGGGGCCTCGCTCCCCGAGGGCGTGGGTCCGATGCCACTTTTGACCGAGGAAGAATTGAAAGCCTTCCCCGAAACCCCCGCAACAGATGTCGTGCCCCGCTGGGTGGCCCGCTATTGGGACATGATGGCGCGCGCAGCCAAGGCGCCAGCTCGCGTGATCGGCGACGGTGCGATGATCCACGACAAGCCCGGTTTCGAGGTCGAATTTCTGACGCGGGGCTCGGTGACGCCCGAACCCAAAACGATTGCGGCCCATGAGGTGTTGATGGTCGTCAAAGGCCATTGGCGGGTGAGTGTGGACGGGGCGGAAACCGCGCTCGCACCTGGCGACACGCTTTTGGCTGCCCCGGGCGCAGAGGTGGGGCTCACTCCGTCTATGACCGGCGAGGCGAGCCTTTACCGGGTGCGCGCCACGGCGGATGCGGCGGGGCCGACGCACCATTGAGTTAATCTGAGTTAGGCTGGCGGGCGGGATGCCAGGTTGAAACCCGCCCTACGCTTCGCTTGGCCCATGCCCGACCCGCCTCGACGGGGGCAGGATGGCGTGTCTCGGCGCTTGAATTCTCAGGCTGGCGCCATTTTCGGCAACCGCGACTGTCACCGCGCTGTCATGAACCGGGGTTAACCCTCCGCCAAACGACAAATCCATGGGGCTTGTCAGGCGGCAAACGCCATATATAGTTTAGCCAACCGGGGCGGTCCCCCCGCCGTGGACGGGAACCGAGGCTGAGGCATACGGGCGGATGGACATCGAATTCAGGACGAGTTTTGTGCGCGAGCCGACCTCGCTTCGCCATCACCCGGCGCTGGTCCTCAACGCCGATTATCGCCCGCTCTCCTACTACCCGCTCTCGCTTTGGCCTTGGCAGGACGCCGTCAAAGCCGCCTGGCTCGACCGCGTCGATATCGTGGCCGAATATGACGAGGTCGTCCGTTCGCCCTCGACCGAGATCCGGATCCCCTCGGTTGTGGTCCTCAAAGACTACATCAAGCCCCAAAAGCGCGTGGCCTTCACCCGCTTCAACCTTTTTCTGCGGGACGAGTTTGCCTGCCAATATTGCGGCTCAAAAGGCGAATTGACCTTCGACCACGTGGTGCCCCGCTCCCGCGGCGGGACAACGACCTGGGAGAACGTCGTCGCGGCCTGCGCGCGGTGCAACCTTCGGAAAGGTTCGCGAAGCCTTAGGCAGGCGGGTCTCAGCCTTCGACGCTCGCCCCGCCAGCCCGGGGCGGAAGAGTTGCGTAACCAGGGCCGGAAGTTCCCGCCGAACCATCTCCATGCGACTTGGCTCGACTTTCTCTATTGGGACGCCGAACTCGAGGCCTGAGGGCTAAATCCCGCTATCGGTCCGCAAGGAAAACCCGTTGCCCCGGAGCGTGCCCACGATCTCTTCCACGTGGTGGCGGTCCCGCGCTTCGATGACCACTTCAAGCTCGGCTTGTTTGAGTGCGACGGTCTGCATCATGCGCTGGTGGATCACCTCGATCACATTGGCCCCACTCTCGCCAATGATCCGCGAAATGTCCGAAAGTTGCCCCGGCGTGTCGGCGATCTCGAAGGTGAGGCGCGCGATCCGTCCGTCGCGGACAAGACCCCGGAGGATCAGGGTCGATAAAAGCCGGGAATCGATGTTGCCGCCGCAGATGACGAGCCCGACCTTTTTGCCGCGATAGGCGGCGAGGTTTTTCTTGATCACGGCCAAGCCTGCGCCGGGCGCCCCTTCGACCACCAGTTTTTCATTCGACAAAAGATCGAAAACCGCGTCTTCGATCTCGACTTCCGTGGCGCTGTCTACCCGGTCGACGAGGTTCTTGATGATCTCCACATTCGCTGCGGAAGGTTCTTTTACAGCGATCCCTTCGGCCAAGGTTTGGCCGCCGAAATGGGTATCGCCCCGGTCAAACCGCGCCTTTACTGCGTCGAACAACACGGCCTGGGCACCGACCAAAGTGATATCGGGTTTGAGGCCCTTGGCGGCCACGGCCATCCCGGCCAGAAGCCCGCCGCCGCCGATAGGTACGACGATCGCGTCAAGAAACGGAGCGTCTTCAAGCATCTCGAGCGCCACCGTGCCCTGGCCCGCCGCAATTGCAGCGTCATCGAATGGGTGGACGACGGTGAGGCCCCTTTTTTCGGCCAGATCTAAGGTGAATTGGACGCTCTCGTCGAATTCCTTGCCGTGGAGTACGACTTCGGCCCCAAAGTCCTCAGTCCGTTTGGCTTTGTTAAAGGGCGTGCCTTCCGGCATCACGATCACTGACGGAATGCCGAGCCGAGAGGCGTGATAGGCCACCCCTTGCGCGTGATTGCCGGCCGAAAAGGCGATGACGCCCGCCCTTCTCTGTTCTTCGGTCAAGGTCAGAAGCTTGTTGAGTGAGCCACGGGCCTTGAACGAATTGGTGTGCTGGAGATTTTCGAGTTTGAGATAGAGGTCGATGTCCAACTGGAGCGAAAGGCGGCTTGCGCGGATGATCGGGGTCCGGATCGTCGCATCGGCGATGACTTTATGGGCCTCGACCACGCTCTCATAGGTCAATGTCATGGGCCGCCTCCCGGCTCTTTCCGTCCGCCGTCTTTGCGGCCTCGCGTCCCTGGCGTGGGGGGCGGGGCTTGTCAACCTGGACCGGGGCGGATGTGCAAATGGCCAAATGTCTCAGACGTGACGGCCCTGCCGGGTGTTCAAAGGGCAGCAGGGGCCTTAAGTGCCCAAGGTCAATCGGGGCGGGAGATGCGACGGGTGCTCATTTACATTCTCGGCGGGTTTGCCGCCTTGGCGCTCGGCCTGGCGGTGAACCATCTGAGGCTCGCCACCGCGGCCGGTCCGCCGCCCAAAGCGGCCGAAAGCCTCCGGATCGCGAGCTACAACGTCCATTACATCGTGATGAACTGGGAAACCGGACGTTGGTCAGTGGGCGATTTCGAGCGCCGGAAAGGGCCGATGGACGCCACGTTCAAGGCGCTCGACACCGATCTGATCGCGTTTCAAGAAATGGAGAGTTTCCGGTGGGGGGGCGGCGACGGCGCCAACCTCGCGCGGGATTGGCTCTTGGCCGAGAACCCAAGCTACGGCGCCGCGGCCGTGGGGCCGGTGGAGGAATATCCCTCGACCCAGCCGATCTTCTACCGAAAGGATCGTCTGGAACCCGTTGAGCAAACGTTCTTTTTCTTCTCCGAGACCCCGGACGTGATCTATTCGCGGACCTTCAACGGCTCGTTCCCGGCATTTGCGTCTGTCGTTCAGTTTCGCGACCTGACCACGGGTGCTCTGTTCCGCGTCATCAACATACATACCGATTATGCCAGCCGGGAGAATCGGCGCCGCTCGATCGACCTCGTGGCCGAGCGGGCCGCACCCTGGATCGCGGCCGGCGAGACGGTGTTTCTCGTCGGGGATTTCAATGCACTTTGGGGATCGCGCTTGCAAAAGCGCCTCGAACGGGAAGGGTTTTCCTTCCTAAGGGCCCCCAAGGCGACATTCCATTTCGACCGCGGGCTCCATTTGTTCGCCGCAATCGACCATATCGCGTTTTTCGGCGCGGCACGGCCTGTCGCCAGCCCTATGGTTTTTCAGAAAAAACTCGGCGCAGCTTGGCCGACGGATCACTATCCACTACTTGCGGATTTCATGCTCGGAGAGTGACCGCGCCCTGATTGTCGCCATGCCTTTCAGGCGATCCCATTTCCATCGCCGGGACAGCTTGACCTATGTTTACGTAAACATTACCCATGGGGCAACGCGGTAACGTATGCATTGGCCGCGAAAAACGGGGGACCGCATGAGTGCAATCGCCGTGATCGGCCTTGGATCCATGGGCGATGGGATGGCAAAGTCGTGCTTGAGGGCGGGGCTTACGGTCCACGGTTTCGATGCTATGGCCGAGCGAGAAGAGGCCTTCCTTGCCACTGGCGGGGCGCCTGGGTCTTTGGCCGAGGTGGCGCCCGGTCTCGATGCGGTCCTCGTTGTTGTCCTAAACGCCGCGCAGACTGAAGACTTGCTTTTCGGGCCAGAAGGGATTGTGCCGCATCTGAAAAAAGGTGTGGTCGTCATCTCCTCGGCGACCGTCCCGCCGCGTTTTGCCCGGGCCATGGAAGCGCGTTCAAATGCGGCCGGGATCTCCTATCTCGATGCGCCAATTTCGGGGGGGTCGCTCAAGGCAGCCTCGGGCGAACTCACGGTTCTGGCCTCTGGCACGCCGGAAGCCTTTGCCGCGGCGGCCCCGGTGCTCGATGCGGTCGCCGAGACGGTTTTCCCTATGGGAGATGCCGCCGGGGCGGGTTCGGTGATGAAGGCGGTCAACCAGCTTCTGGCCGGGGTGCATGTCGCGGCGATGGGCGAGGCGCTTACCTTCGGCATGACCCAAGGGATCGCGCCGGAGATGTTCCTTGACGTGATTTCGAAATGTGCCGGCACCTCCTGGGCCCTTGAAAACCGGGCTCCCCATGTGGTGGCGGGCGATTACGCGCCGCGCAGCCAAATTGATATCTGGCCGAAGGACCTTGGCATTGTGTTGTCTGCCGCCGCGGAGGCGGGATTTGAGGCCCCAATCGCCGCTGCGGCCCTCGCCCAATTTCAGCGTGCCGTCGAATTGGGTCTCGGGGCAGAGGACGATGCGGCCATCGCCAAAGTCTATGCCAGGGCCGTAGAGCTTACTCTGCCAGGGGAGGGAGAATGAAACTCGGCTGCATCGGAGACGACTTCACCGGATCGAGCGATCTGGCCAATACCCTGGCCAAAGAGGGAATGCGGGTCGTTCAATATACAGGGATTCCCGAACACGCCGCGGAGGCGGACGTTGAAGCGGGTGTGATCGCCCTCAAATCCCGCTCTGTTCCGCCGGGTGACGCGGTGGCCCAATCGCTCGCCGCGCTCGATTGGCTTCTGGCCCAAGGGGCCAAACAGATCTTTTTCAAATATTGCTCGACTTTCGATTCAACGGCTGAGGGCAATATCGGCCCCGTGGCCGACGCCCTGGCCGAAGCGCTCGGTGCGGACCGGGTGATCGTCTGCCCCGCTTTTCCCGGGATGGGGCGATCCGTCTATCAAGGCCATCTTTTCGTGGGCGACCGGTTGCTCAATGAAAGCGGGATGGAGCATCATCCGCTCACCCCGATGAAAGATGCCGACATTCGCCGTTGGCTCGCGCCCCAGACCCGGCATGACGTGGGCCATGTGGACGCGGCCCGCGTCTTCGCTGGGGCGGAGGCCATTGCCGAGGGGCTCGCCCAAGAGGCCAAGGAGGGCAAGCGCCTGGTCGTGGTCGATGCGATCCGTGACCAGGATCTCCGCGAGATCGGTCGGGCGGCCAAGGACCTCAAACTCGTCACCGGGGGCTCCGGTGTGGCCCTTGGACTTCCAGCGAATTTTGGCGCCACGCCACGGGCGCCCCAATGGGAGAGCCAGGCCGGAATGGCCCTGGTGCTGTCGGGGTCCTGTTCCACGGCGACCCGGGCCCAGGTCACCTATCACAGCGCGCGCCACCCGGCGCGGGAATTAGATGTCGGTGCCATTATCGAAGGCCGGTTGTCAGCCGAAGACGCCTTGACTTGGGCCAAGGAGGCGGGCGGCCTGCCGCTCCTTTATTCCTCTGCCGATCCCGCTGCGGTGACCGAGATCCAAGACCGATACGGTCGGGAGGCATCCGCCGCCGCGATCGAGGGGTTCTTTGCGGAGGCCGCGCGCCTCGCATTGTCTGCCGATATCACCCGGATCATCACGGCGGGCGGGGAGACCTCGGGCGCGGTGGTCGAAGGGCTCGGATTGGCGGAACTCGCCATCGGCCCAGAAATCGACCCAGGCGTCCCGGCCCTCCGCGCTGGCCCGGATCTCGTCGTCGCGCTCAAAAGCGGGAATTTCGGCACCGAAGACTTCTTTGAAAAAGCCGACCGGGTCTTGGCAGGATGACGGAGACCCAACTCCGCGAAGGGATTTGCCGGATGGCGGCATCGCTCTTTGACCGTGGACTGACCCATGGCAGCACGGGTAATATCTCGGCTCGAACCGAAGATGGCGGCCTTCTCGTCTCGCCGACCGGGACGAGTTTTGGCCGTCTCGATCCCGCGCGGCTCAGCCGATTTGATGCGGCCGGCACCCATATAGACGGCGACCGGCCCACGAAGGAAATGCCCCTCCACACCGCGTTCTATGACACGCGGAGCGAGGCCGGTGCGGTGGTTCATCTGCATTCCTGCCATGCGGTGGCCTTGTCATTGATGCCCGATCTCGACATGGAGAACTTCCTGCCGCCGCTGACGCCCTATGCGCTGATGCAGCTCGGCCGGGTCAAACTCCTGCCGGTTTTTCTTCCGGGCGATCCGGCCATGGGCGAGGCGGTGCGGGGTCTTGCGGGCAAACGCTCTGCAGTGATGCTCGCCCATCACGGGCCCGTGGTCGCCGGCAAGGACGTGGAGGCGGCCTGTAACGCCATAGAAGAGCTCGAAGCCACCGCGAAACTTGCGCTCATCACCCGGGGTATGGGGGCTAGGACATTGTCCGATGCGGAGATCCAGGCCGTCGTGACGCGGTTTGATGTGGAGTGGGAGGCGTGATGCGGTTTTCGGCCAATCTCGGTTTTCTGTGGGCCGACCTGGCGCTGCCGGATGCGATCCGGGCCGCGGCCAGCGCCGGTTTCGACGCGGTCGAGTGCCATTGGCCCTACGAGATACCGGCGGCCGAGGTCCGTGCCGCCCTCGAAGAGACCGGCCTGCCGATGCTTGGGCTCAACACAGTGCGCGGGGGGCCCGGCGAGAACGGGCTCGCAGCCCTGCCGGGCCGGGAGGCCGATGCCCGTGCCGCCATCGACCAAGCGATCGGTTATGCCGATGCGGTCGGGGCGCGGGCGATCCATGTCATGGCGGGTTTTTCCGAGGGCGAGGCCGCGCGGCGAAGCTTCCTCGAGATGCTCCGGTATGCTTGCCGATCTACAGAGAGGACGATCCTGATCGAACCCCTCAACCGCCATGACGCACCGGGCTACTTCTTAAAAACCACGGACCAAGCGGGGGAGATCATTGACGAAGTCGGGTCAGACCGTCTGCGGCTCATGTTCGATTGCTATCATGTGGGGCGGAGCGAGGGCGATGTGATGACCCGGCTCGGTGCGCTCCAGCCGATCATAGGTCATATCCAATTCGCCTCTGTGCCCGAACGCGGGCCGCCAGGGCAGGGCGAGCTTGAATACGGTGCCATATTCGCCGCGATTTCAGCGCTCGGTTGGCCCCATCCACTGGGGGCCGAGTACAAGCCGGCCGGCCCAACGGGTGCGAGCCTGGGTTGGATGGAGGAGTTTCCACGGGGCTAGCCGCCCGTTCCGCGCTCGGCTGGCCGCCCGCGAACGGGTTTGCTAAGGTCAAACCCCAGTCGCCGCTTTCGGTCGTTTCGGAGTGCGCGTCGTCACCGCCCGGACCTGTCCATGACCGACGCCCCGTCCCATTCATATCGGCTGGCCCAGGCGCTCGACCGGATCGTGCGGCGGCTCAACGGCAGAATGATCCATGTCATGCCGGCCGTCGATCGGCTGAAACTCGGGCCCTTGGGCGGTATGGTGCTTTTGTCGATTGCCGATCTCGAGCCCTGTTCGATCCAGAGCCTGTGTTCCCAACTCGGCCGGGACAACTCGCAGATGACCCGGGTGCTCCGGGGCCTGGAAGACAAAGGCGTCATCCGGCGCCAGAGCGATCCTGAGGACCGACGGTCAAGTCTCATCTCGCTCACCGAGCTCGGCCAGGACCTGGTCGCTGAAATGCGTTTGGCCATGTCGGCCGTGGTCGACGAATTGGCCTCAGCGATCTCGGCCGGGGAGCGGGCCGATTTGGCGGATCTCCTCGAGCGTTTGGCCGAAGCCGGAAAGGCTTAGCGGTG
Source organism: Pseudomonadota bacterium (assembly GCA_039198225.1). GTDB lineage: Bacteria > Pseudomonadota > Alphaproteobacteria > Rhodobacterales > Rhodobacteraceae > JASJAR01. Next base: position 56,955 of record JBCCTQ010000016.1, read on the forward strand.
TGGCCCGAACCGCGGGATCTGTTCCGCGGGCCCGCCCAGCTGGGTGATCCTTCCTTGGTTTGTCAAAGTTTTGGCACCGGCTCCGCAGGGGTTCGCCGGTTTGGCCCATTTCCATGGCGAGGATCGCTCATGTCAGTTTTGGCCGAAGCCCTATCAACTGGCCCGAGCATGGGCAGCGGCCGCTGCGGGGCTGAGGGCCTCCCCTACGCCTTTGAATTGGCGGAGTGCGGTGGCGAGGGCCGTGGCCTCGCCGCTGTTCGAGGCGCTCGCCGCAGTCATTTCTTCAAGTGAGGCCGCACTCACCTGGGCAGTCTGTTCGATCGTTCGGACGGAAGTGTTGATCTCAGAGATCCCTGAGGATTGCTCCTCAACGGCGCTCGCGATCGCGGAGATCTGATCCGATGCGGCTTCCACCTCTTCGATGATCTCTTGGAGCGCTTGGCGGGACTGGGCGACCTTTTCGACACCGACGCTGACCCGTTGATTGTTCTGGGCGATCACGTCGCCGATCTCCTTAACCGCATCTTGGGATCGAAGCGCGAGGGCGCGGACCTCGGATGCGACCACCGTAAAGCCGCGACCCGCATCCCCGGCTCGTGCGGCCTCGACGCCGGCATTCAAGGCGAGGAGATTGATCTGAAACGCAATATCTTCAATGACTTTCACGATCCGGTTGATCTGATCCGATGCATCGGAGATCGCGTTGATCGAGGTTTCTGTTTCGTCCGATACCGCCCGTGACTTGTTGGCCCTTTGGCGAGCATTGGCGGTCGCCTCATTGGCCGATTTGGCGTTTTGGACCACCTGCTCAATGCTCCGGGTCATTTCTTCGATCGACGTTGAGGTTTCCTCAATGGACGCAGCATTTTGCTCCGCGCGCTTGGCCATATCATTGGCCGAGGCCTGCATATGGGCGGAATTATCGGCCACATTCCTCCCGCTCGAAAGAATGCCGGCCATTGTCGTTGAAAGGGTGGTTAGGGCCGAATTCAGGTCTTCCTGCATGCGCTTGAACGACCCGTGCCGCGCCCCTTCGATCCGGGTGCCCAAGTTCCCTTTTGACAACTCGCCGATGCAGCGTACGACATCGTCAATGTTCTGGTCGGTATCGACCATCAGCCGGTTGACGATTTTGGCCAGCCCAGAAAGCTCGCCCGCATCGAATTCTTCTGACATCCGCTCGCCGAAATTCCCGTTGGCCGCTTCTCCGAGGACGCGCTCCATTTCCCGTTGGAAGGTTTCCATCTTCTCGATCCGGGCCGCCACTGCCGCGCGGTCCACTTCTTCGCGCTCGCGTTGTTCTTTCTCACGGTCTGCCTGTTCGGCCCTCGCCTCGTTTTCGCGCGCGCGCTCCCGTGCTTCGTTTTCCTTCACCTCCAGGTCGAGGGCGGCGGCCTTGCGGGTATTCTCTTGGAAGATGACCATCGCATTCGTCATTTGGCCGATCTCGTATTTGTCCCCACTGCGGGCGATTTCGATATCGAGATTGCCCTCGGCCAGATCCATCATCTTCGAACTCAAACCGTGAATTTGCGCGGAAAACCGGCCACTTGCCCAGACCGCAAAGACGCTGCCGAGAGCCAAAGTCAGCACCAAGGCGATCGCGGATTTCCAGATGCCATAGGATTGGATCTGGCGGTATTGCGAGGTGTCGGTGAGAATATTGACCACCGCCACAACTTCCCCGTTCAAACCTTGGAGCGGGACGGCCGTGGCGACGAATGACTGGCCTTCGATGTCGATTGGGCGCCGGAGGCCCCCTTCGCTGGCCGCGATTTGGATCTCCTCGGTGCTGAGGAGCGCTTCGGCCCCCAGGGTTGCCGCGCTTCGGTCAAACGCCGTTTCAACTGCTTCAAAGCTCGGCACATCGCTCGGCACCAGGTAGAACTCCGTATGGCGTCCCGTCGCGTCCATGATCGACTGGAAGAACGCTCCGTTGAGCGCGGTTCCAAACTCAGCGAGACCCACCACCTGGCCTTGGTGGACGACCGGCGCGAGGCCCCGCGCCGTGAGGCCCGCGCGCCCCCGTGCCAATCCATGCATCGGCTGACGGCTCTCAAAAACGGTCATGACCTCGGGGCGAAACGACGAGATATCGTCGAGCCGACGATCCGGGTTCTGGACCCGGAGGAAATTGATCGCCGGAGGCACCACGAAAATGAACGTGCCGATGCCGTTTTCGGCCCGGACCCTGTCCAAGCCTGGGATAAACTCCTCTTTTAGGGCCTCCACGTCTTCATTCGCGAGGGCCTGACCGACGCTCGGGAGGGCGGCCACCACGGTCGCCTGTTTCAAAGCATCCCGGCTCGCGGCCGCGATCCGTTCAAGCACCAGACGCTCGGAATCGGCGACCTCCGTCTCAATGGCAGCGCTGATCAGGGTGTGGCCCTTACTGAGCGAAACGAGAAACAGCACCGTGCCGGTGAAAGTCACGCAAATCAGCGCGACGGCAATGAATTTCAGGCGAAGCGACATAGGAGATTCCACGCAAGGGTCGGCGGCCTCCATCGCAGAGATTTCCTAACAAAGATCTTAGGGGTAGCCATTGTGAACCGGCGCGCCGGTCAGGCCCGAGGCATCTCCCGGGTCGCACAATGGATGCCGCCGCCGATCTCGCCCAGGGCATCGACATTGAGGGTGACGATCTCCCGGCCCGGATAGTGGCGGGCGAGGGCACTTCGGGCCAAATCGTCGGTTTCGGGATCACCGAATTCGGCGGCGATCACCGCGCCGTTGCAGACGTAGTAATTCACGTAAGAGGCAACGAAATCCTCGTCGGGCACGCGACGTATGTGGGGTTCGGGGATCACGTCGATATCGAGCCCGGCCGCTTCGAGGACATCGTGGGTGTCTAGCGCGGCCATATGGAATGGGTCATCCGGGTTGGGCGCGTCGGGGAGGTTCAGCAAGACCCGGCCCGGGCCCGTGAACCGCGCAAGGGAATCGATGTGATAGTCGGTGATGTCTTCGCCCCAGACGCCTTCGGACCAGATCATCCGGTTCGCGCCGTAGGCAGCCAAGAGGCGCGCCTCTATGGCGTCGCGCGAGAGGCCCGGGTTGCGGTTGGCGTTCACCCAGGAACTTTCATGGGCCAGCAAAAGCCCGTGCCCGTCCTGTTCGACGCCCCCTGCTTCCCCTTTGAGCCCCGTTGGCAAGAAGGGCAGGTCGAGCCGTTCGGCCACCGCGGCGGCAATCGCGCCGTCCCGGCGGTGCACCTGTTTCGCGCCCCAGCCGTTGAATTGGATTTGAACCACCGCGCGGTCGCCCTTGCCATTGACGGCAAAGATCGGGCCCGCATCGCGGCACCACAGGTCTTCGGTCGGCACGTCCCAGAGCTCGACGGCGGTAGAGAGCCGCTGGCGGGCGGCGCGGAGGTCAGAACGCGCAGCAAGAAGCGCAACCGGCTCGAACTCGGAGATGGCGTTGGCGATGTCGGCGATCGTCTGTTGGACCAGGTCCAAAAATCCCGCGTCGGGGTAGACCTTTCGGCTCACGGGCCATTGCATGAAGGTGCGTTCATGGGCCTCTTCTTCGGCCGGGATATAAAATTCGGCCTCCTGGGCCGCCGCCCCGGATCCAAGGGCGCCGCTGACGGCGAGGGCACTCCCTCCCAAAACTACGTGTCGTCGTTTGGCCATGGCCTCGTTCCCTTTCGCCGGCCCCTTATCCCGCAACCTGCGGCGTGCGATCAAGTCAGCGGAGGGCGCGCGTTCCGCTCTGGGGACATCGCAAAGGGATCGAAAACTTCCAAGCGGGCCTTCAAACCTCGGTGGCCGCGCGCCGCGCGATCTCGGAGAGGTCTTCGCGACCGCGGTCCCCCACCATGACGAAATTGGCATCCTCGCCGCCCCAGGTCACCATGTCGAAGGCGCCGATCGCGCGGGTCTCGAACCCGCTTTGGGGCGTCTCCGAGCGGATGAGGCAGAGGGCCACCACATCACCGTCAACATCTGTAAACATCAATTGCGCCACGGGTTTACCGGCCGCCACAAGGAGGCGACCGCCTTGGAATGTGAGGCCGTTTCCGGAGAGATCAGGGATATTGACCGGGGCGCCTACCGTTGCCGTCAGCCAGGTCTCAATATGGTCGGCCTCGTCGGCGCCCACTTCCACGAGGTGGCGTGTTTGGCCGGCATAGACCGCGTGATAATCGGCGATATCGGCGAGCCATCCCGCCGGGGCGGCAATCTCAGGCGCGTTCGAGACCCCCGCCAAATAGCCCCCGGCCGCACCGAGACCGAGCATCGCTAGGGCGAGCACGCTAGCAAGCCGGCTGAGCCCAAAGCGCGGCGCTTCACTGCGGTTGGCGGCCTCACCAAGGGGCGCGTCCCTTATTGCGCGGGCGAGATCGACCGGCACCGGTTCGGCCAACATATCTTCGAAAACCTGGCCCACGGCCGCATCGGCTGCGATCAACGCGTCAAGTTCGGCTTGAAGGCTCGGGTCGCGGGCGAGGGCGGCCTCGATGTTACGGGCCTCCGCCTCAGGCAATTCGCCGTCGAGAAAGGCGCTTAGCTTTTCTTCATAACCGCTCATCGGGCCGCTCCTTCGCTGGCGTCGATTTTCTGGGCGAGGGCCTTTCGGGCCCGGTGGATCCGGCTCATGACGGTCCCTACCGGGATCGCAAATAGGTCGGCCGCCTCGGAATAGCTGTAGCCCTCCACCGAAACGGCCAGAAGGATCGCTGCGAGATCTTCTGGCAAAGCCGCAATCTGGGCCCCGAGATCGGTGAGCGCCACCGAGGCTTCCCCCGTGGCGTGGCTCACGAGATCCGTGGCCTCCTCGGCTGGCACTTGGCCTTCGCCCAACCGGACCTGGCGTTTCCGGATCTCGCTGATCCAGAGATTACGCGTGATGCGAAACATCCACCGGTCGAGCGGTTGGGACGGGTCCCATTGATCGGACCGGCTGAGGGCGCGGAGGCAGGCTTCCTGAACGAGATCATCCGCCTCAGGAACCGACCGTGTGAGCGCCCGCGCGAACCGGCGGAGCCGCGGGAGAAGTGCGATTAGGTCGTGTTTTAGATCACCGGCCAAGACGCCGTTTCCCCTCACTGGGCGCGCGTCCCGGTTCTCGGCCCAATCGCTCACGACTTCAAGCCTGGGGCGTTGCATGGGCGCGATCCGACCGACGCGAGACATTTTTTCGACCGTCATCATTCGAAGTGTTCCCTTTCCTTCAAAGGCTTTACGTCCGGGCGGTGGAAAAAATTCCAAAAAAAATCTTGAAGGGCGGGAATAACCCATGGGGGTCAGGCGTAACCCCGGCAGCGAGAGAGAATTGCTCCGCTCAGACACGAAACCAGAAAGGACAGAGTTCCATGACCCGCACTATCATCGCCGCCCTCACCGCAACCGCTCTTCTGGCCACGGGCGCATCCGCCCAAATTCTCGCCAGCGTGGATAGCGATATCGGCAAGGTCATCGCCTCGGCCAAAACCGGGCTGACGCTTTACACATTCCGGAATGACGCCCGGGACACATCGAATTGCTACAACGATTGCGCCGCCGCTTGGCCTCCGTTTGAAGCCTCCGCATCGGCAAAAGAAGACGGCGCCCTCGGCATTATCGACCGCCAGGACGGCAGCCGCCAATGGACGCTCAACGGCAAGCCGCTTTACTTCTGGGCCGGCGACAGCGCTCGCGGTGATGCGACCGGCGACGGCGTCGGCGGCGTCTGGGATGCGGTTCGGAACTAAGGGAGGACATTCAGATGAAGCGTTCGATCATTCTTCTCGTGGCTCTTCTCGGTCTTGCTGCCTGCGAAGGCGGTGGGCTCTACGGGGGCGCACCAGCAAGCCAAAGTTACGGGATCGCCAGTTACTGACCCCCAGTCTGGCATCCCTGGATGTGGTAGCGAGTGATGCGCGGTTGCCGTACAGGCGGCCGCGTTTTCCGTGTTTGGAAGCTGGAAATGTATGGCTTCAAAATGGGCCCAGATCCCGGGCGCATTTCACTCAATTGCTTCTTAGTTTCGCGCCTCTGCACCGTTCGCAGATTAGGCTCGCAGTAAGTGCGGCATTCTATGTCGCTCTCTGAGCTATTCATCGGGGGAATCTTTCGTGTCGAAACTCACCGTGCCTGCGGCGGTCGCATCTACGAGACGGGACTTTCTTGTGGGCGCCACCGCGGTCGGCGCGGGTCTTTTCGCACCGACGGGCCTTCGGGCAGAGGATTACCACACATCTGCGGTGAACAGGACGGGCCTGGCAGTCGACGCCCGGACGGCGATGGTTGGGATCCTCCATTCGGAGACGGGCCCGATGGCCTTGGCCGAAGCCGGGTCGATCAAAGCCGAAATCATGGCCATCGAGCGCGTAAACGCCCAAGGCGGTGTATTGGGGCGCCAGATCGAGTACGTGAAAGAGGACGGCAAGTCCGACCCAGCCCATTTTGCGAACCGCGCCCGGAAGCTCTTGGGCGATGATCGGGTGACGGCGGTGATGGGGTGCGGAACCTCGGCCAGCCGGAAAGCCGTCTTGCCAGTCTTCGAAGAGCTGAACGGGTTTCTTTACTACCCGACCTTTTACGAGGGCCTCGAGCAATCGCCCAACGTCATCTACACCGGCCAGGAGGCCACCCAGCAGATCATCGCGGGCATCGAATGGGCGGCCGACGCTTTTGGCGCCCGGACCTTCTACCTGATCGGTTCGGACTATGTCTGGCCCCGTACGGCGAACAGGATCGCCCGGTCCCACATTGAAGGTCTCGGATTGCAGGTTCTAGGCGAGGAATACTACGAACTTGGCCACGTCCAGTTCCGCGCCTCCATGGGCCGTTTGCGGGAAAGCCAGCCCGACATTGTTTGCGCAATCGTTGTCGGCGGCTCGAATGTGGCGTTTTACAAACAGCTGGCCGCGGCAGGGATCGATATTCGGAACGGCCGGATGAAAGTCCTCACGATTTCGGTGACCGAAGACGAGATCGGTGGGATCGGCGGCGAGTTTGTCGAAGGCGCCTATATGTGCGCGAAGTATTTTCAGAGCATCGAGACCGAGGCGAATCGTGATTTCGTGAAGGCCTATAAGGCGCGTTGGGGCGAGGCCGAGGTGATCAGCGATGTGACCCAATGTGCCTATCTCGGCCCTTGGCTTTGGAAGGCAGCCGTTGAGCGGGCCGGGTCGTTTGACGTCGACAAGGTGAATCTGGCGAGCCCCGGCATCGAACTGCCGAATGCGCCGGCGGGCCATGTCGAGATCCACACCAATCATCACCTCTGGTCGAAGACACGGATCGGCCGGGCCCGGGCGGACGGCCAGTTCGACATTGTCCACGAGACCGACACCCTGATCGAACCCGATCCGTTTTACCGCGCCAGCGCCTAAGCCGGGCACCGTACGGGTATGTTTCGGAAGATTTGGGCGCCTTCGGCCTGCGGGACGGCGCAATTGTCTATCTGACGTCCGAAACCGATCTCGAGGCAGCGCCAAGCAAAGAACTTCACCGGATCTTTTTTCAATAAGTAGCGCGCGACCTCCGCCGTGGGGCTCTCGGTCAGGCCCCCACGGCATCCGTTCAAACTGCAATCGACCAGGGCCGTTTGGACGCGTTTCTCTGACGTCATCCGCACCCGGGTTCAGGGGCACGCTGATCTAAATCTCTTACCCAAAAGGGGATTGCCGACGGGCGTTTTAGTTTTGGCCGGATTTGTGATATAGTTGCCGGGATTTAAGTACGTACGTTTTTTTTTGAGATCCCATATCGGGTGACGCGATGGTTGTGCGCAATAGTGTTTTGGCTTTTGGATACTGCGTTTTGGCGGCGGCCCTTCCGTCAGCCCCTGCGAGCGCGCAGTCGCAATCTGACTTTGCTCAAATAGTCGGCCAACTGATTGCCCGCCAAGTATTTCCCCAGTCCAACAGTCCACCTCAGGTCACGTTGTCCGAGAACTTCGAAGCCTTTGCGCAGCGGCAATTCCGCGCGAACCCGCGCGGCATCTTTGAAGGGGCAAAGATCTGCCATTCGGGCGGTGTGGACCAGTCTGCTTTAAGAGCACTCTCAGGAATTGGAGCAACAATTGCTCGGATCCCGGCAGGCGAGGTGCGCGAAGCGATTTCGAAAGGGTTGTGTGACATCGCCTTCGTGGCTCCGGTCGATACCGCAGCCCCGCGCGATCCCTCGCCAAACCCGCAAACCCCGCCCAGCAATTGCAACCCCAATGCGGGCGGCGACGATGTGTTCGTGGTCCGGAATGTCCTGCCGGAGATAACGCCCCTATCCCAAACGCTGTCGGGACGCATGCCCACGGCCACGCTTCTGGTCCGCATCACTGATCCTGACGATCCGAATATAAGAGCTTTTGCCGAGTGGCCCGAAGGACAGACAACGCGCCTGACCCGCCAGCCGAATACCGACGACTATACCGCCGAGATCTCTCTCCCCGAGGATTTCGATCGAAGGCGGATTGCCATCGTCGCCGAAGACAAATGCGGAGAAGTTCGGGCCAGCGTTGTGCTGTTGCGACAGCCATTTTGCGAAAGAGGGGTCCGGGTCAGTTCCTCGCTTGTCCAAGGACTCCAAGAGGACCTCCGCTGCCTTGGCTATGATCCGAAGGGGATCGACGGCGTTGTCGGCCCAAACAGCTGCGCGGCGATTGCGGATTATCTCGGGAAGACGAGGTATCGGGACTTTTACCTCGGCAATGGCCCCGCATGGAATGAGCTTGCTCAGCAGACGGGACGCGAATGCCGCATCCAAGAGGCTGTCGATGTCGAACTCGACCCCGTCGACGGCACCCTTGTGGATGCTCAGATAACCCGTGTCCGGCTGAATGTGCTCAATCCAGGGCCCACGGCATCGGTGGAGGTGCGGATCGGTCGGCGTCAGCTACCCGAGATCCGCTGGCCTGGAAATGGAGAGCCCATAGAGGTCGAGATTCTGGAGCCAGGGCAACGCATCGCAATCGAAGCTGCAGCAAAGAACGCTCGCGGGCGGGTGATCGACAAAGAAAGCGTCTTCGTGACCCGCGCACCGGTATCCTTCAAGATCGACCCTCCGGGTCCGGTTGAAGACACGGGCGATATGATCGCGGGCCGGGTCGTCATCGAAAGCGGGCAAAACGCCATCACCCGTCTCATCGCCAGGGGGAGCGACGGACAGAGCGTGACGCTGCCCGAGGTGGCCGGGTCGCGCATCGCGTTTTCCGTGCCCAATGCCCCTCCGGGAGGGCGGCTCGACTACCGCATCGTCGGGCTGGGCCCGGGCCAGTCCGAACTTCACAGCGCGACATTCACGGTCATCCGGCCGGCCTTACCGATGCGCCTGTCGGCCAAGCCCCTCGACGGCAACGAAGTTGACGAAGCGCTCACGCATATCGTCGTCGATGTCATCGAACCCGGCGCCACGAAAGTGCTCCGCCTCGTCGATCACGAGACCGATCTTGAAATCCGCCGCATCAGTTATGACGGCGGCCCATGGACCCCCGAGATAACGATGCCAGATCCCGGCGAGGGCCGTGTCATTCGTGTCGAAGCGCTCGACGGATCGGACAACATGCTCGACAGGGTCGATGTTCAATTCGTCCGACCGCGGAAGACGCTGGGTGATCTTGTGCTCGAATACTTCCCGTGGGTCGTCTTGGCCCTCGGTGGCGGCGCATTGGCGGTTCGGACTATCGCCAAAGCCGATCCGCAAGCCGCAATGGCCGGCACGGTCCATATTCGTGTGAAGAACGATCCCGCGCCGGAGTTTTCCCATGAGGAGGCACAAGGGCCGAAACTGACCCTCGTCGTGGCGCAGCAAGACGGGGATCCGGTGATTTCGGTGGAAGAGGAGTGACCATGGCCCAAAGGGAAGAACATGTGCGGGCAAAGGTCCCGCCGCCCGTTTTCGAAGAACTGGTCACCCTGGTGACGGACAGTTTCAAGGAAGGCGATGTGGCCGCCAAGCTCGTCGGCATCGACGGAAATCAAGCGAGCCTCAGAAACTCCGCCGCCGAAGCGGTCGAAGAACTCCTCGAAATTTCGATGATCGACCTCGCCCTCAAAGGCTGGAAGGGCATGACGCGGCTCCGAGAACTCACGGGGCCCGATGGGCCCATGGACGACAAGGCCCGCATCGCGGCCCTTTTTGACCACAAGATCTCGGCCAAACATCGCCCGACGCTGACAATCGACATCAACGGGGTCGGGGTGCGTCAGATCACTTTCGACATTGAAGTGTCTCTCGCGGGGAAGGGCATAGCGCTGAGGATCCGGAACCGGGAGATCGTCGGAATATCTTCCGGGCGGATGGACGGGGAATTGGTGGGCAAAGTCGAAGGGGTCAAAACGGTCGAAACGTCCCTGGGCCAGGTCGATCTTATGAAGTTTGAGCCCCGCCGAGACGCTCCCCACCACCTTCGCCCGATACCGTAGTCGAGGAGGCGACCGCCTGATCCTTGCCGGGCGGGTCTAGGGACGCCCGCTCATGGATGTTGGTTGGCCCATTAAGAAACGGGCGTGCCCGTCGCAAACTCATAGGATCGCGCCACGATTTTCTTAACGGTTTCCAGCTCGTCGTTGTCCCGCGGGGAAAACACCATGACCAATCCGGGCGGGTAATGGCCTTGGCTTACCAAGTAATGGTCTTCGCCCCAGCCCGCTTCGACCATTGCGGCCGCGTCTTCGGCCGCGAGCTTGATGTGCATGCTGCCTGAATCTGGATGCGGGTGGATATGCGCAAATTCCCGGCCGACCATAAAGGCGTCGTGGTTACACGCCGTACCCTCGTGGAGCACCAAGGCCCGGGCGCCGGGCACTGAAATACCGCTATGTTCATTGGCAACGCTCGGGAGGGAGAAGCACCAGTCATGCAATGCTTGAACGATCTCGTCGGGACCGTGCTGCGAAAGCTGCGAATGAGGTAGTCGGTCTGTTGTCTCGGGGCGAGGTCCGCGCCGATGCGGAAGGGCAAAAGCCGCCATGATGATCTCCTATCAATCGTTGAAAGCAAATTATGATGTGCGAAATTGTTAGTAAATGTCACTTATTATCGTCATTAATCTGCATATACGCACATATGGGTATTGCGGTGAAGTGACTGGAATTGGGCTGCCTTAGGCCGGCACTGGACTTGCCAAGCATTACAGCATTCGGTTCTTGGCAACGAATGCTGGCGCTTCAAATTCAGAGCGCGCACCTTGAAGGAAGTCGGCTGGCAAGCCGACGCAATGGATAAACTGGAATCCCGCCATAGCGCCGGCACGGACGGTCCGCGCGCCGAGCTCTCTCGAAATGCTTAGTAGAAGAGATTCATGGCCGACAGCGACACGATCAGGAAGAGGATTGTCATTATTCCGCCTGACCGCAAGAAATCAGACACCCTATAGCCCGCCGGCCCCATAATCAGCGCATTCACCTGGTGTGTCGGTATCAAGAACGAATTAGACGTCGAGATCGCGACCGTTAAAGCGAATATGGCAGGATCACCCCCCGACGCGAGGGCGATTGATACGGCCAAAGGCACGAGCAACACGGTGGCACCGACATTGGACATGACCAAAGTGAACGCTGTTGCCACAACCGCCAGCCCCGCCTGAAGCGCCCAAATGGGCCAGCCGTCCAGAAGGTCCAATATGCGCCCCGCGATCCATTCGGCCGTTCCGGTGTTTTGCACCGCTTGGCCCAAAGGGATGAGCGACGCGAGCAAGAAAACGGTGCTCCAGCTCACGGATTGGTACGCCTCATCGATTGAAACGACGCGGCTCAAGATCATGCCCATGGCACCGGCCAATAAGCAAAGCGACAATCGGACGTCCGAGAAGAGGATCAAAACCAGCGCGAGAGAAAAAAACGTCAGGGCCCAACCAATTTTCTGGGGGCGAAGCTCTTCCTTAGGAAAATCCGACGTGACCACGACAAAGTTGCTGTCCGACAAGAGCTTCGTTAGCCGATCCCATTGGATATGGACGACCAACGTATCGCCAGCCTGAAGGGGGACCATGCCAATTCTCGTTGCCTTGTGATCCGCGGTTTCGACGTGGCTCATTGTCTCTTCGCCGCGGTGGATCGCCAGCATTGAAAGGCCGTAGGACTGGCGCAAACGGAGATCTGCGGGGGTCTTTCCAATCAAATTGGATCCCGGTGGGATGACCACTTCGGCAACGCCGGACTGGGTGGTTGCGAAGTCTTCCGAGAAGACATCGAGCTGCGGCAAGATCTCTAAACCGTACGGGTCTGCGAATTCTTCGAGCACGGCGCGCCGTAGGCCCAAGACCGCAAGCCGGGCAGGGGCCTCAATGACAGTGTCTGCCATCGGCGCGATGACCTTGCGCCCGCGGTACGAGGTGCCGAGGATATATAAGTGGTGCGCCACCATGATATCGGCCAATGTCTGGCCAATCAGAATTGACCCCTCTGGAACCCGGATCTCAAAGATGTCCGCGCGTAATCCATAGGTGTTTTCGATATAGGCCTGCATCGATCTGGCCGAGCTCCCATCGGCACCACGGTCTCTCTGCGATGGCAGGACCCAACGACCGAAAAAGACAAAATAGAGCACACCCGTTATCATCAGCATCAAGCCGATAGGGGTAACCGAAAACAGCCCGAAAGGGGCCATTTGGCTGTCCTCAGGCAAGCTCTTGTTCGAAGCGTCGATCAAGTCGTTCAGAAGGATGAGGGGGGACGACCCCACCAATGTGATTGTCCCACCGAGGATCGCGCAAAATCCCATGGGCATAAGCAATCGGCTCAAGGGTATTTCCGTCCTGGCGGAGATCCGGCTGACAACCGGTAAAAAGAGCGCCGCTGCACCGACATTCTGCATAAACGAGCTAATGATACCGACGGCGCCGGATACAATGGGAATTATGCGCGCTTCCGTTCGACCGCCGCGCGAAAGTATAACGCCCGCCACCTTCGACATAAGCCCAGTCTTGTCCAAACCGGCACCGATGATCATGACGGCGATTATTGAAATCACGGCGTTCGAAGAAAAACCGCTGAACAAATTGGATACATCGGCAAGGTTGCCGAGGCCCGGCAGATAGCTCAGGCCGCCGAGGAGAAGCATCACCAGAATTGCGGCCACGTCGATGCGGACGATTTCGGAAACGAACAAAAACACAGTGAATGCGAGCAGTCCAAGAACCACCAACATTTCCTGCGTCAAGACTGTCGGATCCAAGTCCGCCTCCTCCAAGCCTCCGGCGAAAATGCGCTTCAGCAAGCAGCCTCCTCGAACTGCCACCGTTTGCCGCGCGCTTTCCACACCGATCATCTGGGATTTGCATTCCACAGCACCGGGATCGACCTGTCCAGCGCTTAACCTCCCAAACCCTTTGCTTTTTTCTGCAAGTTAGCAAATTTAGTGATGGCAGAGTGCCGACTTCGGTGACAAAGCTACTCGGTGCCGGCGCTCGACTTCGCTCGATCGTGATAAGAGATCAAAAGGCGAGCCGCGGTATCGACGTGTCTATGAAGTCCCAACGGAGGTCTCGCTGTCCTGTCGCAGATTTTGCGTCGCAAAGTCGAGCCGGGTTGGGGTGCAGAGTTGAAAGCAATGCCGAAAATCAAAATGTCGCGCGTTGATGCTGGTAAACTGACTGCTAGACGTACTGGCTTTGTGAAGGACAACGCTACAAAGGTAGCCATTGCCGCATGGAACGTGATGCTCGACACTAGATGACAAGCACCTAACCCGCGAATGCCGCAAGGCCCCAAATCGGCAGTTCCAGTCAAATGAGCAAGGCCGCGTGATAGCTGCTGAGAATTCCGGCGTGTCCCTATCGCGGCGAATAGGGATCAACTTAGTTTAGCCAACGCGCTAAGGCGACAATATAGGCGCTCCACACCGCGGCTGTGTAGCTGGGGAACCTTTTAGCGTGCGGAGTGGGGATGCCTTGCTGGCGCTACTACAATGGATCGAGTGAGAAAGTATCTCGAGGGCAATTCCGACATCTGGAATTGTAATGGTGATTTTTAATTTACGAATTAATTTATTTGTGGCTCTGCAAAGTCCAGTAAATATTAAACATCTGAGGGCGTATTATCTTTGGCCTTTCCGAGATTTGCAGGCACTTCAATTCTTCCTGTTTCTAACAATAAATTCTCTTTTCATAGTGCATCTAGCGGTTGCACGTAGCGTCCAAGAGTACGGCTAGTAGAAACTCACCGGTCCTCAGCCTATTGACCAAATCAGTCAGGTCACTCGATCCGTACCCATCGTTAGGCGAGAACATGTATAAAGCTTCGGATCGAGCTACTCCCACTTAGAGGTGCTGAGGGTAGCAAAGCGCAAAGTCGTAGAGGATGAAAAGCTAAATGAAAAGGGGCTTCTGGTTTGGATAGTTTTGCACAGCTTCTCGCCGAATCGGCCGAGGGCGAAGCCAACCTTTCGAAAGCTAGACCCGCCACATGAACCCCGGCTAAATTGCGGGTATCGATCTAAGACGATCCTAGGTGCGCGGTCGCCGGATCAACCTAAGAAATGCAAAAATCATCAAGCGCATTGCTGCCAATCGGCATGGGCTTCGCCATCGCTCTGCGGAGCGCCTGAGAGCGAAGGTCATGTGAAGCCCCCTCTATCACTTCAGCGCGGATCTGTGCTCCTCTGGGATGGTGACTTGAGCAAACCACTTCGCCTTGACGAGTTTTGTGACGGGATACATGACGCCGGGGCGCGCACCGCACTGACCGAAAGCCCAGCAAACATGGATAAAAGACGTGAGGATTCATGGAGGCGAGTACCGGAATCGAACCGGTGTACACGGATTTGCAATCCGCTGCGTAACCACTCCGCCAACTCGCCTGAGCCCGAGATGGGTACCCGGGGCCTTATCCCGGTGCAAGCGGTTATCCAGGAAGGGGTCGGCGCCCCGCCGCCAGTTCCTCTGTGGCGGCTAATCCACCTTTTTTGCGAAAAATGAGCGACTTGGATTGGAGCCGTCGCAGGAATGTCTAAGTTTACACATATCTCCCGGAGGGGATTGTTATGGCCATAAAGGACTGGGACGCATGAAATTCGTTGCCCGAGGGATGCTCCGCCGTCTTGTCGCCGCCTCGCTGCTCGCGAGCACGGCGTTTACCGCCCAGGCCGAGAGCCTCACCGATGCGTTAATCGGGGCCTATCTCAACAGCGATCTGCTTGATCAACAGCGCGCCTTGTTGCGGGCAACCGACGAAGATGTGGCAAGCGCGGTCGCAGCGCTTCGGCCGATCGTGAACTACACGGCCAACGCGTCGCTCTCCACGCCCGAGCCCCAGCTCGGCAACCCGACCGCCAATCTCGGCATTGCCGTGGAAATGTTGCTCTATGATTTTGGCGCATCCCAACTGGCCATCGACCAGGTCGAAGCCACGGTTCTGGCGACGCGGGCGGCACTGACGAGCGTTGAGCAGCAAGTCCTTCTGCGAGCTGTAGCAGCTTTTGTCGAGGTAAGAAAAGCTGAAGCATTGGTGGCACTTAGCCAAAACAACGTCCGTTTCATCACCCAAGAACGCCGCGCCGCCCAGGACCGTTTTGACGTCGGCGAAGTGACCCGGACGGATGTGTCTTTGGCCGATGCGCGTCTTGCCGCGGCCCGCGCGGCTTTGGCGGCACAGCAAGGGGCACTGGTGCGTGCCCGTGAAGAATACCGCGCCGCGATCGGGCGGTTTCCCGGTCCCTTGACTGCCCCCCGCGGCATGCCGTCCTTGCCGCCGAGCCTCGAAGCGGCCAAATCGCTGGCCCGCGACAAGCACCCGGATATCGACCAGGCCCAACGCCAGGTCACAGCGGCCGAGTTTGGCGTCGCCCGGGCCGAGGCGGGTCTCCGCCCGAGCCTCAGGGGGTCGGCCTCGGCCCGGCTGAACCGCAATTCCGATGCCAGCGCGTCGGTCGGAGTGACGCTTTCGGGTCCGATCTATCAAGGTGGCGGGATCTCTGCTGCGATTCGAAAAGCCGCGGCCCAGCGCGACGCAGCCCGGTCGGGACTTCTCTCAACGGTCCTCGGCATCGAACAGAATGTCGGAAATGCTTGGGCCGACCTCGTCGTGGCCGCTGCCAGCCTTGAAGCCAATGACCGCCAGGTCGCGGCCGCCCAATTGGCGCTCGACGGCCTCCGAGAAGAACTCCGCCTCGGCGCTCGAACCACCCTTGACGTTCTCGACCAAGAGCAAGAGCTTCTCGATGCCCGGACCGACCGGATCAACACCGAGAATGACCGTCTCCTGGCCGTCTACGCCCTTTTGTCTTCGATGGGCTTTCTGACCGTCGACCATTTGGGTCTCAACGTGCCCACCTATGACCCTGAAGCCTATTTTAACACGGTTCGCACGGCTCCGACGGTGCGCGTGAGCCCCGAAGGCGAACGCCTCGACCGTGTCCTCCGTGCCATTGGCCGACAAGAGTAGGCGGGCCCGGTTGTCTCGCTTTGGTCCGAAGGGTACGGTCGAGCGGGGTGTGAAAAGAGGCTGCCATGACCGAGAACAGATCGCCCGATGGCTATAAGGACGTCCTGTCCTCCGTGCGTCGGCTAGTGTCGAGCGCCATCGAGGAACAGGCCGAGGAAGCGGCTGAAAAGCTCATCCTCACTCCCGCCCAAAGGGTGCAAGAGGCGCCCGCCTCCGAGGAAAAAGCCCCTACCACCTCCCCCGAGCGGACATTCCCAACCCTCGAAGAGCGCATCGCTGAGTTGGAAGCCGCGGTGGGGTCCGAGGCGGCCGATTTCGAGCCCGATGGCAGCGAGGATCAGGCCCAGCACGTGCCCGACGGCGTGGTTTTGCCGCTCAACGCGGCTTTTGTGCGCGAAGCACCGCTGCCCGAGCCATCGCCGGAAGATCAAAAAGACATCCTTTTTGCCGTCCCCGGCGATCCGGTCGGATCTGATAACGCGGTGCCTGACATGGTCGACGGGCCCATGTCGGGTGTAGAAACCGACGACGAGGCCGACGGCGCTTTGGCCGATGCCATGACTGCTGAGGCCGAACGATCCGAAGGCGTCGATGACCCGGTTCTGGCGGAAGCGCAGGAAGAGAGCCCCCTGGCCCCGTTGGATGACCCATTTCCCGTTGATCTCAGCGACCCGGCTTCGGGCGATCTCGCCGTCGCCGCCAATGACGACCCTTCGGAGGAGCAATCCCAGGAGCCCCCAAGCCCAACGGTACGCCTTGACCCTGCCATCGCGCCGTTCCGCCACCGCGACGGGATGGCCGAGGGGGAGCCTCAAAAAGAGCGCGCCAGCGGAGAGGAACCCGCTTTGCTCGACGAAATCGGTCTTCGCGATCTTGTGGCCGAGATTGTCCGAGAGGAACTCCAGGGCGGATTGGGCGAACGGATCACGCGGAACGTGCGGAAACTCGTCCGTGCCGAGATCCAACGGGCCTTCGCGGCGCGGGACCTCGGCTAGGCGCGGGGGCAGGGCGGTCCGGACCCTTTGAACACCCCGGCCCACATCCTTTTCGGCGGCGCTTTATTCGGGCGGCCGGGCCAGCCCAAAGTCACAGCGGCCGCCTGTTTTGGAGGCATCGCACCGGATCTCTCGCTCTATATCATGGGGGGATGGTCGCTTTACGTCCTTGGCATCCCGCCCGAAACCGTCTTTCGCGACCTCTACTTTTCACCGGCCTGGCAGCAGGTCTTTGCGATCGATAATTCTTTTATTATCTGGGGGTTGGGGCTGGGGATTGCCCTTTGGGCCAAGGCCCCGGCGGCCATAGCTTTCGCAGCGGCCGGACTTTTGCACCTTGCCCTCGATTTTCCCTTCCACACCGATGATGCCCGCATGCATTTCTGGCCGCTTACGACCTGGCGGTTCGAAAGCCCCGTAAGCTACTGGGACGGGCGCGCCTATGGAAACCAGGTTGGCGCGGTTGCTCTCGCGCTTGCGGTGGCAGCCACCATTTGGGTCTGGCGCCGGTTTCGGTCCTGGACCATGCGGATCGGAGCGCTTCTGCTCTTGGCGATGGAAGCCTCCGTCTCCGGCATGTGGCGGCTCTTCTTTGCAGGTTAATTTGGATCAATACTGCCTACTAACCCCATGCATTATTGTAGAATATACCCACTTTAACTCTGAGCCCGCACCGATCTTTTTGTGCGCCGCACAAAGAAAAAGCGCGCCTGAAGGGCGCGCCTTTCTATTAGATATGCCAGTATTATTAGGCGGCTTCGGCCTGTTGTTGGGCCAGTTCCGCGGCTTGACGGCGTTCGCTTTCTTCGCGCGACAGGGCCACCGACGTGCGGACCCCATTGCCGACGAAATCCATCATCCCTTTGACCACGCGCTCATTGGGGTCGATCCCCGCGCAGGTTAGCACCTCCCGGCCGTCACGCGACCGCGCCCAGCGCGCGATCTGTTCGGGCCCATTGCCATACTTCTTGTCGTCGGCGATCGCGTCATCCAGCGCGGCCAAGACCACGGCCGCAAATAGCTTGCGGGCCCGGTTGCCTTGCTCGTGGTTGAATGCGGTGCCATCAACGAAGTCGCTCATGCGTCGTCCTTTTTCCGTTCTTCTTAACTCAGCGGCGTGCAGGCTGTTGTGACAGATTCTTAACGTCGTTGCTTTGCTTATTGAGTATGCCTGCCATGCGCTATGCGCATATCAAACCGCCCGATATCCCCCAATCCTGTCACTTGTCAGGATATGACCCGCTGGATATAGGCATTGTCAAGAATTCATCAACATTTCGCCACGGAAGGTCCATGCCGAAAATCAACGGAAACGAAATCCGCCCGGGCAATGTTCTGGAACATAATGACGGGCTTTGGGCCGCGGTGAAAGTGGATCATGTCAAACCGGGCAAAGGCGGCGCGTTTGCGCAGGTCGAGCTCAAAAACCTCCGCAATGGGTCAAAGCTCAATGAGCGGTTCCGCTCGGCAGACAAGGTGGAACGGGTGCGGCTGGAACAGAAAGACCAGCAGTTCCTCTACGAAAATGACGGCATGCTCGTGTTCATGGACACCGAAACCTACGAGCAGATTGAGCTCCCGGCTGATCTATTGGGCGAGCGGCGCCCGTTCCTACAGGACGGGATGACCATCGTCGTCGAGTTTTATGATAACGAGGCTCTCAATGCGAGCCTGCCGCAAAAGGTCACATGCACCATTTCGGAGACCGAACCGGTGGTGAAAGGTCAAACGGCGGCAAATTCATTCAAACCGGCCGTTCTCGACAATGGCGTGCGGATCATGATTCCACCCTTTGTCGGTGAGGGCGAAGCGGTGATCGTGAATACCGAAACGATGGAATATTCCGAGCGCGCCTGAGTTATTCAGACCGCTTAGAAGCGCAGTCCACCTACCGAGGGCCACCGCCCCCCTGGGCCCCACTCAGATCCGGCGTAACACCGCGTCTCCGGCCGCCATCTCTCCACCGGCCCGGTCAAAGCGGAGATAGGCGATGGCCGTATCACCCGACCGAGTAAAAAGGGTTCCCGCCATTTTGCCATCGGCGGTGATCTCTGCGCCCGGCGCCGCGTCACCTTGAACTGAGACCCGGACGAGCCCTTTCTTAAGTTCGGTTTTGTGCTTCATCCGCGCGGTCACCTCCTGGCCCACATAGCAGCCTTTGCGGAAATCCACGCCGTTTAGCCGCTCGAACCCGGCTTCGAGGATGAGCGTTTCATTGGGACGAAGCTCGATCCCGCTTTCAGGTATGAGATGGGCCACCCGGAGCGCGTCCCAATCGGTGCCGCCGCCGCCAGGAGCCCCGCCATAGGCCCGCCAACCCAAACCCGGGTCGCGCGGATCAACGTAAGCGCCATCGGGCAGGGGGGCCATCCCTCGGGAGACCGCAATATCGACCTGTTCCAGGGCCACATCGGAGCGGAGCTTATACATCGACAGGCGTTTCAGAAGGTCGGGTGCCAGTTCTTTCGCCACGTCGATAAGGATCGCGTCGGCTTCCGGCACCAGGAAGAAGTCCGCGAGATATTTCCCTTGGGGACTTAGCAATGCGGAGTAGACAAGCCCCGCTTCCAGCCCGTCCACATTGTTGGTGACCAGGTTTTGAAGAAAGGCCACCCGGTCGGCCCCGGTCACCCTGATGCCCGTCCGTTCGCTCGCCCCGCCGCCGATTGACCCACCATCCATGGCCTGTCTTCCTATCCACTACGGCGCGCCGATTGACGCGCTCCCCTGTGCGGCTTACCTCATCCCAATCCCTGAGATGAGGCCACACCCATGACACTCGCCCGAGGCCGGGACTATCTCGCAATCCCAGGCCCTTCCGTGATGCCCGACGCGGTGCTCCGCGCCATGCACCGAGCCGCGCCCAACATCTATACCGGTGAGCTTTTTGACATGCTGCCCGGGATCATCGCAGACCTCAAAGCCGTGGCCCGCACCTCCCATGAGGTGGCTATGTATATTGGCAACGGCCATGCCGCATGGGAAGCCGCTTTGGCAAATATTTTGTCGCCGGGCGAGAGGGTGCTGACGCTGGCGACGGGGCGGTTTGCCAAAGGCTGGGGCGAATGTGCGGCCGGGCTCGGGGCCGAGGTCGAAGTATTAGATTTTGGGCTTCGGGGTCCGATCGATCCGGCGCGCGTCGCCGACGCCCTGTCCCGAGATACGGAGCACCGGATCAAGGCGGTCCTGATGTGTCATGTGGATACGGCCACCTCTGCGCTGAACGATACGAAGGCCGTCCGCGCCGCCCTCGACGCTGCGGGGCATCCGGCACTTTTATTGGTCGATTGCATCGCCTCGCTGGCCTCGGACCGGTTCGAGATGGATGGCTGGGGGGCCGACATCATGGTCGCCGGGAGCCAAAAAGGGCTCATGACCCCTCCGGGGATGGCGTTTGTCTATTTCAACGACAAGGCTAACCGGGCGCGGGACGGGGCGAAAGCCGTGACCCGTTATTGGGATTGGCGCCCCCGGATCGGGGCGGAAGAACTTTATCTCTATTTTTACGGCACAGCGCCGACCCATCATCTCTACGGCCTCCGCACGGCCCTCGATCTTTTGAAGGATGAAGGGCTCGAGGCGGTTTGGGAACGCCACGGAATCCTTGCACGGGCTGTTTGGGCCGCCGTGGACGTCTGGGCGGCGGAGGGGCCCCTTGAGTTTAACATTGCGGCCCCCGAACACCGGAGCAACGCGGTCACGACCTTGCGGCTTCCCCAGGCCGAGACCCGAGCGCTCCGGGCCTGGGTCGAAACCCATACAGGTCTCACGCTCGGTCTCGGGATCGGGATGGACATGGTCGACGGGCCGAACCCGTCGGGCCATTTCCGCATCGGCCATATGGGCCATCTCAATGCCCATATGGTGCTTGGGGCCTTGGGGAGCATCGACGCGGCTTTGAAGTCTCTCGGCATCGCCCATGGGAGCGGCGCGGTCGAAGCGGCCAGCGCCGAGATTGCCAAGGCCGTCGAGACACCCCAGGCCGTGAAAATCGCCTAAGCGCCTGCGAGCTTTCCTTCTGGCAACGGGCACCTCGGGCCCGCCGTGTCGCGCAGGCGGAGGGCGGGGAATTTTGCGTATTTGTGAAGAGATGAAGGAAGAGGGCGGCGCTTAGCCGACTTCGGCCAAATAACGGGCCATGCGGGGCGCGAAATAGGTCAGAACCCCATCGCAACCGGCGCGTTTAAAGCCGAGAAGGCTCTCGACCATGGCCTTTTCGCCGTCGATCCAACCTTGGGCGCCGGCGGCTTCGATCATCGCGTATTCGCCGGAAACCTGGTAGGCGAAGGTGGGCGCGCCGAAGCGGTCTTTGACCCGGCGGCAAATATCGAGATAGGGCTGGCCGGGCTTTACCATAACCATGTCCGCCCCCTCGGTCAGATCGCGCTCAATGAGCCTGAGCGCTTCGTCCGTATTGGCCGGGTCCATCTGGTAGGTTTTCTTATCTCCGGTGAGGGCACCTGACGCGCCCACCGCATCGCGGAACGGCCCGTAATAAGCCGACGCGTATTTCGCCGCATAGGAGAGGATCGTCACATCCTTGTGCCCCGCCGCCTCGAGCCCGGTTCGGATGGCGCCGATCCGCCCATCCATCATATCCGATGGCCCGAGAATATCGGCACCGGCTTCGGCCTGGGCGAGTGCCATTTTGGCCAAGGCCGCGACGCTCTCATCATTGACGATCTCGCCGTCCCGGACGATCCCGTCATGGCCATAGGCGTTGTAGGGATCAAGGGCGATATCGGTCATCACCGCGATGTCGAGATCCCGTGCTTTGATCGCCCGTATCGCCCGGTTGGTGAGGTTGCCGGGGTTCCACGCTTCCTCGCAGCCCGGCGTCTTAAGGCTGGGATCCGTATAGGGAAAAAGACAAATCGCGGGGATGCCGAGGGCCGTGGCCTCTTCTGCCGCTTCGACAATACCGTCCACGCTTCGCCGGGTCACGCCGGGCATCGAGGGGACCGGAACCGCGTCTTCGGGTTCGGCCACGAAGACCGGCCAAATGAGATCGGCCGCACTGAATGTTGTCTCGGAGACCAGCCGCCTCAGCGCGCCTGTCCGGCGCAACCGTCGAAACCGGCCGGAAGGATAGGGGGCGTGGGTCATCGGTCACATCTTCAAATTTCCCAAGCCGTGACACGGTGATGCCGGTTTCACAAGGCTAGTCATCCTCCCAGGGCTGTGCGAATTGGTTCGCCATCAAATAGGGGGCCCCTTTGGACTGGTATCTGGCCGTATTCGAACTGATCGACATGCGGTCCTTCTCCAACCTTTGGTATTGGATTGGACTGGCAATCATGTGGTCGACGGCGAGCCATTTCGTGCTCGGCGTACCGTTTGATATGGTGCTCCGGGCCAAGCGCCAGGGCGGCCAATCGGAGATCGATCTCGTCTCGGTCATCGAAGTCAATGTGCGCCGGATCCGCTATATCGGTCAGGTCTCAGGGATCTGGATCATCGGGATCGGGTCGGCCCTTTTGACGACCCTGGCCATTCTCGGTTTCGTCTACTGGGTCGAGTTTGCCCAAGCCCTGTTTTTCCTGGCATTTCCCATGACGATTGTGGGGTTGATGAGCCTTCGAACCGCGCGGCTACTCTCCGAAAAGGACGCGTCCGACCCCGAAGCGATGCGGGAGCGCCTGACCAAACACCGGTTTCGGATCCAGCTTTTGGGTGTGGCTTCGATCTTTGTCACCTCACTTTTCGGCATGTGGCAGAACATTGCGGTGGGCCCGTTGGGCGGCTGACCGGTTGACAGGGCCGGGCCAGCCCTTAGGTGGGGCGGGGCCATGGCTGACCCCAAAAATCTAACTCAAAAGCTCACAATCTCCGGTGCCCCTGAAGGGTTCGATGCGCGCCTGATCGTTGCCGAAGTGGCGAAGGCCGAGGGGCCCGTGGTGCATGTGGCCCGCGATGATCGACGTCTCCAGGCCATGGCCGACGCGTTGGCCATCACCGCGCCCGATCTTCCGGTGCTTCGGTTTCCAGGCTGGGATTGCCTGCCCTATGACCGGGTCTCCCCCAATGCCGATATCTCGGCGGCCCGGATGGCGACCTTGGCCGGGCTTTTGGCGGGCGGGCCAGAACGCTTCATCCTTCTGACCACGCTCAATGCCGCGACCCAAAGGATCCCGGCGCGGGCGGTCCTCGGCCAGGCAAGTTTCGCCGCCCATGTTGGCGACCGGATCGACGAGGCAGCCCTCCGGGCGTTTCTCGTTCGGATGGGCTTTGTCCAGTCGCCCACGGTCACCGAGCCCGGCGATTATGCGGTGCGGGGCGGCATCATAGACATTTATCCGCCAGGCGAGACGGGCCCGATCCGGCTCGATCTTTTCGGCGACGTGCTTGATGGCGCGCGCCGGTTTGACCCGGTGAGCCAGCGGACCACCGAAAAGCTCGACCGGGTCGAATTGGCCCCGGTCTCCGAAGTGATCCTCGATGATGCCGCCATCACCCGGTTTCGCCAAAACTACCGGCTCGAATTCGGCGCCGCGGGCACGGATGATCCGCTCTATGAGGCGGTCTCGGCGGGGCGGAAACAGGCCGGGATGGAGCATTGGCTCGCCTTTTTCCACGAGGGGCTCGAAACCCTTTTTGACTATCTTCCCGGTGCGCCGGTGTTCCTCGATGACGGGACCGAGCCCCAACGGATTGCCCGCTGGGAGGCGGTGGAAGACCAATATGACGCCCGGGCCGAAGCCATGGCCGCGAAAGGGCGGCTCGACAGCGTCTATAAGCCCGCACCTCCTGCGGGGCTCTATCTCGACGGCGATGCGTGGGAGGCCGGTCTGGCAGACCGGCGGGTCCTCCAATTGGTCCAATTGCCCCAGCCCACAGGGCCCGGGGTCATCGATGCGGGCGGGCGGATCGGGCGCGATTTTGCGCCGGAACGTCAGCAGGAAAGCATCAGTCTTTTCGGATCTTTGGCAGATCACCTTAAGAGAAAGGTTGAAGACGGTCCGGTGGTCGTGGCGTCCTATTCCGAAGGGGCGAGGGAGCGGCTCCAGGGGCTCATTGAAGACCAGGGCATCCTCGGGGCGAGCCTTGTCTCGTCCTTAAAGGAGATCGACGGCCAAACGCGCGGTGTCTTCCTGTTGGTCTGGTCCTTGGAACACGGCTTTGAGGGCAAGGGGCTCACGGTCGTTTCCGAACAGGATGTCCTCGGCGACCGGCTGATCCGGGCCCCCAAGAAAAAGCGGCGGGCGGAGAACTTCCTGACCGAGGTCCAGTCCCTCGCGCCGGGTGATCTCGTCGTCCATGTGGACCATGGGCTGGGGCGCTACCAGGGCCTCGAAGTTATCGAAGCGCTCGGCGCGCCCCATGAATGCATCCATCTTGAATATGCGGAAGCCACCCGGTTTTACCTTCCGGTGGAAAATATCGAGCTTCTGTCGCGCTACGGCCATGACGAGGGGCTCCTCGACCGGCTGGGCGGCGGGGCCTGGCAAGCCAAGAAAGCCAAGCTCAAAGCGCGGATCCGCGAGATCGCTGATCGGCTGATCCGGATCGCGGCCGAGCGGCATTTGCGGAAAGGTGCGCTTCTGTCACCGCCCGAGGGGATGTGGGACGCGTTCGCGGCGCGGTTTCCTTACGAAGAGACCGAAGACCAGCTTCGGGCCATCGAGGACGTCGTGGCCGATCTGTCGTCCGGGACACCCATGGACCGGCTCATTTGCGGCGATGTGGGCTTCGGGAAGACGGAAGTTGCCATGCGCGCGGCCTTTATTGCCGCGCTTTCGGGGGTCCAGGTGGCCGTTATCGCGCCGACCACACTCTTGGCGCGCCAACACGCCAAGAGTTTCGCCGAACGCTTCCGCGGCTTTCCGATCGAGGTCCGGCAATTGTCGCGCTTTGTCGGTACCAAAGAGGCCCAGGCCACGCGGGACGGGCTGGCACGGGGCAGCGTCGATATCGTCATCGGCACCCATGCGGTCTTGGCAAAATCGGTGCGCTTTCAGAACCTCGGCCTCCTGATCATCGACGAAGAACAGCATTTTGGCGTCGCCCATAAGGAGCGGCTGAAAGAGATGCGCTCAGACGTCCACGTTCTGACGCTCACGGCCACGCCGATCCCCAGGACGCTCCAATTGTCGCTGACAGGAGTGCGGGATCTTTCGATCATCGGCACACCGCCTGTCGATCGGTTGGCCATCCGCACCTACGTCTCGGAATTCGACACGGTGACCTTGCGGGAAGCGCTTCTGAGGGAACGCTACCGGGGCGGGCAGAGCTTTTTCGTGGTGCCTCGCATCGCGGATCTTCCCGAGATCGAGGATTGGCTCAAAACGGAGGTGCCGGAAGTCAGCTATGTGGTCGCCCATGGTCAAATGGCCGCCGGTGAACTCGATGACCGGATGAACGCCTTTTATGACGGGAAGTTTGACGTTCTTCTCTCGACGACGATTGTCGAATCCGGCCTCGATATACCCACGGCGAACACGATGGTCGTCCACCGGGCGGACATGTTTGGCCTCGCCCAGCTTTACCAGATCCGGGGTCGGGTGGGGCGCGCTAAGACCCGGGCCTATGCGTATCTGACAACCAAGCCACGGGCAAAACTCACGGATACGGCGGAGAAACGGCTCCGGGTGCTCGGCTCGCTCGACAGCCTCGGGGCGGGTTTCACCCTGGCGAGCCAAGACCTGGATATCCGCGGCGCTGGAAACCTTATCGGGGAGGAGCAATCGGGCCATATCCGCGAAGTGGGCTATGAGCTTTACCAATCCATGCTCGAAGAGGCGATTGCTAAGATCAAAGCCGGTGAGATGGAGGGGCTCACCCAGGCCGACGACCAATGGGCCCCGGTGATCAATCTCGGGGTGCCGGTCTTGATTCCAGAGAATTACGTTCCCGATCTTGATGTGCGTCTCGGTCTTTACCGGCGGCTTTCCGGGCTCCAGTCCAAGGTCGAGCTTGAAGGGTTTGCGGCCGAGTTGATCGACCGGTTTGGTAAATTACCAAAGGAAGTCAACACGCTCCTCCTCGTTGTCCGCATTAAGGGTGAATGTAAAAAGGCTGGGATCGCCAAGTTCGATGCCGGGCCTAAAGGGGCGACGATCCAGTTTTGGGGCGATAAATTCGCCGATCCGGCAGGGCTTGTGGAGTTCATCCAAGCCCAAAACGGGCTTGCCAAGGTCAAGG
This sequence comes from Pseudomonadota bacterium, assembly GCA_039198225.1. Taxonomy (GTDB): domain Bacteria; phylum Pseudomonadota; class Alphaproteobacteria; order Rhodobacterales; family Rhodobacteraceae; genus JASJAR01. Next base: position 83,403 of record JBCCTQ010000016.1, read on the forward strand.
ACAACAAGATCGTGGTCCGGAGGGATTGGAAGAAAGACAGCGACAAGATCAAAGGCGCATTCGCGATCGCCCGCGACCTGGCAGACAAAGCCAAAGGGGCAAAAAGCGCTGCTTAAAGGCGGGCTTCGCCCACGCTATTCCTGGTCGGGGGCTCTGCCCCCGGGCGCGTTGCGCCAGATTTTTTGTTGGGGGGGGGGGGGCCCCC
>JBCCTQ010000017.1:0-82754 GCA_039198225.1 Pseudomonadota bacterium
CGGCGAATCGAGGTAATTGGCTGCCCAATGTAGTTTGTTCCGGATGCCGAGCGCATGATTCTTGTTGGGGTCGATCTTCAAATACTTGTCACGAACATTTTTTAGTCTGTTTTTCTCGGACAGTACGCGACCGTCAACATAGGACGCATAGAAGTAATGGATTTCCTTTTCGAAAGAAAAGTAGATCTCCGGATGTCTCTCCAAGATCTGATAGAGCCATGTGGTGCCAGCCTTCATCGCGCCGGCGCCAATGAAGAGGTTATCTAGCATAAGCCCGTCGTGTTCTGCCCCTTGCGGCAGCGGGCGAACGCCCAAGGATCCAATGCTGAGTGTCATTTCAAAAGCAGCTCGCTTTGGTAGCGCCGAAGAAAGAGGAAACCGATTACAGACAAAACAAGCGACAGAGAAAACACGAAAGCGGGGCTGACCCAATTCGGCTCATAGGTCACGTAGATTCCGCGCCGCAACTCACTCGTGATGTGAAGGAGCGGGTTCCACCAAAGATACTCGCGAAATTTAAACGGAACGTCTTCGTAAATGAAAAATATGCCCGAAATGATGAAGAGCGGCCGCGCACCGATTTGCCAAAGGCGCATCCATACGGGGAACGTCGTATGCATGAGGCAATTAAAGACCCCTAATCCGAACGCGAAAGACGCCGCCATCCCATAGGCCAAGGCGATTGAGGCGGGGCGCAGGATTGTCGCCGTTTCAAACAGGGCAAAGATCGCTGAAAAGACGATCATGCCCACCAAGAGATGGGTGACCACGTTCAGAATGAAGCGGCCAAGGAGTGCATCGGCAAAGGTTACTGCTGGAAACTCCAAAAGCGGCCTTGAAAAGAACAATGCCGTGGTCAGTTTGTTCACCACGTCCATAAAGAGAAGAAACGGCAAAAACCCGCTAGCATAAAACAGCGCAAAAGATCGACCGAGCGACGGTGCGTTGAGAGCCGCGGAAAACACCAATGACAACAGGCCGATGACCGCTACGGGTTCCAAAACGGCCCAGATGTAGCCTCCCGGCGATCGCCCGAAACTGGTCGCTATCTCGCGCAAGACGAGCGCCCCGGTTGCCCGGAAGCTCGCAAATCTCAAAGGGGCTGTGCCGATCATTGGAAACGAATTCTTCACTCCGTGTCGGCTACGAGGCTTAGGGAGACAGGGTTAAAAATCACTTGAGGTCGACAGGATATGGGCGCGGTTCCGTCGGAAAACACGAAAGTGGTTCGCAACCTGCAATTGGCACCACCGGCTGCAGCGGCCGGGATCAAACGGCGCCATCGGGGGATCTTCCTCAGCTTCGCGGTCGCTGTGCTGCTCCCGGCGGCGGCGGCGGCCACCTATCTTTGGGGATGGGCTGAGGATCAGTATGAATCGGTCCTGGCCTTCTCCGTCCGCCAAGAGGACGCACCGGCACCGGCGGCACTTTTTGGCGCATTTTCAGGGCTTTCGCCGTCGACCGCTTCTGACTCAGATGTGCTCTACGCCTATCTCGACAGCCAAGACCTCGTGTCGAGCATCGACGACGCGCTTGATCTTCGGACGGCCTATGGTCGGCATTTGGAAAAGGATCCTCTTTTCAGTTTCCACGGCGACGGCACGATAGAAGACCTCGTCCTCTATTGGCGTCGGATGACCAAGGTGGCCTACGATCCGGGCACTGGCCTGATTGAACTCAGCGTTCGCGCATTTACCCCCGACGATGCGAACCGGATTGCCACGATGGTCCTCGAAGAAAGCACGATCCTTGTGAACGGGTTGTCCGAGGCGGCGCGGCAGGATGCGATGCGGTTTGCCCAGGCCGATCTTGACGAAGCGGCGGCGTTTCTCACCGAAGCGCGCCAGCGTTTGACCGCGTTTCGAACCGAAACCCAAATTGTTGACCCTGGTGCGGATCTGCAGGGCCGCATGGGCCTTTTGGCGGAGCTCCAGGCCCGTCTCGCGGAAGAGTTGATCCGGGTGGATCTCTTAGAGCTCCGCACCCAGCCGGGAGATCCGCGGCTCAACGAAGGCCGGCAAATGACGGAAGCCATCCAAAGCCGGATCGATGCCGAACGTCGGCGGCTCGGTGCGGCAGAGGTGAGTGTCGCGGGCCAGGATTATGCCACCACGGTCGCAGAGTTCTCACGCCTTTCGGTGGATGTCGAAATTGCCCAGGAAGCCTATGCGAGTGCCCGCGCGGCGCGTGACTTGGCCCGGGCCGAGGCCCGAAGGCAAAGCCGCTACCTCGCCGCCCACATTCGGCCTACCCTGGCCGAACGCTCAACCGCGCCGGACCGTGAGATCCTCTTGGCCTTGGTTGGAGTATTTAGTTTTCTCATTTGGGCGCTCGCGACGCTGATCTTTTACGCTCTCCGAGATCGACGTCGAGAATGAGTATTTTACTGCGTTCCGTCAGCAAAGTCTTCGGATCCGGGTCCGAGCGAATGACAATCGCCGATGGGATCGATGCCGATTTTCCGACGGGCCTATCGGTGGCACTGCTCGGCCGAAACGGAGCGGGAAAATCAAGCCTTCTCAAAATGATCGCCGGCACGGTAATGCCCGATAGGGGACGGATTGAGCGGCGAGGGTCGGTGTCTTGGCCGGTGGGCTTTGCGGGGAGCTTTCACGGAGATCTGACAGGAGCTGAGAATGCGAGGTTCGTTGCGCGCATCTATGGGATCGACACGGACGGCTTGGTCGACTTCGTCGATGGGTTTGCCGACCTCGGTCGTCAACTCCACAGCCCGTTTCGCACTTACAGTTCCGGAATGCGCGCACGGCTCGGCTTTGCAATATCGATGGGCGTCCCGTTTGACACCTATCTCGTGGACGAGGTCACGGCGGTTGGGGATGCCCGGTTCAAAGAGAGGAGCGAGACCATCCTAAATGATCGGTTGCAGAGCGCCGGAGCCATAGTCGTCTCTCACTCGCTCCAATTGCTCGACCGTATTTGTGATGCAGGCGCGGTGCTCGAAAACGGGAGATTGACCTGGCACGACGACGTCAAAGACGCCATCGCACATCACCGGGAAAACATGGGTCTCACTTAGTCTATTGCCCAACGTTGGCGGATCCTGCTTTTCGGCATGGTCTTTCGCCGCCGGAAGTCAGTGAGGGGCAAGTCTCCAAAAGACAAGACATCCAGACTGCGTCGGCAGGGCTGCACATCTCTGGCCGAGTGAGGAAGGTCAATCGATAAATCCCTAGTAAACCGAAAGATCACTCCGCTCGAACGGTTTCACCGGACACCCCTGCACTTCACCGAATCCGAATAAATTGGCTTGGCGCGGACAGCATGCCGCCGGAGGCAGGGCCGTGAAGAGAAGGTCACATAGGCCTCAGCAGCTATTGCCAACGACATGCTTCCTCGGCCGCAAAGCCCTGCGCTGCGACGGCGCGTTCAGAAAAGAAAATCCGTTGTGTCGAGGTCGCCAATATCCACATCGACCAATGTAATAACGTCGCCAGATCCGGCGTCGATCACAACGTTAGAGCCTGACGTAAAGATATGCGAGGCCGTGAGATCGGCGTAGTCAACGATGGCTGTCATCCCAGAAAGATCGATTTTCTCGTAGATGTTAAGCGCGTCGAAATCGGTTACCGTATCCTGGTCACTGCCGTCTTCGAACACAAACGTATCGGCATTGAAATTGCCGCTGATCGTGTCGTTACCCTCGCCGCCTATCAGACGGTCAAAGCCCGCATCGCCCCGAAGCGTGTCGGAACCGGTACCACCATCGACCAGATCGTTCCCAGTGCCGCCGAAGAAACGGTCATTTCCCGCGCCGCCCTTTAGATGATCATTGCCAGATTCTCCGAAGAGGCCGTCATTTCCATCTTGGCCGTCAAGATCGTCGTTTCCTTCTCCGCCAAACAGTCGATCAAGCCCATCGCCGCCGGTGAGCGTGTCGTTACCCAGTTCTCCAAAGATGTTGTCGGCCTGGGCGCCGCCATCCATGACATCGTCGCCGTCGCCGCCGTAGAGAAGGTCAAAGCCGGCCTCACCATAGATCTCGTCATTGCCGTCCCCGCCGCGGACTTCGTCTTCTCCGCTGCCCGCCCAGAGCGTGTCGTCGCCGAGCCCACCATCGACAGTATCCTGGCCGCTTTCAGCGAAAATGTTGTCCGCCCCCGCGTCACCGTCCATTAGGTCGTCGCCAGCACCGCCATAGAACCTGTCATTTCCATCGCCGCCCGAAATTTGGTCATTGCCGAGGCCGGCCCAACCCACATCGTCACCGTCACCGCCGTCGAGCGTATCCCGCCCATCTTCGCCCGAAAGCCGATCTGCCCCCGCATCGCCATAGAGTGCGTCATTTCCGGTTCCGCCGAAGAGATTGTCGGCGTTGGCTCCGCCCCAAAGCCTGTCGGCGCCCGACCCGCCGACGATCCGGTCAAAACCGATCCCGCCGCGGGCTTCGTCATTGCCGGCGCCAAGATCAATGTCGTTGGTAAGGGCATTGCCATCCACCGTATCGTCACCGGATCCGGTTTTCGCGTTCTCAATGTCAGCCCCGCGGGCAATAATCAAATTGCCTATCAATCCGTTTACGTCAGAAATCGCTTCGGCGGCCAGGGCGAGCCGCTGATCGGATCCGTTCGAACGAAGATCAATTAAGTCTGTACCCGAGCCATCATATATTGTCAGAGCAATTGGGTTTGTCATCGACATCCATGTGTCGAGGTATGTTCCTGTATTACCACCATCACCGTAAATAGTGTTGCCCGGATTACCACCTCCGGCCCCATATAGATTCTGGATCGCGATTATGTCGGCGATCATAGGTGTGAGCGTGTAGGCGAAACTCGCATTTATTGTGGGGTTTTCAGTCTGATGAAAGTAGCTCATCAGGCTGGCTTGCCAGCTATCATTGGCATAATCGTTGTCCGTACCATAATTGGCACTGCCATTGTAATTACCCGCATGGCCCAGACCCAGCGCATGGCCAATTTCGTGCATATAGGTCTGAAATCCGTAACCATCGTTGCGATCAGAGCCGCCGATCCAGGACTCGGAAATGTTTATCGAGGCACTGACGATATTGCCGCCCGACGTACTCATAGACGCGTAAGCGCCTAAATATTGGTCGTTTAACGTGATCTGTGCAAAGGAGGTCGTCTCAATAAAAACGAGGCCCGTGACCATTGACCATGCGTCGAAGGCATCTTCTGCGAGGTTCTGACCCTCTTGGGTCAGACCACTTACATTGTAGGTAATCGTATCTCCGGCGGAGGCGTTGAACGACCGCGCGCCGCCGTAAGAATCCCAAAAGTTGTCAGTCAAAAAATCGGCGATTTGGTCGTAAGAATAAACGTCTGTTGATGCTTCTAATTCGCTTGGCAACGGATTCTCCGTCAGGTTATTGTATTGGCAACCCGTCTCATATGGACGGAATTCGGCACAGATGTTACACATTGGTCACCCCGCTCACTCGGTCGTACCAATGAAAATGAAGGTGATTGGTGACCCCCGACACCGACACACCCAATGGTACGTACGAGCGGAGACTTACCCGAACAGGCTTAATGGCCACCTAAAGTGAAGGCTTGAAACTATTCGAATTGTCGGAATTTTATTTAGAGACGCTTACGAATAAGCGTGTCGCCGAGTTCGAGTTTCGGGGTCAACTCGATCCGCTGACCGGCTTCCTTGAGGGTGCCATCGGTCCGCTCTGCTATGATGCGCGCCGCTTCGCGACCCGTTTCAAGGCGTCCCGCACCCATCGTCGCCAATTTGCGCGGCAAGCCGTCCAAAAGCTCAATCCCGTTGAAGCCGGCCAGGCCAAGCTTCCCTGGCACCTCAATGCCGTTCTCCAGACAATAGAGAAGCCCCCCGGCGCCAATCATATCGTTAGAGTAGTAAAGAAAGTCGACGTCAGGAGAGCGCTGAAGAAGACTGGCGGTCATTTCGCGTCCCTTCGAGAGTGCGGAACCGCCCGAATAAAATTCTTGATCGGCAATTTCCATTCCGTCCTTTGCAAGGGCTTCGGTAAAGCCCTCGAACCGCTTTCGCGCCCGGTGGTCCAGTGACATTTTGGTGCCGAGGAAGGCAACCTTGCGGTAGCCTGCTCTAGAAATCGCCCGGGCCATCTCCCGGCCGGCACGGCGATGGCTGATGCCGACGACAGAATCCACCGGCGTACCGTCCGTATCCATTATCTCTACGACCGGGATCCCTGCGGCTTCTAGCATCGCCCGGCTGGCGTCAGAATGCTCAAGCCCCGCCACGATAATGCCCGAAGGGCGCCAAGACAGCATTTCGAAGAGCACTTTCTCTTCTTTTTCCGGCCGGTAATCGGTGACGCCCACGACGGGCTGGAGTTGCGTGCCTTCAAGGATCTCCGTGATCCCAGTTAGAACCTCTGGAAAGACCATGTTGGACAAGGACGGGATGACGACGCCAACGAGGTTAACCTGGCTCGAGGCTAGGGCCCCTGCGATCTTATTGGGGACGTAGCCGAGGGTCTTGGCGGCTTCGAGAACCTTGGTTCGTGTGGCGTCCGACACGTCACCTCGGTTTCGGAGAACCCGGCTCACGGTCATCTCCGACACCCCGGATTCCTCGGACACATCGCGGAGCGTCAACGGGCGGCGGGGCGGTTTTACGGTCTGATCCGTCATGGGCTCACGATACCGCTAACGGAGGGCCTACGGAAGTGGATTAGGATGCGTCCCGGGCGCGGTGGTCAGTCGGTTTTCCGCGCGCAGCCGAAGACTCCGCGCGGCGGACACGGAATTGGGGAAAAGTTGGAAACAATTTCTTAGCCGGGTGCGCGTTGTTTCCAATTCTTGCCGCCCAGCCGCTGACCCGGGCAGCGTCGGCTAACCCTCTTTAGAGAATACAATATTTCGGATATACTAAGCGCGTTTGCTGTGGGGGTTATCCAATGCTCGACGCGTTCGAAGCGCGGGGTTGGCCGGTTCGTATCGATTTCGACGCCGTTCTAAGATTCCTTCTCCTAATCGACTTGGCGCTGATCGCCGTTTATCTCGGCTTTCGCGCCAACGAGTTCTTCAGCGGGGCGGAAACGCCAGAGCTCTTCAAGTTTGAAGAACCGGGGACATTACCGAGCTACTGGCTCTATGCAAAGCTCCTTGGCATTTCAGCGGTCCTCTTCGTTTTAGCGCGGAAGGTACCGCAGCAAGGCTTTCTGGGCATTTCTGCGTTTTTCCTTGTTTTGCTTCTATATGATTACTTCGTGGAACTCCCCGAAGGCGTTGAAGAGCCGCCTCCGCCGGTGCTCGGCGAGTTTTCGATCTATGGATTGAGACCGATTAGCCTCGACGAGGTGGCCCATGTGACCCTTCTTCTGGGCACCGCCATCTGGGCGTTTACCTATGCGTTTCGGAATGCGGCCGGAGAGAACCTTTTGTTTGTGAGGCGGTTGCTGCTCCTGACCTTCCTCCTTGCGATCTTCGGCGTAGGGGTCGATGTGGTGCATCTTTTGATCGACGGGGTTGAGAGCAAGATCGGTCTGGTCATCCAGGCCCTCGTGGGGCTCACCGAGGACGGCGGCGAGATGGTCGTTGGCTCCCTCATTCTCGCGGCGGTCATCGCCCATTGGCGCCAGGTCGAGCCCGGCTGACTCGCGGCCAGTAGATCGCGCGACCGTCTCAGGCTACAGAAGGCGAGCCGGAGCGCATTTTGGCAGACGGCCCCGTAGCTCAGCGGATAGAGCAACCGCCTCCTAAGCGGTAGGTCATAGGTTCGACTCCTATCGGGGCCGCCACTCCGCCCAAAAAACAGCGCGGTATGCGACGCGCACGGACAGATCCGGCACCCCGGGGACGGTCCTCACTTCATTGAGATTTTGTCTTTGTCGATGGCGAGGAGATAGCCTTTCCGAGCGATCGTCTTGATGAGAAGTTCGGCCATCATTTGGTTGCCGAGCGCGTCGCGGAGGCGTTTTATCCGGGTGGCCCCGGCCGCCTCCTCGCAGTCGGCCGCTGACCGACCCGAGATGACCGCTTCGATTTCGGCTCCGGTCAAAACGTCTCCGTCCATCCGTGCTTCCGCCAGGACCGAGAGCGTTTCGATCGCGGCATCCGTCAGCTTGAACTCGAAATCGTTTAAAAGAACCGCTCCGCGCTCACGCGAGATCACGAGCGACGAGACCTGGATCCCCTGGCGCTCGATCGCGCCGATCCTTCGGTTCAAAACCACGATCATGACGAGAAAAACGAGGGCCGCGATCAAAAGCCCGGTGGAAAACACCAAGAGTACGAAGATCACGACCCGGTAGCTTGCCAAGACGTCTGAAAACGCCGTGCCCGACTGGGCAAGGATCTCAAGAAGCCTCAGATCAGCCGGCGCGGTGAGATCGTCATTCTCAATGAAAATCCGCTCGACCCGGGCGTTGAACGCGTTCGCGTCGGGGAGGTTCAAGAAGAGGAGCAGTGCGGCCAGGGCGAGAATTGCGACGATTGCCGCAATCCCAAACGCCACCAACCGGGTGCCAACCACCCGGACCTCAGTAGCGGAGGAAGTAGTCTCCTGCACTGCCTCTCCTTTGGTTCAGTCCGGCATCGTCGAAGACCGAGACCACATTGAGAAGCTGCCAGCCGTCGCGGGCGATGCGTTGGGCCACGTCCCGCGCGACCCGCCCGCCATCGGGGCAGTTTCCGTCGCTGACTTTGACCACACCGTAATGGAGCCGCAAGGGGTTGTCCCGCTTAGCCTTGTAATCGGCGTAGCAGGCTGCCCCCGCATGGGCAGGCAAAAGGGAGAGGATCCCGGCCAAAAGGTATGCGCGCATCGTCATAAGCGAACCGTCGGAGAATTTGCGACTGACTTCAATGGCCTCTCTGCTGGGTCGGGCGCCGCTATGCCATATCAGGGCGCCGATATTGTCTAGCTCATAGGGACGCGCCCAAGTCAAAGACACGCGCCGCGGCGCATCCCAGATAAAAAGGTTGGTCCGATGATGAAAGCTCTTTTGGTTCCAGTACTCGCAACGGGCCTTGCCTTTGGCAGTGCGCCGCGTCCGGCCGAAGCTGCGGAGGCGGGTGAAGTGGCGGCCATCATAGGTGCGCTGGTGATCGCAGGCGCGGTCATCGCGTCCCAGAACCGAGCCGAGGCGCAGACCTCAACGCGGAACGTCACCGTCAACTCCTCCGGCCGACCGTTTGGCCTGAGGTCGCGGAACGCCGTTCTTCCTGAAACTTGCCTCCGGCGGTTCGAGACCCGCCGCGGCGTGCGGAGCTTTGCCGGGGCTCGTTGCCTCGAACGGGCCGGGATCAATACTGCGCGCCTTCCGAACGATTGCGAAGTCCTGGTGCGGACCAATCGGGGTCTCCGGGAGGCCTTCCGTCAGCGCTGCCTGGAACGGGATGGGTTTCGCTTCGGTCAACGGGCGCGCGGGATAAACGGCGTTCAAGTGATCGACGGACAGCGGGTGATCGATGGCCGCCGGGTGATCGAATAGGTCTTCGAGCAGGTGGGATGCGGCAATGAGGTCCGTTTCCGCATCCCCTGGGTAACGAGTGTCTTTCATGTGACGTGAGTAGTAGAGAGTGATGGCGGCGGGCCGCGGTGGGCCCGCCGTTCTATTTGTCGACGCTGCCAGGGCCCAAAGCGCACGATTGCGGTTGCCCTAGAGCCTCGGGATGCGACAAGTGCGCGATGGACCGGCCGAATTTCGATCTCGAAGAGACCCTTCTCAGCCGAGGCTTTCTTCGGGTGGCGGGGGTCGATGAGGTGGGCCGGGGGCCCTTGGCGGGGCCGGTCACCGCAGCGGCAGTGATCCTCGACCCAAGCGACATTCCCGAGGGACTGAACGATTCAAAACGACTTTCCTCAAAGCGCCGAGACGCCTTGCTGCCTGAAATCGCGACGCGGGCCGAGCTCTCGATCGGCCATGCGAGCGTCGAAGAAATCGACGAGATCAACATCCTCCGCGCCGCCCATCTTGCTATGTTACGGGCCCTCGATGGGCTGTCCTCGAAAGCCGATCACGCGCTGATCGATGGCACGATGCTGCCCCGGGGCCTCGGGATACCGGCCCATGCGGTGGTCAAAGGCGACGGGCGATGCTTGTCGATCGCCGCTGCGTCGATCGTGGCCAAATGCGCCCGCGATGCGATCATGGTGGATTTGGCGCAACAGCATCCGGGCTATGGGTGGGAGACCAATATGGGATACGGCGCCCCGGCCCACCTTGCGGCGCTGAAAGACCTCGGTCCGACCCCACATCATAGGCGCTCGTTCCGCCCCGTCCACAACATGTTGTGACAAGGGAAATCAGCAACCTGTTGATTCAAAAAAGAAATTGACCGGAGTCCCGGTGTTGCGCATGTTCGGCGTCAATGAACGACGCGTGAATGCGCGCGGGGACGAGGCAGATGACGAAGACAACCGAGCGGGCGGCCGAAGGGCTTCCCCTCAACACAATCCTGGCCGGCGATTGCGTCGCGGCGATGAATGCGTTGCCCGAGGCGTCGGTCGATCTCGTCTTTGCTGACCCGCCCTATAACCTTCAATTGAAGGGCGATCTCCACCGGCCGGACAATTCCCGGGTCAATGCGGTGGACGATCATTGGGACCGTTTTTCGGGCTTTGCGGAATATGATTCCTTCACCCGGGCGTGGCTCGCGGCGGCGCGGCGGGTTTTGAAACCCGACGGCGCGATCTGGGTGATCGGCTCTTATCACAATGTTTTTCGGGTGGGCGCAGCGCTCCAGGATGCGGGCTTCTGGATCCTCAACGACGTGGTTTGGCGGAAATCGAACCCGATGCCAAATTTTCGCGGCAAGCGGCTGACCAATGCCCATGAGACGCTGATCTGGGCAGGCAAATCGGAAGCGTCAAAATATACGTTCAATTACGAGGCATTGAAGGCGCTCAATGAGGGTATCCAGATGCGGTCAGACTGGACGCTGCCGATCTGCACGGGCCATGAGCGACTTAAGGACGGGGCGGGCGACAAGGCCCATCCGACCCAAAAGCCCGAAGCTTTGCTCCACCGGGTTCTGGTTGCAACCACCCAGCCTGGCGATGTCGTCCTCGATCCCTTTTTCGGCACTGGCACGACCGGGGCGGTGGCCAAAATGCTCGGGCGAGAGTGGATTGGGATCGAGCGGGAGGTGGCTTACCGCGATCTTGCGACGGCCCGGATCGGGCAGGTGCGGAAGTTCGACCGGGAGGCCCTTGAGGTCAGCGCCTCTAAGCGCGCCGAGCCGCGCGTGCCCTTCGGTCAGTTGGTCGAACGCGGGATGCTCCGGCCCGGCGAAGTTTTGACCGGTCCGAGGGGCCAGACAGCAAAGGTCCGCGCCGACGGGACGCTGATCTCGGGGGACGCAAAAGGGTCGATCCACCAAGTGGGGGCGGCCATTGAAGGCGCTCCGTCCTGCAACGGTTGGACGTTCTGGCATTTCAAACGCGACGGCCGCGCGGTGCCGATCGATGCACTCCGCCAGCAGATCCGGGCCGAAATGCAAAACTGAATTGAGTTACCGCCTGTGCCTGTGGCCAACCACAGCACAAACCTTGCCCCGCCCTCGTGGCGGGGCTTTTTTTTGCCCAGAACGGGGTCGGACGCTGCAGCGCGGCAGAAGGCGGGAATTGTCACCGGCTTCTCGGGGCCTATCGTTCCCGGGGTTGTCGGTAGGATCCACAACCAGGGAGGACATGATGAAACGACATCTCTTAACAGTGGCACTCGGGCTTTGCGTTGGCATGGCGGGCATCGCCCATGCGGACGGCTGGACCCTCGACGGGGCATCGTCAACCATCGCGTACGGGACGATCAAGTCGAACGAAGTAGGGGAATTGAACCGGTTCCGCACTCTGAGCGGCAGCGTCAGCGAAGACGGCGCGGTAGAGATCGCCATCGATCTCGGCTCCGTCGATACGATGGTCGATATCCGCAACGAGCGGATGATCGAACATGTGTTCAAAAACGCGCCCGCGGCGACCCTCACCGCCGATCTCGATATGGAGAAGCTCAACGCACTCGGGGTCGGTGAGATCTCGGCGGTGGATGTGGAGGCCAATCTGAGCCTTGTGGGGATCGACGTTCCGCTCGACGCCAATCTCACCATCGCCCGGCTCGCCGAAGACCGGGTCTTTGTCACGACGACGGATATGGTGATGTTTCACACGGCTGATGCAGAACTCGACCCGGCCATCGATACTCTGAAAGAGCTTGCCGGGCTCGACATCATCACGCGCGTCGCGCCGGTGTCGATGACGCTCGTTTTCGACGCCGAAACGCCAGAAAGTTAAGAGCTTTGACCCAGGCTTGCCCCGCGACCTTTTGCGGGGCGGGCAACCTTCAACTCAGACTTCAATTCAGAAAATCGGTGATAACGGATGTGCCCGGCGAGGTCGGCCCGTCCATCGCCCGAAGCGACGCCGAGGCGTCCGAGAGCGTGATTTCTTGGGCGACCATCGGGTTGAGATCGACCGCACCTCTTTCGATCATCCCAAGAAGTGCCGGATACTTCCAAGCGGGCATCCCCCTTGTGCCGAATAGGGCCAAGTTCTTCATGTAAACGGCATTCATGTTGAGCGACATGTGGGCGCTGTCCCCGACGGGCATGCCCACCTGAACATGGCGACCGAGCGTGGCGAGGCATTCGATCGAGGCATTGGTCGTAGCTTCAATCCCAAGCGCTTCGATTGACACATCCGCACCCCCGCCGGTGATCTCCCGGATCGCTTCGGCCACATTGCCGTCTTGCCCGTTGACCGTCCCGTCCGCGCCGAGGGCCCGGGCGTTGTCGAGCTTTTCGTCCACGATATCGACGACAACGACCTGTGCGCCGAGCATTTTGGCCAAAAGGAGTGTGGCGAGCCCGATCCCTCCGGTGCCGTGGACCGCAACCCATTCGCCGGGCTGAACCGCCGCCCGGTCGGTGAGGGCGTGCCAGGCCGTGGTCACCCGGCAGCCTAGCCCTGCGGCGAGCGCGGGCGACATATCGTCGGGGAGGCGGACGAGGTTGTGATCGAACGGCACGGCAACAAGCTGGGCATAGGCACCCGGAGCGGTGAAACCCGGCACGATTTGGTTGGGGCAGGTGTTTGAAACGCCCGTGGCGCAGGACGGGCAGGCGCCGCAGCCGAGGATGAAAGGCGCGATCAGGCGGTCGCCCAACGCGTAAGTCGCCCTCGGCCCCGCCTCAACGACGGTACCGCAATATTCATGGCCGAGGATCGAGCCGTTTTTCACCTTTGGATGGGCCCCCGTCCAGCCATGGTGATCCGAGCGGCACACCCCGCAGGCGAGAACATCAAGGACAACGCCGGTCTCCGGGCAGTCCGGATCTGCCACACTCTCGATGGACAAGTCTTCGCTGAATTCCCGAACGATTGCTGCGCGCATTCTATCCTCCCCTCGCTCCTCTTTCCCTATCGCGGCATGGGCGTCTCCAGCCGGTCATAGGGTCCCCAATCGGAGATCTCGGGGTAAAACTGCCTACGCCACTTTTTGACCCTGGGGTGCATCACCCGGCGCCAAAGGGGCGGGACCATCGCCATCGCGGTCATTGCAGAATAGCCATAGGGCAGTTCGGGCGCGGCTTCCGGTGAGGCGGCCTCGAGCAAAGGATAGGGCTTATCGGGCCGGGCGTGATGGTCGGAATGGCGGGTGAGGTTGATCAGAAACCTCCGGGTCACCGAATGGCTGTCATTCCAGCTGTGCCGGGTTTGAGCGGGCTCATATTTGCCGTTGCCGAGGTGCTTTCGGGTGAGCCCGTAGTGCTCGATATAGTTGACGAGCTCGAGATGCCAGACGGCCACGAAGGCCTGGAAAACAAAAAGCGCGAGCCCCACCCAGCCGGCTAGGATGAACGCCAATCCGAGCCAGAAAAGCTGGAGCGCGCCGTAGCGCCAAAACGGGTTGCTCCGATGCCAGACCGGCCGTTTTCGGCGTGTGAGCGCGGCCCGTTCGGCGCCCCAGGCCGAGACAAGACACGCCGGCAGCACGCGGGCGAAATAGCGGTGGAACCCTTCGCCGAACCGCGCAGTGACCGGGTCTCTCGGCGTACCCACATAGCGGTGATGGACCAGAAGGTGTTCGGACCGGAAATGGCTGTAGAGAACCTGGCTCATTAAAAGATCAGCGAAGGCGCGTTCGAGCCAAGAGCGCTGGTGCATCAATTCATGGGCAAAGACGATGCCGACTGCGCCGTTTATAATACCGATACCGAGGAAGATGAGCACCGTCTCGACCACGCCCAAATGCGCCGCGCCCGGCACATAGGCCAGGGTAAAAACCAGGATCGCGGTTTGGATCGGCGGCCAGACGAGCGTTGCCGCCATATGCCAAAAGAGCGATGCAGCGGGGCTTTCGGGGTCGATTGCGTCTTCGTCGGAGCCGACAGCGACGTCGATAAGTGCGGTGAGGTGCCAGACCGCGAAGGGCAGGGCCAAAACCCAAAGACCTCCGAAAATTGGGCCAGCAAGGGCGAGGGGCACGACAAGGAGCGCCGACCAAAAGGGCAGAGCGTTGCTGAGATTGGGTCGGACATAAAGTGCCAAAGTCACCCCCCGTTTTGCTGCAGTCTTACCGGGCCATGGGGGACGGCTCAATTGCCTTCGAAGGCCGGGGCGGCGAGGTCAAAAGCCTTTCGCATGACCGTCGGAAGGTCAGAAGGCCTGAACGCGGTTTTGGCCAGGAATTCCCCGCGACCGGGCTTGGCGTCAGTCTCGGTGATCTCGACGGCCAGTCGAAGGTGGAAATGGGTGAAGGTGTGACGAACCTCCGCCCCCAAGGCCCGCCACCGTGCTTCGATCGGCGGGGCAGGGTCCGGCGCCTCGCCCCAATCGGTGGTCGGCCAGCCGAGCATGCCGCCCAAGAGCCCTTTTTCTGGGCGACGTTCTAAAAGCCAAGCCCCGTCCGGGCGGCGGGCGACATAGACTGTCCCCTGCCGGGTCGGCTTCGGTTTCTTAGGTGTTTTTCGGGGGAGATCGGCGGCGTTCCCGCTCCGACGGGCGGCGCAGGGCGCCATCCAAGGACAGATGCCGCAAGCGGGGCTTTTGGGCGTGCAGATTGTGGCCCCAAGATCCATGACGGCCTGGGCATAGTCGCCCGGCCTGAGGTTTGGGGTAAGACGGGAGGCATGTTCCGACAGTTCTGGCTTGGCGGCCGGGAGGGGGATCGTGACTGCCCTTAGGCGCGCCATCACCCGTTCGACATTGCCGTCGACCACGGTCTCAGACTGCCCAAAGGCAATCGCAGCAATCGCCGAGGCAGTGTAGGGCCCGATGCCAGGAAGCGTCAGCAGCGCTTCGCGCGAAGACGGGAAAACGCCTCCATGGTCGCTGACCACGGCGCGGGCGCACTTTAAGAGGTTCCGGGCACGCGCGTAGTAGCCAAGCCCCGCCCATTCGCCCATGACATCCCCGTCTTTGGCGGCAGCGAGGGCGCCAACCGTTGGCCAGAGCAGGGTAAAACGCTCGAAATAAGATTTGACCGCAACGACAGTGGTTTGCTGGAGCATGATTTCCGAGAGCCACACTCGATAGGGGTCGGGCCGGTCGGAGGCGCCGGGCGGTATCCGCCAGGGGAGCGCGCGGGCGTGCCGGTCATACCAGTCCAGAAGGTCCTCGGCCTTCGCCTCAATTTCGAGCTCGTCACGCATTCGTTATGGGCTGGGATCCAAAATATATGGTTTGGGGTGCCTGAGCTTTTAGGATAGGGCAACGGGACAAAAAGGTCAGGCCTTGTCGACATCAAATTCCACATCCCCAGCGCGCCGCAGCAAGGGCTTTCGCCGGGCTGCTGCCCTGGTTGAGCCGCGGATCAAGCGCGCAAGTTCTGCGCGGGGCTTTGCCGTGTCGCGGGTCTTGACCCATTGGGCGGATATGGTGGGGGCCGATCTTGCGCGGATGGCGCGCCCTGTGGAGGTAACCTACGGCCGGGGCAAAGGCGGGGCGACGCTCACGCTTTTGGTGGCCGGAGCCGAGGCGCCGCTTGTGGAGATGGAAAAGGAGCGGATCCGCGAGAAGGTGAACAGCTGTTACGGCTACAACGCCATCTCCAAAATCCGTATCACACAAACCTCGGCCGCCAGCCCGTCTGCCGCCGCGCCCGAGCCTCGGCCCGTCAAAACCCCTCCGGCCCCGTCGCCCGAAGCCAAAGCAACGGCCGCCGATGTGGCCAACCCCGAGCTCAAAGCTGCCCTTGAGCAGCTCGGGGCCCATATATTCTCCCATCAAACGCAACAGCAAAGGTCCGACCAATGACCAGACTTCTTGCGACCGCCGCGGCCATCGTCGTAATGGGCGGCGGCGGCTATTGGTACTTCACCCAGGATGCCGGCACGGCCACGGCACAATCGGCCGCTTCCGAAGACAGCGCGATGGCCAGTGCGGCCGGCGACGGGCTTGTCGTCGACATGTCGATCGGTGACCCCGACGCGCCGGTCACCGTCATCGAATATGCCTCCTTCACCTGTCCCCACTGCCAGACCTTCCACGAGGGCGCGTTCAAGGACCTCAAGAAGGATTACATCGACACCGGAAAGGTGAACTTCGTCTTCCGCGAGGTTTATTTTGACCGGCCGGGGCTCTGGGCCGGCATGGTGGCGCGCTGCGGCGGTCCAGACCGGTACTTTGGCATTGTCGACGAGCTTTTCCGTCAGCAGCAAGTCTGGGCCCGGGCCAGTACGGCCGAGGCGATCGCGAGCGAGCTTCGCAAGATTGGGCTCACGGCCGGTCTTGAGCCCGAAACGCTCGAAGCCTGCCTCAGCGACGCGGAAAAAGCCCAAGCGATGGTTGACGCCTACGAAACCAACGCTGCGACCCATGGGATCCGCTCCACTCCGTCATTCGTGATCAACGGCACAACCCACAACAATATGAACTATGCCGACTTCAGCCGCCTGATCGACGACGAAATCGGCAGCTAAGAGCGCCCAAGTTCAATCCTAAAAGACACGCCCCGGCCTTGCGCCGGGGCCTTTTGTTTCGCCTCGGACTTGAGGGAGGTCAGGACCCTTCTAAAACCCGTTCGGATCGTCGAAGGCCGCCATCAAGAGATCCACCACACGGTCGGTCCCTTCCGCGCCGCGGGAGGTCTCAATCCACGCCGCATGGGCCATGGCGGCGGTCTTGTCGGGCGCCAGAAGGCTTGAGACTGCAGCCCCCAGGGCCTCTCCGGAATGCACGAGCCGCGCCCCGCCAAGGCTGGCGAGATGGTCAAACGCGTCCCGGTGAGGGCCGATTTCTGGACCATAAAGGATCGCCGAGCCGAGGGCGGCCGGGGCGTCGGGCGCAGCGGTATTGCCCGAAGCAACCAAAGAGCCCGCCATCAGGGTGATCGGGGCAATTCGGTACCAGGTGGGAAGTTCCTCCGGCACGTCGGCTATGAGGATCTGAACTTCCTCTTCGGGGAGCGCCCCCTCAGAGCGCTTGGCCACGTTATAGCCGCGCAGTTCGGCCGCCTGGGCCATGGGTCGACCATCGGAGGCCTCGCGAGGTGCGATCACCAACAGGAGGCGGTGAGAAAGACCATTGGCCTGGCGCTGGGCGTCGAGCACGGCTCGCACCTCATCGAGAACAAGTCCCGCCGCAAGCCAGGCCGGGCGGCCCCCAAGGCTCTGCGCGATGGTGTCCTGAAGGTCGATATCGGGTTCCGGCGCCGGAGCGGTATCTTCCAGCCGCCCAATGGTGCCAACCTTTGCCTCCGGTGCCCCGTGGCGCAGCAAAGTCTGGGCGGCAGCGTCGGTGGTCGCCGCGATCCGGTCAAAGAGCCGGAACGTGCTTGCGGAGAGAAGACGGCTCGGAGCGGGCACCTCCGCGCCATCGGGACCAGCCACGAGGAGGGTCCTGACACCTGCCTCGCGAAGCCCGTAGACAAAGGCGGGCACGGTCTCAAAGCCTAAAAAAAGCGCCACACCTGGGGGATCATCCGAAAGGGCCGAACGGATCTCGCTGGCCCGTTCTCGGGGAAGGGCAGTGACTTTCGCATCGACGCCCGGGATCCCAGTCGTCCGGCCAGACACGATAAGATCGACCGGCTCGCCCCGCGCATCGATCAACCTGCTGATCAGGGTCGGCACGTTCGCCGCCGCACCCGGTTCTGCAAGATGAAGCCAAAGCCCCTCGCCAGGATGGCGCGGAAAGCTCTCCGGCGCCGCCAAGGGCGGACGATAGCCAGCCGCTACGAGGTAGACCGACAGCGCCGAAGGGGTGCGGGCCATGGTTCAGGAACCGAGTTCCTCCGTCGACGACGCTGCCGTTTCCTCGTCGCGCAGTCGGTGGAGATGGGCGATGTAGTAGCGCATATGGGCGTTGTCGACGGTCCGCTGAGCTTCAGATTTCCAAGAATCGTACGCGGACTGGTAATCGGGAAAAATTCCAACAATGTGAATGTCGTCGACATCGCGGAAGACATTGCGTTGCGGGTCGACCAATTCACCCCCGAAGACAAGATGCAGGCGTTGGGTCATCGGGTCCTCCTCTCTTCGGGCGCGACCCTACTAGCTGGCCGAGGCCGGTCAAGGCAGGCTGGGCTTAAGCGGCGGGCGCCAGACGGTCGAGTAGGTCGAGGTGGACGGCGGGCGTGGCGGTGAGGATGCCCTGGGAATAACCGCCTTCGCTGTTGAACCGGATCGGCGCGCCGGTCCGATCGGTGACCGTCGCTCCGGCCTCGGTTGCGATCAGCGCACCGGCGGCGATGTCCCATTCCCAAGTGTTGCGAAAAGTGACCATCCCGTCGGCTTGGCCGTCGGCCACGAGGGCCAGGCGGTAGGCAAGCGACGGACGGAAACTCCGCGTCATGTCGGCGGTTGGGATCCGCCAATAACGCTCTGTGAAGGATGCTCCATTGGCCAATATCCGGGCTCCCGGAGCCCCGTCCCTCCCGGTCACAGAAATGGCCGCACCGTTAAGTGTTGCCCCTTCTCCCGCCGCAGCCACATAAAGGAGCTCCCTTGCGGGCAGAAAGACCGCCGCGGCTCGAACCACGCCCTTCTCGGCTACGGCAATCGAATGGGCCCAACTTGGTTTCCCGTCAATAAAGGCGCGTGTGCCGTCAATCGGGTCAATGATGAAGACGCGCTCCTGGCCGAGGCGGGCCGGATTGTCGGGCGTCTCCTCTGACAGCCAGCCGTAATCTGGCCTGGCCGCAAGAAGCTTCTCCTTTAGCATTGCGTCAACGGCAAGGTCGGCCTCGGTCACCGGGTCGCCGGGGTTTTTCTCCCAAGTTTTGGCATTTTGGCGCCAGAAGCCGAGCGCGATGTCCCCGGCGGCGTGGCAGGCATCGATCAGAAGGTCGAGATCACTCACCGGCGAGCGTCATCCCGTCGATCAAGATCGATGGTACGACCCGCGACAGATGGAGCCGCGCGTCATTGGCCGGGACGATCCGGGCGAGCATATCGGCGAGATTGCCAGCGATGGTGCATTCGGTGACCGGATAGGCCGGTGCGCCATTCTCAAACCACATGCCCGAGGCGCCCCTTGAATAGTCGCCCGTGTTGAAATTGATCGTCGAGCCGATCATTGAGGTCACCAAAAGCCCGGTCCCGGCCTCGGCCATCAAGTCTTCTTTCGTCCGATCCCCTTGGGTAAGGCGCACATTGGTCACCGTCGGTTGCGGAGGCCCCGACGTGCCCCGCGTTGCATTGGCCGTGCTCGGAAAACCGAGTTTGCGCCCTGTTGCCAGGTCGAGGGTCCAACCGGTCAGCCGACCCCGGTCGATGATGGTGCGGTCCTTTGTGGGAAGGCCCTCCGCATCGACGGGGCGCGACCCTGCGGTCCGAGGCCGGAGCGGTTCCTCGACCAGGGAAAGACCTTCTGGAAGGATCGTCTTTCCGATGGCGTCGCGGAGCCACGATGAGCCATTGGCGATGGCCGATCCGCTTATCGCCTGGAGAAGCGCGCCAATCAGTGAGGACGAGATGCGTTCGTCGAAAATCACCGGGAAACGCCCAGTGGGGGGTTTCTTTGCGCCTGCGCGGGCGACGGTGCGTTCGCCGGCCATCCGGCCGATCTCTTCAGGAGCGATCAGATCGGCGCCATGAATTCGGGTATCGGCGTACCAATCGCGCTCCATTTCCGTGCCCGACCCGGTGATCGCGACCGCCGAAAGTGACCGATCGGTCCGGCCGTAGCCACCCTGGAATCCGTTGGAGGCGGCAAGATAAACCCGCCGGTTTGCGTAGGCCGCCGAGGCTGACTGAACCTTGCTGACCCCCGCGACAGCGAGGGTTGCAGCCTCGGCGCGGAGCGCGTCTTCTTCCAACTCGCCCGGTGCGGGCTCCGGCGCAGGATCCACAAGATCAAGCGCGTCGACGTCCGGCATTTCCGCCAATTCAGAAGGGTCGGCGAGGCCGATATGGGGGTCGTCGAGGGCCTCTTTGGCCATGGCGACCGCCCGCTCTGCCATTTCCTGGAACGTCTCGGGCTTGGTGTCGGATGCAGCCACACAGGCCTGGCGCTGACCGATCAGAACACGGAGGCCAATCTCGATCCCCTCGGATCGCTCCGCATGTTCGAGAGCCCCTCCCAGCACGTCAATCGAGACGGAGGCGGCGTCAACCGCAAGCACATCCGCCGCGTCCGCCCCGGCCCGGCGGGCTTCGTCCAGGAGGGTTTCGGTTGTTTTGGCGAGATCGGAGAAAGCGTCAGCGGTCATTGCTTTGGGACCTAGTCCCTGCGCGCGCGCCTGACAAGGCGTGGCGCAGATCCGTCCTAACGGATCCGCTGGCCATTCGCCGAAACACTGCCGTCCTTGCCTATTTCTATGCTTGAAACGAGGCTGTCCGGCCCGTCGCCTGGCCGGGCAAAGAGGCCGAGCATCATCCGCGCGCCCATGGCCTGGTCTTGGGGCACAAGGCCCATATTTACCAGCGTGTCGAGCAAGGCGTTCCCGCCGACGAGGCTCAAATCCAGCCGTCCCGATGGCGACGGGGCCGGCGCAAAGGGCCCTTCGCCCGAATTGTCGAATTCAAAGGCCCCGTCACCGGTGAGCTCCGCACCCGCCAGCGAGAGATTGATTGCGCCGATGGTCACGCTGTCAATTTCGCCCGGCACTCCGGGGGCGAACTCCTCCATCGCGTCAGGGTCGAAAATGTCAAGAAGCCAGCGGCCTTTCCCGGCGATGTCGACCACCAGTGTCGCCGGATCGCGGGGCAATTGTCCGCCGGGATCGACCATGCCCCAGATCGCCTCGGAAATCTCAAGCCCGGCCATCCGGACGAGAACGCCGAAATCGGTAGGCTCGTCACCGGGCGCCACCGGCATTGCTAGGCGGCCTTCGGTTTCGGCCATCGAAAACGTGACCTGGGGGAAAGGGATCTGACTTCCCGAAATCGCCATATCGAGGCCAGTGCTGCTGCCGCCGTAGACCAGCCCTTCCGGCGTCAAAGCCCCTTCGAAAGTGCCCGTTTCCGAGGAGGAGCGCACATTGAACCGATCGCTCGAATCGGTGCCTGCCAAAGTGTATTCCGCGCCGCCATGGGCCAATGTCCATTCGTTCCGGAACCCTTCCGACAGCATGGCCGACATGTTGCCATAGGCCGCGAGCCCAGTGACCGTGCCTTCCGATTGGGACGAAACCTCCGAAAGGCTCGCCTCGAAATCGAACGTGGTGCCAGGGTCGTCAGGATCGGTGGCTTTTGCGTTGAAGGTCAATCCGTCCATCGCGGTGGAGCTTTCAAACTCCCGGGGCGTCCCTTCCGTGAGAACATAGTCGCCTTTAAGACCGCTCGCCGCCACATCGACATTCATCGCGATGCTTTCGCCGTCGACCGTGAGCCCATCGACGGAGAGGCCAAGCTCTGGACCCACATAACCATACCGGGTCGTCGCGCCGTCGCGGGAGGCGATCGTGACCAATCCGGGCTGACGAAAGATCATGTTGAAGGTGATCGGAAGATCCGTGTCGGGGTCGGTCGCGGAAACGGCAATTGGGAATTCGGCCGAACTTTTGATCTCCACGGTGCCGTCGCCTCGCTCTTCGAAGACAAGCTCTTCGACCAAGGCGGCCGCACTTCCCTCGCCTTCAGGAAAAGCAAAGGTCATCGATACGTCGCGGAGGGTGACCGTGCCGCCGGAATTGCTTTCGTCGCCCACCTCCATCTCTGCGTTAAGACTGGCCATGAGCCGTTGCCAATCGGCCCAAACCTCTTCAGCGGTGATATCCGCCGCGGCGGGAAGGGCGAAAACGGAACTGGCAAGGGTCAGGGCGAGCCGACGGGGCATGGGGCGCATGGGGGAACCTTCTGTTCGAGCAGTATCTATAACGACTTGGACATTCTATTGGGAAAGGCAACTCGCACAACCTTTGCCGGCGATGGGCCGCATTCAAGAGTACGAGACCGCCCCAACCGACCTCCTCGCTCGCCATCAGCGCGGCATCGTGGCAGGGTCACCGCGAATAGGGAGAGAATATTGGTATGGCAAACGAGCAATCGGTTGTGGCGATCACCGGGGCGAGCCGGGGTATTGGGGCTGCGGCGGCACGCGCGTTTGCTAAGGACGGGGCGAAAATTGCGCTTCTGGCCCGGTCCGGCCAAGAGATCGGGGCGATCGCCGATGAGATTGGCGACAATGCCACCGCATTCGCCTGCGATGTGAGCCGGTTTGATGACGTGGCAGTGGCCTTTGAGACCGTGGAGGCGCGCCTCGGTCCGATCTCCGCAGTGATCGCCAATGCCGGCGTTGTCGAGCCCATCAGCCATCTCGCTGCTGCCGATCCTACCGGCTGGGGCAGCATCATCGACGTCAACCTAAAGGGCGTGTTTCACACGATGCGTGCCTCCGTGCCAGGGATGGTGGCCGCTGGCGGGGGCACATTCATCACCATTTCTTCCGGTGCCGCCCATGGCCCGGTCGAGGCCTGGTCGGCCTATTGCGCGTCAAAGGCTGGGGCGGCCATGCTGACCCGCTGCCTCGACAAAGAATACGGAGAGAAAGGTATCCGTGCGATGGGCCTCTCCCCGGGCACCGTCGCCACGGAAATGCAGCGCCAAATCAAAGCTTCCGGCATCAATCCCGTAAGCCAACTCGACTGGACCGACCACATCCCGCCCGAATGGCCCGCCCGTGCTCTTGTTTGGATGGCAGGCCCCGCGGGCGACGCCTTTCTCGGCCAGGAGATCAGTCTCCGCGACGAGAACATCCGCCGCGCGGTAGGTCTCATCGACTAAAAGCGCCTTCATCCTGGCAAAAATACTCAATTGAGCCGGCTGAGTTCAGCGATTTGTTCCGAGATGGGCAAGGCGGATCAATATCCGCTCAACCAACGCCATATCCGGCGCCGGGGTGGACGAGCGGAGTGCAAGATCGGTCTCAACGAGTGAGGACAGGGCCGCTTCGAGACGTCGCGTGCCCCATGATGTCGCTTGGCGGGCCATCCGGTCACGGCTCGGCCATGGGACCGGCGGGCGGACCCGGGCGATGCCGGAAGCAGGCCCGCCGGGATCAGCCGCCGCCACATGGAGCGCGCGAAAATGGCGCGTAGCACCAATCGCAATCGAAACCGGCGTCGTGCCTTGGGCTGCAAGCCGTCGCAAAAGGGCGCCAATATCGCCCGCCCGCGCTTCGGCAGCCGCATGGAGAAGATCGTCGAGCTCGGCTTCGACCGAGGCGGGTGCGACCGCTGACACGTCTTCGGGCGTTGCGGGCGCTTGATCGCCCAATTTGTAAAGCGCCAGCTTTTCGAGGGTTTGGCGAAAGTCGCCGGGATCCAAGGTACGGGAGAGGTCGACGAGCATCCCCATCGCCTCCCGGGTGGGTGGCGCGAGGCCCGCCTCGCGGAGGCCGCTTTCAATCTCGTCCCGGCTCGGCGGATCGTCATAGATTGCGGCGGCCACGGCATGGGCAGCCGTCTCAAAGTGCTTCCGAAGCCCGGTGGGGCGGAGGGCGCCGGCGGTGACCACGAGGGTGGCGTCCTCGGACTGCCAGTCATCAAGGGCGGCGGTGATCACACCGGCTTGGCTGTTGGTGGCGTCCTCGACCAAAACCGCCCGCGCACCAGGGAAAAACCCGCTCGCCCGGAGCGCATCCGAAAGGGCCGCCTTGTCCTTTGTCAGATCGGCGGCCGGGATGCGGGTGAGGCGCATTTCCTCCTCAGCCCCGGGGCCTAGAAGATTGGCCAGAAGCTCCTGGCGCTTCAACGCAACCCGCATCGGATCCGCGCCGTAGATCAGCACCCCGGCCTTCCCAGGATCAGGCTTTTTGAAAAACGCCGCGGCGTCGCGCGTAGAGAGTTTCACGCCCAGCTCTCGGCGGTCACCGACAGGCGTGAGACGATCTGGTCGGCGAGGATCACCATCAGCCGCCGTTCCGCATCGATCCGGGCCGACCGGGTGGCCACCGTGGTCGAGGTCGCCGCATAGGTCGTGAAAGACCGGGCCCGCCCGCCGGTGAGCCGCGCTCCCGTTCCAAGATCAATCACGGCATAATCGGCCCGGCCTTGGAGGCGAAAGCGCGAGATTGTCTGATCGGCCGTAACCCCGACGGAATCTTCGCGCATCGCGATACTGGCTGTCAGCCGATAGCGCGGCGCTGTCGGCTCGCCAAAACGTCGCTCAAGCTCATTAACCAGAACAAAGCCCACCGCATCCGAGGGCGGGTCCACCGCGATGGCGCCAAAGAGGTCCCGTGCGGCTGATCCGGGCGCGTAGACCGGTTCGAACCCGCAGGCACCGAGGGCAACGGCACCGAGAAGGATGGTCCGGCGGTCAAATGACGACATTGACGATCCGACCGGGCACGACGATGAGCTTTTTCGGCGCACGATCCTCCAAGGCCCGCTTCACAGCGTCCTGGGACAGGACCAGAGCTTCGATTTCCGCTTTGGGAAGATCTTTGGAGACGGTCACTTCCGCCCGGCGCTTGCCGTTGATCTGGATCGGTAGTGTTATGCTGTCTTCAATGAGATAGGCCTCGTCTGCCACAGGCCAGGGCGCTTCGGCACAAAGCCCCTCGCCCCCTTGATTGGCCCAAATATCCTCAGAGAGATGGGGCGTCATTGGTGACATCAATTGCGCCAATGCCATGATGGCCTGGCGTTGGGCGCCATGGCTGGCCTTCGACTTCGAAAGCACATTGGTAAACGCATAGAGCTTGGCGATCGCGGCGTTAAAGCCAAAGGTCTCGATCCCCATGGTCACGTCATGGATGGTCTTGTGCATCTGGCGGAGGAGGTCTTCGTCGCCGTCGCCCGGTGCCGAGGTATCCATCGCGTCGATCCGGTCGCAGAGGCTCCAAACCCGGGAAAGATGCTTGAACGCCGCTTCGGCGCCCGACGCTGTCCATTCGACGTCGCGCTCGGGCGGGCTGTCAGACAGGACAAACCAACGGGCCGTATCGGCGCCGAACCGTCCAATAATGTCCAAGGGATTGACCACATTGTATTTCGACTTCGACATCTTCGCCGAAGGAATGATTGTGACTTCCGTCCCGTCCTTCAAATAACCGCCGCCATCCCGCAGCTCGACATCTTCGGGGTAATGGAACTGTTTCCGACCGTCAGCGCTTTCGGTCTGGTAGATTGCGTGGGTCACCATGCCTTGGGTGAAAAGCGCATCGAAAGGTTCGATAGCCGCCTCGGGGAGGTGGCCGCAAACTTCCATAGCCCGCGCGAAGAACCGGGAATAGAGCAAGTGCAGGATCGCGTGCTCGATGCCGCCAATGTACTGGTCGACATTCATCCAATACTCGGCGTCTTCGGCGAGGGTCGGCGTCTTGGCACGGGGCGCTGTGAAACGGGCGTAGTACCATGAGGAATCGACGAACGTGTCCATCGTGTCGGTTTCCCGCGTGGCCGGTCCGTCGCATTTCGGGCAGGCGGTGTGGCGCCAGGTCGGGTGCCGGTCGAGCGGATTGCCGGGGACCGAGAAGTCAATCGGCTTGTTGCCTTCGTCCTTGGGCAACTCGATGGGTAGGTTTTCCTTTTTCTCCGGCACGACCCCGCAGGTATCGCAATAGACAACCGGGATCGGGCAGCCCCAATAGCGCTGGCGGGATAGGCCCCAGTCGCGGAGGCGGAATTGCGTTAGGCCTTCGCCCCAGCCTTCCTCTTCGGCATAGGCAATCGTCGCATCAATGGCCTCTTGGCCCGTGACTTCGGCAAGCCCGGTGAAGTGGTCGACGAAGCGCACCTTCTCGGTCTTGGGCGGCACGAACGCGGTGTCGGTCACTGGCGTGTCGTCGCCTAATGCAAAAAACGTGTCGATGACCGGTAGGTCGTACTTCCGGCAGAAATCGAGGTCGCGCTGGTCATGGGCAGGACAGGCGAAGATGGCCCCTGTCCCGTAGCCCATGAGAATAAAATTCGCGATCCAGACCGGAAGCTCCCAATCGGGGTTGAGCGGGTGGCGAACCTTCAGCCCGGTATCGAACCCAAGCTTTTCGGCCGTTTCCATCGCCTCTTCAGTGGTGCCGCCCTTCCGGGCCTCCACATTGAACGCAGCAATCTCTGGATTTCCGGCTTCAAGCTCTTTGGCCAGCGGATGATCGGGCGAGATGCCCACGAAAGACGCGCCCAAGAGCGTGTCGGGCCGGGTCGTAAACACTTCGATTGGGTCGCCGCCATCGCTCCGTTCGAAGCCGAATTTCAAACCCTGGGATTTCCCGATCCAGTTCCGCTGCATCAGCTTGACCTTGTCAGGCCAGTTGTCGAGGTGATCGATTGCGGTGAGAAGATCCTCGGCGAAATCCGAGATCTTGAAAAACCATTGGGTGAGTTCGCGCCGTTCGACTTCCGCGTCCGAGCGCCAGCCCTTGCCGTCAATCACCTGTTCGTTGGCCAAGACGGTCATGTCGACGGGGTCCCAATTCACCGTCGCGGCTTTCCGGTAAACGAGGCCCTTTTCGAGGAAATCGATGAAGAGGGCTTGCTGCTGGCCGTAATACTCAACATCGCAGGTGGCAAATTCGCGCGTCCAATCGAGCGAAAGGCCGAGAAGGCCAAACTGCTGCTTCATGTTGGCGATGTTGTCGCGCGTCCACGCTTCGGGGTGGACTCCCCGCTCCATGGCGGCGTTCTCTGCGGGTAGACCGAAGGCATCCCAGCCCATGGGATGGAGAACAGAATGGCCAGTGGCGCGCTTGAACCGAGCGACCACATCACCCATCGCATAATTGCGCACATGGCCGATATGGAGGTTTCCGGACGGATACGGAAACATCTCCAGCACATAGTATTTCGGTTTCGACGGGTCCCGCACGGCCTCGAACGTGCCGGCGCCCTCCCAGGCGGCCTGCCATTTCGGCTCGATAGAAGCGGGGTCGTATTTCTGCATGGGGGTCGGGTCCTCGGGCGTTAGCCCGGGTTTAGCGAGGCGCCCGAACGGGGTCCAGCGATGTCAAAGGTTGCTGTCGCGGATGCGCAATTGCCGCGCACGGGTGAGGATCGCGTCCTCCACCTGGCGGACCGTCTCGGTACTGGCCGGTCCGCCGCGGGTTTGGAGCGACAGGGTGAGCGATCTGGCATCAAGGGCGGGGTCCTGTACGAGAACGGTTGCGCGGTAGGCTCGACCACCGCCCGGTGGCGCGCCAAACCCGGTCACAATGACGCCCGAGAACGGATCAACCGTCTGGATCGGAAGGAACGAGAGCACCTCAAGCGAAGCGTTCCAGATGTACTTGTTGACCTCGATCGTGATGTTTGGGTCGGTATCGCTTTGGAAGAGGTCAAAGAAGGACTCACCCCTGTCGCTGCCCGGCCTCCGATTGCCGGCCGCTTCAAATTCTGCGTCCCGATCTCGCTCCAGGCCAAACGGAGCGCCACCTTGGTCGCCGCCGCAGCCGGACAGCCCAAGCGAGATCCCGAACGCCACCATTGTCATTCCGCCAAGTTGTCGCATGGGGCGCCCCTCGCTTCTTCGCGCATGGGTGTATCCGAGGCGCCATGGGGCGACAAGAGCTTGACAACAAAGCGCCTTAGACCCCTTGGAGAACAAGGTGTTGCGGCGCGAAAAACCCACTGTGGCAAAGCTGCACCAATGCGTTCGGTTGATGGCGTCGCGCCGCCGGGCTTTCTTGCATTCGGGTGCTTTAACGAAGAAGTAAGATCGCAATCAACGCGGCACGAGTCGGGTTGAGCAACCTTTATGCACGAGGGAAAACATGAAAAAGGTTCTTCTTGCCTCGACTGCGCTCCTGCTGTCCGCCGGCTTTGCTTCGGCTCAGAGCATCGAGCTGTCGGGCTCCGCGAATGCCGGTCTGAAGTATAACTCCGACGCGACGGTCGCTGAAGGCGAAGTTAACTTCGCTAACGAAGTGAACATGGTCATCACCGGTTCGGGCACCTCCGATACGGGTCTTGAGTTCGGTGCCTTCATCGACATCGACGAAGATTCCGTCGACGACGCTGAAGTCTTCATCTCCGGCACGTTTGGTACGGTCACAGTCGGCGCCATCGACCCGGCGTCTGACGTGTTTGGCCTTGCCGACGTGGGCTTTGACGGCATCGGCATCGACGACATTGCCGAGCAGTATAAGAACGCCACCGGCGGTGCCGACGTTCTTTACAGCTTCTCAGCTTCGGGCTTTACGTTCAACGCCTCCGCTGAAATTGGCGATGCCCAGTCGATCGCAGCCTCAATCCAGTATGACGCTGGCGTGTTCTCGGCTGGAATCGGCTACATTGATGACGTGAACTTCGACAATGTTGCTGGCGTTGGTGACAACTCCACGATCACGGTTGCCGCTGGTTTCAGCCAAGGACCGATCTCAGCAAACGCCCTCTACTCTGACTGGGACGGTGGCACCACCGCAGGCGGTCAGGGCTACGGTCTCGATGTGTCCTATGACGCTGGCGTTGCCAAAATTACCGCGGTTTACACGCACTCCGAAGGTGTTGCAGCGGATGCTGCCGACGGCCTCGGCGATGCATACGGTGTCGGCTTCTCGGCTCCGCTCGGCGGCGGTCTGACTATCGCGGGCGGTGTCGGTATTGTTGAAACCGACGCAGTTGCTGACGGTTCTAAGACGGTGGCCGACCTCGGCTTCACCATGAGCTTCTAATCCTTCGGGATATTGGTTCTGAAAGGCGGGTCGCAAGGCCCGCCTTTCTTTTATAGTGATGAGTAGACGGGAACCGGTTCCCTGCCTATATTCAAAGAAAACGAGCAGTTAGCGTTAGGACAGCGGGCAATGATGCGCTGGGTCCTTCTTTCCGGAACGGCATGGGTCGCGCTCGCCCTGGGCGCGGACGCTCAAGATATTTCCATTTCGGGCACTGCCGAAGCGGGCCTCTCGTTTGATTCAGATGCGGACGATGAGATCACCTTCGAGAATGACATCGATTTCGTCATCACCGGGTCGGGTCAAAGCGATACGGGGTTCGAGTTTGGAGCCTTCATCGAACTCGATGAAGACACGACCGGCGGCGGAACTGGGCCGAACAACGGCGTAGAAGATGCCGAGGTTTTTTTCTCGGGGCGGTTCGGAACCTTTACCCTCGGTGATATCGACCCTGCGACCGACGGTTTTGGCATCAATGATATTGGGTTTTCCGGCCTTGGCGTCGACGATGTGGCCGAACAATTCCGCAATGCAACGGCCGGGGCGGATGTACTCTACACCTATTCAGCGGGCGGCTTTACGATCGTTGCTTCGGCGGAGGTGGGCGATCAACAGTCCTTGGGTTTGTCGGCGGAATATGCCACCGGGCCGATCAATCTCGGTATTGGCTATGTCGATGACAGTGACGAAGACAATTCCGCCGTAAGCCTCAAAGCGGGCTACAGTTTCGGCCGGGTTGCGGTGAGCGGGCTCTATTCGGACTGGTCCGAGGGAAGCCAAGGCTACGGGGTTGATGTGACGGTGGATACCGGCCCGGCGCGCGTCACGGCTGCGTGGGCGCAAGCCAGCGGCACGGCAGCAGATGCCGAGGACGGGGTGGGCGACGCCTACGGGATTGGGGTCGACCTTCCCATGGGCGGCGGGCTTACCCTCTCGGGCGGTCTCGGTCGGATCGAAACCGACGCCGTGGGTGACGGTGCCAAAACGGTCGCCGATTTCGGCGTCACCATGAGTTTTTAGGAAAGCGACCCCGGCACATGGGTTTGAAAGAGATCACCGACCGGGTGCGGGCGGCGGAAACTGCTTCGAGCCGCATGCCGGGGTCGGTTGAGCTTATTGCCGTCTCCAAAGTGCAACCCCCCGAAAGGGTCGAAGCAGTGCTCAAGGCCGGGCATCGGGTCTTTGGCGAAAATCGGGTCCAGGAGGCCGAAGGACGTTGGCCGCCCTTTAAGGCGCGTTTTGAGGATGTGAAGCTCCATCTCATCGGCCCTCTTCAGTCGAACAAAACCCGCGCCGCGATGGCACTCTTCGATGCGATCCACTCGGTCGACCGGGTCAAGCTCGCCCGCGCCATCGCGCGGATCGCCGACGAAACAGGCAATTGCCCCGACGTGTTCGTACAGGTCAATACCGGTGCCGAACCCCAAAAGGCGGGGGTTTCGCCAAATGATACCAAAGCTTTAGTGTCTGAGTGCCAGGTTCTTGGCCTGCCGCTCAAAGGGTTAATGTGCATCCCTCCGGTCGAAGCCGAGGCCGGGAAACACTTCAAGGAATTGCGACAATTGGCGGAGGCCAACGGGCTTCCTGGTCTCTCCATGGGAATGAGTGCCGATTTCGAGGATGCGATCGCGGAAGGCGCAACCCACATCCGTGTAGGGTCAGCAATATTCGGGGCGCGAGAGACTACCCTTTGATCCTCAGCGTCGCCGGAAACCGTTCACGGTTTCCGGCCCGATTTCTCTTGAGAGAAATCGGCGTTAGCCCGCTACGATGAGCCTTGATTGATAGCGGATGCGCGCTGCGATCCAAAGAAGATCGCTGGGGTCAAGGCCAATGCAGCCTTCGGTCGGGTGGCCGGGTTTTCGCCAGCGATGGATGAAAATAGCCGAGCCCCGGCCCTTCTCCGCATAAGGCCAATTCCAATCGGTCAAAACGACCAAATCGTAGAGACAATCCGCCCGAAACAGCCGCTCGTGGCGAGGCGCATAGGGGGCGCGGACCATGAGATTATAGTCTTCGTCGCCCGGATCGTCTGACCAGAGGTCCCTTGGCCGGATCGGAAGCGCCCAATCGGCCGGCTTGGCCATGCGGTCGGGCCGGTAGAGCATTCCGATCAGACGATGGGTGCCTGCGGGCGTGGCGCCGTCGCCCTCGCGTTTCTTCTTCGTAATCCCACCTCGGCCGATGCTCGCCGGGAAGGTGCGCCCGAGAAACCGGACGCCCCGGGGCGTTACGACGAGATCGAGAGGAGACATTTTAAAGGGGCCTGAGCATTTGCAAACAGGGTGTGTCGGCGCCCCAAACGCCGATCAAGTTCTCGAACGGTAGAAAACCCACGGCGCCGTAAAAAGCGCGGGTCTTGGCATAGCCCGCATCCGCGCTTTCGGCGCCTAAGGTTTTGACCGTGAGGTAGCGCGCGCCTCTGGCGGCCGCTTCTTTAATAGCGCGTTGGACCAGCGCTGTCCCAAATCCCGCCCGATGATGTGTCGCGCGGACCCCCATGACCGCGATTTCGGACTGGATGCCGAAATGGTCTTTGAGTGTCAAAAACCCAATTGCCGCGGTACCGTCCCGGACAATTATGGTCGGGTGTGTTTGGGCGAGGGCGACATAGGACG
Organism: Pseudomonadota bacterium; assembly: GCA_039198225.1. Taxonomy (GTDB): domain Bacteria; phylum Pseudomonadota; class Alphaproteobacteria; order Rhodobacterales; family Rhodobacteraceae; genus JASJAR01. The sequence goes on from JBCCTQ010000017.1 coordinate 31,530, forward strand.
CCACAGCTTCCTGTCGGGCGAACCATTGGGTGAGACCGGCGAGGATCTCGGCCGCCACCGAGCCACCGCCCTCTTCCAACAGGCTTAGGTCTGCCTTCACAAAATATGTCCCGATTTCCGGGCTTTCGTGTCGAGATAGGCTTCGTTTAGGGGCCCGCGTCCAGCTTTTAGCGGCACGCGTTCCACCACGGACACCCCATGCGCCTCCAGCATGCCGACCTTTGCCGGGTTGTTTGTCATCAACCGCGCGGACGCGAACCCCATTGATTTGAGGATGGTCGCCCCGATCCGAAAATCGCGCTCATCATCTTCAAACCCCAGCCGGTGATTGGCCTCCACCGTGTCAAACCCTTGGTCCTGAAGCGCATAAGCCCGCATTTTATTGGCAAGTCCAATGCCGCGACCTTCCTGGTTTAGATAAAGAAGAACGCCCGCGCCCTCGGCGCCGATCATCGTAAGCGCCGTGTCTAGCTGGGCGCCGCAATCGCATTTGAGTGACCCCAAAACGTCGCCTGTGAAACACGCTGAGTGAAGCCGGACGAGTACCGGTGCGCTCCGATCGGGCGCGCCGATCTCGACCGCATAATGTTCTTCGCCGCCATCCTCGGGGCGGAAAATTTGCACTTGGCTCCGGCCCGGCGCCAGGGGCACCCGGCCAGATACGATGCGTGCGAGCACCGGGTTCGCACCCAATGCGGCGGCCGCGCCTGGGAGGTCGAGGCAGGTGATGTCGCCCGGAATGTCGACAAAAGGTGCCAGTTCGACGACGAGCGCGGCCGGAAGTAGATGGGCCGACTTTGCCAAAAGGACCCCTGCCCGTGCCATATCCGCCGCCCCATCCCTCAATGTGTGGAACGGGCCTTTCATAGGACTTTCGAGATCATCCGCCGGGTCAGCCACTGCGCGGATCCAAGCGGGAGTGGCGCCAGAGGGGAGTTTCACACGGGCGATATCGCCGTCATAGGCCCGAGCTTTCAGCGTCTCGGCCCGCCATCCGGTGATGGCGAGTATAGGCTCGCCCAAGCCAGCTAGGGCACCCAGCCGCTCAGCCCCCACGCTCTCGGCCGAAAGGACCAGCGCACGCCGCGCTCCCTCGACCAAGCACACCGGCACGCCGGAGCGCATATCGGTCCGGGCGCGGGCCAGTCGTTCGGCGAGCGACGGGGCGAGAGCATTAGCGTGGGTCATGTTTCTCCTCTAGGACGGGCGGTCCGGAATTGAAACATATCTTCCCAACCCGACACGAGCGTGTGAGGCGACCGTAGCATATCTTGTCCGACGCCCGTTTTGCTCTCAGATCATCACCAACACGCGATCCGGGAGAGCAAGATGGCCCAGACACTAAAGAAAATTCTACTCGTGGATGATGACGAGGATCTGCGCGAAGCGCTGTCGGAACAATTGGTTATGACCGAGGATTTCGACGTTTTCGAAGCTGGCACAGCGGCCGAGGCGCTCGAAAAGGCAAAGGCCGCGCTTTACGACCTTGTTATCCTCGACGTGGGTCTTCCCGACAATGACGGCCGCGAACTTTGCCGCTTGATGCGCAAACAGAACGTAAAATGCCCGATCCTGATGCTGACCGGTCATGACAGCGACGCTGACACGATCCTTGGGCTCGATGCAGGCGCCAATGATTACGTTACGAAACCGTTCAAGTTCCCGGTTCTCCTCGCCCGGATCCGCGCCCAACTCCGCCAGCACGAGCAATCCGAGGACGCGGTATTCGTCCTCGGGCCCTACACATTCAAACCGGCTCAGAAGATGCTCGTCGACGATACCGAACGGAAGATCCGTCTGACGGAAAAGGAAACAAACATCCTCAAATTCCTTTACCGCGCCTCCGAAGGTGTCGTCGCCCGCGACGTCCTTCTCCACGAAGTCTGGGGCTACAATGCGGGGGTGACGACCCACACGCTCGAAACCCACATTTACCGGCTTCGCCAGAAAATAGAGCCCGACCCCTCAAACGCACGCTTGTTGGTCACCGAAGCTGGCGGCTACCGCTTGGTGGCTTGACCGAGATCAAAGTTCCCCGCGCTGCGGTGGGGTAAGACCGCAGCATACCTCCCTGTTGGACTGGCCCGGGCTTCGGCCCGGGTTTTTTTTGCGAAGATTTGGGTTGCGGCTCTTTATGCAAACTGGACTGATCAGCGTGTTGTACCTTACTGGTGTCTTGCCGGAGTTGGACGCGCAAACTAAACGTTTCTTGGGCACTACACCCGTCTTTGGTGCCGTAGTTGGTTACGCTGCGGATGACACAGCGAGCCCACTTCGATAGTTTTTCAGATCTTCGAAGAAAGGATCGGTTAAGGGCGATCCTACGTATTGATCGAGGATCTTGTCGACGAGCTCAACAATCGAAGACGTGTTTTCGATACGCCCGCTCAGACGTTTCGCCGCCATCATCAGAATACTGGCCAGGTTAAACCGCGCGGCAAAGCGATCGTCCGACGTAGCGGCATTTGCCACTTGCTCGCGATAGTGAGTGAGCCATTCCTCGACGGCGTTGGTCAGGTCTTGGTCCGAAGAGAACAAGACCTCCTGCATTAAAAGAGAAACGGCTGTGGCAACTGCCGCCGGTCCATCGAGGGGGTCGTCTTCATTGGCTTCACCAGCCTCGACTTTCGCCGCGTAGAATCCGGCGAGCTTTTGGTAGGCCTCCAGGCCCTCTTGGCGTTTTCCAACTTGCCAGAGGACATAGGCTTTGGCCAAAACAAAGTCATCTGGTTCTGTTAAAGTGTCGAGAGCCTCGTCAAAATCATTCGGATCGGTTGTGAGCGCTGATAAGATCACTTGCATCGCGTTGAGACCCTCTTTGTCCAGAAACTTGACCATGTCGGTCAACCGGTCAGGTTCGTTGCTGTGATAGAGTTTCTCGGCCGCAAGCAAGTAGAGCTTGGCCATGTCTTCGACGTCCTGGTCATTGCCGAATTCGGCAAGGCGCCGGCCATAGCGTTTCGAGAGCCCCAGGCTTTCTCGGAAGTTGCCGACCATCGCTTGCGCCTCGGCCAAGATCTTAACATCTTGGTCCGTATGCGGCGATAGCTTCTCTAATTCGTCCTTGGCTTCCTCGTCAAATCCGCAAATCGCGAGACCAAAGGCGCGCGCGCATCGATCGCTCGTCGTCCTTCGGTAGCCTTTGAGGTTCAAAAGATCCTTGGAAAGGGTGATCAGCCAGAGCAGACCAGAAATGCCGAGCATATAGTCCATTCTAGCAGCCGGTTCGTCGAGCACGATGTTGAAGACGTCGGAATACGCTTTGAGCTGCGCGTAGATGGCTTTGATGCCGGCACTATCAAGCGAGCCCCCAACGAGATCCGACAGGAGAATATTGTAGCTTAGGATCAACGCGATCAAATCGCAGATGACGACCGTGACATAGTTGATCGCCACGGGCGCCTTTGCTCTTCGTAAAATTGCCTGCATCGGCGCAGGCCCGATCAGGTGAAGTACATGCTTTAGACCGATGGCGAGGATAACGATCGTGGCAATGAGGTCGAAATACCAAGGCTCATCGCCCAGGAGGCTAATAATGCCGTGCATTCCGAGGGGAATTAGGGCGAGCCCGACCGAGAGAAACGCCGCGCCTGGATAGAGGCCCTCCATCGCTGCCAGACGCAACCGGCGCCCTTGGCGGAGCTCACGCAGCATCAATTCGGGCTTTCTTAGGTAGTGGAATACTCCGCGGAGAATCCCGGCGGGCCAAATTGCGCCGAGCATGATGTATTGGCCGAATTCGAGCAGGCGCCGGATGTAAGCGTTGGGGACTTGTCTTTTTAGTGCTTCGCGGATGAGATCAAATTCGGTCTGTCCCAGCGACCCTGCCGGCGCATCTGAGCCTAGTATCGCGAAGGCCAATATAAGTGTTCCGATTACGAAATAGAGTGTGATCCAGATGGCAGGTTGAGTGCCGCCAAATATCAGAGGCAGAGCGATCGCCTGGGCGAGCACGATAAAGCACAAGAATAGAATGGCACGGTTAGCGGACACGGGTAGCATAATCTCCTCCCTCACCTTCAATGCGTTTGGCTGCGTTCAAGTGACCAGGGAGCTGTCGATAATATAATGGTCGGCTATTTACTGGCGCACGCCGTTTAATGGTCGGGGATGTTCGGCAACCGAGGCCACAAAATCAAGTCTGTGGTGCGCTCCCTCCCGAGGTTTGATTTGGTCGGGCGCGGCGTGTCGTCCGACTGATCACGCACCGGACCGAAGTGGAGACACCACTCCGAAAGGGCTCAGTTCTTTAAATAGCGGCAATATGGCGCGGCCGGGCGGTAGACGAAGCCCCTTCCCGACGCGATGATATCGGGGTGCGCGATGAGGTCGTCTTTGACGCCGCGCTTGCGGCAGCTTCTCTTCTGGTCGTCGATGACGAACCAGGCATGCGGCATTTCTTGCAAAAGTCCCTTGCTGGAAAGTGCGCCCGCGTAGACGTCTCCAAAACGGCCGCTCAGGCGTCTGAATTGCTCGACCAGACGAGCTACGATGTCATCATCATTGACAACATCATGCCGGGGCAGACCGGAATCGAATGGCTCCGCGAACAGCGCCAGGTCGGGCTCCATTCAGATGTGATCGTCATCACGGCCTATGCCGATCTCGAGACGGCCATCGAAGCGCTGCGCGCCGGAGCGAGTGACTTCATATTAAAGCCGTTCCGCTCGAACCAGGTGCTCAATGCAATCTCGAAATGCCTTGCGAAATCGTCGCTTCAAAAGCAAAATTCGCTGCTCCGCCACGAGCTGAGCGAGGGCAAGGATCTCCTCCGCCACCGAAATACTCTGATTGGCTCTTCTCCGGCCAGCCGCGAGGTCCGACTTCAGATCGAAACGGCCGCGCAGATTGACGGCGACGTGGTCATTCAAGGCGAGACCGGTCTCGGCAAGGAAGTCGCCGCGCGGATGCTCCATGGGGCGTCGGCTCGAGGTGACAAACCGTTTACACCGTTGCAGTGCTACGGCCTTGAGGCGAGTGACCTACGCGACCGCCTCTTCGGCTCGCTCGATCTGGCCGGTGACGGGCATGAAGGGATCCTGCGCTATACGGAAGGCGGGGTCATCTATTTCGAAGATGTGGAACTCCTCGATTCCGCCGGGCAGGGCATTCTCCTTGAATGGTTGTCGACCCAGCGTTTTCGACCGGTGGGCGGGTCGAGGAGCTTCCCGACAGACATCCGCGTTGTTTGCTCCTGTTCCGAACCGTTGCGTGCGGCCGTCGATCGCGGACGGTTTCACCAAGATTTGTATTATCTATTGAACGTGCATGAGATCCGGCTGCCGCCGCTCCGTGAGCGGCCCGAGGACATTGTCGAGATTGCAGATGTGTTCAACGCAGCAATCGCTGAGCGCATCGGAGCAACGCCGCTCGATCTGACGGCATCCGCAAAGCGCAAGCTGATGGCCCATACCTGGCCGGGAAACGTGATGGAGCTCCGCAACATCGTGGAGCGCGCCTTGATCCTTGGAAGTTTCGATGGCGCGCTGAAAGATGTGGGGCCGGAAGAGACCGAAAGCCTGGCCGCAGTGGAGCAGCGCCACATTCTGCGGGTCCTCGAAGCGTGCGGCGGCAACCGAGCGGAGGCAGCACGGCGCCTTGGCGTCGCGCGCAAGACCATCGACCGCAAATGCCAAGCCTGGAACATCTAGCTTGGCCACTTCAAGCGTAAGGCTTCGGCTCCTCGTTTTGGCGCTCCTTCCGCTTGTCGTTCTGATGCCCATCCTTTTGGGCATCACGATGATCCGACTGGTCAGTCGATATGACGAGTTGCTAATTGCAAAAGTTCAAAGTGATCTCCGCGTGGCCGAGCAGTTTTTTGGCCAGATCGAAGAGGCGCAAGCTCAAGGCCTGACTGCTCTTGCGCAGTCGACGCGGTTTAGGACGGCCATCGACCAGGGCGGCGCGCGGTTTGCCACTTTCCTAGAGGAGGAACGCGATCGGGTTGGCCTCGACTTTTTGGTCGTTGGTGCCGCGCTCGATGATCCGGCCTTCCCGGTAATGGCTCGGCCCATTTTAGCGGAGGCGACCGAGACGGCGCCGAGCGCTGGACTGGCAGTTTTTGACCCTAATGCCCTGGAGACGGTGCGGCGCGGACTCGCGGAACGCGCGCTCCTTTCGCTGGTGGAAACACCGGCCGCACGGCCCATTGAGCAGACGGAAGAGCACCGGGGCATGGTCATTCTGGCCGCCCACCGCATTCAAGGGACCGACGGCTATCTTTTGGCTGGCAGGCTTTTAAACCGAAACACCGAAATCATCGATCAGATGAACTCCCTGATCTACCAGCACGACGAAACAGATGACGCCCGCGCAGGCACAACCACGCTCTTTCTCGACGATGTGCGGATCTCGACAAATGTCCGGCTTTTCGAAGGCTCCCGCGCCCTGGGCACCCGGGTTTCTGAAGTGGTCTGGCAGCAGGTCCTAGAAGACGGCGAGACTTGGCTCGACCGGGCCTTTGTCGTCAACGATTGGTACATTTCGGGATATGTGCCGCTGCGGGACGGCGCGGGCGACCGTATCGGCATGCTCTATACCGGGTTCCTCGAAGCGCCGGTTACGATCCAGCGCAATCAAACAATTTTAACCCTCGTTCTGGCCTTCTTCGCCGTGATCGCGGCGACCGTGCCCCTGTTTCTTAGGCTCGCCAGCGGCGTGTTCGCACCGCTTGAAGTGATGAGTAAGACGATGGCGAAGGTCGAAGACGGTGCCCTCGATGCCCGCATCGGTCAGGTCGATGCGCAAGATGAAATCGGCTCGGTGGCAGGCCATCTCGACCGCCTTCTCGACCAGGTCCAAGAGCGGGACGCCAAGCTCCGAACCTATGCCGACAATCTCAACTCGCTGGTCGAACAGCGCACGAAGGAATTGCGCGACGCCAACCAAAAGCTAGAGGAGACCTTTTCTCAACTCGTGCTGAAAGAGAAGCTCGCCACCTTGGGAGAGGTCACGGCCGGGGTGGCCCACGAGATCAATAATCCGGTGGCGGTCATTCAAGGGAACCTTGAGCTTTTGCGTGACGCTCTGTCCTCGGAGCAGCGCGCGGATCTCAAAACCGAGCTCGATCTGATTGATGCCCAAACCCAGCGGATCAGCGTGATCACCGGAAAGCTCCTCAACTTTTCGCGGCCGGGCGAATTGTCGGACGGAGCATCGCGGGTGGATGCGCGCAAGGCCACGGCGGATGCGCTCCTTTTGGTGGCGCCGGATGCGGCCAAGGCCGATGTTGCGATGGTTGAAGACCACATACCCGCGCCGCCCCTCTCGATCGTGGAAAGCGAGCTGCAGCAGATCCTCGTAAACCTGCTCCTCAATGCCATCCAAGCAATGGATGGGGGTGGGACCTTGACTGTCCGCAGCTTTCCCGAAACGCGGGATGGTGCACCTGGGACCTGTATCAGTGTTACGGATACGGGCACCGGCATCCCAGCCGAAAGACTCGACCAGATCTTCGATCCGTTCTTCACGACAAAACAGGCTGAAGGGACGGGTTTGGGCCTCTCAATCAGCCACGCGCTCGCGGCCAAGGCCGACGGAATACTCACCGTCGAGAGCGAACTCGGCGTCGGCACAACATTTTTTCTGTGGGTCCCGGCGGGGGACAATTTGTCCTGACCACGGGGCGTATTGCGGAAAAAAGTGGACATTTTGACCTTGGGCCATCCGCCCTGGCCGCTGAAATATGGTCATTTTGACCTTGCTGCACTGCAGCATAATTCATCTAAGTTACTGATAATAAACATTTAAATAGGTTGACATGAGGCGGCTTCAAGCCCCAAGCACCAAGGAAGGGCGCCGTATACCAATGTCGACAATCCCGTCGACGCACCGCGTTCTGAGGGGGTGAGGAGCCCCTTCCATCTCGGAGGACACGTCATGTCAGACTCAGGAGCAGGAGCGCTGGGCTTCTTGCGCAAGGAAAACATCGTAGCCCCTGATGGCTACAACCGCTGGCGTGTGCCGCCGGCCTCGATCGCGATCCATCTTTGCATCGGATCGGTTTATGCGTGGTCGGTTTTCAACCCGCCGCTAACGCGCGAACTCGGTGTGGTCGCGTCTTCGGCGAGCGACTGGTCTCTGTCCTCGGTGGTTTGGATTTTCTCGGTCGCCATCGTTGTGCTCGGCCTGACCGCCGCGGTTGGTGGTAAATGGCTGGAGAAGGTCGGACCGCGCTATGTGGGCGTTGTGGCGGCCTGCCTTTGGGGCGGTGGTTTCCTCGTGGGCTCCATGGGCATCGCATCCCATCAGCTCTGGCTCGTCTATCTTGGCTACGGCGTCCTCGGCGGCATGGGTCTTGGGCTCGGTTACGTGTCACCGGTCTCCACGCTCATCCGTTGGTTCCCTGACCGCCGCGGCATGGCGACGGGCATGGCCATTATGGGTTTCGGCGGGGGCGCGATGATCGGTGCGCCGCTGAAGACCTGGCTTCTAAGCCTCTATTCGAGCGCTCCTGACTATCTCGGTGCGGAAAGCGCTGTGACACTCGTCACAGAAGGCGGCCGCCGTTTCGCCGAGACCGCGTCAGGCCTCGTTGAGGTCGTAGTCGCCAGCGCCGATCAGGCAGCTGCCTTTGGCGGAGAGGCGGGCGTCTACATCGTCGGCACCGGCAATACCGGCGCTGCCGGCGCCTTCATGACGCTCGGCATCGTCTACTTCGCCGTGATGATGGTTGCTGCATTCCAATACCGCGTCCCGCGCGAAGGTTGGAAGCCTGCTGGATGGGAGCCGAAACCCGCTGCCGGCGGCATGGTCACCCGCAGCAACGTCCATATCGACGAAGCGCATAAGACGCCGCAATTCTGGCTTCTCTGGATCGTGCTTTGCTTCAACGTGACCGCCGGGATCGGTGTGATCGGCGTGGCCAAGACGATGATCAACGAGATCTTTGGCGATCTTGCCCTCGTGACCGCGGCCTTTGCGGGCACCTATGTTCTGATGATCTCGGTCTTTAACATGGTGGGGCGGTTTTTCTGGGCTTCGACCTCAGACTTCATCGGAAGAAAGAACACCTATCACTGTTTCTTTGTGCTCGGCACGATCCTTTACTGCACGATCCCCTTCTTTGCGGCATCGGGCGGGGTCACGGCGCTGATCGGGTTCTACATCGCCACGATGATCATCTTCACGATGTATGGCGGCGGCTTTGCGACGATCCCGGCCTATCTCGCCGATATCTTCGGAACGCTCCATGTCGGCGGTATCCACGGACGGCTTCTGACCGCCTGGTCGACGGCCGGTGTTCTGGGACCGTTTGCGATCACGTACCTCCGCAACATGTCGAAGGAAAACGCGATTGTCGATCTTGCGTCGGTGGTTGACCCGGCGGCGTTTGCCGAAAAGTTCGGCGCCCCGCTGTCCCAGCTCAATGAGCTTGTGGCTGCGAACACGGTGACGATCGCGAGCCTTATGGACATCGCGCCGGCGGGCACGGTCGACCCCACATCGACGCTCTACAACACCACGATGTTCTGCATGGCTGGACTTCTGGTGATTGCTTTCTTCGCCAATCTGATGGTGCGGCCGGTGGGTGAAAAGCACCACGTCAACGCAACGCATCCGAGCGCTGTTCCGGCGGAGTAAGTCCTCCGTCTCTGGCAGGGCCGCGGTCTCTTCCCACGCGGCCCTGCTCAGTCTCGCCCAACCAGTCAAAATCATTCTGTTCATAGCCAGGCAAGGGAGGCTCAGTGATGTCCCAGAACAATTGCATCCGGAAACCCTCGAACGCCGCTGGAGGTTGGGGCGCCCTGAAGAGCGTCGGCCGCACGCTTATGGGCTCCGGCAAACCGGTGAGGGGCGCCAAGACCCTTCTCAGCCTCAATCAAGCCGACGGGTTCGATTGCCCGGGCTGCGCCTGGGGCGACCCCGAACACGGCTCCTCATTTGAATTCTGCGAAAACGGCGTGAAGGCAGTTGCTTGGGAAGCAACCCGGGAACGTGTGACGACAGAGTTTTTCGCCGAACACAGTGTGACCGATCTCCAATCCTGGAGCGACTACGATCTCGAACATCAAGGCCGGCTGACCAAGCCGATGCGGTACAACGGCGAGACCGACCATTATGAGGAAGTCACTTGGGAGGACGCCTTCGCGGGCATCGCTGCCGAACTCAACGCGCTGGAAGATCCGAACCAAGCGGAGTTTTACACATCCGGCCGGGCCTCGAACGAAGCCGCGTTTCTCTACCAGCTTTTTGTTCGCCTCTACGGCACGAACAATTTCCCCGATTGCTCCAACATGTGCCACGAAGCGTCGGGCGTGGCCCTCATCCAGTCGATCGGTATCGGCAAGGGCACTGTCCATCTGGAAGATTTCGAGAAAGCCGACCTCGTCTATTGCGTGGGTCAAAACCCCGGCACCAACCATCCGCGGATGCTGTCTTCGCTTAGAGGCGTCGTGGAACGCGGTGCGAAGGTTTGCGTTTTCAATACGCTTAAGGAAAAGGGCCTCACCCGCTTCGCCGACCCGCAGGAAAAGGTCGAAATGATCCGCGGCGGGTCTGAGCCGACATCGACGGATTATTACCGGCCGCGCCTCGGCGGCGACATGGCCGTATTCCGCGGCATGTCCAAAATCGTGCTTGAGGCTGAAGATCATGCCAAGGCAAACGGGCAGCATCCGGTGCTCGATCACGAGTTTCTTGCCGAGCATACGGCAGGTTTTGAGGAATGGTGCGCGATGGTGCGCGCGACCTCCTGGGAGCATATCGAAGACCAATCCGGCCTGACGCGAGACCAAATCGAGGCTGCGGCGGAACTTTACATTAATGCCGAGCGGGTCATCGCAACCTGGGCGATGGGGATCACCCAGCACCTCCATTCGGTGCCGACCATCCGTGAAATCGCGTCATTCATGTTTTTGAAGGGCAATATTGGCCGAGAAGGTGCGGGGCTTTGCCCCGTGCGGGGCCATTCGAACGTGCAGGGCGACCGGACCGTCGGCATCAATGAGAAAGCACCGAAACCCCTAATCGACGCGCTGGAGAAAGAACTCGGCGTGAAGATGCCGCGGGAGCCTGGGCATAACGTGACCCATGCCATTGGCGCCATGCTTGACGGATCTGCGAAGGCCTTTTTCGCGCTAGGGGGCAATTTTGCCCGCGCCGTGCCCGACAGCACCTTGGTGGCCGATGCCTTCCGACAAATGAAACTGACCGTCAACGTGGCGACCAAGCTCAACCACGGCCATCTGATGCCCGGCAAGGCATCCTACATATTGCCGTGCCTTGGGCGCACCGAGATCGACCGGAACTCCCGCATGGAACGGCAGATGGTGACGGTCGAAGATTCGATGTCGATGGTCCACGGGTCATCCGGCATCAATCTTCCGGCCTCCAAGGATCTTCTCTCCGAAGTGCGCATCGTGGCCGGGATCGCTAAGGCGACCGTCGGGAGCGCGGTTGTCGACTGGGACGCACTCGGCGACGACAATGACAAAATCCGCGACATGATTGCGCGTGTTCTGCCGATCTACGGCAATTTCAACGAAGACGTCCGCAAACCACGCGGGTTTTGGCTCCGAAACCCGGCCACTTGCCGGGAATGGAACACGCCGACAAAGCGCGCCAATTTCGGCGAAGCGGATTTGCGCGAGGCCACCGAGTGGCAAAGGATCAAAGGTGAGCCTGAGACTTTTGTCCTCCAAACTTTTCGCAGCCACGACCAGTACAACACCACGATCTACGGCATGGATGACCGGTACCGCGGCGTTTACGGCATCAGAAATGTCATGTTCATCAATCCCGAAGACATGGAGAAAGCCGGCGTCGCGGCGGGGGATCTCGTGGATATCACCGGCACCTATGACGACGGCCGGGTCCGCGCCTGCCGTGGTTTCCGGGTCGTGCCATACGACACGCCCCAAGGCTGCATCGCCGGATATTATCCTGAGATGAACGAGCTTGTTCCTCACCAAACGGTGGGTGAACAAAGCTTCACCCCCACGTCAAAATCCGTAGTGGTGCGTATTGCGCGCCATGAACCAGAAAGCGTGTGAGCGTCCCGGTGGCCGTGCACGACCTCCGCTATTCCACGCAAACCGTGGGAGAATTTACTTCGACGAGAGGAGCAATGGATGCTCCGGCGTCCCATCAGCACGCGCCGAGCAGCCTGCGTCCGCTTCTCCGCGTTGGCGAGGAAGACCCTCACGCTGCTTACCGCACCCTCATCAACGAAGTCCCCGTCGCTCTGGTCTTTAACGGCACGACGTTGGCTGTGATGATGGCCTCCCCGCTTCAAATCGACGACTTCGCCATCGGATTTGCGCTCAGCGAAGGTTACATCCAGCGTCGCTCCGATATCGAGGAGCTCGACATCGTCCCTCACCCGACCGGGATAGAGGCGCGTTTTTGGGTAGTCGAGGCCTGTGCCGAAGCCCTGCGTGACCGGAGGCGCGCAACGCTTGGTCCCATCGGCTGCGGGCTCTGCGGCATTGAAAGCCTCGATCAGGCTATTCGAGACGTGCCGCCTGTGACCTCGTCCCAAAGGATCTCCGTTGCCGACTTGGAGCGCGCCTTTGGAGATCTCCGAAAGCATCAACGCCTCCATGACGAAACGCGGTCCTGCCACGCGGCCGGTTTCTTTCACGCCGAGCACGGTCTCGCCTTTTGTCGGGAGGATGTGGGGCGGCAAAACGCCCTCGACAAAATCATCGGTGCGGTCGCGACCTCCGGCCTCGACCCCGAAAGCGGTGCAATCCTGATGACGTCGCGGCTGTCGGTCGAGCTCATCCAAAAGGCGGCGACCGTGGGATTTCCGTTGCTGGCCGGGGTTTCGGGCCCCAGTGCCTTGGCGGTGGAGTTGGCCCAAGAGGCGGGCATGACGCTCCTCGGCTTTTGCAAAGGCCGGTCCTTTGACGTCTTTTCTGGCCCAGAACGCGTCACCCTCGACCGCTGAGCAGTTGCGCGAAAATCTACCCGTACTTTGCTCACCCCTTGGTCTGGTCTGGTCTGGTCTGGCCTGGCCGCAGTCCCGGCCGATGCTGAGAACCGTCTGGACCCCCGGAACCAACCCAATTACGTTCCGCGCTCCGCACCGAGGAGCCCCGCCATGTCTTTCACCCTCGCCACTTGGAACATCAATTCGGTCCGGCTTCGCGAGGCGCTTGTGCTGCGGCTTTTGAAAGAGGAAGCGCCCGACATTCTCTGCCTTCAGGAATGCAAAAGCCCGGTAGATAAAATCCCTCTCGAAGGGTTTGAGGCGCTGGGCTACGCCCATCTCGTGGCCCGAGGTCAGAAGGGCTACAACGGCGTTGCGATCCTGTCAAAACTGCCCTTGGAGGATGCCGGCTCAGTCGATTACGCAGGTCTCGGCCATGCGCGGCACGTAGCGGCCCGGCTTGAGAGCGGGGTTACGGTCGAGAATTTCTACGTTCCGGCGGGCGGCGACAAGCCAGACCGGGAGGTGAACGAAAAGTTCGGCCAAAAGCTCGATTATCTCACGGCCATGCGGGACGCATTTCACGGCGCACCGCCGAAACGGTCAATTCTCGTGGGCGATCTCAATATCGCGCCGCGCGAGGACGACGTTTGGTCCCACAAGCAGCTTTTGAAAGTCGTGAGCCACACGCCCATCGAGGTCGAGCATTTGGGCGAGACCCAGGAGGCGGGGTCATGGGTCGACGTCACCCGGGCCGACATTCCCGAAGGCCAACTCTATTCCTGGTGGTCCTACCGTTCGCCCGATTGGGACGCGGCCGACAAAGGCCGGCGGCTCGACCATGTCTGGGCCACGCCTGATATAGCCGGTTCGGCCCATGGCTCGCGGATCATGCGCGAGGTGCGGGGCTGGGAGGGTCCATCGGACCACGCGCCGGTCTTTGCAACATTTGATCTTTGAGACCTAGCCGCCGGTTTCGCCGTCGATCCACCGATAAAAGCTCGCAGAGCCTTGGCCCATGGGAAGCGACCAAAGAGCTGGCTCGTCATAGGGGTGTTTCTCAAGGATCAGCGCGGCCAACGCATCGAAGGCCGCCTCGGTCGATTTGAAAAGAAGCCGGAATTCCGGCTCGTCTTGGACCGCACCTTCCCAGCGAAACACAGAGCGGATCTCTTCGATATGGACGCAAGCGGCCAGGCGCTGTTCAACGGCCGCTCGGGCGAGTGCTTCAGCGCCCTCTTCCGTGTGGATGGTGGTAAAGACCGCGAGGGGCACGGGCCGGGTCAGGTGCCGTAGCGGGCGAGAAACATATCGACCGCGCCGGCAATCGTCCGTTCGATTTCTTCTTGGGAAAATTCCGACCGCATGCCTGAGACCAGCTGGATATGGAGCCCGGCTTTGCAAAGCTCGGGAAACTGGTCGGCCGCAAGCTCGAGGTCGTCGATGGCAAGTTCGCCCCTATCAACCGCTTCTTGGAAAAACACCGCCAGCACCGCCCGGAGCCGGCCTGGCCCCGTCTCCCAGAATTCGCGCCCAAGGTCGGGAAAACGCGGGCTTTCGGCCACCACGATCCGGTAGGTCTCCTGGCCCACATCGGACACGAAAAACTGCGACATTCGTCGCCCGGCCTCAAACAAGACCTCCCGCACGGGGCGCGACCTGTCGATCTCTTCCAGGGCAGCGTCGGTTTGGGCGCGGCACTCCGCCTTGGCGACTTCCATAAAAAGGAGCCGCTTGTCCGAAAAGTAGCTATAGAGCGTGGCCTTCGAGACCCCGGCTTCGCGGGCGATCTCGTCTACGCTGGCTCCTTCAAATCCCGCGCGGACAAAAACCGTGCGTGCTCCGGCGATGACCTGTTCGACCTTGCGCCCAGCCTTGGGTCGGGGCGGGGCGGAAACCTGGGACGTAAGATCCTTCATCCAGCATTTATAAACCGTTCGGTTCAATTTGCTCAAGCTCTGTGCAAAACCTGTGGCGGAATGATGCGGGCCAGGGTAGCGGTCGGGGAGGAGGGTGCCGGATGGAGATACGGGCGGAACATCGGGCCTTTGGCGGGCGGCAATTGGTGGTGAGCCACGAAAGCGCAGCGACGGGCACGTCGATGACGTTCGGGTTGTTTCTGCCGGCCGAGGCGGAACGGGCGCCGGTGCCTGGGCTGATTTATCTCTCGGGTCTCACCTGCACCCATGAAAACGCTATGATAAAATCCGGCGCGCAAGCCCACGCGGCTCGGGTCGGGCTCGCGCTCGTCTTCCCCGACACCTCGCCCCGGGGCGACGACGTCGCGGACGACGAGGCTTATGATCTCGGCCAGGGCGCGGGATTTTACGTCAACGCCACCGAGGCCCCCTGGGCACCGCATTATCGCATGTGGGATTATGTGGCCGAAGAGCTCCCCGACCTCTTGGCGAAGCACTTTCCGGTCGATCTCGCGCGATGCGGCCTGACGGGCCATTCCATGGGCGGGCACGGAGCCCTGACCATCGCCATGGCCTATCCCGAGCGGTTCAAAAGCCTTTCGGCCTTCGCCCCCATCGCCCATCCAACCGCGAGCGACTGGGGCAGAAAACAGCTCAGCGCCTATCTCGGTTCAGACGAAGCCCTTTGGGTGTCCCATGATGCGACGCACATGATGCGGGAAATGGGTTACCCGGGCCCGGTATTGGTCGACCAAGGCACCGGCGACGAGTTTCTTCATCTTTTACGGCCCGAAGCGCTTGCCGAAGCCATGGCCGTCCGGCGCCAGCCCGGCGCGTTCCGGATGCAAGAGGGTTACGACCATTCGTATTTCTTCATCTCGACGTTCATGGCCGACCATATCGCGCACCATGCCGAGGCCCTTGGCGCGTGATCTGGGTTGACGGGGATGCCTGCCCGGTCCGGGCCGAAGCCGAGCGGGTCGCGCTCCGCCAGAAAGTGCCGATGCGGATTGTCTGCAATGGCGGGATCCGCCCGTCGGAGGCCGAATTGGTCGAAGTGATCTATGTCGATAGCGGGCTCGACGCCGCCGACGACCTCATTGCCGAGCGGGCCGGGCCGGGGGATGTGGTGGTCACCGGTGATCTCCCCTTGGCCGACCGAGCGCTTTCGGCAGGCGCTAAGGTGCTCAAGCCCGACGGTGAAGAACTGACTGAACGCAATATCTCTGTTCGGCTCGCGGCGCGGAATGCGGCCGATATCGCCCGCGGCGGCGGGCTCGCCACGATTGAGCATCGCGCCGGCAAAGCCTTCAGCAAGGCCGACCGCGCGCGGTTTTCCGAAGCGCTTGACCGGGTTCTCAAAGAGGTGGGGCGGGCATGATCGAAGCTGTGATATTCGACATCGGCAATGTGTTGATCGGCTGGCACCCCGAGCGGTATTACGATGCCGCCTATGGGCCCGAGCGGCGCGAAGCTCTCTTCGAGGCGGTGGATCTTCACGACGTCAACGACCGGATCGACCGGGGGGCTGACTTTCGCGAGACGATTTATGCCGCCGCCGAAGCACAGCCCGAATGGGGCCAAGAGATCCGGGATTGGCATGACAAATGGCTCGAGCTTGCTGGTCCGGTGATCGAACCGAGCGTCGAGCTTTTGCTGGCGCTGCGGGCAAAGAAGTTTCCCGTATTTGCGCTCACCAATTTCGGTGTTGGCAGTTTCCAAGTGGCAGAAGCCGAGTGGGGTTTCTTAAAAGAATTTGACCGCCGCTATGTGTCGGGGGCGATGAAGACCGCCAAACCAGACCCGGAGATTTACGCCATGGTCGAGGCCGACTGCCGGGTGGCGCCGGAAAGGCTGTTTTTCACCGACGATCGGCCAGAGAACATCGAGGCGGCCGCGGCTCGGGGCTGGCAGACCCATCTTTTTGAAGGGACCGAGGGGTTGGCGGCGCGGCTGAGATCCGAGGGGCTCTTGCCGTGAGGCGGAGCCGAGCCCTGGCGTGAGCGTCGCTCTTCTCGGACTTCTCGTTCTCCTCCTTCCCTTCGCCATCGAGGCGTTCCGGCGCCCGGTCGAAGCGCGGCGCGACGGCACGGAGCGGCTGGTCGCGCTACCGGATGGGGCAACCCACATCGTCATTGAGGGGCCTGAAGACGGGCCGGTCATTGTCCTGATCCATGGGCTTTTGACCCCCTCGTTTCTATTTTCAGGGGTCGCACCGCTTCTTTGTCAAGCGGGCTACCGCGTGGTTCGCTATGACCTTTACGGGCGCGGCCTGTCGGACCGGCCGAAGCAACGCCAGGATATGGATCTTTTTCTTCGCCAGCTCGACGGGGTATTGGCCAACACTGGTGCTGGCCGGGATTTGATCCTTCTCGGCTATTCCATGGGCGGGGTCATTGCTGCAGGGGCGGCGGCCCGCGACCCCGACGCGGTGCGGGCGGTTCTACTGGTTGCCCCGGCGGGGCTTGGAACCATAAAAGTGCCGCCGGTATTTCTAGCCCCACTTTTGGGCGATTGGCTGGTCCGCCTCGTCGGCGGCGTGGCGCTCCGCAAGCGAATGGCTGAGGGCCCCCAAGTCCCCTCCGCGATCCCGGATATCGCCCGCCGGGAGGCCGAGGAAACCCGAGTTCGAGGATTTCTACCGGCGGTCCTTTCAGCCATGCGGCACAGCCTCAACCGCGATATGGGCGAAGAGTACCGCCGCCTTGCCGCCGCCGGGACACCGATCCTCGCCATTTGGGCCGGGGATGACGGGACGATCCCTCAAACCTCGCCTGGGCGTCTTGCCGAGCTCAACGCCCGGGCGCGCCATCACCAGATCGACGGGGCCGGCCACGGAGTGATCCATACGCGCCCTGGCGAGGTAGCCGCCGAAATCCTGAAGTTTCTGAAGTCGGCCTAGGAAGGGCCCGTTCGGCGACTTAGGACGGTACTTGCGGCGCGGCGCCGTTTTTCGCCGGATTAGTCCAACGCTGCCTTAGGTCACCGCGGGCGCCCCGTAGGGTCGTTCGCGCACCGGCAGATGGACAATCGCCGAAAACGCCCCAACCGCGACCCCGATCCACCACACAAGCTCGTATCCGCCGGTCATGTCGTAGAGGCGACCGCCGAGCCAGACGCCGATGAACGACCCGATCTGGTGCGACAGAAACACAAACCCATAAAGCGTGCCCATGTAACGGATCCCGTAGATATGGGCCACCAGCCCACTGGTAAGGGGCACCGTTGCGAGCCAAAGCGCCCCCATGAACACCGAAAATAGCAGCACCGAGACCGGCGTGATCGGGAACATGAAAAAGAGTGCCGCAACAATCGTCCGACCCGCATAGATCCCGGCCAGGAGGTATTTTTTCGTGTAGCGCTTCCCGAGCCAACCTGCCGCGAGCGTGCCGCCAATATTGGCAAGCCCAATGAGCGAGATCGCCACAGCGCCCAGGGCCGAGGTGGTGGTTACGCCGATGGAATGGAGCGCTGAGCCAGGTGCTATCGGCCCGCAAAGCTCTGTCACGAGGGCCGGGAAATGGGCCGTGATGAAGGCAAGCTGATAGCCGCACGAGAAAAAGCCGAGAAAGATCAGCCCGTAAGAGGGGTCACGGAAGGCGCGGATCAAGACCGTCCCGAGGCTCTCCTCAAGCTCGGCGCGGCTGACCCGTTCAGGGGCCCGCATCCAGGGCAGAACGAGAAGGATGGCCAGTATCGACGCGGCGAAGACGAGAAAGACCGATTGCCAGGGCATAACCTGTAGGAGGAATTCGGCCGTTGGGGCGCCGACAACCTGGCCGGCCGATCCGGCAGCGGTCGCAATGGCGAGGGCCATTGAACGGTGTTCATCCGATGCGGCGCGACCCACCACCGCAAGGATGACGCCGAAGCCCGTGCCAGCGATGCCGAACCCGATGGCCATGTTCCAGAATTGATGGGCCTCGGGTGACGTCGAAAAGGCCGAGAGCGTCAGCCCCAGCGCATAGGTCACCCCACCGAGAATGATCGCCTTCCGGTCGCCGATCTTCTCGCCCACCGCGCCAAAAAGTGGCTGACCTATCCCCCAAAAGAGGTTCTGGATCGCGATCGCGAGCGAAAACTCCGCCCGAAGCCAGCCGAATTCGTCGGCGATGGGGATTTGGAACACGCCGAAGGAGGCCCGGATTGCAAAGGAAACGAGCATGATAGCGCATCCGGCTATGAGAACCGGTGTGATGAGGGGCGCGCGCGCTTCGGCCATAGGAAACACCTCCGTCGATCAACATCGCTGAATCGTCGACGCGGTCAAATGCGTTTTCGTGATACTAACCATCGGGCTTGCAAATCATTGGGCGACGGGCTTTCCCTCAATCGGCGCTCTGCCTAGGGACGGGCCATGGACGGTCAAAGCGTACTCGATATTTACGACGCCCGTGTGGAAGCAGGCGATCTTCACCGCGACGCGGCCCAGGAAGCGCTCTTGGCTCGCCTCGACGGGGTGGCGGACGCGCTAACGGTCGCGCCAGCCGGCGGGCTTCGAGGGCTCTTTGCAAAGCGGCCCGAGGCGCCCAAGGGCCTCTATGTTTGGGGCGGGGTCGGGCGCGGCAAGTCCATGGTGATGGATCTCTTCTTCGAAGCCGCCCCTGTCGACGGAAAACGGCGGGTTCATTTTCATGCATTCATGCAAGACGTCCAAGCCGGGCTCGACGCGGCCCGAAAGGACGGAGCGCAAGATGCGTTGGTGCCAGTGGCCGACAGCATCGCCAAGGGGCTTCAGCTCCTCTGTTTTGATGAAGTCCAGATCACCGATATTGCCGACGCGATGATTGTCGGGCGTTTGTTCGAGCGGCTCATGGATGCGGGCGTGGTTATCGTGGCGACGTCAAACCGCCCGCCCAGGGATCTTTATAAGGACGGGCTCAACCGCGACCTGTTCTTGCCTTTCATCGATCTTCTGGAGACGCGCCTCGAGGTTTGGGAGATGGCATCCGAAACCGATTATCGCCAGACCAAAATCGGCGATGAGACGACGTATTATTGGCCCGTAGACCATGCCGCCCGGACCGCGGCCGACCGGATATGGGCCGAGCTTGGCGGGACGCCGAAAACCGAGGGCCTGACCCTCCGGGTGAAAGGCCGGGACGTGGAAATTACGCAGTACATCAACGGGGTGTCGAGGTCGCGCTTCTATGCGCTTTGCGGCAAACCCCTGGGCCCGGCCGATTATCTCGCGATCGCCGAGGTAACGCGGGTGATGATCCTCGACGATATCCCGCGCCTTTCGAGCGAGAATTTCAACGAGGCGAGGCGCTTTGTGACCTTGATAGACGCGCTCTATGAGGCTCGGGTCCGGCTCGTCGCAAGCGCCGCTGACCGGCCCGAAGCGCTCTATCTCGAAGGCGAAGGGACGTTCGAGTTTGAACGCACGGCTAGCCGTCTCCGCGAAATGACGGGCGGGGCGTTTGGGGCAGGCTAGGAAATGGCCCGCTCAAGCATGGCTTTGAACGCGTGGAAGACCCGGTGCATATGCGCCTGTTTGTAAGGAAAGGTCTCGGGGCTATCCATGTCGTGGATAATGAGCGCGTTATCAGCTTCGAATACAACGAGGTTTCCGTCCCAGTCTTCGGCGCAATCAATGCCGAAATAATCAAGCCCAATCCCTCGGGCGAGCGTTTCCAATGCGCGGGCATGCCGTTTGGAAAATGAGGCCGCAAACTGGTCCATGAAGGCGGCCTCTTCGGTGCGCTTTTCGGCGGAGGCTTCCATCTCGGCATTCATATACCACACGTCCCACTGGTCGGAGATCGCCATGTGGCAGGGGTAGGCCTGACCCTCCACAAAGACGACGCGGTACTTTCGGAAACTTCCATCGTGGGCGGAGGCGTAGTCGATGAATTCGGAGACGAAGAATTGCGCTTCGTCTCGGCCGCTCAGATAGGTCTGAAATTCATCCTTGGAATTGATTTTTTGAAGGCCCATTCCCGCGTGGGAGCCCACGGGGCGGATCACATAAGGATAATCCCCGATCGCTTGTACCTCTGGCGATCCATCCTTGAGCGCGGCCCCCAGGCTCTCCCGGTCGAGCCGGAGCGTGCGGGGAAAGCGAAGCCCCTCGGCGTCCTCAAATCGTGTCGGCAAACAATCCCTCTCAAGCCGCACGAAAGTGTCGGGCAAATTGAGAACCGGCCCATTGCTCTCCCCGTGGAGGCGTCGGACCTGCTCAAAAAAAGCCTCGGCACCAGGGGCATCGGCAGGGGCCGCGCAGAAGGCCACATCATGGGCGGGCAGCGGCAACTCGCCCGCATTCCTTCCAGGGCTCGGATAGCAGGTGATGATATCGAACTCATTGCCCGGCAGCAGAAATTCGATCGGGGTGTTCCCGCCCATATGGATCGGGGCTGCAAAGACAAGGAGTGTCTTTCGCGACGCCCGGCCACGGAAGGTGCGGAAGATCCGACAGGTCTCGAAGGCGCGGGATTGCCACTCAAGGCCGATCTCAAGATTGCCCTGAAGTTGTTCGATGAACGATAGATCCATGAAGGTTCCGGCGCTTGCCGTGCCGTTCACGCAATGGGCCATCAATTCTGCCCGAAACGGCGCCAGGTCCACGCCTTGAAATGCAATTTGGGTCAGGGCGGCGAGGCCCAGTCTCGGCTGAGGTTCCATTCTGGCACCTATTGTCTCGGATGCCAGATCTGCAGCAATAACCTTAATGAACGGTCTATTCGGCCAAAGCCCCAACTAGCCGTTCTCGCGGAGGACCGCCCCGGCAAGATAGAGCGATCCGCCGATCAGGATCCGGCTATCGGGGTTGTCTGCGACGATGTCCGCAATGGCGGTTTCCACGTCATCGGCCCGCCGCGCAGGGATCCCCACCGCCTCGGCGGCGGACGCAGTATCCTCTGCTGTCAGCGTCGCTTCGACACCGGGTATCGTCACAGCGTGGAGCGTTTCGACCGAGCCCTTGAGATGGCGAAGGTATCCTTCGACATCCTTGGTTTTGAGCATCCCGCAAACCATCACGGTCTTTCGGGGGGGAAGATCGGCTAGAACCGACACCATCGCCTCACCTGCAGCCGGGTTATGCCCGCCGTCGAGCCAGATTTCAGCGCCTGGCGCCAGTTCCGTCAGAGGGCCCGCTTTCAGCCGCTGCATCCGTGCGGGCCAATCGGCTTCGCTGACGGCGGCATCTGCGGCCGGGCCCACAAAGCCCAAATGGCGCAAGCCCACCACCGCCGTGCCTGCGTTAACGATCTGGTGCGGCCCGCGAAGGTTGGGCATCGGAAGATCGACAAGGCCCGTCTCGTCTTCGACAATAAGGCGTCCGCCCTCGGCGCGCGCATGCCAATGCTGGCCCGCAATCATTGCCGGTGCTCCGGCCCGGGCGATGGCGTCCTCGATTACGTCGAGGCTTTCTTCCTTTTGGGGTGCGACCACGACCGGCACACCCTTTTTGATGATGCCCGCCTTTTCGCTGGCGATCTCGCCTAAGGTCTCGCCCAGGAATTGCTGGTGGTCATAGCTGATCGGCGTGATGATCGAGAGCCGCGGCTTGCCGATCACATTGGTAGCGTCGAGCCGACCGCCAAGACCCACTTCGAGAAGCGTCCAGTCGGCCTGGATCTGCGAGAAGGCCAGAAAGGCCGCGGCCGTGGTGATCTCAAAATAGGTGATCGGGTCGCCGCCATTGGCCTCGTAAACCTCGTCGAGAAGGGCTGCCAGCTGGTCTTCACCTATAATCCGCCCGGCCAGTCGTATCCTTTCATGGAACCTCACCAAATGGGGTGAGGTATAGGCGTGCGCGGTCTGGAACACACCTTCGATCCCGGCCCGGAGCATAGCTTGGGTCGAGCCTTTGCCATTGGTCCCGGCCACATGGATAACCGGCGGGATCTTCTCTTGGGGATTGCCGAGGGCCTCGAGACAGCGCCACATGCGGTCGAGGGTGAGGTCGATATGCTTGGGATGGAGCGACATCATCCGTTCGAGGATGACATCCGATGGCGCGGCAGACCTGGTGGCCGAAAGCGTAATGCTCACTCGGCGGCGTCGGCGCGGGGTTCGAGGATCAGGGGTTCTTCGCTTTCGGGCTCTTCCACCGGGCGTGGCAGATCCCCGGCAATGGCCGGAGGCAATCCGAGAAGAAGCCGCGTGATCCGCACCAATTCTTCCTTTAGGTCGCGGCGATGGGTGACCCGGTCAAGCATGCCGTGGTCGAGAAGGTACTCGGCGCGCTGGAAGCCCTCGGGGAGTTTTTCGCGGATCGTCTGCTCGATCACCCGGGGTCCAGCAAAGCAGATGAGAGCATTGGGTTCGGCAATATGGACATCGCCAAGCATGGCGTAAGACGCTGTGACCCCGCCGGTGGTGGGGTGGGTCAGGACAACGATGTAAGGAAGCCCCGCCTCTTTGACCATATCGACGGCCACAGTCGTCCGCGGCATCTGCATCAGCGACAGGATCCCCTCCTGCATCCGGGCCCCGCCCGCGGCTGAGAAAAGGACCAAAGGCCGTTTTCGTTCAACGGCCCGTTCGGCAGCTGCGATGATGGCATTGCCGACATACATCCCCATCGATCCGCCCATGAAGGAAAAGTCCTGGCCCGCAGCCACGATCGGCGTCCGGCCTATTTCGCCTTCGGCGATGAGCATCGCTTCCTTTTCGCCGGTGACTTTTTGGGCCGCTTTCATTCGGTCGGGATATTTCTTTTGGTCGCGGAAACTCAAAGGGTCGACGACCGGTTCGGGCACTTCGACTTCCGTGAAAATCCCGCCGTCGAAAAGGTGAAAAAACCGGTCTCGCGGCGCGATGGCCATGTGATGCTGGCAATTGGTGCAGACGTTGAGGTTCTCAGCCACTTCGCGGTGAAACAGCATCGTTCCGCATTCGGGGCATTTGGTCCAAAGGTTCTCGGGCACCTCGCGACGGGAGAACAGCGAGTTGATCCGTGGCCGGACGTAATTCGAGATCCAGTTCATATTCTGCCCTTATTCGTTGGCCGAGAGGTAATCCTGGCCAGCGAAAAATGCAATCAGGGCGATCTAGCGTGCGGTCAGGCGCCGGGTGATTGCCCATGAAAGGCCGAGAAGGATTGCGCTCCCGGCAATAGACCAGCCGATGGGTTCAGGATCGGCCGCATCATAGGGCGTGCGAAAAAGGGCCAGACCAGTCACCGTGCCCTCTGTAGCGATCACGGCAAGGCCCATTGTGTTGTTGGCAAAGTGGATCCCCCAGGCCGCGCCGAGTGAGCCCGTGCGCGCTGTCAGATCGGCGGCCGCGAGACCGAAGAGCGTGGCCACGATGATCGGCAGCCAAAAATTCTCGCCTAGGGCCCCCGGATTGTAATGGACCAGGCCAAAAAGGAGCGAGGGGACTAACATCCACACAAAAGCGCTTTTGAAACGTGCGGCGAGCTGGCTTTGAAGATAACCCCGGAAGGCGAGCTCTTCGGCACCGGTTTGGACGATGATCGCGAGAAGCGTCAGGGGAAGGATGCTCAGCCACCGGAGGGGGTCGAGATTGGGGAGCCCGTCAAAGCCCACAAAAAGCACCGGAAGAAAGGTGATTGCCGCCAGGCCGAAGGTCACACCTGCGGCAATGGCGAAGTCCCGGATCACACGCGGTGCCCGGCCGAGATAAGCTCCGAACCCCCGCCCATGCAGAAACTTGCCCGCCGCAAACGCACCGAGCGCCATGGCAGGAAAACTCGTCAGCAAGAGAAAAAGCGTAATCTCCGGCGTTTCCGGCGCCGCAAAGAGGAACGACCATTCATCAAAGCTGAGATCGGGCCCTATCAGACGCCAGCCCAATAGAAGCGCGGCGAATGTGCCAATGATATAAATGATCGCTGCCAAGATCAGCCCGAGGGCGAGCCGCCAAAGGGCGGGACGGTAGGGGGCGGGATCAGAAAGCGGGGCGTAACGGGCATAGGCCATGGCCGAGTAACTGGATATCCTGTATCCTTTCGTCAACGCCCCCCTAGGATTGAATATTTTGCGCGCTAATTTTGTGTGCTTCGCGTTCAAGTGCTTTCACTTCTCGCCCATGGGCCTATAAATCAAGGCTCGGCCATGCAGTAGCAGAGCGCCATGCAAGCCACGCGCGCCGGAGACAACTCCGGCCAAGCCGCCTCAGCTTGCAGCGCTATCTTTGCTTAGATATGGGTCGCGGCCAGTTCGAGGGACAGCATGCTTAAACGGCGTTGGGACAAAGCTAAACTGCCGAGCCGCTACGTGACGGAGGGGCCCGCTCGGGCGCCGCACCGGTCGTATTTTTATGCGATGGGTCTTTCCGAAGAAGAGATCCATCAGCCTTTCGTCGGCGTGGCCACCTGCTGGAATGAAGCAGCCCCCTGTAACATTTCGCTGAACCGCCAGGCGCAAGCGGTCAAGCTCGGTGTGAAGGTCGGGGGCGGCACGCCGCGCGAATTCACCACCATCACCGTAACCGACGGGATTGCCATGGGCCATGAGGGGATGCGCTCGTCCCTCGCCTCGCGGGAGGCGATTGCCGACACGGTGGAACTCACCATGCGCGGCCATTGCTACGACGCGGTTGTGGGGCTTGCGGGCTGTGACAAGTCCTTGCCTGGCATGATGATGGCCATGGTTCGGCTCAATGTGCCGAGCGTTTTCATCTATGGCGGCTCGATCCTTCCGGGTCGGCTCAACGGCAAGGATATCACTGTCCAGGACGTGTTCGAGGCCGTGGGGAAGCACCAGGCAGGCAACTACTCCGACGAGGAACTCGCCGTTCTTGAACGGGTGGCGTGCCCTTCGGCAGGGGCGTGTGGTGGCCAATTTACCGCCAATACCATGGCCTGCGTGTCTGAGGCGGTAGGGCTCGCGCTGCCTAATTCCTCTGGTGCTCCGGCCCCTTACGAGAGCCGCGACGCGTACGGCAAAGCCTCGGGCGAGGCGGTGATGAACCTTATTGAGCGCAATATCCGCGCCAGGGATATCGTGACGCGGGAATCCCTTGAAAATGCCGCGCGGGTCGTGGCCTGCACCGGCGGTTCGACCAATGCGGGGCTTCATTTGCCCGCCATCGCCCATGAGGCGGGGATCTCGTTTGATCTCTTCGATGTCTGCGAGATCTTCCGCGACACGCCCTATTTCGTGGACCTTAAGCCGGGCGGGCAATACGTGGCTAAGGATCTTTACGAGGCAGGTGGCGTGCCGGTCGTGATGCGCGAACTGCGGCGTGCGGGCCTTGTCCACGAAGATTGCATGACGTCGACCGGGCGGAGCATGGGCGAAGAGCTTGATCTTGTGGAGCGCGAGGCCGACGGGCGGGTGATCTACCCAGTCGACGCACCGATTTCGCCGACTGGCGGGGTCGTGGGCCTTGAGGGGAACCTCGCTCCAGAAGGCGCGATCGTGAAAGTGGCCGGCATCCCGACCGAGCTTCAGCGTTTCGTGGGACCGGCCCGGATATTCGAATGCGAGGAAGACGCCTTCGAAGCGGTCAAGCGGCGCGAATACCAGGAAGGCGAAGTCATCGTCATTCGCAACGAGGGTCCCGCCGGGGGGCCCGGTATGCGCGAAATGCTCGCCACGACCGCGGCGATCTCGGGCCAAGGCATGGGCAAAAAGGTCGCCTTGATCACCGATGGGCGTTTCTCCGGCGCAACACGCGGGCTCTGTGTGGGTCATGTTGGGCCGGAAGCGGCCCATTGTGGCCCTATCGCATTGATTCGGAACGGCGACGTCATTACACTCGACGCCAACAAGGGCGAACTCTCGGTGAACCTCACCGAAGAAGAATTCGCCGAAAGGCGAGAGCAGTGGGGCGGTCCCCGTGAGACGATCTACGCGAGCGGCGCGCTTTGGAAATATGCGCAGCTTGTCGGGGCAACCCGGCAAGGAGCGGTCACGCATCCCGGCGCCAATGACGAGCGCCACATCTACGTCGACATTTAAATTCGCGGCTTTCGCACTGCTTCTGGGCTGTGGGGCCCAGGTCGACGTTACTCGCCTGGCTCCCGACCGGATACTGGTGGCAGAGGACGTCGTTGTGGCTGGGCCTCCGGGCTATTGCGTCGACCCGTCCGGTCTCCGCGAAACGGTTGAAGCGACCTTCGTTCTACTGGGAAGCTGCGCAGTCTTGAGCGAAGGCGGGCTTCGGACAGCGCCGGACCAGCCAGGGGTTTTGACGGTTCTGATTTCGGCAGAAGAGGATGGATCGTCCCTGTCGGTGGCCAGCGAGGACGAG
Source organism: Pseudomonadota bacterium (assembly GCA_039198225.1). Classification (GTDB taxonomy): domain Bacteria; phylum Pseudomonadota; class Alphaproteobacteria; order Rhodobacterales; family Rhodobacteraceae; genus JASJAR01. Next base: position 58,497 of record JBCCTQ010000017.1, read on the forward strand.
CTCCGCTCGTTCTTTGACGGCGCAGAAGGTCGTGCGGCCCTGTCGCCGGACGGTAGGGCTGAAAGCATCCTCATACTCGAGACCCGCGTGGACGACGGTCAAGTCTATGTCCGTGCACGCGACATGTCGCCCCTTCGCCCCGATGGGGTCGATCGGGAGTATTGGCGGGCACTTTTCGAACTCAATGGTCGTCTGGTGACTGCGACGCTCCTTGGATTTGAAGTCGACCCCTTGGAACCCGAAGAAGGGCTCGAAACCCTGACGGCCCTCACCGCGCGGCTTTTTCGCGAGAACGAGCCAGGTCTTCCGGAATGAGGGGCCTGCGAAAGATAGTTCTCAGCCTGAGCGGCGCCCGCCCGGTGCGAGGATCGAGATGAGCGGATTGGTGGCAGGCCGTCTGGCCGGATGGGCAGAACGCAAGATGCTCACCCGCTGGTCGCGGCTGGCCGACCGGGCTCCGGTCGAAGACCCCTCGGCTCTGAAATCCGTCCGGAGCCGCGCCCGGGCCCTCCAGCAGCGGGTAGATCGGCTCCTTCATGTGGCCGATACACGGCTCGCGCTTCCCATGGTCGGAGCGACCGGCATTAAAAGGCCGCTCCACAGCGACTGGGCCTGGCGGCCTGGCCTCTGGGCAGGTCCGGTCCGGCCCGCTGGCGTCGTGGCGGCCGGTAACAAAACGGCCTTTGGGCCCGAAGCCTCTCTCCACCATGATTGTCGGTGGTCCGAGATCACCCTGCGCCAGATCCGGAACAGTTCGGCCAATGACCTCGCCCCCTATTCGCTCCGCCTCGATGTGTTCGATTTCGATGGTTCCTACTTGAGCCTCGTGATCGAATTGCCGAGTGCGGCTGCGGCGGGTCTTTCAAAAAACCATATCGTCGGCGTGGATCTCCGGATGCAGACCGAGCGCAGTGTGGAGGTCTTTGCTCGGCTAAATGTCCGCCACGGCCCCAATACCGAACAGGTCGTCCGCGAAGTCCCGCCCGGCAACGGCGACCGGAATGTCGAGTTTGACCTCGCCTATAGTGAGATGAACGAACGCCGGGTCGAGCGGGCCTGGGTCGATCTCATTTTTGAGCGACCCGCATTCAATGAGATCCGAATTGAAGATGTGACATTCACCCGCCGACCGAGGGCAGGTTTTTGAAGGATACCGGCTTTTCTGCCCTGCGCCTCGCGCGCACTGCGATCCGCGATGGCCATTGGGAAGGGGTGCTAACCCGCCATGTTCCGGGCGACAGCCCCCCCTTGATCGATCTGTGTTACCGCGACCTGCCGTTGGCCGAATTGACCCTCGAAGCCGATGCAGGGGGCCATGCGGGTGGGCGCTGGCGGGCGCGGGTGGCGATCCCCGTGGACATGCTATCGGACGGCGTTCAGACATTTACGCTGATTGACCGGGAAACCGGCCTCGCGCTCGATAGCTTTGCCGTCTCTCTCGGTGAGCCCTTGGGCGACGATATCCGGGCCGAGGTCGATCTTTTGCGGTCAGAGCTTGATCTTTTGAAACGCGCATTTCGGCGTCACTGCGCTGAAAGCTAAGATCAAAGAGCCCGAACTGTTGCGGGAAAGCCCTAGAATCCGGGGGCAAACCTGGGGCAAAATCCCGGCGGTTTATACCGCCATACGGTCGACAAACCCCTTAAATAATTAACTTTTTATGCTTTTGAAGCATGTTGCGTTTCCGCCACGGGCACGATTCGCAAGAAACCCCGATATTGTCGGCCCCTCACCCAATTCTCGCCTTCTTTGCCCAGGATACCGGAAAGGCGCTGGGGGGCGGCCTTTGTTAAAGGGTTGAACTGCCTATGGACCGACTGACCGAAATGGAAGCTTTTGCGACCGTCGTCGATCAGGGTGGGTTTACTGATGCTGCCAAGAAGATGGGGATTTCGAAATCTGCCGTCTCCAAACATGTCTCTTCGCTGGAAGCGCGCCTCGGCGCACGACTACTGAATAGAACGACGCGTCGTGTGAGCCCAACTGAAATCGGCCTCGCCTATTATGATCGGGCGCGGCGGGTTTTGAACGATGCCGGCGAAGCGGATGCGCTCGTCACCTCAATGCAATCGGCACCTTCCGGTCTGCTCCGGATCTCGGTTGCCACCGACTTCGGGGTGAACCATCTGTCGCCTGTCCTCGGCGATTTCTTGCAAGAATTCCCGGACATTACAGTCAACATGGTGCTGAACAATCGCTATGTTGAGTTGATCTCCGAAGGGTTCGATATGGCCATCCGGATCGGCGAGCTGGAAGATTCCACGCTCCGGGCCCGGAAGCTCTGCGAGACCACGAAGCGGATGATCGCGTCGCCGGAATACTTTGACAAATATGGCCGGCCGCAAAAGATCGACGATCTGAACGAGCACAAGCTCTTGCATTACTCGAACCAATCTTCCGGCAATGTGTGGAAGATCACGGCTCCTTCGGGTGAAAAGCGCCAAGTGCGTACCGCAGGCTGGCTCACGGTCAATGATGGTCAAAGCCTCCTCAATGCCGCGATTGCCGGTCTTGGCATCGCTTATTTGCCGAGCTTTCTTTACGGCGACGCGATGGAGCAAGGTCAGGTCGAGGAAGCCATTCCGGAACTGCCCACCGAGACCCAAGGGATCTACGCGGTCTACCCGCCAGGCCGGTTTACCCAGCCCAAGGTGCGCGCGTTCATCGACTTTCTTGTCCATGCCTTCTCCGACAAAGGCCCGGATGCTTGGTAGTGCCGAGTGTGGTGTGACGTAACGGTACCCCCTTCAGCATGTTTGCCAACTCGGGCGCCCAACGGGCGCCCGATTTTTTTAGCGCTGGGTGATAACCGCTTCGACCCGCCGGTTGGTGCTCCGACCTTCCTCGCTGTCGTTGGAAACGAGGGGGACGAGGTACCCCACACCCCGGGCCGCAAGGCGTTGGGCAGCGATGCCGAATTCTCGGCGCAACGTCCCGGCGGCGCTGGCGGCGCGTCGCTCGGAAAGGCGGATATTGGCGTCGAGACCGCCAACATTGTCCGAATGGCCCACGAGCACGAGGCGCCGGGCAGGGTCAGCGGCGAGCCAGCTTGCCAGGGCGGCAAGGGACGGGAACGGGCCCTCTCCGAGTTCCGCCGAACCGGGCCGAAAGGCCAGATCGGCCAAGACCACGCGGCCGTCGCGTTCGAGCTGGGTGATGAGGTCTACGCCTTCCGGAGGCGTGTCGGGCACAGCGCGCGTTTCCACGGGCGGAGGTGCCGCTTCCGTCGGCCCTTCGGGCGACGGGGCTGCAACCGGTTCGCTGTCGCTGCCCGCGGGCGAGATCGCTGTCACATGGATATGCCCGCCGCTTCCAGACCGGCTTGTGACCACCGCGACGACGTCCTGACCCGCCTCACTGTCTCGAACCGCGGCCAGATAGCGGAAATCGCCGAGATCCACATGCATCGCGGGAGCATCGAGGAGGTCGAGGGCAAGGCGGAAATCGAACCCGCCGCATTCGAGGTCGGCGCAAGCGAAGCGGATCGAGTAGTCCGCCGCCTCCAATTGGCGTTCGATCCGGTTGATCAACTGAAACGGGGTTAGATCGCTGTCCGGTAACCGCCAGGCCAAGCGTTCAACCCGGCCTTCCGCCACAAGCGCTGGCCCGCCGGAGCCGCTCCGGGGTCCGGTGGGGATCAGAACCTGATCTTCGGCGCGGAGATCACTCCCAGATGGCCGCGCACCCGTGGGCGGCACGACGGGCGCCGCAGCAGCCGCCCCGGCCCAAACAAGGACCCATCCGGCAAAGAGTGATCTGGCCCCCATCGCTATCCTTCTTTGATCCGGTACCAATAGCGTCCCACCGGAGCATACCCTAAGGCGCGGTAAAGCGCATTGGCTGGAATATTGTCGTCGGTCACGGCAAGGCCAATCCAAGGCGCACCTTCCGCGGCAGCCCAGCGTGCGGCGGCTAGGCAAAGGCTTCTGGCCAAGCCTCTCCGGCGGGATGCCGGATCGACATGGAGCGCGTGGATCATCGCTCCGCCAGCTCCCAACGCGGAAAAAACCACGGCGCGGGGAGGGGTCCCGTCGGCCAATACAGCTTTCGGGCCGGTCACCCGCTCCATCACGTCAATCCGGTCGGCGCCGATCCCGCCATCGGCCCAGAGGGCCTTATCCTCGGGTCGGGGCGGCCAGGCTGTCGTGACAGGGCCCGGGCCCTGCTCCAGCGGGCAAACATAGAGTGTAACCGGGTCGATCACGGCATACCCCAAGGCCGCCAATTGGCGGTCGAGGTCTTCTTCGCCGGGTGTGACCATAAAAAGCGGCACCTGGCCCGCCGCTGCCATGGCCTGCTCGGCCGTCTCGATATCGGTCTCCGTCAATGGTCCCTTGGCCCGGGCCGCGCTAACCCGTTTGCCGCCCGGGCCATATCGAAGCTCCACGGGGCCTTTCTGGGCAATGCTCGCGCTGGGCCACGTGGCATCGAGGGTCCGGATCACGGCCCCGGCGCCCGGGAGGCTCATGCAATCCCGCCTCTGAACGCTTCGCGGACAGCGTCCATGACAAGGGCGAGATCTTCCCTGTTCCGGGCCCGAACGACGACATTCGCCGCGTAGCGGCCACCAGCGTAGTAGGGATATGACCCGATCTGTGTTTCAGGATGGGCGGCCGCGATCTCTCCGAGGGGTTTGGCAATGTCGCCTTCAGCCATTTCAACATGGACGCTGTCCGACATTAGGGGTTGTCCGCCTGTGAGCTTCGGCAAAAGGGTCTCAACCATGGTTTGAAAGATCGTCGGCACGCCGGCCATCACATGGACGTTTTCGAGCGAGAAACCCGGCGCGGCCGAGACCGGGTTCTCGATCAGAACGGCGCCGTCCGGTATTCGCGCCATCCGCAAGCGGGCGGCGTTGAGCTCAATGTTCTGGCGTTCGTAATGCGTCTCAAGAAGGGCGCGCGCATCCGATCGGACATCGATGCCTGCGCCAAGCGCCTCGGCAACACAATCGGCGGTGATGTCGTCATGGGTCGGGCCGATCCCGCCGGACGTAAAGAGATGGTTGTGGCCCGCCTTGAGCTCTTTGACGGCCGCGACGATCGTATCGCGGTCATCGCCCACGACCCGCATTTCCTTGAGATCGATGCCCACTCGGTCGAGACGCCCTGCGAGGTAATGGGCGTTTCCTTCCCGCGTCCGCCCCGACAGAATCTCGTCTCCAATAATGAGCATGGCGGCGGTGGGATTGGACATCAGCGCTCCTTGCTGGCCTTATCCGACGGGTATAGGTCCCAGCCCATGCGCTTTCCAACCCCCCTTGTGCCCGGCCGTCTGATCCGGCGTTACAAGAGGTTTCTTGCCGATATTGCGCTCGAAGACGGGCGTGAGGTGACCGCCCATTGCCCCAATCCCGGCGCGATGCTGAATTTCAAGGAACCCGGCACGCGGGTCTGGGTCGAGCAAAATGACGATCCGAAAAAGAAACTGAAATACGGCTGGCGATTGGTCGAGCTTCCCTGGGGTGCGATGGCGGGCATCGATACGGGCGTGCCGAACCGCGTGGTGGGTGAAGCACTGGCGGAAGGCCGGATTACCGAACTCGCCGACTATCCCGATATTCGTGCGGAAGTGGCCTATGGGAAGGGCTCCCGGGTCGACTTTCTGGTGCGCGGCCCGGGGCTCAGCGAGGCCTATGTTGAGGTCAAAAACGTCAATTACCGGCGCGAGGACGATTGGGCGGAATTTCCCGATTGCGTAACAGACCGGGGGGCCAAACACCTCATCGAGCTCGCGGAGATGGCCGAACGGGGCCACCGAGCGGTGCTTTTATACGTGGTTCAGCGCAATGACTGCGCGCGGGTCAAGCTCGCGCCCGATCTTGATCCACATTATGCAAGGACGGCCGTGGAAGCGGTGGCGCGCGGGGTTGAAATGATGGCCTATGGTACCGAAATCACGCCGGACGGGGTGCGGCTGACCGAACGCCTGCCCTTCGAACTTTAATCGCTGCGCCTCACCCGGCCTATTCGGGACTTCTGGCGCTTTTGGCACATATCGCTTATTGGAAAGTGGCACCCCCATGGAGCGGGCCTTGGACGACAACGCACACGGCCGCCTGACAAAAGACGGCATTCGGATTTACGAGCAACAGGATTTCGCCGGCATGCGTAAGGCCGGCGCATTGGCTGCGCGTATCCTCGACGACGTGGCGGAGCTTATCAAACCTGGCCACACGACCGGCACGATCGATGCGGCCATCGAAAAAATGGTGGATGAGGCGGGCGCGACTTCAGCGACCATCGGATATAAAGGCTACGAACACGCCTCTTGTATCAGCGTCAATCACGTCGTCTGCCATGGGATCCCGGGCGGCAAGGTTCTAAAAGACGGCGATATCCTCAATATCGATGTCACCGTGATCGTTGACGGCTGGTACGGCGATACAAGCCGGATGTATGTGGCCGGTAAAATCGGCCGTAAAGCCGAGCGTCTGGTGCAAGTCACCCATGACGCGTTGATGAAAGGGATCGAGGCGGTCAAGCCGGGGAACACGTTCGGCGATATCGGCCATGCGATCCAGGCTTATGTGGAAGCCAACCGGATGAGCGTGGTCCGCGATTTCTGCGGCCACGGTCTCGGCCGGGTGTTTCACGCCCCACCCAATGTCCTCCATTACGGGCGGGCTGGCACCGGCGCAGTGCTCGAAGAAGGGATGTTTTTCACCATTGAGCCGATGGTCAATCTTGGCCGGCCCGAAACGAAGGTCCTTGCCGATGAATGGACGGCTGTGACGCGTGATAAATCGCTTTCCGCCCAATTCGAGCATTCGGTGGGCGTGACGGCTGATGGGGTGGAGTTATTCACCCTTTCGCCCGGAGGAATATTCCACCCGACCTGGGGCTGAGCCCCGGCTTTTCCCAGGGCCCTCGCTATTCCCTAAAACTTGCGGTTAAAGTCCCGGATGGCTGACGCTGTGTGGCCATTCCGGGATCCGGCCTGGTAGGCCGTTTTGGGGGCAGGGCATGACCGATTTTCTCCTTTTGGCATTCATTTTTCTGATCGCGGGCGTTGTGTCGGTGCCGATTGCATCGCGCTTGGGTCTAGGGTCGGTGCTTGGATATCTGATCGCCGGGATTTTGATCTCGCCGATCCTCGCGCTCCTCGACGTGGACGTGGTGTCGATCCAGCATTTCGCCGAATTCGGTGTCGTGATGATGCTGTTCCTCGTTGGCCTTGAACTCGAGCCCCGAAATCTCTGGGACATGCGTGGCCGACTTTTGGGACTTGGCGGCGGGCAGATCGCATTATCGACCTTGGCGATCATGGGCGTCTCGATGGTTTTTGGCCTGTCCTGGAGCGTTGCTCTGACCGTCGGACTGGTCCTCGCCCTCTCATCCACCGCGATCGTCCTCCAGACGCTCAATGAGAAAGGGCTGATGCGCTCCGACGGCGGCGCGTCGAGCTTTTCCGTGCTCTTGTCCCAAGACATCGCGGTCATCCCGATGCTCGCCTTCATCCCGCTTCTGGCGATGCCCGAGCTTGCGGGCGAGGCGGCCGATCTCGCGGGCCATGGTGGCGACGCGGCCCATGGCGGCGACGCAGCCCACGGCGACGATCTTGGGGGGGACCACGGCGATGGGCACGGCGATAGCCATGGCTCGGGCCTCTCCCTCGTCGAAGGGCTCAACGGCTGGCAAACGGCAGCCGTGACGCTGGCCGCCATTGCGGCTGTCATCCTCGGCGGAAGCTATCTGACCCGACCGATCTTTCGGTTCATCTCGGTGGCCCAACTTCGCGAGCTCTTCACAGCCACCGCGCTCATGATGGTGATTGGCATTGCGCTTTTGATGTCGCTCGTGGGCGTCTCAGCGGCCCTCGGGACCTTCCTCGCCGGTGTTGTTTTGGCCAATTCCGAATACCGCCACGAGCTTGAATCGGACATCGATCCGTTCCGCGGGCTCCTTCTCGGGCTTTTCTTCATGACCGTTGGAGCGGGCATCGATTTTGGTCTTCTCTTCGGAAATCTCCCGCTTTTCGTGGGTCTCACGATCGGGCTCTTAGTGCTGAAAGGGCTCATTCTCTACGGGCTGGGCCGGCTTTTCGGCCTTCGCGGCGCCGACCAGTGGCTCTTTGCCTTGGGCCTCGCCCAGGCCGGTGAATTCGGCTTCGTCTTGTTGTCCTTCACCTTGGCCAACAACGTCCTTCCGGCCGACTTGGCGGCAACACTCCTTCTCGTGATCGCCCTGTCCATGCTCCTCACGCCGGTGCTTTTCATCGTTTATGACCGCGTCATCGCGCCTCGATACATCGAAGCCGAAGAGCGCGAGGCCGACGAGATCGATCAAGACAGCGAGATCATTATCGCGGGCGTTGGTCGCGTGGGCGGTGTGGTGAACCGGATGCTTCGGTCGGCGGGCTACAACCCGACGGTGATCGATTTTTCTTCCCAGCAGCTTGAGAACTTGAGGACCTTTGGGATCAGCGCCTATTTCGGCGATGCGACCCGGCCTGACCTACTCCACGCGGCCGGGATAGACCGCGCGAAGCTCTTGGTGATCGCCATTGATGAAGAGCATCAGACGACGGAACTTGTCGAATACGTGGTGAAGAACCACCCCCATGTGCACGTCCTGGCGCGGGCGGCCAACCGACATCACGTCTACCACCTTTGGGCTGCCGGCTGTCGCGACATTATCCGGGAAAACTTCGATTCTTCCGTGCGGATGGGCCGGTCGGCCTATCAGGCCTTGGGGGTTTCAGCGGATAAGTCCCAGCGCATGGCCGATGCGTTTGTGGCCATGGACCGTCGCGCGATGATCGAAGTGGCCGACGCCTATGACATCAACGTCCCAGCGGTCGAGAACCAAGCCTATATCGACCGGGTGCGCGAGATCGTGGGGCCGTGGCAGGAAGAACTTAACCGCGAAATGAATGCGATCCGGGCGGAAGGCGAAACGCAAGCCGAAGGGCAGGAGACGCCAGAGGCAGATCCCGCCGACGCGGTTGAGCGACCTGCCTGATCAATTGAGCGGCGCTTGGTGACAGGCGCTGCCCGGCGGTTGCCACCGGGCAGCACTAAAGGGCGGTGACGTTCAGAGCTCGGCGAGCACCGCCTCGCCGGCCGTCACATTGCACGTTCCCGGTTCTTCGCTGTGAAGGAGGGTGACCACGCCGTCCTCGACGATCATCGCGTGGCGCTCAAGCCGATTATAGAGCCCCACGGGCGGGGCTGAGAATTCCATCCCGATCGCCTTGGCATAAGTACTCGAAGGATCACAGAGCATCGTGATCCCCGCCGCCTTCGCGCCCGAGACCTCGCCCCATTCCTGCATCACGAAGAGATCGTTCACCGAAACGCAGATTACGTCGTCGACACCTTTGTCCGCAAAAGCGGCCGCGTTCCGGACAAAGCTTGGAAGATGTTCGAGATGGCAAGTTCCGGTGAACGCGCCGGGAAGCCCGAACAGCACCACCTTCTTGCCCTTGAGCTTCTCTTCCAGGGCCACCTCATGGGGCCCGTTCTCATCCATGAACATCAAAGTCGCCGCCGGGACCCGATCTCCAACCGCCAGTGCCATATTCCTCTCCTCAAGATTGCGAAGGCATGGGGGCGAGGTATAACGCCTCGCGGGCAGGACCAGAGGAAAGCGCCATGGGCGGGATAGTAATTGTGGGCGGTGGCCAGGCTGGGGTGTCACTTGCGTTCAAACTCCGCGATTTGGGCCATGACGGCGAGGTCACGCTGATCGGCGAAGAGCCCGACCCGCCTTACCAGCGCCCGCCCCTGTCGAAGGCCTATCTCTTGGGCGAGATGACGCGGGAAAGGCTCTATCTACGGCCCGCCGAAGCCTATGACGATAAAGGTATCTCGCTCCGGACCGACGCTCGGGTCACGGGGATCGATCCGAAGGCAAAAACCCTCAACCTCGGCGGCGAAACCCTGGCCTATGACCATCTTGCGCTCACGACGGGCGCTGTGCCTCGCCGATTGCCGGTCGAAATGGGCGGCGACCTCGACGGGCTTTATCCTGTGAGAACCCTCGCCGATATCGACCGGATGGAGCCGGAATTTCGTGAAGGCGCCAAAGTGCTCATCATTGGCGGGGGCTATATCGGCCTCGAAGCGGCGGCGGTGGCGGCCAAAAAGGGCCTCCAGGTGCTCCTTATCGAAGCGGGCCCCCGGATCCTAGCACGGGTCGCCGCGCCCGAGACTTCGGATTATTTCCGCGCGGCGCACGAAGCAAAGGGCGTTGAGATCCGCGAAAATACCGCGCTTCTGCGGCTTTTGGGGGATGGCAGTGTGACGGGCGCGGAACTCAGCGATGGAAGCCAGGTCGAAGCCGACTTTGCGATCCTCGGCATCGGCATCGACCCCGATACCGCCCTGGCTGAAACGGCCGGTCTTGCCCTTGAAAACGGGATAAAAACCGATGCGCGCGGGGCAACTTCGGTGCCGGGGATCTGGGCGGCGGGCGATTGCGCGAGTTTTCCCTATTGGGGCCGCCGGATCCGACTCGAGAGCGTCCAAAACGCCATTGACCAGGCCGAGGCGGTGGCGGCGAACATACTTGGAGCCAAAGCCGATTATGTGCCCCATCCGTGGTTTTGGTCCGATCAGTACGACATCAAGCTCCAGATCGCCGGTCTGTCGGACGGGTACGGACATGTGGTCGTCCGGGAAACCGCCAAGGGCCGGTCCCACTGGTATTTCAAGGACGCGCGCCTCATCGCCCTCGACGCGATGAATGACCCGCGCGCTTATATGGTGGGAAAGCGCCTTATTGAGGCGGAGAAGTCGCCGGACCCGGCAATCATCGCCGATGGCGAAGCCGACCTTCGGCCGCTTCTGAAAGCGTAAATCCAGACCGGTGCGGATCGTCGGCGGAACGCTAAAGGGCCTCGCGCTAACAAGCCCCGGCCGCGGCGATACGGCGGCCCAGCTCCGCCCGACCGCGGACCGGGTGCGGGAGAGCCTATTCAACATTCTTGCCAATCAGGGCCTTCCCGAGGGCGCCCGCGTGCTCGATCTTTTCGCGGGCACGGGCGCCCTTGGGCTTGAAGCGCTCTCGCGTGGTGCGGTCCATGCAACTTTCGTCGATAGCGGGGCAAAGGCCCAAAGCCTCCTCCGCGCCAATATCGCCAAGGCCCGGATGGGCTCGGCGGCAGAGCTTCTCCAGGGCGACGCGACCCGGCTTCCCCGTGCCAAAGTGCCCGCAGATCTCGTTTTCCTAGACCCGCCCTATGGCAAGGGTCTCGGCCAAAAGGCCCTCGAGGCGGCCCGGTCCTCCGGCTGGATTGCCGACGGGGCGACGCTCGTTCTTGAAGAGGCCAGCGCACAGCCCATTCCCGAAGGCTTCGAGCTTTTAGAAATGCGTCGCTACGGGGCGGCGCAATTGCATTTTTTGGAGGCGCACGATGCGGCCTGAGGCAGTGCTTTTCGATTGCGACGGTGTTCTGGTCGACAGCGAGCCGGTCACCGACCGGGTGATCATCGAAAATCTCTCCTCCTATGGTCTGACCCTAACGCCGGACGAGGTGACGGAGATGTTTTTGGGCGGCACTCTCCCCCAAGTCGGCGAAAAGGCCCGAGCCATGGGGGCGGACTTGCCCGAAACCTGGACCGACGAGATCTACCGCAAGATCGACGACAGCCTCCGCGGCAATTGCCCAGCAGTAGACGGGGTTCACACCCTCCTAGACCGGCTCGACCGCGCGGGCATTCCCTACGGCGTGGCATCGAACGGGCCGCGGCACAAAATGGCGGTTACCCTTGGACAGAACGATCTGCTGGACCGGATGGGCGACCGGATCTTTTCAGCCCATGACGGGATCGCGCCCAAACCAGCGCCAGACATGTATCTGATGCTCGCCGAGCGCCTCGGCGTGGCACCCGGCCGCGCGGTGGTGGTCGAAGACAGTGCTGCGGGCGTAAGGGCGGCCAAGGCGGCCGGCATCCGTGTGATCGGTTATGCTGAACGCACGCCGGCCGAAAAACTCGCGGCCTTGGGCGCCGAAGCGGCCGCCACCATGGCCGAGGTGGGCCGCCTCATGGGCTTTCGCGATGACTGATACGGAGAACTTCGCGAAAGTCGAACTGGCCTCCGCCGCCGGGCTTTGGGAGTGGCTCGATGGCCACCACCGCCAAGAAGACAGCGTGTGGCTCGTTACCTGGCTCGCCAAGCACCCAGACAAATACGTCTCCCGCGACGAGGTCCTCGATGCGCTTTTGGCCTATGGCTGGATTGATGGGATCCGCCGGAAGCTCGATGCGGACCGGACGATGCAGCTCATTTCGCCGCGGAAAACCGAGTTTTGGGCCAAAAGCTACAAAGACCGGGTCGAGAGGCTCGAAGCCGACGGGCGGATGGCCGACCCCGGCCGAGCGGCGGTCGCACGTGGCAAAGCCGCTGGGCTTTGGGACTTCATGGACGATGTCGATGCCTTGATCGTGCCGGAGGACTTGGGTGCGGCGGGCGCGGGCGCCGCCTTCGATAAGTTAGCGCCCTCCTATCGCCGCAACGTCCTCCGCTGGATCAAACTCGCCAAGACCGACGCCACACGGTCGAAAAGGATCGCCAAAGCTGCCCAAACCGCCGCGCGGGGCGAGAAAATGGCGAATTTCTAGTCTGCCTTCGAATTGCAAGGCCGGGGGCACCGCAGAGAAGGCCATACCGCCCTAGAGCAGCGCGTCAGCGATTTTGTCCATGATCTGGGCAAGTTTCAGGTCGAGCTCGCTCAGCCCGCTCGCGTCATGGGTGGTCAGCGTCACCTCAACGCGGTTGTAAACGTTGAACCATTCGGGGTGGTGGTTCATCTTTTCGGCCCGGATTGCGGCTTGCGACATGAACCCCCAAGCAGTCACAAAATTTGCGAACCGGTATTCTTTGAACACCGCATCTCGCTCGGGGTCGTGGGACCAGCCCCCGTCAAGGAGCGTTTGGAGCCCTTCGTCGCGGGCCGCAACGGTTAGCTTCTCGGCCATTATTCCTCCCCAGTCACTTTCTTGAACGGGCCATAGCGCGTCAAAACCTCGATGTCTTGGCCAATGGCGGCCCGTTCGGCCTTGAGATACTCCCCCACCGCGTCGCGGAAGCCTGGATCGGCGAGCCAATGGAGCGAGTGGGTCTCAACCGGCATATAACCCCGAGCCAGCTTGTGTTCGCCTTGGGCGCCAGCCTCGACTGCCTTCATCCCCTGGCCGATCGCATAATCGATGGCCTGGTAGTAGCAGGCTTCGAAATGGAGGCAGGGATGGTGCTCTATCGCTCCCCAATAGCGGCCATAGAGCGTGTCGCGGCCGATAAAATTCAGCGCACCGGCCACCGGGCGGCCGTTACGGGTGGCCAAGACGAGGAGCATGTCGTCGCGGAGCGTTTTCTGGGCCACGTCGAAGAACGTACGGGTAAGATACGGCGTACCCCATTTCCGCGCGCCCGTGTCTTGGTAAAACTCCCAGAACGCATCCCAATGGCTGGGCTCGATAGCCTCGCCCGTGAAGCAGAGAATCTCGCCGCCGAAATTCTGAGCAGTGGCGCGCTCCTTCCGGATGGTTTTCCGTTTCCGGGAGGACAGATCGGCCAAGAAGGCATCGAAATCTGCATACTCGCGATTGGCCCAATGGTATTGCTGGGTGACGCGGTGGAGGAGGCCCAATTCCGTGCCGCGCTGGGCTTCGGTTTCGGTGCAAAACGTGATGTGGAGCGATGAGAGATCATTCGATGCGGCAAGGCGCACGGCCCCTTCGACTAGGGCGGCGGTGCCTGCGATCTCCTCGCCAGGACGGGTCAGAAAACGCCGCCCTGTGGCAGGCGTAAACGGCACCGCCATCTGAAGTTTGGGATAGTACCGCCCGCCGGCCCGTTCCCAAGCATGGGCCCAGTTGTGATCGAAGATGTATTCGCCCTGGCTATGCCCCTTGGCATAGAGGGGTGCCACGGCGATCGCCTCGCCGTCCCGCCGGGCGACCAGGTGGCGGGCCTGCCAGCCCGAGCCGGTTCCGACCGAGCGCGAGGTCTCAAGGGCCAGGAGAAACCGGTGCGTCGTGAATGGGTCAAGTGCCCGACCGCCCGCCGCCGCTTCCGGACAGGCGCAACTGTCCCATTCCTCGGCCGGGATCTCCTCAAGACCGCCGAGGACCGAGATCTCGATCGTGGCTTCGTCACTCATGGATTTGGTAGGCTGCATCTGCACCCGAAAGGAGGTGTGGCGAGGCGCCTCCCGGTCAAGGCACACTGTCCGGATCGTAGCCTTCGAAGGTCACGTTATCGGCAAAGCGTCGCGCGGTGGCCTCTTCGGCGGGCGACCGGATGGTCCAACAAAGGACAGCGCCGCCTTTGGCGCGGACAGAGGCCACAGGCGGCGCGTCGAGGTCTTTTGCGTTGTGGCTGATGAACTGCGCGCTCACGCGGTCATAGTCGGCCATGTCGCGAAGATGGGCCAAACGCGCCTGGGGCACATCCGTCCACTCGGTTGGACTGAACGGGTCTGTGACAAGACCCCGGGGGATGTTGGGCAAAAGATCGGCCATCTTTGCAACGCTTTCGGGGTTAAACGACATAACAGCCACGGTTTCACGTGCGCCAGCCGCCACAATCGCCGCGGCCACAGATTGCTCAATCGCGGTGTCACCGGGGCCCAGCACGCCCGATTGGTCCTTGATTTCGATGAGCACCGGGACCTGTCCGTTGATCTCTCCGAGGAAGGCGGCGAGGCTCGAGATCGTCTCATCGCTGCCTGCTAGTGGAATAGTCTCCAAATCAGCGGCGTTCCGCGCGCGGATATCCCCGGATTCTCCAGTCATTCGGTCGAGGGTCGCGTCATGGAACACCATGGCCTGGCCATCGCCCGAGAGCTGAACGTCAATCTCGATGCCGAACCCGCGCTTGGCCGCAGAGAGCCCCGCTGAAACGCTGTTTTCGGGCCGCCCAGGCCCGTGAAAGCCCCGGTGGGCAATGGGACGGTCTAGTAAGGCCCGCGGGAGCCCGGTCATCCGATTTGGAAGACCGCCTCGATCTCGACGGCCACGTTGAACGGAAGTGAAGCTGCGCTGACGGCCGATCTGGCGTGGCGGCCTTTGTCGCCCAGAGCCTCGACCAGAAAGTCCGACGCGCCGTTAATGACCTTGGGCTGGTCGACAAAATCAGGCGTGGAATTCACGAAACCCACCAGCTTTACTACGCGGACGAGCCGGTCAATCTCGCCTCCGGTCGCCGCCTTGAGCTGTTCGAGAAGCGAAATAGCGCACCGACGCGCGGCTGCGGCACCAGTTTCGACGTCCACATCGGCGCCAAGTTTTCCGGTGATGAGGCCGTTTTCATCCTGGCTGATCTGGCCCGACACCCAAACCATGTCGCCCGTGATCACATAGGGCACGTAATTGGCCGCCGGAGCGGGCGCCTCCGCCAAAGTGATCCCCAGATCCGCCAAACGTGTTTCGATTTCCGATGCCATTCGGCCCTCCGCTGATTTTGCGCGACGCTATCCCCGTCGTGGCACACCCGAAACCCCAAACCTGCCCTGTAAAGTCAAAGCTTTGCGAAAATCCACTGCCCCGGCTTTCACGTCACCCAAAGCTGTGGCATGCAACGGGGGAGCAAGTGTTGAATTCGGACGATTTTATGCGACGTGTTATTAGCCGGGTCGCGCCCGTGCTTGCCATGGTTGTTCTCGCCGCCTGCGCGACACCAGACGTGGCCCAAGATGTTTACGACCCCTACGAGGAGGACAACAGGTCCGCCCATGGGTTCAATCGCGGGCTCGACGCGGTGGCGCTGCGGCCCGCGGCGACAGGGTACGGGACGATCGTTCCCAATCCGATCCGGGCCGGTGTGACGAATTTTTCGTCCAATCTTGGCATGCCGTCGGTGATCCTCAACGATCTCCTTCAGGCCAATTTTGCCGATGCGGGCCATAATTCACTGCGTTTCGTTGTGAATTCCTTCCTCGGATTGGGCGGGCTCTTCGATGTGGCCGGCGCAAGGGGGCATGAGACCCGTCCGGCGGACTTTGGAGAGACCCTGGCGGTTTGGGGCGCAGGTGAAGGGGCCTATCTCGAAGTCCCGTTCCTTGGCCCCCGGACGGAACGGGCGTTTGCGGGCACGGTGGTCGATGCTGTTCTCAATCCGGTCAATTACGTGCTCGGGCCGCAATATACGGTGGTCATTTACGGCACGCGGGCCGGGAGCGTTCTTGAAAGCCGGTTTGTCCTCGGTGACGCGTTAGATGAGATTCTCTACGAATCTGCGGATAGCTATGCGTTGCTTCGGTCCCTATATTTACAAAATAGGCGCTTTGAGCTGTCCCAAGGCGGCGCCATAGAAACGGATCCGGGAGCCGACATTTATGAGGACCTCTATGGAGACATTTTCGAGGAATAGGGCGAGCCGCCGCGCCGTTCTGGCGGGTCTCAGCGCCCTAGCATTTCTTGGCGCGCGCCCGGCCGCAGCGCTCAACACCAACCAAGCGACCGCGCTCGTCGACCGCGTGGTGGCCGATATCAACACGGTTATCAATTCTGGAAAGTCCGAAGCCGCGATGTACCGCGATTTCGAAGGGATCTTCACCCGTTACGGCGATGTGCCGACGATTGCGCGCTCGGCCCTTGGTCCATCGGCGCGGAGTGCCTCCCGCGGCCAGCTTTCGGCCTTCGGCGATGCGTTTGGGCGCTACCTTGCCAAGAAATACGGGGCGCGGTTCCGGGAATTCATCGGCGGCAAGATCGAGGTCCGCGATGCGCGGGAATTGAAGAATTTCGTCGAGGTTCGGTCGGTGGCCGTGCTCCGCGGTCAATCGCCCTTCGCAGTGAGTTTTATGGTGTCCGACCGGTCTGGCAGCGGTAAGTTCTTCGACATCGTCATCGAAGGGATCTCGCTTTTGAAAACCGAGCGGGTCGAAATCGGATCGATGCTCGACCGGCGCCGCGGCAATATCGACGCCCTCATCCAAGATCTCCGCTCGGTTTGAGCCGGCCCTAGCGCCCGAAGATATTATCCAAAAGATGCTCGATGGCCCGTTCGAGGTCATTGGCGGGCGGAGGGCCGCGCCGTGGGCGCCGTTCTTGGCGTTCAACCGTGCGGACGGGCTCGGCCGGGACGGTCATCGGGAGGGCGACCGGGGGCAACCCGTCATGGACCCGCACCATAGTCTCGCGCCAGATCTCCGCCGGAAGACCGCCGCCGGTGACGCCGGTTAGGGGCGTATTATCGTCATAACCCATCCAAACCCCGGCCACGTAATTGGCCGTAAAGCCAAGAAACCAAGCGTCCCGCGCCTCCTGGGTGGTGCCGGTTTTCCCGGCGGCCGGCCTGTCTCCAAGCCGCGCGCGAGTGCCTGTGCCTTGATCGATTACCTGGCTCATCATCCAGACAAGTTGGCGCGCGGCGTCTTCTGAGATCACCCTCTCGCCGAGCCCGCCGTCCTGGTCGATCAGCACCTCGTCATCCCCTTTGAACCGGAGCTCAATGAGGCCGTAGGGCTCGACCGCTGTGCCACCGTTGAGAATGCCCGCATAAGCCGCCGTCATTTCAAGGAGCGTGGCCTCAGAGACGCCCAAGGCGATGGAGGGCACATCGGCGAGGTCACTTTCGACGCCGAACCCTTCGGCAATGCGCCGGACCTTGTCGCGGCCGATAAACTCCGAAATGCGCACCGCCGGGACGTTCAGCGAGCGCGCTAGGGCCTCTGTGAGCGTGACCCGTCCGGAATAATCAAACGTGTAGTTCTGGGGGGTCCACGGGCCCGATCCCGGGACATCGATGGTGAGAGGCTCGTCGATCACCCAGTCCCTGGGCGAATAGCCCTCGTCGAGTGCCGCGCCATAAACGAAGGGCTTGAAGGCCGAACCGGTCTGCCGCTTGGCCTGGATCGCGCGGTTGAATTGTCCGGCCACGCCGCGGAGTTTCCGCCCGCCAACCATCGCGCGGACAGCCCCATCGGCCGACATGACCACGATGGCGGCCTGGGCCTCGGAGCCTTGGCGAACCTTGTTTTCGAAGACCCATTCAAGCGCATCTTCGGCCGCGTCTTGGATCCGAGGATCGAACGTCGTCCGAATGACCACGTCTTCGGTGGTCTGTTCGGTCAGAAAGGTGGGGCCTTGGTCCATGACCCAATCGGCGTAATAGCCTCCTGCTCGGGCTTCGGCCGCCTGTGACAGGGTCGCAGGTTCCGCTTTGGCGGCGGCAGCTTCTGTCGGGGACAAATAGCCTTGCTCTTCCATCAGCCCCAGAATGAGGTTCGCCCGGTCTTGGGAGCGTTGGAGATTGGCCGTCGGTGCAAAGCGCGACGGCGCCACAAGAAGGCCCGCGAGCATCGCGGCTTCGGGGGGGGTCACGAGGTTCGCGGATTTTCCAAAGTAGCGCTGGGCGGCGGCTTCAAATCCTCTCGAGCCTGCCCCGAGATAGGCGCGGTTGAGATAGATCGTGAGGATCTCGTCTTTCGAATAACGCAGTTCCATCGCCATCGCATAGACGGCCTCTTTGGCCTTCCGCCAAAGGGTCGTCCGCCGGCAATCGGCCTCGTATTCAGCTTCGGTCATGCCGGAGGCCGGGTCGTAGGCGTCGCCAAGACAGAGAAGTTTTGCGGTCTGTTGGGTGATGGTCGAGCCACCGTGGCCCGAAAACGGCCCTCGTCCCTCGCGCAAGTTGATCCGGACCGCACTCGCCACGCCCCGGGGGCTGACGCCGAAATGGCGGTAAAAACGTTTGTCTTCCGTGGCGATGACGGCGTTTTTGAGCGACGTAGCAATGCTGTCGGTGTCAATCTGGCCGCCGAATTGCTCGCCCCGCCAAGCAAAGACAGACGCATCCCGGTCGAGGAGCGTGACCGAACCCCGGGCGCGCCCGTCGAGCACCGTGCCGGGGGCGGGAAGGGTGACCGCGACGCCCAGGACCGCAATCGCGAGGGCCACAACGCCGAGAACCCCCGCGCGGAGCCCGAGCCACCAGGCCGAGCGAATGACAATTCGGAGCGGCCAGGCCAATAGCCAGATCAAACCGCGGCGGGGCGGCTTGGCTTTCGTCTTCGGTCGTTTTTTGGGTTTCGGTTTCCCGATCTCACGGCGTTCCGCCACCAGAGGCCGCCGCGACCCGCGTCTCGTCGCCATGTTCGATTCTGAGCCTCGCCCAGCCTGCTCATTTTCACCGATGATAGCGTCCGCCCCGGGCAAAGTGGAGCGAATTAGCCCCCTTACAGCCTCCTCAACTTGCTTTTTCTGGCGCTTAATTTTTGAGCGGACTGCTGGTATTGTGCAAAAATTGTGCAACTGACGGGTTAATCCACGGTCCCGGCCTTGCTCGCTCGCTTGAGATCAGGGCCCACCAGACGGCATCTCGCGGCGTGAGATGCGGGGCCGAGGGAATACCCCGTCGAACGAAGGGGATGCATGTGAAACTCATCATTGCAGCAATAAAGCCGTTCAAGCTGGAGGAGGTGCGCGAAGCGCTCACCGCCATCGGTGTGCGCGGGATGATGGTGACTGAGATCAAGGGCTTCGGTTCGCAATCTGGTCACACCGAAATCTACCGGGGTGCCGAGTATGCGGTGAATTTCGTTCCAAAGGTAAAGCTCGAAATCGTAGTTGCGGCCTCCATGGTCGACCAAGTGGTCGAAACCATCGCCAAAACCGCCAAGACCGAGAAGATCGGCGACGGCAAGATTTTTGTTCTGGATGTGGAGAGCGCCCTTCGGGTCCGCACCGGCGAGACCAACGAAGACGCTATCTGAGCGTCACCATGAGGGAAAACAGACACATGATGACCAAATCGCGCCTCTTTGCAGCGCTTGTGGGGACCGCAGCACTGACGCCTGCGATGGCAACGGCTCAAGACGCCGCCCCCGATATCCAACCCTATATCTTCACCACGCTTCTGTTTCTGGTGGGCGGGTTCCTCGTCTTCTGGATGGCCGCAGGCTTTGCGATGCTTGAGGCGGGCCTCGTGCGGTCGAAGAACGTGGCGATGCAATTGACCAAGAACATCGGGCTCTTCTCGATCGCTTCGATCATGTACTGGCTCGTCGGGTTCAACTTGATGTACCCGGGCGAATTCAACGGCTACTTCGCGCCGAATTTCGTGCCGACAAGCCTTGAACCGGTGGGTCTCGACGCGGCAGACGCCGCCCTCGACTACGCATCGGTCGGCTCGGACTTCTTCTTCCAGCTGATGTTTGTAGCCGCGACTGCGTCGATTGTCTCGGGCGTGTTGGCTGAGCGGATCAAGCTCTGGCCGTTCCTCCTCTTCGTCGTCGTGCTCACGGGCATCATGTACCCGATCTCGGGTTCGTGGCAGTGGGGCGGTGGCTGGCTTTCCGAAGCGGGTTTCTCGGACTTTGCTGGATCAACCATCGTTCACTCCGTGGGCGGCTGGGCCGCACTCGCCGGTGCCATCGTTCTTGGGGCGCGGAAGGGCAAGTACTCGTCCGACGGCAAGGTCAATCCGATGCCTGGGTCGAACCTGGCCCTCGCCACGCTTGGGACGTTCATTCTCTGGCTCGGTTGGTTTGGCTTCAACGGCGGCTCCCAGCTCGCCGCAGGCACCGTGGGTGACATCACTGATGTGTCTCGGATCTTTGCCAATACCAATATGGCCGCGGCCTCTGGCGGTGTTGCAGCGCTGATCCTCACGCAAGTTATGTACAGCAAGGTTGACCTGACGATGGTGCTGAACGGCTGTCTTGCCGGGCTCGTGTCGATCACGGCCGAACCCCTCGCCCCAACAATGTTTGGTGCGCTCTGGATCGGTGCGATCGGCGGTGTGATCGTGGTGTTCACGGTTCCAATGCTCGACAAGTTCAAAATCGACGACGTGGTCGGCGCTATTCCGGTCCACCTCTTTGCCGGGATTTGGGGAACGATTGCGGTCGTTTTCTACAACGGGGATGCGAGCATCGTGACCCAGCTGACCGGTATCGTCGCTTACGGTGTCTTCACCTTCGTTGTCTCTCTGGTGGTCTGGTTCATTCTGAACGCGGCCATGGGCATCAGAGTCGACGAGGAATCCGAAATCAACGGGCTCGACGTGTCGGAACTCGGCATGGAAGCCTATCCCGATTTCTCCAAAGGCTGATCTCCCTTCCAATTGGCCAATGGCACTTGCCCGGGCGTTCGCGCCCGGGCTTTTTACTGGGCCTTCGGCATTAGATTTTTTGCGCCTGCGGCGCGGCCTCCGGCGGGAGTATTTCTCCCAGGATGAAGGGGGGTCAGACGCCGACGGCGACGATGGCTTCGGCCAATAGCGGGATGGTCTTGGCGTTGAGCCCCGCGATGTTCAACCGAGAATCGCCGACCATGTAGATCCCGAACTCGTCGCGCATGGTGGCGACCTGTTCGGGGGTCGCGCCAAGGCGCGAGAACATGCCACGGTGATGGGCGAGAAAGTCGAAGCGGTCGGAATTGGTGCGTTGGCGAAGCTCGTCGGCCAAGGCCTTTCTCAGATCGAGCATGCCCAGACGGACATCTTCGAGCTCGTTCTTCCAATCTTCGCGCAATCCTTCGTCGGCGAGGATCGTCTGCACCACCCGCGCGCCGTGATCGGGCGGGAAGGAGTAATTCTGCCGGTTGAGAAAGCTCATATTGGCCTGGAGCCGGTCGCGAGTGCCGGGTTCGGTGAGTGCAAAAAGAGCCCCCGTCCGTTCTCGGTATATGCCGAAATTCTTCGAACAGGACGCGGCAATTAAGAGTTCGGGGAGTTCGCCTGCCAGATGGCGGACACCGGCGGCATCTTCGTCGAGCCCGTCTCCGAAGCCCTGATAGGCCATGTCGATAAAGGCAGTTGCACCGGACGCGGCGAGTAATTCTGTCACGCGCTTCCATTGGTCGAGATCTAGATTGGCCCCTGTCGGGTTGTGACAGCACCCATGGAGAAGTACCGCATCGCCTGGCCCCGCGGCCTCGATATCCGCGAGCATCCCGTCGAAATCGACGCCGCGGGTTGCGGGGTCGAAATACCGATAGGGCACGCATTCGATGCCGAGATATTTGAGGATCGTCAGATGGGCGGGCCATGTCGGATCCGAGACAAAGATCCGGCATCCTGGATTTGCCATGCGGAGAAGTTCGAAAGCCTGGCGGACCGCGCCGGTGCCGCCCGGCGTGGCGATGCCGGCGCGCCGGTCGGATTGGGTGCCTGCCCCCAAAAGGAGGTCTCCCATGGCCGCCACAAAGGCCGGATCACCTCCGATGGAGGTATAGGCCTTGGTGTCTTGGTCTTCGAGGATCCGCCGTTCTGCCGCTTTGACCGACCGCATCACCGGAGTGACCCCTTCGGCATTGCGGTACACACCCACTCCGAGATCGACTTTGCCGTCCCGGGGATCGGCGCGAAAGAGCTTTGCGAGACCCAAAATTTTGTCTTCGGGCTGGTCAATGAGGCGGTCGAACATCATTCGGCTCCCTGGGCAACTTTGAGGTCAGGATAGCTCCCCCATTCGGCCCAAGATCCGTCATAGAGCGAGACGTCGGTCTTGCCGAGCCGGGCGAGGGCGAGAAAGACAATCGCGGCGGTGATGCCCGATCCGCAGGTGGTGATGGCAGGTTTTGCGAGGTCAACCTCGGCCGCTGCGAAGATCTCGGCGAGGGCATCGGCGGTCTTCATCGTGCCGTCGGCGTTGAGAAGCTCGCCATAGGGGAGGTTTTTCGAGCCGGGAATATGGCCCCCCCGGAGACCCGGCCGGGGTTCGGGGGCGGTGCCGTTGAACCGTTCGGGAGGCCTGGCGTCGATGATCTCGTAATCGCCAAGTTTCGAGGCCGCGGCCACTTGAGTGACGTCGCGCACCAAGGCGGCCTGGCGGGCGATGGTGATATGACGATCGCGTAGGACGGGCGGGCTGTCTGAGACCGGGCGGTCGTCCCGTTGCCACTTCGGAAAGCCCCCGTCGAGGACGGCGATATCGGTCTTTCCCATCAGCCGAAACGTCCACCAGACCCTGGCGGCCGAGAAAAGACCCATCCGATCATAGACCACCACATGGTGGCCGTCCCCCACGCCCATGGCCCGCATTCGGCTGATGAACTTTTCCGGTGGTGGCGCCATATGGGGCATCGCCCGGGCGGTGTCGGATATCTCGTCGATATCGAAGAACCGGGCGCCGGGGATATGGCTTTCTTCGTGCTCTGTCTTAGGATCCTTGCCCGATCCCGGGAGATACCACGTGGCGTCCAGGATCCTCAGATCCGGATCGTCGAGATGGGCGGCGAGCCAATCGGTCGAGACAAGTGTTCTGGGATCGTCGGCGGACATCGGGCGGCCTGGAGCATGTTTGCGGGTCCTCGCCTACGCCTGTCTCCGGGCCGTCGCAAGGGGGAGCTTTCTCGGTGAAAAAGCCGCTCCCCTTTTGTTGGGGAGCGGCTTTTGGGCCCGCGAGGGGGGGGGTGTGGGCCCTTGGGGGGCTTAGTTTTTCAGAACCGACGCGATGGCGGCTTGGACCTGAACGCGGGTGCGGTCGGTGTCGTTGTCGGCGGCGTTGATCGCGACCCACTGGGTCCGGGAGAGGTTGCCTGCGTCAACCGAGAAGCCGAACTTGTCGAGCGTGTTCTGGGCTTCAACGGCCAGCTGCGAAGGAGCCATGGCCGATGCGGTCGTGGCGAGGGCAAGGGTGGCGGCGGTGGCAAAGATTGCGAGTTTCATAACGTGGTCCTTTCAAGTCTATGAGGGAGGGGTCCCGGCGAGGGGGAGGGATGGCCGGGACCCGGGGGTGAGTGGTCTGGCTTAGTTTTTCAGAACCGACGCGATGGCGGCTTGGACTTCGCCGCGGGTGCGGTCGCTGTCGTTGTCGGAGGCGTTGATCGCGACCCACTGGGTCCGGGAGAGATCGCCTGCGTCAACCGAGAAGCCGAACTTGTCGAGCGTGTTCTGGGCTTCAGCGGCCAGCTGCGAAGGGGCCATGGCCGATGCGGTTGTGGCGAGGGCGAGGGTGGCGGCGGTGGCGAAGATTGCGAGTTTCATAACGTTGGTCCTTTCAGTGTGGGACATATGCGGTGGCGTCCCGGGGTTTGTTTGGCTGGGACTTGGCGTCCCGATGAGGCTGAATTGGGGAGCGGATGGGGGCGCTTCAACTCACAGCGAACTCACCCGATCTCACGTCGATTTGGCCTTGAAATGAGCGCCCGGCGGCCCCAGCGGGGGGCGGACCCCAAGAAATCAAAGGGCTCGGGGCGACACATATTTCACGTCCCCGCCAGCGCTCACGGCAATGGGAGCCCAATTCCGGGTCTTCGCAAAAAAGCACAATCCGCTGTGCAAGAGATCTGCGCCCCGTCCCCCACCGCAAGGCGCCGGATTATGCTCCATAATCCGGCCCGAATTCCAAAAGGAATTCGGC
>JBCCTQ010000018.1:0-81381 GCA_039198225.1 Pseudomonadota bacterium
CCAGGGCCGGTTGCCCCCCAGCAACCGGCCCGGCGGGGCCACCCGACAGGCGGCCCGAAAACACAGCGAAAGACGCTCGATGCCGCGAAGGGGACGAGGGAACCCTTCCCTATCGCGGCATTTTCGAGTTCGAGCGGTTCCGGGACCTGAAATAGGCTGATTCGAGCGGCTCGGTCTGTGAACCAGTTCACAGGGCAACCGCTTACGGGCTAGGGCGCGCCGAGTTCGGCGAGATCTTCCAAAGCGGCCCGGTTGGCGATCCGGATCATGCCCCTCGGCGCCTCCACAACCCCGTCCCGCTTCCAATCGGCCAAGGTTTTTGAGACCGCTTCCCGGGTCGTGCCGACAAATTCAGCGAGATCCGATTTTGACATGCGAAGGGGCGCGTCGCCCTCCCCCGAAAGATGGAGGATTTTACGGGCAAGCCGGGCCGCGAGGGGCAAAAACACCTGGTCCGACAATTGCCGGTTCATCCAACGCATCCTTTGCCCCGCAAGGCCAATCATGTCGATCCCAAGCTCCGGGCGCCGGCGGATCGCCTCGGCCATGTCGCCGTTCCGGACCCGGAGGAGCCGCGACGCTTCAAGCGCGGTGGCCGTCGCCGTCCGCTCGCCAGGGTCAAAAAAAGCGATTTCGCCGAGGATTGCTCCGCTCCGGAGCACATCGAGCGACAATTTCCGCCCATCGCCGCTCAGCACAGAAATCTCAACCGCCCCTTCGAGAATGGCAAAGAGCGCATCCCCCGCATCGCCCTGCTCAAAGAGCACTTCGCCCGGGGCCAAGGCCACGCGGCTGGCCAGGGACGCGACCGCCTCTTGAAGCGCCTCGGACGCGCTCGACATAAATCCAGTAGGGGCAAGCATGGGCAGAACCATTTGGGCAGAGCCTTACTCCGCCGGAATTCACCGTTAGAAACAAGGGCCCGCCCGGACAACCAAGCGTTTCGGCCAGGCCATGCTCAAACGCGCATAATCTGAAACGCCCGTCCTGTCAGCTTTTGCGAGGCTAAGTCCCAGGGCTCGCACCCTATGTCCAAGCTCCTCCGGCCGTGACGGGGCGGCCATCATGGCGTGAGCCGAAGGCTCGCATTTTGATAATCTATGGCCCGTCCTTCAACGGCGAGGGCACCTTCAAGGGAATTTGCCGCCGAAGCCACGATATTGACCCTCCGAATATCGCCCACTTCGATCCCAGGGCCCTCCACGAAGACCGAATGAAGATAATCGGACTTCCCGACCATCTGCCCCGCCGCACGACCCGGTTTTTCGAAAAGGACCGACACTTGCCGCCCCACCATCGCGTCCTGGGCCGCGATCTGTTGGCGCTTCAATAGATCCTGGAGCCTCCGGAGCCGGTCGTCTTTTTCGTCCTCCGGCACCTCTTCTTTCTCCGCGGCGGGCGTGCCCGGACGCGGGGAATATTTGAAGGAATAGGCCTGGCCGTAGCCAACGGTTTCCACCAGATCCATCGTGGCTTGGAAATCGGCTTCGGTCTCTCCGGGGAAGCCCACGATAAAGTCGCCCGAGAGCATCAGGTCGGGCCGGGCCGCCCGGATCCGCTCGATCAGGCGAATATAGCTTTCTCGGTCATGTTTGCGGTTCATCGCCTTTAGGATCTTGTCGGACCCCGACTGCACCGGAAGATGGAGATAGGGCATGAGCTTTGCGCAAGTCCCATGGGCCTCGATCAAAGCCTCGTCCATGTCGTTGGGATGCGACGTGGTAAAGCGGATCCGCTCGAGCCCCGCGATCCCATCGAGCGCCCAGATAAGCCCCGCCAAGCCTTTCTCGTGGCCGTGATAGGCGTTGACGTTCTGGCCGAGGAGCGTGATCTCCCGCACCCCCCGCTCGACGAGGTCGCGCGCCTCAGCAAGCACCCGTGCGGCCGGCCGGCTTTGCTCGGCCCCCCGTGTGTAGGGCACCACGCAAAAGGCGCAGAATTTATCGCAGCCTTCTTGCACGGTCAGAAACGCCGCCGGGGCGCGTTTGGCCTTGGGACGGCCTTTTAGCCGCTCGAATTTATCCTCTTCGGGAAAATCCGTTTCGACCGCGCGCTCGCCTTTGGCCACTTTGGCTTCCATCTCAGGAAGCCGGTGATAGGCCTGGGGCCCCACCACGAAATCGACGAGAGGTTGCCGGGCCACGATCTCTTCGCCTTCGGCCTGGGCCACGCAGCCTGCCACACCGATCTTGAGATCGGGTTTCTCCGTTTTGTAGGGCTTCAGCCGACCCAATTCGGAATAGACCTTTTCGGCCGCCTTTTCCCGGATATGGCAGGTATTGAGGAGGATCATGTCCGCCTCTTCGGGCGAGGACACCGTGCGGTAGCCCGACGCCGACAGCGCTTCGGCCATGCGCTCGCTGTCATAAACATTCATCTGACAGCCGTAGGTCTTAATGTAGAGCTTTTTGGCCAAGGGCCTCTCCGCCTGTCTTACCTCGCCTTTGCGCCGGTCTGGCGCGGTGGCTTGCGCGATGGGTGTCGTTTGCCCAAAACTGGAGTATTCCCTCGGGAAAACCAACCGGAATTCCATGCACTACCCCAATCTCGCCGCCTTTCTCAAAGATGCCCGGGTCGCCGGAGGGCCGAGGCTCGGGCCGGGGCCCGTGGCGCTCGTGATTGCCGAAGACGATATCGAGCTTGGCACAACGATCCGGCACAACCTGTTGGCCGGGTTCAAAACGGTGCTGGTGTTTGTCCCGGACGGCATCACGTGGCCCGATCGGCTGGGGCCAGGGGTCTTCCGGATCGCCTTTGACACGCTTCGCCCCGAAGCCGCGGCCGAGGCGGTCAACGGGGTGGCGGCCGCACTCGAGCCCGGAACCTGGCTCTATTACAGCTACAATGCCGAATACCTGTTCTACCCTTTCGCCGACACGCGCACGGTGGGTGAAATGCTGGCCTTCCATGCCAGCGAACGTCGCGAGGCCATGCTCGCCTACGTCATCGACCTTTACGCGGGCGACCTGGGTGCGGACGAGAACGCGGTCTCCCTCGAAAACGCCCATCTTGACCGGTCTGGCTATTATGCCCTTGGCCGCAAGGGCGAAGACGGCACGCCCCTCGAACGCCAGCTTGATTTCTACGGCGGGCTCCGCTGGCGCTACGAAGAACACGTGCCCGAAGCCAAGCGGCGCATCGACCGAACGGCGCTCTTTCAAGCCCAGCCAGGACGGCAACTCTCCGAGGCGCACCGGCTCAATGAAGATGAGCTCAACACCTTCGCCTGCCCTTGGCACAATAACCTCACCGCTGCGATCTGCTCGTTTCGAACGGCCAAGGCCCTGCGGTCCAATGCCGGGAGCCGCTACGAGATCGACAATTTCACCTGGCATAATTCGGTGCGGTTCGAATGGGACAGCCGGCAACTCCTGGATCTCGGCCTCATGGAGCCCGGCCAGTGGTTTTGAATTTTCCAAACGGCGCCAATCGCAGGAGCGAAGCCTAACCTCGACTGGCAGGGAGCGCCGGAAACGAGAGGCCCCGGATCAAGTCCGGGGCGCGATCTCGGTAACGGCGAAGTTCAGACCTTGCGGAGCCGTATGACCACGTCAACCGATGCGATTTCGGTGCCGTCTGGTGCCTCCGGGATACGTGCGATCTGGAGTTCGCGCGCCGGTGCGTCAGAGAGCGACCCGTCATGCTCCCAGTAGAAATGGGGATGATCGTCACAGCGGGTGTCAAAGTAGCTCTTCGAGCCGTCCACGGTGACTTCCCGCATGAGGCCCGCCTCGCAGAAGGCCCGAAGCGTGTTGTACACCGTTGCAAGTGACACTGTCTCGCCCGCATCACGGCTCGCAATATGGAGACTTTCAGCGGTCACGTGTCGGTTGTTGCCGTCGCCCACTAGGAGCCGCGCGAGGGCCACGCGCTGGCGCGTTGGCCGCAAACCGCCCTGGGTGAGCCATTCGGTCCCCCGCTCTACGGTCTCGTCTAGGTGCGTGTCACGTGCCATCTCTGATTACGTAATATAGGTCGTCACTTGCCCCTAATACAATTGCTTTCGCAATAAAACCCTCCACCCTAGGACGGTTTGCCCCACTCCTCGGGCCGGAACCCCCGCTCTTCATCTCTTCAAAAATACGCAAATACCCCACCTTCGCCGCCCCGCATTGCCCTCCCCGTTGCGCCGCAACCGGCCCCTGCGCGCGGTGGTCCCGGTGGCCTTGCGCCGGGGCTTTGACCTCAGTAGACACCCGCCGGTACGGCAGGATGCCGCGGGGAGACGTTCATGGCGGATTATCCGACCTCCTTCGACAAGGAAGGGCTTTTGGCTTGCGCCCGCGGTGAGCTTTTTGGCCCGGGTAACGCCCAATTGCCCCTGCCGCCCATGCTGATGATGGACCGGATCACCGACATTTCGGCCGATGGCGGCGAAAGCGGCAAAGGCCATGTGGTGGCCGAGTTTGATATCACCCCGGACCTTTGGTTTTTCGAGTGCCACTTCCCCGGAAACCCGGTCATGCCCGGCTGTCTCGGGCTTGATGGGCTTTGGCAGCTCACCGGGTTCAATCTCGGCTGGCGGGGTTGGCTCGGCCAAGGTTTTGCGTTGGGCGTGGGCGAGGTGAAACTGACCGGCATGGTCCGCCCCGACCGGAAGCTCCTCACATATTTTGTCGATTTTACCCGCGTCATTGACCGAAGGCTCAAGATGGGCGTGGCCGACGGGCGGGTCGAAGCCGACGGCGAAGTGATCTACAAGGTCAAAGACATGAAGGTCGGGCTCGCGGAAGCGGCCGGATAGGAGGAACGGGCCATGCGGCGCGTCGCGATCACCGGGATCGGGGTAATCTCGCCCATCGGAAATTCTGCCGAAGAGGTCAAATCGGCCCTCAAAGCTGGCCGTTCAGGCATCGAGGCGGTGCCAGAAATGGTCGAGCATGGGTTCCGAAGCCAGGTGGCCGGGACCCTAAAAATCGACCCCAAAGACCATGTCGACAAGCGATTGATGCGCTTTATGGGGCCCGGTGCCGCCTATGCCCATATCGCCATGGGCCAGGCGATTGCCGATGCGGGCCTTACGGAAGACGAGGTGGTCCACCCCGAGACCGGGCTCATCGCGGGCTCCGGTGGGCCCTCGACCAGTGCCATGTTCGCCGCCCACCAAACGGTTCTCGAAAAGGGCTCGCCCAAACGGATCGGGCCCTTCGCAGTGCCGAAATGCATGTCGTCGACGATCTCGGCCAATCTGGCGACGGCCTACCGGATCAAGGGCATGAACTTCTCGATCACTTCGGCCTGCTCGACCTCGCTCCATTGCATCGGCATGGCGGCCGGTCAGGTGGCCCTCGGAAACCAAGAGATCATGTTTGCCGGAGGGGGCGAGGAGCTTGATTGGACGCTTTCGTGCCTTTTCGACGCGATGGGCGCGATGTCATCGAAGTATAACGACACGCCGGAGAAAGCCTCCCGCGCGTTTGACGCCGACCGCGACGGGTTTGTCATCGCCGGTGGGGCGGGCATGGTGGTGCTTGAACCGCTTGAGCGCGCCAAGGCGCGGGGTGCGAAGGTCTATGCCGAAGTCACGGGGTTTGGCGCCACATCCGACGGCCATGACATGGTGGCCCCGTCCGGCGAAGGCGGCGAGCGGGCAATGAACAAGGCCCTCGCCACACTCCCGAAAGACCGCCAAGTGAGCTACATCAACGCCCACGGGACATCGACGCCCGCAGGCGACCTGCCCGAAATGGAGGCCGTCAGGCGATCGTTCGGGAACTCCGCGCCGCCGGTTTCCTCGACGAAGTCGATGACCGGCCACAGCCAAGGGGCGGCGGGCGCCCAGGAAGCGGTCTATTCGCTTTTGATGCTCGAAGACGACTTCATCGCGCCCTCGATCAATGTCGACAGCCTCGACCCGGCCCTGGTGGCCGGAGAGATCGCCACCGAACTCGTAGAAGAGGCGGGGCTCGACACGGTGATGACCAATTCATTCGGCTTTGGCGGGACCAACGGGTCGATGCTCTTGTCGCGCGTCCAGGACTGAGCATGGCGGAGTTGATGAGAGGGAAGCGGGGCTTGGTCATGGGCGTGGCCAATGACCATTCGATCGCGTGGGGGATAGCGCGCGCCCTTCGGAGCGAAGGCGCCGAAATTGCCCTGACATATCAGGGTGATGCCTTCAAAAAGCGGGTCACGCCGCTGGCCGAGGAATTGGGCTCAGAAATCTTGATCGATGTCGATGTCCTCGATGACGGGCAGCTCGACGGCGCGTTCGACACGCTCGAAAAAGAGTGGGGCGGGCTCGATTTTCTAATCCATGCCGTGGCCTATTCCGACAAGAACGAGCTCGCAGGCCGGTTCGTCGATACGAGCCGGGAAAACTTCAAGAACTCGCTGACGATCTCTTGTTATTCGCTGATCGATCTTTCCCGGCGGGCGCATCCTTTGATGAAGGATGGGGGGTCGATCGTGACACTCACCTATCTCGGCTCGAACCGGGTGACGCCCTATTACAACGTCATGGGCGTCGCCAAGGCCGCTCTCGAAAGCTCGGTGCGCTATCTCGCGAACGATCTCGGACGCGACGGGATCCGGGTGAACGCGATTAGCGCGGGCCCGATGAAGACCCTTGCCGGCGCCGCAATCACCGGCGCGAGGCGCACGTTCAAAACCGCCGAGCTCAACGCGCCCTTGGGCCATAACGCCACTCTCGATGCGGTGGGCGGGACGGCGGTCTATCTTTGCTCCGACCAGGGCGCCTGTACGACCGGCGAGATTATCACGGTCGATTCGGGCTACCATGTGATGGGCATGGCGCGGCCGGAGAACCTTTGATGGGAAGGGCGCGCCCATGCCCGTGACCACCTGCATCTTCGACGCCTATGGCACACTCTTTGACATCGCGGCCGCGGCGCGACAGGCCGCCGAGGAGCCGGGCCAGGAGAAACTCGCCGAGATTTGGCCGCGCCTGGCCGCCGATTGGCGCTCAAAGCAACTTGAATATTCCTGGCTGAGGGCCGTCGGCGACGCCTATGTGTCGTTTTGGCAGGTCACCCAAGACGGGCTCGACTGGGCCATGGAGAATGCCGGGCTCGACGACGCGGAGCTCCGCGAGCGGCTCTTGGCGCTCTATTGGGAGCTAGACGCCTATCCGGAGGTGCCCGATTGCCTGGCCGCGATCGCTGCCCAAAACCAGCGGGCGGCTGTGCTCTCGAACGGCTCGTCTGACATGTTGAATGCTGCTGTTCAGTCGGCGGGGCTTGAGGATCTTTTGATCGCTAGCCTCTCGGTTGAAGATGTGGGGATCTTCAAACCGGCCCGGGCGGTCTATGACATGGTGGGCGCGCGGTTTGGCACGGATCCGCGTGACGTGCTGTTCGTTTCGGCCAATGGATGGGACGCGGCGGGTGCGGCGGCTTACGGGTTCCATACCGTTTGGGTCAATCGCACGGGCGCGCCGATTGATCGGTTGCCCGGGCGCCCCGACCATGAGGTCAAAGACCTCACAAGCGTCGCCGCGCTGGCGGCGCGCGTCTGATGGGGGATTTCACCACGTCCGACGGGATCCGACTGGTTTACGATGACGCGGTGATCGGGGCACCGGCCGGGGGGCCAGTGATCCTCTGTCTTGCCGGGCTCACCCGCTCGGCGTTGGATTTTGAGTATCTCCTGCCCCATCTCCACGGCGCCCGGGTGATCCGGCTCGATTACCGGGGCCGGGGCCGGTCGGGATGGGCGCCGCCTGAGACCTATTCCATACCGGTCGAGACCCGGGACGTGATCGAGCTTTTGGACCATCTCGGCCTCAACAAGGTCGCGGTGATCGGCACGTCGCGGGGCGGGATCATCGCGATGACGCTCGCGGCGACCGCCAAAGACCGGCTCGCGGGCGTCTGCCTCAACGATATCGGGCCGGAGCTTGATCCGGCGGGGATCGACAAGATCCGGGGCTATGTAGGTGTCGCGCCCGCTTACGCGACCCTTGCTGAAGCCGCGGAGGGGTGGGGCAAGGGCATGGAAGCGCTTGGGTTCGAGGGCGTGCCCGCCGCCCGCTGGGCCGAGGAAGTGGGCCATCACTTCCGGGAGACGCCGGACGGGCTGTCCCTTGCCTATGATCCTGGCCTTGCTCAGATTTTCCGGGTGGCCACTGCGGCTCCCGCCCCCGATCTCTGGCCGCTATTCGACGCGATGGCGGGCCTCCCCTTGGCGCTCATTCGCGGCGCGGTGTCCGATATCCTCTCGGAGGAGACCGCGGCGGAGATGGGCAAGCGCCGCCCCGATATGGTCTTTCGCGATGTGCCCGGCCGCGGCCATATCCCGTTTCTAGACGAGACCGAGGCGCTCACGGCCATCGCCGAATGGCGGGCGCTTTTGTGACCACCCCCGACATTGCCCGGATCGAAGCGGCGCGCGCGCGCATCGAGGGCCATGCCCGACGCACCCCGTTTCTGACGTCGCCCTTTCTCGACGAGATCGCCGGTCGGCGGGTCTTCGTCAAAGCTGAATGCCTCCAAAAGACCGGATCGTTCAAATATCGCGGTGCCCGGGCGGCTTTGAGTGCCCTTTCGGCCGAAGAAGCGGCGCGGGGTGTGGTGGCCATTTCGTCAGGAAACCATGCCCAAGGGGTCGCGCTGGCGGCCCAGGAACTGGGGATCAAAGCCGCGATCCTCATGCCCGCCGACGCGCCCCGGATGAAGCTCGACAATACCCGTGCCCTCGGCGCCGAAGTCATCGAATATGACCGGTTCGGCGAAGACCGCGCCGCCCTCGGGACAGGGATCGCCGAGGAACGGGGTGCTGTGCTCATACCGCCTTTCGACCACCTGGAGGTGATTGCGGGCCAAGGGACGACCGGGCTGGAGATCGCCGAACAGGTGGCTGACGCCGGGATCGAGGCGGCGGATGTGCTCGTCTGCACCGGGGGTGGCGGGCTGTCTTCGGGGATTGCCCTGGCGTTGGAGGCAAAAGCGCCGGGGCTCCGGGTGCGGCCCGTGGAGCCCGAAGGCTTTGACGATGTGGCCCGGTCCCTCGCCCAAGGTAATCACGTCGCGAATGCGCCGGGGGCCCATTCGATCGCCGACGCGATCTTAACCGAGACGCCGGGGATGCTCACCTTCCCGATCCTCCATCGCCTGGCGGGGCCGGGGCTCGCCGTGGCCGACGACGATGCGCTTCGGGCCATGGCCGAAGCCTTCCGGCGCTTGAAACTCGTCCTTGAACCTGGGGGTGCGGTGGCGCTGGCCGGAGCGCTTTTCCAGCCCGAGGCGGTGACCGGTGATGCGGTAATTGCGGTGGCGACGGGCGGCAATGTGGACGCCGATATCTTCGCCCGAGCCCTTAGTTACGCCGAATAGACAGCCCCAGCGTCACGTAATTGTGTGCCCCGGATCCGGCTGGGAGCCTTAGGGTCATTGGGATCAGAACGGGAAGCGAGATGCCAATGATCGCGCGTATATATCCACGAGCCCTGGCTCTTCTTTCGCTTCTGGCGCTCTTTTTCGGGCCGCCTGCCCTGGCCCAGTCCGAAGACGACCAGGCGGCCGTTCTCGCGGCCAATTCAGAGTTTTACCGCGCCTTTCGGGAAAGCGACCATCCAGCGATGAAGGACATATGGGCCGAGACCGGGCCCATGGCAGTTGAACACCCCTCCACGGGTCGGATCGAAGGCCGCGAGCGAGTGATTGCCAGTTGGGAACGGATGATGATGGCCCCGCCCCGGATCACCTGTGCCCTAGAGAGCATCGGATATCAGGACGGGCTTTGGGGTGTGGTTTGCAATGAACAGCTCAATCCGGGTTCGGTTCGAATGATCAACATTTTTAAATCCGAGGACGGGGAATGGCGGATGGTTTACCATGGGCCCGCGCCGGATGTGGGGCCGTCGTCCTAAGGGACGGCACGCGCTGGGGCATCGCCGTTTTGAGAGTGAGGGACCGCGACGACCCGACGCCTTCGGCTTAGTTCCGGGCCAGGAACGCTGACCGACAAATGTATTTTCCGTTCAGCTTCGCCGGAAAACCCCCTAAACGCCCGCCATGGCACGCCCGACAAAATCCCATGGTCGTCTCTCGATCCAAGCTTCCGCCAAACCCCGCGACCTGATGGGCGACACGCCGGCCGTTGCGGGCGCTTGGGAGGCGCGGGTCATCACGCTTTTTCCGGAGCTTTTTCCGGGGGTCCTGGGTGCCTCCTTAACGGGGAAGGCCTTGGCCGAAGGGCTCTGGCGGCTGACCCCGATCGATCTCCGCCGGTTCGGCGAAGGCAAACACCGTAACGTTGACGACACGCCCGCGGGCGGCGGGGCCGGCATGGTGCTCCGGGCGGATGTGCTTGAAAAGGCGCTGATCGAGGCCCAGCGTGGCGCACCGGATGCCCGCAAAGCTTGGCCGATCATCGCCCTTTCCCCCCGGGGTCGACCCTTCACCCAAGCCCGCGCCAAAGCGCTTTCCAAAGGCCAGGGCATGACCCTGATTGCCGGGCGATTTGAAGGGATCGACCAACGGTTTCTTGACCATTTTGGGGTCGAAGAGGTCTCGCTCGGGGACTTCGTCCTCACCGGCGGAGAGATCGCTGCAATGGGGTTGATCGATGCAACCGTCCGACTTATACCCCGGGTCCTCGGGAACCAGGCCTCCCTCGACGAGGAGAGCTTCACAGAAGGGCTTCTGGAACACCCGCATTACACCAAACCCGCCGTCTGGCAGGGGCGCGATATTCCCGGGGTTCTTCTCTCCGGTCACCACGCCCAAATCGACGCTTGGCGAAAGGGTGAAGCCGAACGGCTGACGAAGGAACGGCGACCTGATCTCTGGCGGGCGTATTCGCATACGGACCCGGATGAAGACCGAGAGCTCTCTGGCGCACCCAACTCCGCGGACCAACCGCGGGCCAAGAGGAGTGGATCCGATGGATCTGATCGCTGAGATTGAAGCCGAGCAGGTAAAAGCGCTCGGCAAAGACATCCCTGACTTTAAGGCCGGGGACACCGTGCGGGTCGGTTACAAAGTGACCGAGGGCACACGGAGCCGGGTGCAGAACTACGAAGGCGTCTGCATCAGCCGACGGAACGGCGAAGGCATCGCCGGGTCGTTCACGGTCCGCAAGATCTCCTTCGGCGAGGGCGTGGAACGGGTGTTCCCCCTCCATTCAACCAATATCGATTCCATCACCGTGGTCCGACGCGGGCGGGTCCGCCGGGCCAAGCTCTACTATCTCCGCGCCCGGCGCGGGAAATCGGCGCGGATCGCCGAAGACACCAATTACAAGCCGAAAAAGTCGGCAGACGCGACGAGCTAAGGAGCGGTACGATGAAAAAAGATACCCATCCCGAATATCACATGATCGACGTCAAGCTGACCAATGGCGACGTGGTACAAATGAAGTCGACCTGGGGCGCGGAAGGCGACACGCTGTCGCTCGACATTGACCCGAGCGTCCACCCAGCTTGGACCGGGGGCGGCACGCGGCTCACCGATGCCGGCGGGCGCGTCTCAAAGTTCAAGAAAAAGTACGAAGGCCTCGGGTTCTGACACCCGCCGCAGATTTGGGAGCTTCGGCTCTCGGAAAACCCGCAGGTTACCCTGCGGGTTTTTTCTTAGGCATGTGCGGCGGATTGAACGGGGCCGGATGCGGTCCAATCACAATCGGGCTGGAGCGCATAGACACCGGAGTTCAGCCTATGGCTGCCCCGCGTCCCTGAGCTGAGATTTTTGTGTGAAATTAGAGGCTTCGCCTTTGGTGGGCGCGATATCTATCGCGGTGAGGCGTAGGCCAGAAGAGATCCAATCCCGTGGGCCGTTACCGCCGGAATGGGTTGGCAGGCCATTGACCCATCCAACCATTGTTCTGAATTTCCGAGCAATGAAATGGGAATTTCGCGAATTTTCCTATCAACCAAAGCCGAATAGCGTGCGCACACGTTCACAAGGGGTGCTGCACGAACGCCGTTTCGTTGGGAAAACCCATCAAAAACCAGGAGAAGAACATGTACGCAAAATCGTTTTTCACATCGGCGGCCGCTGCGGCGCTGATCGCGACCGCAAGTTTCGCCATGGCCGACGACAAAGACAAAGTGGCCGTATTCTACGACCTTCTGAGCGATCCCGGCTCAGCGGAGCTTGCGGCAGCCTTTAAGGACGTCACGCTCGAGAATTGGGAGAGCATCGGAAACTACACCGGCGAAAACAAAAGCCGCGAGGCCTTTCTCGGCCAGATGGGCGGTTTTGCCCAACTGATGCCCGACATCGAATGGGCGATCCAAGACATGCACCAGGACGGCAATGTCATCACCGTGCGCAGCCGCGCGACCGGCACCCCGGTTGCCCCGTTCCTCGGCGTAGATGGCGAAGGCCGGAGTTTCGACATCTTGACCATCGACATCCACGAATTGGAGGATGGCAAGATCGCCCGCACCTACCATGTCGAGGATTGGGCCACCGCGATCCAGCAGCTTTCCGGGCAATAGGTCCGGCACACTGCCAAGCGCGCCGCCCGGTGGGGCGGCGCGTTGTTTGTGCCATGGCGGGCTTTTGGCTCTGTCGCCGCCGCGGCAGGGCAATGGATAAATTGGGCCCCGCTTGTCAGATGCTGGGTTTAGCGGCCGCCACAACCAGTCGGTGCCAGGGGATAAACAAAAGCACACCCAATTCGAGGGTTATCGCACCGGCGATGAAGGGCTCCGGGAGCCCGTAGTGCGTGACCGAATAAAGCCGAGCGAGACCGGCAAGCGCGGTCGCGCAAAGGACGATGGTCAAGACCGGGCCCGCAATATCGAGGTTCCTTACGATCCATAGGGTGAGGAGGAACGGCAGCATCGACCAGATTGCCGAAAAGCGCATCTGATTGTCCAGCCGGGCGGTCACGTCGTCGTCCGGCAGATAGGCCGCGGCGCCGCCAAGGAAGTTCATCAAGCCGAAGGCGAAGGGAATGAACGCCACGACAAGGAGGGAGACTTGGAATATGCGCCGCATGCTTGCCTCGAATCTGATCGTTGTTCAGATATTGATATGATCAATGATCAGATTGTGTCAATTCTATATTCGTGGTTCTCTCTCGGCCATGGAAACCGACGCCCAATCCCGCGAGAACTATCACCATGGGAACCTTCCCGAGACATTGATCCAGGAGGGCGCGCAGCTCTTAGCGGAACGGGGGATCGAGAGGTTCAGTATGCGGGAAGTGGCGCGGCGGGCGGGCGTGGCCGCGGCTGCCCCATCGCATCACTTTGGGAATGCCAAGGGTCTTTTGACGGCGATCGCCACCGACGGGTTCCAGCGACTTGCGGCGCGCCAAGAAGCCGCACAGGCCGCCTCGACAGACCGCGAAGAGCAGATCGTCGCCATGTGCCGGGCTTACATAGAGACCTGCGCCGAAGCGCCGGGTCACGCGGCGATCATGTTTCGCGTCGATCTCTTGGACGAGGGGGATGAACGGTTTCGCGAGCGCTCGTTTTACACGTTCGATCTTCTGAGCACGGCGCTGCGCGCGGCGGCACCGACCGATGTGCAGGCCGACCAGATCAGTTACGCAACAAAGACGCTTTGGGCCGCCATGCACGGACTTCAGGCATTGGAGATGATCGAAGCCGACGAAGCGGACGCTCTGATCCGGTTCGCGGTGCGCACGCTCATCGCCGGATTGCAGTGAATTTGGGCCAACGCGCCCGGTGCGGGCGCGCCTCCGCATAACCATGTCGAGGATGACGCAGCGTTCTTCGTGCTCGATGGGCAATTTGAATTCATGGTCGACGGAAAAACCCAAACCTGCTCCTCCGGCGATTTCGTCAAGATCCCGAGCGGTGCGGTCCATGCGTTCACCTGCACGTACGATGCGCCGGGGCGGCTTTTGTGCATCGACGCGCCGGGCCGGATCCAAGACGCGTTTTTCACCGAGGCCGGCGATGCCATGCCCAATGGGACGACGGAGGTTCCGCCGCCGGGCGGTCCGCCCGATATCCCGGCGCTGATGGCCGAGGCCAATCGGCTCGGTATCACCATCCTCCCTTCGGATGGTGCACCGGCCTGAGCCAACGCGGCGGTCCATGCCACCGCGAGCGGCGCTTCGCTGAAACCTATTCCGCTTTGGCGCCGAACGAACTAGATCGGGTTGGGACGGCAGAGCTTTTCGCCTGACCCAATCTCACCGCCACGGCCATCGGCCCGAGGCCGCCAACGGAGCGCCCCATGAACATCGATCTTTTGAAACGCCTCTGCGAGACGCCGGGCGTGCCCGGCAATGAAGACAGGGTGCGCGCCCTCATCCTGTCCGAGATCGACGGGCTCTTCGACGAGGTGACCACCGATCCGATGGGCTCGCTCCTTTGCAAAAAGAACGGGAAGGCGGCCGATCCTCAGAAGATCATGCTCCTTTGCCATATGGACGAGATTGGGTTTCTCGTCTCCCACGTCTCGGAGAAAGGCTTCGTTAATGTCCTGCCAGTGGGCGGGTTTGACCCGCGCAACCTCTTCTCGCGCCGGGTCCGGGTCTGCGCGGCTGGGGGCGATCTTTTGGGCGTGATGAACCCCGGGGGCCGGCCGGTCCATATCGCTTCGGCCGCCGATCGGAAAAAGATCCCCGACCCCCATGAGTTCTTTGTCGATCTCGGCCTCGGGGAGGCGACGAAAGACAAGGTCGCGGTGGGCGACATGGTGGTCATGGAAGAACCGTTCCTTGAGATCGGCGATAAGATCGTCTCGAAAGCCCTCGACAACCGGATCGCGTGCTGGCTCGGCATCGAAGCCATGCGGGGGCTGGGGAAGACAAAGCCCAAGGCAGAGATCCATGTGGCCTTCACCTCCCAGGAAGAGGTGGGGCTTCGCGGCGCGCGGACCGCGTCGTTCCAGGTCCGCCCCGATATAGGCATCGGGATCGACACGACGCTGGCCTGCGACACGCCGGGCGTGCCCGAACAAGACCGGACCACGAGCCAAGGACAAGGGTTCGGCCTCCATGTGCGGGACGGGTCGTTTATCGCAGATAAGGGGCTCGTGGCGGATTTTGCGGCCCTCGCAGAAAAAAAGAAAATTCCCTTCCAGCGCACCATGCTCCGGGCCGGGGGCCAGGACGGGGCGGCGGCCCAACAGTCCGCGGCCGGCGCCCGGGCCATCGGGATCGTGGTGGGCACGCGTTATATCCATACCGTGACCGAGATGATCCACAAATCCGACCTCGAAGCTGCGAGAAAGATCCTCGTGGCCTACCTCAAAGCCGCGTAAGGCGCGGGCGGCTCTTCATCCTGGTCAAAATACTCCCGCCGGAGGCTTAAATCCTTTGGGACCGACGCCGGACATCGGAGCGTCCTTTGGCAAGCATGCGGGACTTGACGCCCCGTTGCCCCGGTGCAGTGGGCCCAAGGCAACAGCATGCGTGGCGCTTGCGCAATATTCTGGCTCTAAGGCCCCCCGCCGAAGTGGCATTCCATGTTCCCAAGGGGACGCTGCCCCCATATAGTGCTGGAAAACCCACGGAGTTGGGGAGAGAGCGAGCAGTGGCCCATATAATCGTTGTCGGTAACGAGAAAGGCGGTTCTGGGAAATCGACCACATCGATGCATGTGGCGACGTCCCTGTCACGGCTTGGAAAGTCGGTGGGCCTCATAGATCTCGATCTCCGGCAACGCACGTTGGGCAATTACATCGAAAACCGGCAGCGCTTTTCGGAGCGCACCGGGGTGGACTTGCCGTCGCCGGTCTATCACGGGCTCCCCGATATCGACCGTTCAAGCCTCGATCCGGGCGAAAACCTCCAGGACCGGCGCCTGTCGGAAGCGATTTCGAGCTTCGAGGTGGGCACCGAATTTATCCTGATCGACTGTCCAGGCAGCCATACGCGCCTCAGCCAGGTGGCCCATACCCTGGCCGATACGCTCATCACCCCTTTGAATGACAGCTTCGTCGATTTCGACCTGCTGGCGAAGGTTGACGGGGAAACCAACGAGATCCTTGGTCCCTCGGTCTATGCCGAAATGGTCTGGAATGCGCGCCAGCTCCGGGCCCAGGCGGGCCTCAAACCGATCGACTGGATCGTCACGCGCAACCGCGTCGGCGCCCAAGCCATGCACAACAAAAAGAAAATGGCCGATGCGGTGGGCAGCCTTAGCCGACGGATTGGCT
Organism: Pseudomonadota bacterium; assembly: GCA_039198225.1. GTDB lineage: Bacteria > Pseudomonadota > Alphaproteobacteria > Rhodobacterales > Rhodobacteraceae > JASJAR01. Next base: position 16,050 of record JBCCTQ010000018.1, read on the forward strand.
TCCGCGTCGCCCCGGGCTTTTCAGAGCGCGTGATCTTCCGCGAACTCTTTTCCCGAGGGCTTACGCTTCTCGATCTCAAAGATATTGGGGTTGGGAACCTTAACATCTCCAATGTCGCGGCCCGCCAAGAGCTTCGCGACCTGATGGAGAACCTGCGCCTCCCGGGCGTTACCGTCGACTTTTAACCCAGCCCGAACCGACCTGGGACGACGATCCGTTGGTCAAGAAGGTAGACGGCGCGCGGCCTTGGGCCAGCTCCGTCTCATGGAGCCGTTCCATCGCCTGACGGCGAATTTCGTCATGGCCGACCACCGGGTTGAGCCGCTCCGGCTCGGCAAGGATACGCGAGCGCGGGGGGGCCGCTTTTTGCACAAGACGCAGCTTCCAAAACGGAGCTCGGGGACCGGAGCCCGGTTCGGGGCGAAGCGACAAGAGCCCGGCAAAGGCGATCATGGCGATGCCAATCCAAGGAAGATAGCGCTGGCGCACATCCGCTGGGGGCGGCGCGAGTGCGGCTTCGCGGCCTTCGGTAAACGGCATCACCGCCACGAAGTCCTCCGCCAGGGCAACGCCGCTCTCGGCGAGAACGGCACCGGTGTCGAGGCCGAAAAGCCCGCGCGGCAAACTCAGCCCGTTGATCGCGCCGGAAAAGGTCCGGGACTCCACGGGCTCGAGGTAAGCGTCAAGGCCCGGCCGGGATCCGTCCGTGGAAAACACCGCCAATCCTGTGGCGCGCGCAAGCGGGCGGGCCCGATCGGCGGGACGGGCAATGGGCCGCGTGAGAGTCGGGCCAATCGGATCAACTTCTTTTGGCGCGTCAAAGAGCGGTACGGCTAGATAGGCGACCCGTGCGCCCGGCGCGCCAATTTTGACGACCACCGCTTGTTCGGGGTCAAAAGCTGCCATCACGTGGATTTCGCTCAAGTCTTCCGGAGCCGCCTCGGCGATGTCTAAGGCCTCAGGAGGACCCTCCATCATCGCCATGGCGTAATCGGCTTCCACCTGAGCGCGCGCATAGGACAGGCCCATCGCGGCCGCCACCGCGAACGCGCCAAGGGCCAGCCACGTCAGAGGCGCGCCGACAGTATTCCTGAACGTTTTCAAAACCAGAGGTATCACGGACCAGCTTTCACTCGAGACATGTCCCGTTTTCGATGTGTAGTGAGGCAGGATCGTGGCCAGGGCAGGGCCAATTGTTCGGAATCGGTGAATAGTCTGTTGTCCGCAAAGAGACGGAGCGGCCTAGCGGGAGTGACCGCGCCTTACCCGAGACAGTCGCCTCAAGGTTGTAATAAATACCTAAACAGGATCGAAGCGGCCGTCGTTGAATTCATCGAGCGGCCGGATCCAAATCGTACCGTCTCGATCATCATAAATTGCGACCGGGCTCCGGTCGGGCTCGTAAACCCCCTGCCCCACAAGCCGGTAAAGACCGCCCTTTCGGTGGCGGTGCGTGGGGCGCCAAGCTCGGCCTAGCGCCCCTCCCAGGGTCTCACCCCCCGCACTGCCTTCGGACAAGCCGAAGGCACGACCGATGAAGGCAAACGCTGTCATGCGGACAAAACGGATCCGGTAACATCGTTTGGACGATAGGTGGTGCAGCCTTTGCACCCGGTTTCGTGCGCGCGCCAGTAGACATCTTTAAAGCTCTGAAAATCAATGTCTTCTGGGCAATTTACCGTCTTAGAGATGCCGCTGTCGACCCATTGTTGAGCCGTGGCTTGCATCCGCACATGGTCGTCCGGCGTCAAGTCCATGGCGGTGACGAAAGCATCCGTCAGCGGGGCGTCGGCACCGTAGGTCTGATGGTAGAGCCAGACGGCGTAATCCTTGACCACCTCGTAATCCACCTCCCGGTTCGGTCGGGTGATCCGCCGGGTGAAGGACGTCGCGAAAACCGGCTCAATCCCCGAGGAGACGTTGCCGGCAAACATTGAGGTCGTGCCAGTGGGCGCGATCGTCGTCAAAAGCCCGTTTCGGAGCCCGTGGTCGCGAATCAGGGCGCGGGTTTCGAAATCGAGCCCCCGGAAAGCGCCGCGATCACAATGCGCGTCATGGTTGTAGAGCGGGAAAGACCCGCGCTCCCGTGCGCGCCGGGCCGAAGCGGCGTAGGCGGCGTTTTTCAGAACATGCATCCAGCGCCCGAATGTGGCCACCGCTGGGTCCGATCCGTAGCGCAGACCCACCATGATCAGCGCGTCAGCCACCCCGGTTACGCCGACGCCGATCCGGCGTTTGTCGCGGGCTTCCTGTTCCTGGGCTGGCAAGGCGAACTTCGACACGTCGATCGCGTTGTCGAGAAGATGAACGGCTGTTGCCACAAGATCGCGCAACTCCAAGAGATCGAGGTAAGCGTCTCTACGGAATGGATTTTTCACGAGCTGCGCGAGGTTGATCGACGCTAAGGGACAGGCCCCGTTCGGCGGCAACGGTTGCTCGGCGCAGGAATTCGTGGCCGCGATCTCCTCGGCATAGCCCAAAGGATTGGCGCGGTTTATCCGGTCGATGAACAAAACGCCTGGCTCGGCGGCCGCGTAGGTCCGCTCCATGATCGCGCCCCAGAGGGCTTTTGCGTCGATCGTTCGAACGGTTTTGCCATTCCAATTGAGCGCCCAGGACCGGCCCTCTTTCACCGCTTCGACAAAGTCGTCCGTCACCAAAACCGATAAGTTAAAGTTTCGGAACCGCGCCCTGTCGGCTTTTGCGTTAACAAATCCCTCGATATCGGGATGGTCACAACGCAACGTCGCCATCATTGCGCCACGGCCCATGCCGGTGACAAGCATGGCACAGACAGAGTCGCAAATATCCATTACCGCAAGTGGCCCGGCAGCCGGGCAATCGAGCCCTTTAATATTGCTGCCTTGTGGGCGAATTGTGGAAAAGTCGAAACCTATTCCACCACCCATTTTCATTGTCAGCGCCGCGTCTTTAATAGTGTCCATTATTCCTGACAGTGCGTCAGGTATAGTTCGCATGACAAACGTATTAAATAGCGTGACGTCGCGTTCGGTCCCCGCACCGGAAAGAATGCGCCCCCCGGGCAGTAAGCGGAAACCTTCCATCGCATTGTAAAATTTGTGGAAAACAGCATCGCGCTTGGCGTCGGGCTCCGCAGCAGAAAGCCCATTGGCCACCCGTTGCCACGTGTCTCGAACCGTTAGGTCCATTTCGACACCGTCGCGGCGGTACGCATATTTGTCTTTCCAAATTTGTCTTGCGACAGGTTGTGCAAAAATAAACTCATTATCGAACACTCGGAAGTGGTCGTTCATTCTGGCCCCCAGTTTGACCCCTCGCTGGAGTTAAAAGTTAGTTAACAATATTGGAGTTAAGCCGAAGCGACGGGACCTCAAACCTAATTTGGAGATTAAGGTTAACGGCCGGCGAAACGGCGCGGGCTACCCGAGTTAATCAAGCAAAGATCGGCTGAAAACTAGCGGCTCAAGATCGCCCGCGATTAATATTTTGGCGAAGCTCTTTCCCGGAATGGCCTCAAACTTTTCATTCGCCGATCCCGCTTAAGCCGATTTTCACTGGCCTCCTTTAACACGTTCGGTTCCGAACACGGGAACGCTTGAATGACAAAACTCTACGCATGCATCGGGTCAGGAAACTGCTTCAAACCCTGGCTCGCCCTCAACCAGCTTGATCAGCCCTTCGAGCTTGAACTGATCGATGTCTTGAAAGGTCAGCAGAAATCAGCAGACTACCTAGGCATTAACCCCCTCGGGGTGGTGCCGTTTTTGAAGACGGAGCGAGGCCTCGGGCTGGGTGAAAGCAATGCGATGCTATGGTATTTGGCGGAGGGCGATTACTTGATGCCCGCAAGCCCAGAAGCGCGGGCCGAAGCCCTGCAATGGATGTTCTTCGAACAATCAAAACTCGAACCGTTCATCTCACCGGCGCGGTTTTTCACCACGATCCTGCCCGGGGAGCGCGCCAAGCGCGCCGATGACATTGCCAGCTGGCAAGAAAAGGCCCGATCGGGGCTAGATCGCCTGGAAAGCCATCTCGCGCGCCAGGCCTTTATGGTGGCGGGCCGGTATTCCGTCGCCGACATCGCCGTTTTCGGCTATGTGCACGTCATGGACGAGGCTGGCCTGGCGTTCGGTGAATATCCCGCCATTGCAAGATGGGTGGAGGCCGTCAAAGCAACCGAAGGGTTTCGACCCTTGAGCGAAATGGGCGCAACGGCGCTCGCGGCGGAATAGGGCAGGCCGGCATGTCGCGCAGCCTACCTTTGCAAGCGACGGAGGAGTCCCGGCATAGAACGCCGGGACCCTACTCGGGCGGGGTCCCCACCCGGGCCAACCGGGCTTTCGAAATTGCCCGGCGCCTTGCGACGCCGATCTGGGTCTACGACATCGATATGTGCCGAGTTGTGCTGGCCAATGAGGCTGGCTGTGCCATTTGGGATGCCGACAACGAGACGACACTCCGGAACCGGGACCTCGCAAAGGACATGTCGTCGACCGTGGCCAAGCGCCTCAAGCAATATCAAAGCGATTTCAGCGCCCACAATGCCACGTTTAGTGAGATGTGGACGCTTTACCCCGGTGGGCAGCCGCGGAGCGTCCAGGTATTGTTTTCAGGATTTGTGCTCGATGACGGGCGTATGGCGATGCTCTGCGAAGCCGTCGGTCAGCCAAAGGACGAGCCGGACACGCTTAGGAGCGCCGAGGCCCTCCTCCACACGGACGTGATGATCGCGCTTTACGATCTTGACGGGCCGCCCCTCTACATGAACCCGGCGGCCCGGAACGCGGTCGTCGATATCGAACAGCCTCTTTCGGCGCTCATGGCTCGGCGGAGCGATTTTGAGATGGTGATCCACAACCTCGACCGGTCGGGCGAGGTTCGGATCGTCACCGAGGTCAACACTATCACGGGCACCCGCTGGTTCGACCTTTCGGCAAAGCTCTGTTCGGACGCCGCCACCGGGATCCCGGCGGTGCTTTTGACGTCGACGGATGTGAGCGAATTGAAGAACGCGCGGGACCAGGCCCGCTACCTCGCCGACCGCGATCTTCTGACGGGGTGCTACAACCGGAGCTATCTCCAGAACCATATTAGCGAGCTCCGTGACAGCGCGAAGGCGCCCTGCGCGCTGGTCTATTTCGACATCGACAATTTCAAATCCATCAATGACCGGTTCGGCCACGAGGCCGGTGACGCTGTCCTCAAACGGATCATTGAACGGACCCAAGGCGTCATCCGCCAAGAGGACGTCATCGCCCGCCTCGGGGGAGACGAATTCGTCATCATCTTCGAGGACGTTCCAACGATCGACGCGTTTGAGGCCAAGATCAAAGCCGTCCACACGGCCGTTTGCGGCGTGATTTCGTATCAATCGACGCGGATGAACGTGACCGTCAGCGCCGGCTGCACATATTTCACCCCGGAGGATGCGGACTTTACCACCATCCTCCGCCAGGCCGACATCGCGCTTTATTCAGCAAAGCAATCGGGCAGGAACCGGGTTGTGGCGTTCAACGAAGAACTGGGGGCGGCGGCCGAAAAACGGACGCGCTTCGAAGAAGAACTCAAATCCGCAATCGAAAAACGCGAATTCCACATGCACTTTCAGCCGCGGCTCGATCTTGCGAGCGGGAGGGTCGTCTCAGCCGAGGCCCTCGCCCGCTGGCAACACCCGCGACGCGGCCTCGTGATGCCGGCCGACTTCATCCCGATCTGCGAAGACACGGGCATGATCGAAGAGCTGGGCCGAATGGCACTCGAACTCGGATCGGCTGAGCTCTTAAACTGGACCGAGGCCGGGCTCGATCTCGACGTTTCGGTCAATGTGTCTCCGCGCCAATTTGACGACGAGCGCTTCATTCCGTTCCTCGAAGAACAGGCCAAGGCGGAGAATTTCCCGCGCGGCCGGGTCGAACTTGAAGTGACAGAAAGCGTCCTCATCGGTGATAAAGACACGATTGCACGCAAGTTGAGCGACATCACCGCAATGGGCTATCGCATTGCGCTTGACGATTTCGGCACCGGCTATTCCAACCTTGCCTACATCTCGCACTTTCCGTTGAACTGCATAAAGATCGATGCTTCCTTCGTGCGGCAATTGCCGGAATCCGGGCCGATCGTGCGGCTGATCCTGACGCTATCAAAGCAAATCGGAGCGCTCTCCGTGGCTGAGGGGATCGAAACCGAAGCCCAATTGGCCTGGCTCGTGGAAAACGGATGCGATCAGGGCCAAGGATTTTTGATGTCTAAACCGCTCCCGGCGGCCGAATTGATCAAGGCGCTGGCCGGGGTTGAAGCGACGGCGGCGAGCGCCATGGGCAAAACAAAAGAACCGACGGGCAAGACCGCAACGGCGCCCTGAGAGTTCGAGGCGCTGCGTCAGGGTCCTGTGGCGCAGAGGCGTACCCCGCCAGCCACTCCAAGCACGACGAACGAAAACAAGAGGCTCAGATGGGCGCCTCATCCGCGGCGGATCGCTGGTGATCGCAATGGCGGCACCTTGGCGCTGGCGGGGCCGAGCGTGATAATATAACTTTACCCAAAAGCGCATTTGAACTGCTGCCAATCCCCAGGGAGACGATCATGACTGGCAAATCACTCTTCATTTCCACCGCCCTCTGCGCCTTCGCTTGGCCGGCCATTGCGGAGGACAAACGGGAATTGGACGCCCATGTCCATGGCCACGGCGCCCTCAATATCGCGATGGAAGGCAACCAAGTCGCCATAGAGCTCGAAGTGCCGGGTTTTGACATTGTCGGTTTCGAATACGAAGCCAGCACGGACGAAGACAAAGCTGCCATTGCTACTGCGCTGGATACCCTGGGCGACGCGTCGAACCTCTTTTCGCTCACCGCCGATGCGGGCTGTGAGGTGACGGAAGCCTCGGTGGAACTTTTGGGTGAAGAAGATGAGCATGGGGAGCATGAGGGCGAGGACCACGCCGCGGCCGATACCGGCCATGACCATGGGCACAGCCACGGCCATGCTCACGGCGAAGCTGCCCATTCCGAGGAAGCCGAAGCGGAGCATTCGGAGTTTCACGCCGAGTACCTGATGACCTGTGCGGCCATCGACAAACTGGCCTCGATCGAGTTGCCCTATTTCGAGAACTTTCCCAACGCCGAGGAACTTGAAGTACAGCTTGTGACCGAACAGGGCGCCTCGGAGATGGAAGCCTCGCCCGACCAGGCGGTGCTGGACGTGTCCCCCTCGACCTAATACCCGGTCCCCGTGACGGAAGACGGATCGCCAGATCACGCGCTCCGGCTGAGCGAAGTGTCCTTCGCCTGGCCTGGGCGCATGCCGTTTTCGCTCGATGTGGCGGACTTTGCCGTCCGCCCAGGCGAGACGGTGTTCTTGGCCGGGGCCAGCGGGTCGGGGAAATCCACGCTTTTGAGCCTGATTGCCGGGATCACGAACGCCCGAAAGGGCCGCGTCGAGGTGGATGGGCGCGACCTCGGGCGCATGGCGGGCCCGCGGCGCGACCGGTTTCGAGCGGACCGGATCGGGATCATCTTTCAGATGTTTAACCTCTTGCCCTATGCCACGGGCCTGGAGAATATTCTCTTACCCCTGGCCTTCGCTCCGGAACGCAAAGCCCGGCTCGACGATCCGAAAGCAGCCGCCTTGGACTTGGCGGAGGGTCTCGGTCTTACGTCGGATCTTCTGACACTGGCCCAGGCCCACACTCTTAGCATCGGACAGCAACAGCGGGTGGCCGCGGCCCGAGCACTGATCGGGGGGCCGCAACTTGTCATCGCTGACGAACCCACATCCGCCCTCGATGCCGAGACCCAGCTTGCATTCATCGATCTTTTGCTCGCGCGGGTGGCAGCGGCGGGGGCCACACTTTTGATGGTGAGCCATGACGAGCGCCTCAAAGGCCGGTTTGACCGCGCGCTCCGGCTCGAAGACGTGGCCGTGACCCGCAAGGCAGGCCGATGATCCTTTTCCGCCTTGCCTGGCAATCGCTTTTAAACCGCTGGCTGACCGTGGGTCTCACGGTGTTTGCGGTGGCTCTGTCGGTGGCGCTTTTTCTCGGGGTCGAAAAGGTGCGGACCGGGGCAAAAGCGAGCTTTGCCAATACGATATCGGGAACTGACCTCATCGTTGGGGCGCGCTCGGGCGGTGTTCAGCTCTTGCTCTATTCGGTATTCCGGGTGGGGAACGCTACCAACAACATCACCTGGGAGAGCTACCAGGACATTGCCGCGCGCGAAGACGTCGACTGGATCGTGCCCCTGTCGCTGGGCGACAGCCACCGGGGGTTTCGGGTGCTCGGGACGAGCCAGGAATTTTTTGACCGCTACCGGTTTCGAGGTGGACGAGAAATTACTTTCGACGCCGGAGCCCGATTTGATGATCTGTTCGACGCGGTGGTGGGCAGCCAGGTGGCGCGGGCGCTGGGGTATGATCTCGACCAGGAGATCATCGTCTCCCACGGCATCGCCTCCTTCACCGACCATGACGACAAACCGTTCCGGATCTCTGGCATCCTCGCGCCGACCGGCACGCCGGTGGATCGGACGGTCTTTGTAAGCCTCGAAGCCATCGAGGCCATCCATATCGATTGGCAAGGGGGCGGGCGCTCGGCCAACACGATCAGTGCCGACGAGGTGCGGGGCATGGTGCTCGAACCGAATGCCGTGACCGCTGCGATGGTGGGGGTCCAATCGAAACTCCAGATCTTCGCGCTCCAGCGTTGGGTCAACGAGTATCCCGAGGAGCCGCTTTTGGCGATCTTGCCCGGTGTCGCCTTGGGCGAATTGTGGGACATTATCGGCGTGGCAGAAACCGCGCTCATCGCCGTGTCGGCCTTGGTGGTGGTGACCGCCCTTCTCGGCATGGTGGCGATGATCTTTTCGGGGCTGAACGAGCGGCGGCGCGAAATGGCGATCCTGCGCGCCGTAGGGGCTGGCCCGGGGACGATCCTTGCCCTTCTGATCGTGGAAGCGTTTTTCATGAGCCTTGCCGCGATCATCCTCGGCCTCGGCCTACTCTACACGGGATTGTTGGTGCTCCGCGGTTATATCGACGGCGCTTTTGGGCTATACTTAGAGCTCGGGCCGCCGACTGGACGGGAATGGGCGATGCTGGCTTTGGTGGTGTTCCTCGGGACACTTGTAAGCCTCGCCCCGGCAGTTCGGGCCTACCGAATGTCTTTGGCCGACGGGATGCAGGTCAGGTCATGATGGGGCAGAGGATGATGAAACGTCGGAGCGTCCTAAAGACTCTCGCCGCATCTCCCCTTGCGGCGCTGCCGGGCTTGGCCCGCGCGTCTGAGACGGTCGATATCGAATGGGCCGATCTCATTCCGGCAGGCAACACGGGCGTTTTGATGGAGCGGCTCCGCGACCTCAGCGGGGTTATTCAGCACGGCGAACTGACCACCGGGTTCGACCAGCCCGAGGCCCGCGCGGTCACGGATGAATTCAACGGCCAGATGGTGCGCTTGCCCGGCTTTATCGTGCCGTTGGAATTCGACGCCGAGGGGGTGACTTACTTTATCCTCGCGCCTTTTGTGGGCGCTTGCATCCACGTGCCCCCGCCCCCGGCAAACCAGCTTATCCTCGTCACGAGCGAGAAACCCTATGATTACGATGGGCTTTTTGACCCGGTCGAGGTGACGGGGGTCTTGAACACGTTTGCCCAGGCCACGGTTCTGGCCGAGATTGGCTACGAGATGGAGGCCCGGCGGGTCGTGCCGTACTCTTAGGCCGACACCCCTCGCCCTTTCGCCCAACCGCATTCGACGCTATGGCCCGGCCATGGTGACTGCGATCCTTATCGGCTCCGCTCATACCCCGCTCGACCAGGGCCGGGTCGACGGGCTGCGTGCGGCCTGGAACGGTGGCGAGACCACATGGCTTGCCCCAGGCGAGGCGGCGGAATTCCACCTCGAAGAGGTGCCTGGGGATGTGGACGCCGCTGGCGAAGCGGCCCGGCGCGATGGGTTCGATCTGGCGGTGATCGCCGGAGACAATCGCCGGAAACGCCTTTTATTGGCGGATATGGATTCCACCATGATCGGCCAGGAATGCATCGACGAATTGGCGGCCGCGGCCGGGATCGGTGAGAAAGTCGCCGAAATCACCGCGCGGGCCATGAACGGCGAATTGGATTTTGAAGGGGCGCTCATCGAGCGGGTGTCGCTCCTCAAAGGCGTAGACCAAGGGCTGATCGGGACCGTTTTGAATGAGCGGATCACCTTGGCGCGGGGCGGGAAAGCCCTTGTGGCGACCATGCGCGCCCATGGGGCCTATACCGCGCTCGTCTCCGGTGGGTTCGTTCAGTTTACGCGTGCGGTCGCCCAGGCCATTGGGTTTGACGAACACCGGGCCAATCGGCTTCTCGAAGGGGCCGGCACCCTTTCGGGCGAGGTGGCCCGCCCGATCCTCGGACGCGCCGCAAAGGTCGATGCCCTGCGCCAGCTAGTCCGCGACCGCGAGCTCGACGCCGATGACGTTTTGGCAGTTGGCGATGGGGCAAACGACCTCGGGATGATCGGTGCCGCGGGCCTCGGCGTGGCGCTCCACGCCAAACCAAATGTGGCCGCCGCAGCACCGGTGCGGATCGACCACGCCGATCTCACGGCGCTCCTTTATCTCCAAGGGTACAGGCGCGACGAATTCGTCCGCGGCTGAGGGCGGATTTTCGCCCAACGGGGCTTCATTCCTACGGGCCATTCGACTATCTTTTTCCCAATCGAGACACTGGCTTTAAGCGCGAGATCCGGAAATTGGACGTTCCGCGCGGATTGCCCCGAGGCAGAGGTTGAAACGTGACCATGGTCCGGACAATTTCCTATATTTGCGCGCTCGCCCTGAGTTTGGTTGGCGCGGCCGCGATCGCACAGGACTCGTCGACCAACCGGGTCGACACCAAGACCGATTGGAACATCTTCGTCGAGAATGAGCCGAAATCCTGCTGGGGCGTGGCGCCGCCGAAAGACCAGCAATTGACGCGGAACGGCCAGCCCGACCCCAATGCGCGCCGGGACGAGACGCTGTTAATGGTCAGCTACATTCCGAGCCAGAGCGTGAATGGCCAGGTGTCGTTCACGGGCGGCTATCCCATCGCGCCAGGTTCGACTGTGACGGTGACCATTGGGGACACCAGCGTCGAGATGACGACGATTGAAGGCGAATGGGCTTGGGCGGATACGTCCGAAGATGACGCAAGGCTCGTTGAAGCGATGAAGCGGGGCAATGACGCGGTTGTGACAGCGCGCTCGACCCGGGGTGCCACCACGCGCGACACGTTTTCGCTCTTGGGCTTCACAGCGGCCGTCGACGAAGCGGCGCAGCGCTGCACGTCCTAATCTGAGCCTAGGCTTTCGGGCCCTAGAACACTCTATCGGGGTTGGACAATTCCGCCCTTTGGGATAAATCCCTGCCGACCCAGGAGCGCGCAGGATGGATCCCACGGCCCCCGTTACCCAGGACGTTATGACGATCCCCCGGAAAGCTCCGGCGGGAGAGCCGGGCGCGCGCACGAACCTTGTGGGGCTCACCCGAGACCAACTTCGCAACGCGCTGATCGCGGCCGGTACGCCTGAGAAGCAGTCGAAGATGCGGGTTGGCCAGATCTGGCAGTGGATCTACCAAAAAGGTGTCCGCGACTTTGCCGCGATGACCAATCTCGCCAAGACCTACCGCGCAGATCTCGAGGAGAAATTCACCATTGAGATCCCGGAGGTCGTCCGCCGCCATGTTTCCGAGGACGGCACGCGGAAATACCTTGTTCGCATCGCGGGCGGCCATGAAGTCGAGACCGTTTATATCCCCGAAGACGGCCGGGGCACGCTTTGCATCTCGTCCCAGGTGGGCTGCCTTCTGACCTGTTCATTTTGCCACACGGGCACCCAGAAACTGGTGCGCAACCTCACCGCCGGCGAGATCGTGGGCCAGATCATGTTGGCCCGCGACGATCTCGGCGAATGGCCCGAGCCCGGGCGCGCGCCACGGGACGAGACGCGGCTTTTGTCGAACATCGTGCTGATGGGCATGGGCGAGCCCCTTTATAATTTCGATGCGGTGCGGGACGCGATGCGGATCGCCATGGACGGCGAAGGCATCAGCCTGTCGCGCCGGCGGATCACGCTCTCGACCTCGGGGGTGGTGCCCGAAATCGCGCGGACGGCCGAAGAGATCGGCTGCATGCTGGCGGTGAGTTTCCACGCCACGACCGACGAAGTGCGCAACGTCCTCGTACCGATCAATCGGAAATGGAACATTGAGACGCTTCTGGGGGCGCTTCGGGAGTATCCGCGCCTGTCGAATTCTGAGCGGATCACGTTTGAATACGTCATGCTGAAGGGCGTAAATGACAGTGACGCCGATGCGCGGCGGCTGGTGGAGCTTATCCGCGGCATCCCCGCGAAGATCAACTTGATCCCGTTCAATGAATGGCCCGGCGCCCCGTATGAGCGCTCCGATTGGGCCAGGATCCGGGCCTTCGCAACGATCATCCACAAGGCGGGCTATCCGAGCCCGATCCGTACGCCTCGGGGCGAGGATATTATGGCCGCCTGCGGTCAGCTCAAATCGGCCACGGAGCGGGGCAGAAAAACCCGCGCGGCCATTGCCGCGGAGGTTGCGGAGGCGCGGTCGGCCTGAGGGCCGCCTGTCGCAAATCGTCCACACGATTTCTTGGATGGTGTTGGAACCGGGCGCGGTGATTGCCTGGGCGCGGGCCTGTGGATAGGTCTGTGGAGCGATGGGACCGAAAAAGAAACGCCGCAAGGAAGAGGCTCGGATCCGAGCCGGCATGGCCGAGCTTTTGGCGAGTGCCGCCAAAGCCTCCGACCAGGCGCCGGGCCGGGCGCTGGACGCACCGAGCGAGGCCCATCCAAGCGCCTCGGCGCGGCGCACACGCGGACCTCAGAAGGCGCCGACGAAGCAACCGGTCAGCATCCGTCTCGACCGCGATGTCGTGGCCGAGCTTCGCCGCGGGGGGCGGGGCTGGCAAACGCGGCTCAATGAGCTCTTGCGGGATGCCCTATCGCTTGATGGGGATGGGGGCGGATAGCACCGAGCGCTGGGGCCTTAGCGACCAGGGATCGCCTCGCGTTTGGTCCCGGATCCTTCCCAAGTATCGATCACCTCAAGCGCCTCCTCGGCACTCTCCACAAAGCGGAAAAGGTCGAGGTCCTCATCGGAAATCGTGCCCGCTGCGGCCAAGGCTTTGAAGTCGACGATCGAGCGCCAGAACTCCTCGCCAAAGAGCACGATCGGCACCCGCTCCATCCGCCCGGTCTGAATGAGCGTGAGCGATTCAAAGAGTTCGTCGAGCGTGCCGAAACCTCCGGGAAACACCGCTATGGCATTGGCGCGCATCAAAAAATGCATCTTCCGGATGGCGAAGTAATGAAAGTTGAAACAGAGCTCTGGCGTGATGTGGGGATTGGGGCTTTGCTCATGGGGCAGAACGATATTGAGCCCAATGGAGACCCCGCCCGCCTCTTCAGCCCCGCGGTTCCCGGCTTCCATGACGCCGGGCCCGCCGCCGGTGACCACGACGTTTTCAAGCCCGCCCTCGCCTTGGCTCCGCTCGGTGATGATCTTCGCGAACCGGCGCGCCTCGCCGTAATATTTCGAAAGCCCTGCCAAGGTCGGGGTACGGGCGCTGTCCTTTTGGGTCGGTTCCGGAATACGGGCACCGCCGAAAAGGACCACCGTGGAGCGGATGCCGAATTCGCTGAGCATCAGTTCGGGCTTTAAAAGCTCAAGCTGGAGCCGGACGGGCCGAAGTTCCTCCCGGCAGAGAAAGTCGGGGTCGGCGAAGGCTAAGCGGTAGGCCGGTGCCTGGGCCTGGGGCGTGTCGGGCAGGTGCGACGTGGCGTCGATGTCCTGGTGCGCGTTCCGAAGCGGGCGGCGGTGGGGGTCGTCTTTCATCGCGTTTTCCTCCCGGGCGATTGCAACGCGCGAAATCCCCCTCTATAGCCGCCGACGATCCGAGACCAGGGGTTGAATGGAGGGCCGCATGTCAAACGCCGCGTTGGAAACTGCCATTGAAGCGGCCTGGGACGCCCGCGACACGATCACACCCGCGACCCAAGGCGAGACTCGCGAAGCGGTCGAAGACACGCTGGGTGCCCTCGACAGCGGCACGCTCCGGGTCGCCGAGCCCAAAGATGGCGGATGGCATGTCAACCAATGGGCCAAAAAGGCGGTGCTTTTGGGCTTTAGGCTCAAAGACATGGAGCCCCAGGCAGGCGGTCCCCAGGGCGGCGGCTGGTGGGACAAGGTCGATTCAAAATTCAAAGGCTGGGGCGACAACCAGTGGCGCGCGGCCGGGTTCCGGGCCGTGCCGAGCGCGGTGGTCCGGAAATCGGCCTATATCGCGCCGGGCGTCGTATTAATGCCGTCCTTTGTTAATCTCGGGGCCTATGTGGACGAAGGCACGATGGTCGACACATGGGCGACGGTGGGCTCCTGTGCCCAGATCGGCAAGAACGTCCATCTCTCGGGTGGTGTGGGCATTGGCGGGGTTCTCGAGCCGATGCAGGCGAGCCCCACGATCATCGAAGACAATTGCTTTATCGGCGCGCGGTCGGAAGTGGTGGAGGGCTGCATTGTTCGGGAAGGGTCGGTCGTCGGGATGGGCGTCTTTATCGGCCAATCGACCAAGATCGTTGACCGGGAGACGGGCGATGTGAGCTACGGAGAAGTGCCGCCCTATTCGGTTGTGGTGGCGGGATCTTTGCCGTCGAAAAACGGGGTTCACCTGAATTGCGCGGTGATCGTGAAGCGGGTCGACGCCAAGACCCGCTCGAAGACGGGCATCAACGACCTCCTGCGCGACTAAAGCCGGTGTGGCCCCGGTTTCATCCGGGGCACGCGGCGCGAGCATTCTCGCCACGCACGCGACCAAGCGCCCACACATAGCTGCAAAGCGGAACAAACTGTTTCCCGCTCCGCGCCTAACGGCCCAGCCTTTGCCGGAAATTCCCCCCAATTCTTCCTTATCCCCGGCACCATGGTTACGAGTATCGCGGACGGTTTTCGCTCCCTGCAAGCTGTCCGCGACTTGCGAATTCTAGCCGAGCGTGCGCCGGCGGAGGCGCGACAACGTATTGCTGCGGGGATATGGGGACGACCGTCCGGTGGCGGAGAGGGCCTGTCGGCGCTTGAGGAATTTATGGCCGGGCGCGACCTCGGATCCCGGCGATGCCAGGACGTACTCGATGCGGTCCGGCTCACCTCCGCCCTACCCAACGAAGACTATCCGGCCTTTATCCTTGCGACGCTACTCCTTCTGGCAGAGGCACTCGAGACCGGTGCGAGCCGAGAGGATGTGAGCCTCTATTGGCAGACATTCCGGGGCCATTACCGGGTAGCGGCCGCAACCGAGCGGGCGGCCATCGCCCAGGCCATCCGCCGGATCGGCATTCTCGAAGGGGGCGATGTGACACTGCCTGAAACGGCAGCAGACCGGGCCACGGCGCGCGCGACGGATCTAAAGCCCCTTCTCAGTCCAAAAGGAAAACGGCGCCTGGCCCCCCTCGCCCCCTCCGATCCGATGGTCCATGCGGACCTCTTGGTCGACGCGTTCCAATTTGAAGAAGCGGCGGCCGACGCCCAGGCAATCTGGCAACAGGACGGGGCCCTCCTGAGCCGCACCGCCCCACCGGAGATCCTTGCCGGTTTCCGACATCTTTATGAGATCCGGGACAGTTGGGCACCGGACGGCGCCGAGATGATCCCCCTCCTCGACACACCGCCGGGGGTTTCCTGGCCCAATTGACCGAAGGGCCAGACGTTGCGGTGGCTTTGGCCCCGTGCCATGGCCCTGTCATGGCGGGAAAAACTCCAGACGAAGTCTATGCGCTGGTTGTCCAAGTGGGCCGCAAGCCCGACGATGGCCTACCGGACGGTGCCACCGGAGCGGGGCTCTATTGCCTTGCGGCCGGGCGGGATGAAGCCGAGGCGGTCCGAGAAACGGTAGCGCTCCTTAAAACCGCCGGGTTGGCCCCGCTCGATGTGACCGGCTACGGCACGGTCAAAGAGCGCGAAGTCCAGGGGATGGAGATTGCCGAGGAAGAGCGAGCGCTTATTGCCAGGGCCCAAGCCGAGAACGCGGTGATCGTGGCCGAGATGACGCCGTTCTTCGAGCCTCTCTCAGGCGACGAGTAAGCGCGCTTCTCGCGATTTCAGCAAGGTCCGGGCCGGGGGTCCGTAGCCTTCGCCGGTTTTTGGATCAAGTTCGGGAAAAATCCGAGCGATCTCTTCGACCGCCTCGCGTTCAAAACACGACGTTGTCTGGGGCCCAGGAAGAAAGCTCTCGGTGGGAAGACCCTCGGACCAGACGACCTGATGGTCATCAAACATCAGGTGAACATATTCGATCCAACCGCCCTCGATCCGAGTAATCGCCCCCCCATCGACAAGGTCGCGGGCCGCGACGAGGACCTCCGACGCCCCAAAGAGGAGCTCGCCTTTGGGCTGGCGCAACAGGACCCGGTGGAGGGGTGAGACGGTCAGCGCAGAGTGGCGGCCGAACGTTCCCGCCGCGATCCGGATCGGCGCCATCTTGTCGCTTGCCTCAACGGCACGGCGGCCCACCCACCGGACCATTTGAGGCCCGTTGTCGCGCGTGATCACCTGGTCGCCCGCCTCAATCCACTGCACCGGCTTTTCGCCGTCGGGCGTCAAAATTCGGGTGCCGGCGGCGAAACAAGGCACTGTGTCGATGGTGATGAAACCCACATCGAACTCACCGGTGGTCGAACTGATGCCGTAGGTGAAGGCGATGTCTTCGCTTTCGGTGTTCGAAGTCACCGACAGCGTCCCGTCGAGGTTGAGGCTGACCGTCTGGCCTGTGGGCAGGTCAACATCGTCCCCGGGCATCACATCGACCCCGTTGATCTGGGAGATCGATGCGGTGCCGCTTGTATTGTTCATATCGTTGGCCAAGGCGTCGATCGTGGTGGTTTCGCCCGGGCGCAGGACCGCCTCATCTTCCACTGCGATAAGTGTGCCTTGGACGGAGTTCGCCGCGATCAAGAGATTCGAGTCGTAGTTGGCGTCGGAGACGTCGGCGACACCGATCCGGATCGAGTTGGTCACACTCGGATTAACCGGGATCGTGAGCGACACCGTGATCGTAAACCCGTCCATCTCGGTGTTGAACTCGTCATTCGTGTTCGACACGAAAAGGTTCACGCCCCCCGATTGGTTGATATTGCCGACACTCGTCTGCCCGTCCCCGGCCGCCAGGGGCACTGGGCTTCCATTGATCCAGACCCCCACAAGGTCGTTGTAAATTGAGCCCGCAAATTCGGGATATTCGTCCGAGGCGAATACAAAACGCATTGTGATCGAATTGACGCCGGCATCGGGGACGAAATCGACATCGAGGTAATTCGCGTCGAAGGTCGAAAGCCCGGCGAGCGCATCAAAGGCCGGTTCGCCGTTGATGCCACTGTTCGCCGTCGTGGTGTTGGTGGCGGCATTCGATTCCGCCCCGACACGGGTAAAGGCGCGGGCCTGGCCGGTGGAGAGGATCACGCCCGTGTCACTTGGAGCGACGTCTTCGGTGATCGTAAGGCCGTCTTCATAGATCGCCGCCGCCCCGGCATCGCCGGTAAAGCTCGCACCATTGGGGAGCACAGTGACACCGTCACCGAAGATCAGTTCGGCCATTTGCTGTGCGGTTGCCGAAAGGTAAGTGAGTTCGACCCCTGCGACCATGCCTGCCTCGTCCGTCTCGATGGCAAGGGCCGCACGCCCGGCGCCCTTCGGACGCGGGTAAACGTGGTGTGCGGTGCGGGGTTGACCCGTCTTCCGCCTATGGACCCTGCCTCGGGTTTCTTGTCGGTGGGGAAGGTGGGGGGCCGGGAGGGCGATGCCAAGGGATTGATATTCTTTGCCAAGGGGCGGTTGGGCTCTGTTGTTCACGGGCCACAGATCGCGCGGCCCGAGATTGCAGGGGAGCGCTGGCTTCGCTATCCGAGCCCAATGGCATCCCCCGACCCCGTCGCCCTGACCCAGGCCTTGATCCGCTGTCGCTCCATCGCACCCCAGGATGCCGGCGCCCTCGATCTTGTGGCCGCGCCCCTGGCGGCTGCGGGTTTTGAGGTTCACCGGGTCCCTCGCGGCGGGATCGAGAACCTTTTCGCCCGTTGGGGCCAGAAGGATCACCGAAAGAGCTTTGGGTTTAATGGCCACACAGACGTGGTGCCTGAGGGTAACGCCGGAGAGTGGACACGCGCGCCCTTCGCGGGGCTCGCCGAAGAAGGCAGGGTCTGGGGCCGGGGGGCTGCGGACATGAAATCGGGCGTGGCCGCCTTCGTGGCCGCGGCCACGGAATTTGTCGAAAAGACCCCACCCGACGGCGCAGTGATCATCGCGATCACCGGCGACGAGGAAGGCAACGCCAAGGACGGAACCCGGGCCCTTCTCGACTGGATGGACCGGGCCGGTGAGGCCATGAGCGTCTGCCTTGTGGGTGAACCCACCTGCCCCGAGCGCTTGGGCGACACGATGAAAATCGGGCGACGCGGCTCAATGACGGCTTGGATCACTGCGACCGGGATCCAGGGGCATTCGGCCTATCCCCAACGGGCGCGGAACCCGGTGGCGGCCATGGCCATGCTCGCCCAACGTCTTTCGGCCAAGACCCTCGACGAAGGCACCGCCCATTTCGATCCGTCGACCTTGGCGGTGACCAATATCGATACGGGAAACCCGGCCAACAACGTCATCCCGGGCGCCTGCCGGGCGACCGTCAATATTCGCTTCAATGATGCCCATCATTCCGATGCGCTGACCCGTTGGCTTCGGGAAGAGGCCGCAAGCGTGACCGACGAAACGGAGGTGGGCTTCGAAATGGACATTCAGGTTTCGGGGGAGAGTTTCCTCACGCCGCCCGGCGACCTGTCCGACCTCGTTTCCGCCGCGGTCGAGGCCGAAACCGGGCTTCGGCCGGATCTATCGACGTCGGGCGGGACGTCAGACGCGCGGTTCATCAAAGACCATTGCGCGGTGGTGGAATTCGGGCTCGTGGGCCAGACCATGCATCAGATCGACGAGCATGTGGCGGAGGCCGATATAAGAGGGCTGACGGCGATCTATCGCCGCGTTTTAGAAGGGTATTTCAGTGATTGAGGTTTCGGAAACGCGCGATGTGGCCGCCTGTCTGGCGATCCGGCGCGCCGTCTTCATCGAAGAACAGGGCGTCGACGAAGCGATCGAGATGGACGGGCTCGAAGAGCAAGGCATCCACGTCTTGGCGGCAGTCTGCGGGGCGCCAGTGGGCTGCGCGCGGATCTTGCTGTCGCCTCCTGTCGGCAAGGTCGGCCGGGTGGCGGTGCTGAAATCCCATCGCGGCACCGGGATCGGTCAGGCCGTGATGGCCGAATGTGAGCGGCTTTTGCGGGAGAAATCTCAGATCACGGAGATCCGCCTCGGCGCCCAATCCTATGTGGTGCGGTTCTACGAAGCGCTCGGCTACCGGGTGGACGGGGCCGAATATATCGAGGCAGACATCCCCCATCGACCGATGGTTATGGAAATCGGTTAGGCGCAGGCTCGGATCCCGTCCGGGCGGCGCGCCAGTGAACCGGGCTACCTCAGACGCCGGAGGATCTCCATGCTCGCATAGCCGTCGGGCGTGAGCCCGACCGAGCGTTGATATTCCTTGATCGCCGAAATTGTATTGGGCCCGATAATGCCGTCGACGCCGTTTGTGCTGAAGCCGCGCCGGGTCAAAAGACGTTGCATCTCCTTTCGCTCCGACAGCCGGAGGCCCCGGTCGCCGCGGGGCCATTTCGCGCGGATCGCTGGGGCACCGCCGATCCGGTCGGCCAGGTGCCCGACGCCGATCACGTAGGCGTCGGCGGCGTTGTAGCGCTCGATCACGTGGAAATTGTCAAAGATCATAAAGGCCGCGCCGCGGGATCCTGCGGGAAGAATGATCGACGCCCGGCCATAATCCGGCACCCGACCGCCCTTCGTGTCACGCACGCCCAAAGCCGCCCATTGAGCCGTGGATTTCTTCACTTTCGCCCCGGCCGACGCATAGTTGAACCCTTGGGGCAAGCGCACTTCGACACCCCAGGGCTGGCCTTTGGTCCAACCGGAACGGGCCAGATAGGCCGCCGTGGACGCCAAAGCGTCGGTCGGGTCGTCCGACCAGATGTCACGCCGCCCGTCGCCGCGGAAATCCTGGGCAAATGCGAGATAGCTCGTGGGAATAAACTGGGTGTGGCCCATGGCCCCGGCCCAGGACCCCTTCATCTGATCGGGGCGGATATCGCCCGCTTGGAGGATCTGAAGGGCCGCGATGAGCTGTTTTTCAAAAAACCGCCCCCGCCTTCCGTCATAGGCGAGCGTTGCCATGGCTTCGATGATAGGCGTCGAGCCCCGGACCGCGCCATAGGCGCTTTCGAGGCCCCAAACCGCGGTGACGATCTCGGCTTCGACGCCGTAGCGGCTTTCGATCTCGACCAGGAGTGCGCGATTGTCTCGAAGTGCAGCCTTGCCGTTCCGGATCCGGCTGTCGGAGACGGCACTGTCGAGATATTCCCAGATCTGCTTGGTGAATTCCGATTGGTTCCGGTCGCGCGCGATCACGTCGGCATTGTACTGGACGCCCCGGAAGGCCTGTTCGAGCACAGCCGGTCGGATGCCGGCGGCCCGGGCGCGGGACTTGAACCCGTCGATCCAGCGCTGGAAGCCGCGATTGGCCACCGGGCGCGGGGCGATGTCACTGGCGCCGAGATCTGGCCGCGGGGTCGGGACCGGGGAGGTGGTCATGGCCGCCAATGCCGTGGACAAACCGAGGCACATTGCGGCCGCGAGGGGGACGGTGCGCCGGCTCATATCGGCACCCTTTTTGTTGCTGCTCTGTGGATAATGTAAGGGCTCAGGTGATTCCGACAAAGCAGAATGAGGGCGGCGCCGGTCAATTCTCGCCGATTAGGGTTAATGGCCCATCCTGCATGGGCCGCTGGCCGGAAGGTGTGGCGCTTAGGCCGCGGGGCGTGTCTTCCAGGTCAACGTTGCCGACGCTTCCGAGTCACATGGCGCGGTTTCTTATGGGCGGGTTTGACGGTTCTCCGGCGCCCGCCGCCACGGCGGGCCGGTCCTCCTGGGCGTTTGAGCGCGCCGCCTTCAATATCGAGAAGTTCGAGAATAAGGCCACCGCTAACGGGCGCCGCCTCAACGAGGCGGACGGTGACTTTCTGGCCGAGGCCGATCAATTGACCGGTATCGGCTCCCATCAGCGTTTGGGTGTCCCGGTCATAGTGGAAGAATTCCTGTCCAATGGACCGCACCGGCACGAGCCCATCTGCCCCAGTACCGTCGAGCTTCACGAACGCCCCAAAGCGTTGGACGCCAGAGATCCTTCCGGTGAGCTCGGTTCCTATCCGGTCGGCAAGATAAGCGGCGAGGTAGCGGTCCGTAGTGTCGCGTTCCGCCAGCATAGACCGGCGTTCGGTGGCAGAGATATGTTGGGCGGTCGCGTCGAGGTCTTCGATCTCGGGCTCGGTCAGCCCGTCCTCGCCCCAGCCATGGGCGCGGATCAGCGCGCGGTGGACGACAAGGTCCGCGTAGCGCCGGATGGGCGAGGTAAAATGGGCGTAGGACCGCAGCGCGAGGCCGAAATGGCCAAAATTCTCGGGCGCGTAAAACGCCTGCTGCATTGAGCGGAGCGTGGAAAGGTTGATCACGTCCTCATGGTCGGTCTCGGCGGCCGCCGCGAGGAGGCGGTTGAGATGGGCCGTTTTGAGGACCTGGCCCTTGGCCAGAGGCAGACCCACCGACGCGGCGGTCTCCCTCAGGGCGTCGAGCTTTTCCGGGCTCGGTTCTTCATGGACCCGGTAGACAAGGTCGGTCTTGCGGGCTTCAAGCTCCTTGGCCGCGGCGACGTTGGCCAGAACCATGAATTCTTCGATCAGCCGGTGGGCGTCGAGCCGGTCTTTATGTGCAACGGATGTGACCGTTCCGTCCTCAGCGAGAACGATTTGGCGTTCAGGCAAGTTCAAGTCGAGGGGTTGGCGGGCCTCTCGGGCGCGGACGAGCACGGCGTAGGCGGCATAAAGTGGCTTTAGAACGCCGTCGAGAAGGGGTGCTGTGCGGTCGTTCGGCGCGCCGTCGATGGCGTCTTGAACTTCCTCGTAGTGAAGCGAGGCGGCGGAGCGCATGAGACCCCTTGTAAAGCGTTGGGACAGTAACTCGCCGTCGGCGGAGATCTTCATCTCAACCGCGATCACCGCCCGGTCGACTTCCTCATGGAGCGAGCAGAGATCGCCCGATAGCCGGTCGGGGAGCATGGGCACCACCCGGTCGGGGAAATACGTGGAGTTGCCGCGTTTTCTCGCCTCGCGGTCAAGCTCGGTGCCGGGTCGGACATAGTGGGCGACGTCGGCGATCGCGACCCAGAGGACATGGCCGCCTGTATTGGCGGGGTCCGTGTCGGGCATTGCCGCGCAGGCATCGTCGTGGTCGCGCGCATCGGCAGGGTCGATGGTAAGAAGCGGGATGGGGCGAAGGTCTTCGCGTTTGTCGAGTGTGGCCGGTTGGGCGCGGTCGGCCTCTTCGATGGCCGCGTCGGGGAAGGCGTCGGGTATTCCATGTTCGTGGATCGCGATGAGGGAGACGGCCCGGGGTGCGGAGGGGTCGCCGAGGCGGGTTATGACCCGGGCGGGGGGAAGGCCCATCCGGGATTTGGGGCCGGCGAGTTCGGCTTCCACTAACTCGCCGTCCTTCGCCCCGTGCCGGTCTTTCTCGGCGACGCGCCATTCCCGCTCACTCGCTTTGTCGATGGGCACGATCCGCCCGCCTTCGGAGCCCGCGCGGTAGATCCCGAGGAGTTTTCGCGGGTTGGTGCCGATCCGGCGGATAAGACGGCCCTCATAGGCGTGATCCTCACCTTTGACCTCTTGGAGCCGCGCCAGCACCCGGTCGCCGCCCCCGAGGGCGGGGTCGGACGCGCGGAGGACCATGAGGACCCGAGGCTCGGGCCCCTCGCCTTGCCATTCGAGAGGCCGTGCGAAGAGGTCGCCATCGGCGTCCGGCTCTTGGATCTGGAGGACGCTGACGGGCGGGAGCTTTTCGGGGTCGCGGTAGGTCTTGCGGCGCTTTTCGAGATGGCCGTCGCCTTCGAGCTCTTTCAGGAGCCGTTTCAAATCGATCCGGTCCGCGCCCTTCAGCCCGAAGGCTTTCGCGATGTCGCGCTTCGAGGTCTGGGTTGGGTTGTCGGCAATCCAGGCGAGGACGTCTTCTTTGGTCGGGATCCGGGCCATGGCGCCGCCTAACATGGGGCTTTGGCTTAGGCCACCTCGGGTGTGAGCTTGGCGCGGAGGAAACTCATGGGATGGGCGCGAAGGGTCAGCCGCATCGAGACGTAATCTTCGATCACCTCCTCGCCTTCACCCATTTGCGGCAAAAGGGCGGCCGGTTCGACGATGCCCTCCCCGTCAATATCGCCCCCGAAGAGCGGTAGGGGCTTTTCGGCACCGATGGCCTTGGCCGCCCAAAGCGCGTCGCGGCGGCTGAGGCCCAGATCGGCGAACGCATCCGCCTCAGCAAGGGTGCGCAAGGCGGCTGGTCCCACGCCTGCGCGCCGCCAAACGTCTTCGACCGCCCGGTAGCCGTTGCCGCGGGACGCCGCGATCCACGCCGCATCCTCTTCGCGCATCGCTTTGATCTGGCGAAAGCCGAGCCGGAGGGCGAGGCCCCCTTCCCCGTCGGGCTCCATCACATTGTCCCAATAGCTTTCGTTGATCGAAACCGGGCGGACAACCACCCCGTGTTCGCGCGCATCCCGCACGATCTGGGCCGGGGCGTAAAACCCCATGGGCTGCGAATTTAAAAGCGCGCAGGCAAAGATGCCCGGATGGTGGCATTTCATCCAGCTCGACGCATAGACCAAAAGCGCGAAACTCGCCGCGTGCGATTCCGGGAACCCGTAAGACCCGAACCCTTCGATCTGGGAAAAGCAGCGCTCGGCGAAATCGTCTTCATAGCCGTTTTTCCGCATCCCCTTGAGAAAGAGTGCGCGGAACTCCGACACGTTGCCGTGCTTTTTGAACGTCGCCAGCGAGCGCCGGAGCCGGTCAGCCTGTTCGGGCGTGAACCCGGCCCCGACAATCGCGATCTGCATGGCCTGCTCTTGGAAGAGCGGCACGCCCATGGTCTTGCCCAAGACCTCGCCCAAAGCGTCCGAAGGGAAGGTCACCTCTTCCTCCCCGTTCCGGCGGCGGAGATAGGGGTGGACCATATCCCCTTGGATTGGCCCCGGCCGGATGATCGCGACTTCGATGACGAGGTCATAAAACGTGCGCGGTCGCATCCGGGGGAGAAAGTTCATCTGGGCCCGGGATTCGACCTGGAAAACGCCCAAACTATCGGCCTTGCAGAGCATGTCGTAAACGGCCGGGTCCTCGGGCGGGAGCGTGGCCAGATTGTAATCGAGCCCGTGGTGCATCTTGAGAAGATCGAAGCCTTTCCGGATGCAGGAGAGCATGCCCAAAGCCAAGACATCGACTTTGAGGATGCCGAGGGCGTCGATATCGTCCTTATCCCAGGGGATGACTGTGCGGCCTTCCATGGTGGCGTTCTCAACCGGGACCAACTCGTCGAGCCGCCCCTCGGTCATGATGAACCCGCCCACATGCTGGGAGAGATGCCGGGGGAAGCCTTGGATCTCGAAAATAAGCGCCATGGTTTGCGCAAGCCGCCGGTCGGCCGGGTCGAGGCCGATCTCGCGGAGGCGTTCGTTTTCGAGCCCGTTGGTCGAGAAAAAACCCCAAAGCTGGGAGGAGATCGCCGAGATCGTGTCATCGGTCAGCCCCATGGCCCGGCCGACTTCGCGTACCGCGCGCTTGCCGCGGTAGTGGATGACCGTGGCACAGATCCCTGCGCGTTCCCGGCCATATTTCTCGTAAATGTGCTGGATCACCTCTTCGCGCCGCTCATGCTCGAAATCGACGTCGATATCGGGGGGCTCGTTCCGGGCTTCGGAGACGAAGCGCTCGAAGACCATGGTACCGATCTCCGGGGACACCGAAGTGACCCCGAGGCAAAAGCAAACCACCGAATTGGCCGCCGAGCCCCGTCCCTGGCAGAGAATGTTCCGCGAGCGGGCAAAGGCCACCACGTCACGGACCGTGAGGAAGTAGGGCTCGTAATCGAGCTTGGCGATGAGGGTCAGCTCGTGTTCGAGAAGCGCTTTGACCTTCTCGGGCGCGCCGCCCGGATAGCGCCAATCGAGCCCCTCATAGGAAAGTCGCCGGAGCCGGGCGGCGGGGTCTTCGCCGTCGGCGATCTCGGAGGGGTATTCGTAGCGCAGCTCGTCCAGGCGAAAAGTCAACCGATCGGCGATCTCGGCGGCCCGGTCGATCGCGTGCCCATAGCCTTTAAAGAGCCGTCGCATCTCCGCCTCCGAGCGGAGCCGTTGTTCGGCATTGGCCAAGGCCGCGCGACCAAGGTCGTCCACCCGGATCCCTTCGCGGATCGCTGTCAGCACATCGGCGAGCTTCCGGCGCGCGCCCCGGTGCATCCGGGGGCTCGCCGAGGCCACAAGATCAAGCCCCAGGGCGTCCGCCCGCTTCGAAAGCCGGGCGAAGCGCTCGGGGTCCCGGCCGTCATAGCGGGGCGCGAGGAGGAGATGGCAGGCTGGGCCAAACCGCGTCTGAAGCGCCCGCGCGGCATTCTCCCAGCCAGGGGAGGCGTGGATCAAAAGCTCGAGGCCCTCGCCGAATTCCAAAAGATCGTTGAGATGTAAAAGACAGCTGCCTTTCTCGGCCCGGAGCCGGCCTCGGGAAATGAGCCGACAAAGCCGCCCCCAACCCGCCCGGTCGCGGGGGAGCACGGTGGCGGCAAACCCGTCCTCAAGCCGGATCCGGGCGGCGGGAAGAAGGCGTGGGATGTTCCGGATCGCGGCCGAGCGCGCCGGGGGTGGGGCATCGGCCTCGACCTCCGATAACGTGCCTTCCTTCCGCCGGATCCGGTGGCCCGGATATTGTTCAAAAAGGCTCGGCTTCGGCGCGAAAGCTTCGATCTCGGCCGGGGATGGTGGGCCCACGCGGCCCAACCGCGTCTCTTCATCGGCGCGTTCCTTGATCTGGCGCGCGATCTCCTTGGCGCGCGCATGGGCCCGCACGATCCCGGCCACCGAGTTCTCATCGGCAATCGCGATGGCCGAAAGCCCCAGAAGCGCGGCCCGGTCCACATATTCCTCCGGATGGGACGCCCCGGTGAGGAACGTGAAATTCGAGGTGATATCGAGTTCGGCAAACATGCGACTCGCGATCATATTCACCTTTTGTTCTCAAATCCAGTCACTCCTCAACGAGCGAACGGTACATCACCAGCGCGTCCACATAGCCGAGTTTGGGGTGCAAAAAGGCGCTCGGAAGCCGGCCGACCACCTCAAACCCCGCCCGCTCCCAGGTCGCAACGGCCCGAACGTTACTGGCCAGAACGAAATTATACTGCATCGCCCGAAAGCCCCGGGCCTTCGCCTCTCCGAGGGAATGGGCCAAAAGCGCCCGCGCCACACCGCGCCCGGCCGCATCGGGATGGGTCGCATAGCCCGCATTGGCCACGTGGGCCCCGCCCCCGGTCTGGTTCGGACGAAGATAGGATGTCCCCACCACGCGGCCCTCCAATTCGGCGACGAAGTTGACCGCCCCCGGCGGCCGCCAATAGGCAAAGGCCCCCTCCTGGCCCCCGCCTGGCGGTGCACAAAGGGTCTCGCCCGCCTCCACTGCGGGCCGGAGCACGGCCCAAATTGCAGCGTCATCGCCTAGGTCCGCTGGCCGGACCCGAATGTCGGGCTCACTCATCCTGGGAAAAATACTCCGGGGAACGCGAGGGGCTGGCCCCTCGCTCCCGCTTTCAATAGACCACGACCGACCGGATCGATTTCCCTTCATGCATGAGATCGAAGCCCTCATTGATATCATCCAGCGCGAGGGTATGGGTGATCATCGGATCGATCTCGATTTTGCCGTCCATGTACCAATCGACGATTTTCGGCACATCCGTCCGGCCCCTCGCCCCACCGAACGCCGTTCCCCGCCAGACCCGCCCGGTCACAAGCTGGAAAGGTCGGGTCGAGATCTCCGCCCCCGCCGGGGCGACCCCAATGATGATGCTTTCGCCCCAACCCTTATGGGCGCTTTCCAGGGCGGCCCGCATCACGCCCACATTGCCGGTAGCATCGAACGTATAATCGCCGCCGCCCTTGGTCAGATCGACCAGATAAGGCACCAAATCGCCTTCCACCTCGGAGGAATTCACGAAATCGGTCATGCCGAACTTTTCGGCCATGGCCTTCCGGCCTGGGTTGATATCGACGCCGACGATCTGATCCGCACCGGCAAGCCGGAGGCCCTGGATCACGTTCAAACCGATCCCGCCCAAGCCGAAGACGATCGCCCTGGAACCTTCTTCCACCTTCGCGGTGTTGATCACTGCCCCTATGCCGGTTGTCACGCCGCATCCGATATAACAGATCTTCTCAAAAGGCGCGTCGTCCCGGACCTTCGCCAGGGCAATTTCGGGCAAGACCGTGTGGTTCGAGAACGTCGAGCATCCCATGTAATGAAGGATCGGATCACCGTCCAAGGTGGAAAACCGGCTGGTCCCGTCGGGCATGACACCTTGGCCTTGGGTCGTACGGATCGCCTGGCAAAGGTTGGTACGCGGGTGAAGGCAATAATCGCATTCCCGGCACTCGGGCGTGTAAAGTGGGATCACATGGTCACCCTTTTTGACGCTGGTGACGCCTTCGCCCACGTCCATCACAACGCCTGCCCCTTCGTGGCCAAGAATGGCCGGGAACATCCCCTCGGGGTCGGCCCCTGAGAGGGTGAACTCATCGGTGTGGCAGATTCCGGTGGCTTTGATCTCAACGAGGACCTCACCGGCCCTCGGGCCGCCGAGATTTACATCCATGATTTCGAGCGGCTTTCCGGCGGCGGTCGCAACGGCGGCGCGGGTTTGCATAGTTTTCCCCTCCCTTGGGCGCGATGGGTCGAGCCTGCGCGAATTGCGCCCGGGGATCAACGGGGCGGCGATTTCTCAACAAGAAATCGGCCCGGAAACCGACCCGGTTTCCGGCGTCAGGCCCCTTCGAACTCACACAAAATGTGAATATCGAAGCCGAGGGCTTTGAGCTTGGCCTGCCCGCCAAGTTCAGGAAGATCGACAATGAAAGCGCAGCCCACCACATCCGCCCCCATCTGTTCCAGGAGCTTCAGCCCGGCTTCGGCAGTCCCGCCGGTCGCCAAAAGATCGTCGACCACCAGGACCTTTTCACCGGGCTCCACCGCATCCTGGTGAATTTCCATCGACGCCTCACCATATTCGAGGGTGTAGTCCTGCGCCAGCGTCGCGCCCGGCAGTTTGCCCTTCTTTCGGATCGGCACAAATCCCACGGATAATTGGTGGGCGATGGCACCGCCGATGATGAAGCCTCGCGCTTCGAGCCCGATTACCTTGTCGATCCGGTCGCCTGCATAGGGGTGAAGCAATTGGTCGATGCACATTCGAAACCCGCGTGGGTCAGCGAACAGCGTCGTCACATCGCGGAACATGATCCCTTCATGGGGGAAATCCACGATCGTACGTATATAGTCTTTGACGGTCTTACCGGGGGCCATGGGGCGCGCGCTCCGTTGGGTGTTACAGCGCTAATTTATGTCCCCATGAACCCAACCGGTTCAAGGCGAAGGTTCAACCCCGGCGCGAATTCCAGCGCCGGATAAAACCCCAGGGAATCCAACGGGCCTGCGGCTTAGGCCGATCCAGTCGATGCTGGACCAAGAGAGATTGTGCGGCATGTAGGGTCATTTTTTCTTTCCTCAGTTATCCACCCCCCGCTAAAATCGAATAGCGACAAGATAGCAGATGTATATACATTGCATATGAAAGTCAAGGCAGCGAGGACCGGTTGATCAAAAAGGACGGTAAAAAGGACGGCAAAAACAGCCAATTGGTGTTGCGCCTAAAGAAGGAAGAGCGCGACCAGTTCGTCGCCCTTTGCAAGGATCTCGACACGTCTGCGGCGCGAGAAATTCGCCGTTTCATCCGGAAATTCATCGACAAGCATGGCTGAGCCCAAGGCCGCGCGGCGGACCTCAGCGTCACCCTGATTGCCGCTGCGAAAGCACGGCCCAAAACGTCCCCTCCGTGTCGAGGCACGAGGGTACCTGACACAGAGGGGTGAGGGGCCAACCGCTGGGGGGGATACCAACCCGGCGCGTGACTTCCGAGCCAGCAAGAGCGGTCTGGAATGGGCGTAAACGCCCGTACTGTAGTGAAACTCGTACCCACACTTGCGCGGGGGGTCTCCGCGCCCCTTAACTATGGAAAGGCAACCGGGGCGGCATTGGGTCGAAACTGTGGCCGAAATGGGGCCCGTCGGATCGGTGGTCCGAGGAGCGCGAAGGCATCGCAGGCCGATCAGAGATTAAAATGTAATTAAAACAATATTTTATATAATTCTTATTGACCGGGCGCGCCAGTGTCGCCGGATCCGCGCCAATCCGTTTCTCGGTGCCTAGCTGCCCAGAAATTGGCTAAAGTGTGAAAAGACCTCGCGGTAGATCGGCCGCTTGAAGCCCACAATCGCGTCAATCGCAGTATCGCTATCTGCCCAGCGCCACGCGGCAAACTCGGTCTGATCGAGGGAGATATCGCCGTCTCTCCCTGAATAGCGTAACAAGAACCAACGTTGGGTTTGCCCTCGGTATCGGCCTCTAAAGGCCCCTCCGCGGATCTCTGGCGGGAGGTCGTAGGAGAGCCAGTCGGGATGTTCGGCGAGGATTTCGACGGCCTGAGGCTGAATGCCGGTTTCTTCCTGAAGTTCCCGTAGGGCCGCGTCCCGAGGCGCTTCGCCTTCGTCGATCCCGCCTTGGGGCATTTGCCAGGCCCCAGGATGCCCTTTCCGCTCGCCCAAAAAAATGAGCCCCGCCGGATTGGCGAGGACTATGCCGACACAAGGCCGGTAGGGGAGATCGGCGGGGGACATGTCTCCCCCGCCGGGTTTTGGGTCAGTTCCCACGCGCCGATTGGATGACGTATTCGGGGCCGAGGGCCGAGAGCCCTTTGAGAATGTCGATCGCGTAGGCGAGTTGGTAATCCTCTTCCCGAAGTTCGGCCGTTGCTTCGGCTTTCTCCCGGTCCGCTTCGATCTGACGGATCTCGTCTTCGGAGAGGCTGTCATTGGAAAGCCGTCCCCGGAGATCGGCCTCGGACCGGTCACGGCGCGCCGCGCTTTCGTCCTCTTCTTCCTCAAGCCCAATTGGACGCGGCGGCTGTTCGACCACGATGTCGGGTGACACGCCAAGGGCCTGGATCGAGCGGCCAGAGGGAGTGTAGTAACGTGCGGTCGTCAAACGCATGGCCCCGCCGCCCCGGAGTGGCTGGACCGTTTGAACCGAGCCCTTACCGAAGGATTTGGTGCCGACGACCACCGCGCGGCGATGGTCCTGGAGCGCGCCAGCAACGATTTCAGACGCCGAAGCCGACCCGCCGTTGATCAACACAACGATGGGTTTGCCTTCCGCAAGATCGCCGTCGGTGGCGTTGAACCGGTCACCATCTTGCGGGTCGCGGCCCCGGGTCGAGACGATCTCGCCCGCATCGAGGAAGGCGTCGGAGACCTGGATCGCCGCCGGGAGGAGCCCGCCGGGGTTGTTCCGAAGGTCGATGATGAAGCCGTTGACGTTGTCCATCCCGCCGAGATCCTCAACTTCTTTGGCAAGGCCCGCCTGGAGGTTGGGGTGGGTTTGATCGTTAAACGTGGTGATCCGGAGGACCACCGTGTCTTGGACATTGCGGGTCCGAACGGCGGTCAGTTTGATCGTGTCGCGGATGATCGAGACGTCGAAAGGTTCGGGGGCGTTTTCACGGACGATCGTGACGATGATCTCAGAACCGACCACGCCCCGCATCAACTCAACCGCCTCGTCGAGCGTGAGGCCGAGCACACTTTCGCCGTCCACATGGGTGATGAAATCGCCCGCTTCGATGCCCGCATCGTCCGCCGGGGTGCCGTCGATGGGCGAGACGACTTTTACAAAGCCCTCTTCCTGGGTCACTTCGATGCCGAGCCCGCCAAACTCGCCCCGCGTTTGGACGCGCATATCGGCCGCGTCATCGGCGGTGAGGAACCCGGAATGGGGGTCGAGCGAGGTGAGCATGCCGTTGATCGCGGCTTCGATGAGTTCGCTTTCATCGACCTCCTCGACATATTGGGCGCGGATCCGCTCGAAAATGTCACCAAAGAGGTCGAGCTGCTCGTATACGGATGTCTTGCGGCCAGCCTCCTGGGCCACCAGGGGCCCGGCGACTTGGGTGGTGAGGACCGCGCCTGCCAGAACGCCGCCGACGGCGGCCAATGCGAACTTTTTCATACTACTCCGTCCTATTCGACTTCAGCGATGCGGAACCATCCTGCCGGATCCACGGGTGTGTTGGCTTCTCTTGCTTCAATATAAAGCGTCTCACTTGCGGCTTGGCCACTGCCTTGGCTGTTTTTGCCGAGATTTCCTTCGAAACTGTTCCCAAGGCCGGGCATCAAACCCAAGGCTGCGCCCTTATTAACCACGTCTCCAGGCCCAACGAGCAGATCGCCGAGGCCAGCGAGCACCAATAGATAGCCGGTTTCGGGTTCGATGATAATCACGTTTCCGTAGTCCAAAAGGGGCCCGGCATAGCGGATTGTTGACGGGCTGATGGCGGTGACAAGGGCGCGGGGTTGGGTCGCGATGACCCAGCCCGGACGATCGATCCCCGCCGCATCCCGCTCGCCCGCCGCCCGAAGCCGCCGACCGGAAACCGGAAGCGGCAATTCCCCGAGGGAGGCTTCGAACGCGTTTCCGGGGCTTATGCCTTGGCTCGAAAGTCCGGCCGCGAACCCGTCGAGCGTATCGGCGGCATCAAGAAGGGCCGCCATGGCGGCCGCGTCGGTCGCGACCCTTTGGGGGAGTTCCTTACGGGCCGCCATGGCCGCGGTAAGCTCCGTGCGCGCTGCTTCGACACCAGCGAGACCATCGGCAAGGGTCCCTTGGGCCTTTTCGCGGATCGCGGTCAGCGCGGCGAGGTTTTCGAGAAGGCCTTTGATCTCGGCCACCTCGGCCTGAAGTGCCGGAGCCACGTCACCGGCCACCATCCCGGCCCGGGCGGTCTCCAAAGGCCCCGAGGGATGCAAAAGAAGGAAGGTCTCAGGCTCTGCGCGCAGGCTGGTCAGCACCGCAAGGATGCGGGCAAATTGGTCTTCGCGGGCGGCGAGTGCGGTTTCAAGGACCCGCTCTTCGCTCCGCCCATCGCGGATCGCAGCCCGAAACGCGGCGAGCCCGGCCTCATAGGCCTTGATCGTCTCCGTAAGGGCGGCCACCCGGTCACGCCGCCCCGTGGCCGCGTCAAGCGACAGCCGCGCTTCCCGGAGCGCTGCACTCGCCCTCTCTGCATCGGCCACCGGGTCTGCGGCGGCCGGCAAGGCGGCAAGAACAAGCGCGAGGGCCCAGCGCATCAGAGGCGGATCAAGCTCTGGCCGGTCATCTCCGGCGGGGCGTCGAGGCCCATGAGATCGAGAAGCGTCGGCGCAAGATCGGCCAGGCGCCCATCGGCAAGCCCTGCGCCCTCGGGCCCGCCCACGAGGATCACCGGCACAAGGTTGGTTGTATGGGCCGTGTGGGGCCCGCCGGTTTCGGGATCGACCATGGTTTCGCAATTGCCGTGATCGGCCGTCACGACCATAGCTCCGCCCTGGGCGTCGAGGGCCGCCACCGCCCGGCCGAGCCCCTGGTCCACCGCCTCGCAGGCCTTGATTGCAGCGCCAAGGTCCCCGGTATGGCCCACCATGTCGGGGTTGGCGTAATTGACGACGATCAGGTCATACCCCCCGGCGATTGCCCCAACGAGTTGATCGGAGACCTCTTCGGCCGACATTTCGGGCTGAAGATCATAGGTCGCGACCTTGGGCGACGGCGCCATATAGCGCTCCTCCCCCTCCTCGGGTGCTTCTTTGCCACCGTTAAGAAAAAAGGTCACGTGGGGGTATTTCTCGGTCTCGGCGAGGCGAAACTGGCGGAGCCCTTTCGCCGCGACCCAGGCGCCGAGCGTATTGACGATCTTTTTCTTTGGAAAAACCGTGGTCATGAAGGCGTTGTGGGCGTCTGAATAATCGACCATGCCGAGATGGGCCGCGAGCTTGGGCCGGCGGCCGGTCTCAAAATCGTCAAAAGCAGGATCACCGATGGCCGACAGGATCTCCCGGGCCCGGTCGGCGCGGAAATTGATGAAAAACAGCCCATCGCCGTCGCCCATGCCGCTATAGGACCCAAGGACTGTGGGCGGGATGAATTCGTCTGTCTTATCATTGGCATAGGAATGGTCGAGGGCGGTGAGTTCGTTGTCGGCCGCTTCGCCTTGGCCTTTGACGACGGCCCTGTATGCCAGTGCAACCCGGTCCCAACGCTTGTCGCGGTCCATCGCATAATACCGGCCCGAAAGTGTCGCGATCTCCGCGCCCGCCGGGAGGCCATCCCGGAGCGCGGCGAGGTAGTCGCGCGCCGAGGCAGGTGGCACGTCACGGCCATCGGTTATGGCGTGGATTTTCACGGTAAGGCCTCGGTTGGCCAGGGCTTTGGCTGCGGCGATCATATGGTCCTGGTGGGAATGAACCCCGCCATCGGAGACAAGTCCCGCAAGATGGGCCACGCCAGACCCGTTTTTCACGCGCTCGGCGAAGTCCAAGAGAGCAGGTTCTTCGAAGAACGAGCCGTCCTCGATGGCAAGATCGATCTGGCCGAGATCCATCGCCACGACCCGACCAGCGCCGATATTGGTATGGCCCACTTCGGAATTGCCCATCTGTCCCTTGGGGAGGCCCACATCGTTGCCATGGGTCACGAGACGGGCATGTGGGCAGGTGTCCATCAGCCGGTCGAATGTTGGGGTATTCGCGCGCGCGGGTGCGTTGGCAGAAATGTCAGAGTTGATCCCCCAACCGTCTAGTATGCAGAGAACAACCGGTTTCGGCGGGGTCATCTCAAGTCCTGTTATTGGGCCGTTCGGGCCGCTTTAACCACGGTCTCAACTTCGGTGATAGGGCGATCCGGCGAGGATCGAGGCCGCGCGGTAAAGTTGCTCAGCAAGCATGGCGCGAGCGAGCTTGTGTGGCCAGACCATGGGGCCGAAGGAGAGCCGGTGATCTGCTTCGGCCACGAGCCCGGGTGCAAGACCGTCTGCTCCGCCGATGAGAAACACAAGATCCCGCGTGCCGCGGTCCCGGTGCTCGGCCAGAAGGGCGGCAAAGTCCGGCGAGGCCATGGTTTTCCCCCGCTCATCGAGGGCAATTACCACACCGTTTTCGGGCAGAGCCTTCCGCAGAAGGGCCGCTTCGGCCTCTTTTCCCCGGTCTTGGCGGTCTTCCACTTCGTCGAGATCAACCGCCCGTATCCCGAGGTTCCGGCCGAGTTTCTCGGCCCGCCCGGCATAATCGGCCACAAGGTCGCGTTCCGGGCCCGCCCGGAGGCGCCCGACCGCCACGATGCGGATCCGCATCTTAGGCGCGGGCCGCCGTCTCCGCCGGGGTCAGCCACATCTTTTCGAGCTGATAGAATTCCCGCACTTCGGGTCGGAACACATGGACGATCACGTCGCCCGCATCGATCAGCACCCAATCGGAGGCGTCCTTGCCTTCGATTTTGCAGATGACGCCGAGCTCTTGCTTCAAACGATCAACCATCTTCTCCGAAATCGACGCAACTTGCCGCGACGACCGGCCCGAGGCGATGACCATGTAATCGGCCATTTCGGACTTCCCGCTCAGGTCCACCTGAACGACGTCTTCGGCTTTGTCGTCTTCGAGGGATGAAATGATCCGCGCCAGGATCTTCTCGCTGGTCGCGGAACCGGTGGCACCGCTGGGCGGGCCGGCCGGGGTGTGGGCGGGCGCGTTCGCGGCCGCTCTGTTGGTATCAGCCAGATCAAGGTCCTCCTTTGCAGCGTGTCACCCGTCGCGACACTCCGGCGATAGCAGAAAGGTAACACTCGATTCGTGACTTCTCAATGACGGCAAAAAGACTGTTTTATTTCAGTATTTTAGTAGTCCCTTTCGAAGAAAACGCCCAATCCTGAATCGCCAGAATTCGATGTGGACCCCCGCACGGTGAGGGAGCGGCTGACGTCGAGATTGAGGTTAATGACAGCGTCGCCTTCGGTGTCGACGGTGACATCCGTGTAGACATTTTCGGCCAGATAGGCCCCGGCCCGGACCGCCGCGCCCCCGTCATCGCCTGTGGTGACGTCAAGGTCGGCGAGGCCCGCCCCGGAGCGTACGGCGCCCAAGGCCCCGCCGCCGGAGCTTCCCAAAGTGGCGACCGCGCTGGCCAACCGGGCAATCTGGAGGGGCGAGAGGGTTTCGATGCCGCGGCCGAATATGAGGCGGGCGAGAATCTCGTCTTCGGGGAGATCTGGTCGGGACGAAAAGCTGACTTCGGGGTCGCTTGGCGATCCTTCCACGGCGATCTCGATATCGACATCGTCGGCCTCGGTTTCAGCAATGAGGCGGATCCGTGGATCAAAAGCACCGGTGAGCGCCACCGAGCCTTGGGTGAGGTCGAGGCGGCGACCGAGGATGTCGAGGCGGCCGCGCAGGAGGTCGAATTGGCCGGACGGGACGAGGTTGGCGGTGGTGCCGGTGAGCCGGAGAAGGCCGCCGAGTTCAGCGTCGAGACCGCGGCCACGGACAAAAATCTGGCGCGGCGCGCTGATTGTCAGATCGACATCATATGCGGGCCCCGCGCCCCCGCCACCCGGCCCGCCACGGTCGATTAATCCGGCCCGGTCGCGGGTTGCCCGGGAGGCGGGCGGCTCACCGATATGGGTGATCTCGGGAAGCCCTCCGGCAGACCCACCACCGCCGCTTGGCACCAGGACCTCCGTGGTGCCCACATCGATCCGACCCGAGATTGCGGCGCCTCCCGCAAGGGGGCCATTCACGCCGAGCCGTGCATCGAGTTCGGTACGATAAAGCGTGGGATCGGTGAGGACGACCTCATCGAGGTCAATGGAGAGCTCAGCATTGTTCCTGTCGGTGAGGCCAACAGGCCCGGTCACGGTCACCCGGCCGCCGTCGCGGACCCGCGCGCGCATGTCGAGCGCCGCAAGGCCCCGATTGAGGTTCACCGCAGCAGAGAGATCGTCGAGCGCGATGCCCAGAAGAGGCGCCACGAGCTCTGCCCCCTCGACGGAGATCCCGCCCGCCAGGGCGTCGAGCCCCGGTTGCCCCCTGACACTCAAATCGAAGGCCGCGAGGCCCGAGGCGGCCTGGGGTGCGATCACGCCGTTCACCAGCCCTAGGGGTGCCCGACCGGTAAGGCGGAGATCGGCATCGCTCCCGTCTTCGGCCAGATCGCCCGACACATTCGCCTCTGCCCCCGCAGGCCCGGTCACCCGCGCGTCGATCGCCGCCCGCCCAGCCCCGGCGCTTTGGGCGGTGCCGTTGGCCGAAAGGGGCCCTGAAAATCCGGGCGCGAAGGGCGCAATATCGGCAAGGCGGCCGTCAAAGGTAAAATCCGTTGCCACCCCGGTGGTACCCGAGGCGGAGAGAGTAAGAAGCGCGGTTCTAAGGTCAGCCGCTTCGATGTCGATCTCGTCGCCGGCGCGGCTCCCTTCGAAAAGGAGGCGCCCCGATCCGGCCAGAAGCCGGTCGAGCGGAGCGATGCCAGTCCTTAGGTCTTGGGTATTGGCCTCGAGGGCGACGTCAAACGCTTTGAGATCGGCAGTCACTTGGCCCGCGCCAGTGAGCGCCGCACGCCCCCCGAGATCGCGCCCAAGGAACGCGCCGTAGGGCGAAAGATCGCTGATATCAACGTCGAGCGTACCGTCCACCTTTGGTGTGGTTTCGAGTTCACCGAGCGTTCCCGCGCTCGCTGCACTGCCGTTGGGCAGGGTGAGGTTGAGCGTATAGTCGAAACCGTCGGCCTGGGCGCCGGGCAGAAGGGCGGCCGCAAGGGTCGCGGGGCCAGAGAGGTTGGGCAGCACAGTCCCAAGATCATTGAGCCGTGCGTTTACTTCGCCGGTATAGGCGGGGCCAGGCGCAATGCGGGCCGTTCCGGCGACCGAGGCCTGCGCCGAGCGCACCTCAAGCCGGGTGAGCTCAATGTCGCCAGGCCGCTGCGCGGCGCTGATCGCAAAATCCGTCCGTCCGGCAAGGAGGGCATCGGCCTGGGGTATGCCGGCCACTAGATCGATGCCTTCGCCTTCTGCGTCGAGCGACAGGGCATTCTCGGCGCTTTCAAAGCGGAGGGCGAGATCGGTGCCGAGGCGCCCGCCCACGGGGCGGCCCGCAATTTCGGCAAAGCGCGCAAGATCGTCCGCGTCGAGACGGCCGGCAAAGGTAAGGCGTGGGACTCCAACCACGTCTTCGGCGGTACCGGTGCCTGAAAGGCGCGCCGCCATTGCGTCCGCCAAGAGATCATAGGTCCAAACGCCGTCTTCCATCGCGGCGAAAAACTCGACTTCGGCCGGGCCGGAAAGGCCTTCAAAAAGGGGCCCAATCTCGGCGAGGCGAGCGTCGGCCGCCGCTTCACCTTGGCCCGACTGAAGAGCGAGGCGGGCCGAAAGGTCGGCCTGGTCGCCCCGGAGATTTGCGCGGTCGAGAAAGAGGCCCGCGGTTGTGCGGCGAAGGCGGATCTCAAGGCCAAGATCGCCCGCAAGATAGGGGTCGAGCCGTGCGTCGCCCGTTGCAAGATCGGCGCCGATGCCGGTGAGGGAAAGATCCGCAAGGCCCGACAAGACGCCGCCCGAACCCACGAGCGTGGCGTCGAGCGCACCCGCCAACGGACGCCCGGCAAGTCCGCTAAACCGAGAGATATCGCTCGCCTCGATCCGAGCGCTTCCGTCGAGATCGAGGGTGGTCGAGAAACTGGCCACGCTTCCTTCCAGGGCGGCGCGGTAGCTTTCGCCGCTCACTTCGAGGGTGTCGATGGCGAGGGGGAGGCCCTCTTCCCAGGCGATCTCGGCGCGGCCGACGACGCGCTCGCCGATGGCCGATTGGGCGCCGGAATTTCCGAAATCGAGGGATTCGGCTTCGAAATCAAACGTCGCCGTGGCTGAGCGCCCATCTGCGCCGATCACCCCGCCGCCATCGAGCCGGAGAGACGCGGCCTCAATATCGCCTTGCTGGAGATCTGCGACCGTAACCACACCTCGCCAAGCTTCCCCCTGGGCCGCATCGAATGACAGGTTGAGGGCAGCGCGGGCGATTTCCGCGGCCCCGTCGGCGACGGGCAATGTGAGGGTACCACCGGCAGGGTCGGCCAGCTCACCTTCGAGCGAAAAACCCTCGACGCCCCCTTCGGCATTGAGCGCCGCCGAGCCTTCCAGGCGGAGTGATGCGGTTTCTATGAAAAGCCGCTCGATGGCTGTCGCACCCGCCCCGTCGCGGCTCGCGGAGAGATCGAGCCGAGCCGCATCGCCAAAAAACGGCCAGAACTCCTCTTCGACCAAGGCGCGCATATCGCCCGATAGGACGGCGGTAAGTTGGCGGCCGGCATCATTGGCTTGTGTGGCCACGCGGCCCGCGACCCGGTCGACCCCGTCCGCGGCCAGCGCAATATCGGCCGCGAAATCGTTGATCGGGCCTTCGCCCACCACCGTGAGGCGAAGCTCGGGTGCGCCCGGGATCCCGAGGGCGCCTGCGACGATCCCGCCTTCGCCTTCATCGAACAACGCATCGACCGCGAGAAGGCCGGTGGCGTTCGAAAACGAGGCGGCGATCGCGATCTCGCCGCGGGTGGCGTCGATCCTGTTGAGGTCGATATCGGCTTCGCCTTCGCCGTCTTCGAGGCGGAGCGCGCCTTCGGCGGAGACCTCAAGCGCCTGGCCGAGGATGTCGGGGCCGAGATCGACCACCTCTCCGGCGATCCGGCCGATCCGGATGGCAACCGGGAGTTCGGGCAAAGTGAGCCCGGTACCGGAAGCTTCAGGGCTCGGGGCAGCAGGCTCTTCGGCAAGGGGACGGCGCGGGATCTCGATCCGCGCAGCCGTTAGTTCTTCTACTTCGAGGCGGCCCCGAAGGAGGGCGGCGCGGTTCCAATCGAGGACCGCGTCCGTCAGGGTTAGCCACACGCCATCGGCATCGGCGATCGTGAGGCTTGAAAGCTCGGCGCGCCCCGTAAGCGCGCCCCGGAACCCACGCACCGTCACGCTCCGTCCAAGCCGCGACAGTTGCTCTTCAATCAGCCTTTCCAGGCGCGTGCCGCCATCGTCCTGCGCCAGAGCGACCGGCGCGGTAACGAGGCCAAGAACCAGAAGATATGCAAAACCCCGTCTCAAAACGCTTGCCCGATGCCAACGTAGACGAAAAAGGACGATCCGTTGCTTTCGCTGACCGGCACGGCAAGGTCGAGCCGGATCGGGCCGAGGCCGGTGTTATAACGAAGTCCGAGCCCAGCGCCGGCATGGGAGCCGCCGCCCGTCCCCGGCAAAGCGCTGTCGCCGACAAAGCCGAGATCGGCGAAACCAACGACACCAATCGTCTCTGTGACTGTGGCCCGCACTTCGCCCGAAAGCGCCAGAAAGCCCAACCCTCCGGTCGTCTCACCACCGATCTCGACGCCCAAGGATTGGTAAGACTGGCCCCGCACGGTGCCGCCGCCGCCCGTGAAGAACCGAAAATCGGCTGGCACGTCCTCAATCCCCGGACCCAGGATCGAGCCGATTTGGGCACTCCCGGCAAGGACGAATCGATCAGTGTCGGCAAGGGGTCGGTAGATCCGGCCATCAAGGACAAGCCGCGCCCCGCTGCCGGCCGTTTGAAGCCCTAGGAACGGCGTAAGGCTCGCTTCGAGATATTGGCCCGTCTTGGGGTCGAGGGCGTCGTCACGGTCAGACCAGGTGAGCATTCCCGGAAAAGTCAGCAGCCGGAACGTGTCTTCACCGGTGGCGTCGTCGATCGTAGAGTTCCGGAAACCGATGCCAAGTTCGGCGGTCAAACGGTCGCTTACGATGCGCCGGAGGCCGGTGGTGATCTCGAAACTGTCGGAGGTGAATTCGGGTTCGCGGAGGGTCTCGTATGTGAGATCTACCAGGAAGTCAGTATCGACGAAGAACGTCGCCGGGCGTTCAAAACTGGCGCCGAGTTTGAGATCGATACCCCCCGTTTGCCCGCCGATCCCGGCAAGTTCACCGTCAAACCGGAGCCTTTCGGCATCGCCGAGAAGGTTGCGGTTGAGCCAAAACGCCGTGAAGCGGAGCCCCTCTTCGGTGGAAAACTCGCCGCCGAGGCCGAACCGGCGGCGCTTTTCTTCGACAAGCCTGAGATCAAAATCGAGCGTGCCATCGGGATTGGGCAGTTCGGCTTCGGTGAGTGCCACCGAGCGGAAGGCGCCGCTTCGACGGAGCCTGGCGGCGGCCCGTTCGGCCGCTTCGGGCGTGACGATCTCACCGCGCGGCCAGGCGATGATCCGGCCCACCGCATCCCCTTTCACCGCCTCATTTCCAGAAACACTGAGCCGGCCGAACCGCAGCCGGGGCCCTGGATCGACAAAGATTGCCGCATCCAGGCGGCTTTCTTGGTGACGGGCGCGGAGGTCCTGCCCTGAGATCTCTGCTTTCGCAAAGCCCAAGGCGCGCCAGCCATCGACCGCCGCACCGGAGGTGGCCCGCAGGGTGCCGGTGCGAGCGATGGCACCCGGGCGGAAGTCTTCGGGCAGATCGGTGTCGGGTGCGGTCGGGGCGATGGAAGTGCTGCCGAACCGAAAGCGCGGGCCGGGGCGGACCGTGACGGTCACCCGACCGATCGCATCCGGTCGTTCAAAGGGCGGGATCCCGGCCGCCTCTCGCCCATCGACGGTGACATTGACCACAGGGCCGAAATATCCTGCGCCGTAGAGTGCTTCGATCAGCCGGCCGTATTCGGCTCGGGCGGCGGCCAAAACGGTGGTGGGGTCATCGACCCCGTCACGCTTGGTCTCTGCGAGGATTGAGGCCCGGGCGAGGCTACGTCGGAGGTCTTCCGATGCCCCAATGGCAAATAGGTCGAGTTGTTCGAACGCGGCCCCGGGATGCGCAAGGGCCAAAAAGATCAAGGAAAGGACTTTGCCTGAAAACCGCACCATTGCCCGCACCCGTCGCGCGAGCAGGGTGAGACGCCGCCCGCCCCTTTGGCCTAAGTCATCGCGACGGGGAGCGAAACCTCATTCCGACGCCGCCAGGGCAAAGTGAACGGGTCATCAAACCAAGCCGCTTCGGACGCGCCGGTGGCCTCAAGACCTTTGGCGGCATTCCAGCGGCGGAGGCGGCGTTCTTGATTGGCAATCCGAGCTTCGGTGGCAAGGCCCGCAAAACCCACAACGCTCCGCAAGTCCGGCGCCAATTCGACAATGCGGATTGATTGGTTTTCGGGTTCGGGCAGGGTCTCGGCTGTGTATTCTGACGGCATCATGAAACGCACTGTCCAAGCGTCGCCTTCCGCCGCGCGAGTGACCGGCGCGGTCATTGCGATTTTCTCGGGGGCGCGGGTTACGGGGGCTGTCATGGCCACCTTCGCGGCGGTAGTGTTTTTTCCGAAGATGTAGCCCGCCAATGTCCGAAACCCCTGGCGGAGGGCTGCGTCGGCCGAGCCCCGGATCGTGACCTCGGCAGCGAGGAAGGGGCGGTAGCGGCGAAGCTCAAAGGGACCTTCGCGCTGAAGGACGTCCCAGCTCGGGGTCTCGTAGCCTCGGTATTCGGCGGCTGCGGCGCCGGATGCGGCTAGTCCTGTGGCCGACATTCCCAAGAGGGCGCTCCGTCGTGTCATGTTGCTCATATGACTTCTACGCCGCCCCGCGCGCGTCGGATCACCTGGCCTGCCTTGAAAACAACGCAAATGACGGTATGCTTCGCTAATGGCTTTGATGTACGTCACCGACGATCATGCTCGCGTGCCCTGGCGCTTTTACGGCGCTCAGCTCTGCGTGCGCCTATCCGTTTAAGCAAACACCCCGCACATTTTCCGTGTTTCCATCGCTTTGCTTGAGCCACCGCTATGTCAACTCCGCGTACCCTCTACGATAAAATCTGGGATGATCACGTCGTCCGATCGGGCGAAGACGGATCGACGCTGGTCTATATCGACCGCCATTTCGTCCACGAAGTCACAAGCCCCCAGGCCTTCGAGGGTCTCCGGATGGCCGGAAGGCCCGTTCGTGCGCCGGAGAAGACCATCGCCGTCCCCGACCATAACGTGCCCACCGACCCGACCCGGCTGTCGGGCATCAAGGACGAGCAATCGCGGATCCAGGTGGAGGCGCTCCGGACCAACACCAGAGATTTCGGGGTCGAGCTTTATGACATGGACGACAAGCGCCAAG
This sequence comes from Pseudomonadota bacterium, assembly GCA_039198225.1. Classification (GTDB taxonomy): domain Bacteria; phylum Pseudomonadota; class Alphaproteobacteria; order Rhodobacterales; family Rhodobacteraceae; genus JASJAR01. The sequence continues at coordinate 58,357 of JBCCTQ010000018.1, forward strand.
GCATCGTCCATATCGTGGGACCCGAGCAGGGTTGGACCCAGCCTGGGCTGACGATTGTCTGCGGCGACAGCCACACCGCGACCCACGGAGCCTTCGGCGCACTCGCCCATGGGATCGGGACCTCCGAAGTCGAGCACGTTCTGGCCACCCAAACGCTCATCCAAATGAAATCGAAGAATATGCTGGTGGAGGTCGAGGGCGATCTCGCACCCGGGGTGACGGCAAAGGACATCACCCTTTCGATTATCGGCAAAACCGGAACGGCCGGGGGCACGGGCCATGTGATCGAATATGCCGGTTCGGCGATCCGGGCGCTCTCCATGGAAGGACGGATGACAGTCTGCAACATGGCCATCGAAGGCGGCGCCCGGGCGGGGCTCATCGCGCCTGACGAGACGACTTTTGCCTATGTTAAAGGCCGCCCCCATGCGCCGAAGGGCGAGATGTGGGACAAAGCACTGGCCTTTTGGCAAACGCTCCGTTCAGACGAGGGTGCCCATTTTGACCGGGTGGTGCATCTTGACGCGAGCGAGATTGCCCCGGTCGTGACCTGGGGCACCTCGCCCGAGGACGTGTTGCCCATCACTGACCGCGTGCCCGACCCCCACACGTTCCAAGGCCCCAAAGTCGACGCCGCACGGCGCTCCCTCGACTATATGGGGCTCGAACCCGGCACCCGGCTCCAGGATGTCGAAATTGACACGGTGTTCATCGGCTCATGCACCAACGGGCGGATCGAGGACTTGCGCGAAGTGGCCAAGATCATGGAAGGCCGCCGCGTCAAAGACGGGCTCCGAGCGATGATCGTGCCGGGCTCGGGAATCGTTCGCCTCCAGGCCGAGCAAGAAGGGATCGCCCAAAAGCTCCAGGAGGCTGGATTCGAATGGCGGATGTCGGGCTGTTCGATGTGTCTTGGCATGAACCCTGACCAGCTCAAACCCGGCGAACGTTGCGCGTCGACCTCGAATCGCAACTTCGAAGGACGCCAAGGATATAAGGGCCGAACGCATCTGATGTCGCCCGCGATGGCGGCCGCTGCGGCGGTTACGGGACGGCTGACCGACGTGCGTGACCTTATGTAACCCTGGCAATACCCCGGCTGCCGTCCGGACCACGCAATCCCGCATTGTTGCAATTTTGGCATACAATCGCCGAGCTTAACCGGGTATTTCGGCGGCACTCCGAACAAATTCGACGAAGCGATTGTTGGTCCTGAGAGAATGTGGCAAAGATGCGGCAATCCCGGGAACGCTGTCGGGTTCTTATGTTGCGAGTTGCGTGCACAGCCAAAGAGCGAGGGTCGGCACGCTTCGGATTTTAGTGGGGAGTTCGCTATGCGTACTTTACAAACCGTTTCAGCCTCAATCGCGCTGGCCATGGCCGCGTCGAATGCGTTTGCTGCGGCGGTCACTATCGAGAGCGTCACCGGCGAATGGGTGTCGGTGGGACCGAACAATGTATTTGGAGTGGAATATTCCGCGTCGCGCGACCAGGTGGACTGGGGCAGGCCTTTTAGGAGCGGCGGCGACAAGAGCGGATACAAGTTCGAGGGCCTCATCCCGCCGCCGATCAACGTGACACCGGACACGACGTTCGACCTCGGCAAATTCACCCATCTCAACAACTCGTTGTCGCCCAACACACCCGGCGCGCCGACGATCAGCCAGGCCGAGCTTAAGGTCGATATCGGCGTCGATATTGGCGGCAGCAAATACTCGATCTCGCAGACCTACAATTTCGCCCATGAGGAAACGGCAAACAGGATTGGCACCCGTGCCACCTGCGCTTATGGCGGGGCAGAAGGCCAGGGCGTCAATGTCAACGGCTGCGCCGACAGGGTGACGGCGACGCTCAACGATGCGGTCAGCGAGACGATCGTCCTCGACGGGTTGGAGTATATTTTCGAGATCACCGGATTCATGGCCGAAGGTGCGATGAACCTTCTCGACTTCTTCCTGACAACCGAGGAAGAGGACAACTCGGCGATCTTGGTCGGGAAATACTCGATCAACGAGGTTGATGATCCAACGCCGCCTGCACCACCCGAGACACCGCCGGAAACGCCTCCGTCTTCGCCCCCGGGCGACCCGATCACTCCGGTTCCGCTCCCTGCGGCTGGGTGGATGCTGATCGCCGGCATCGGTGGACTGGCCGCACTCCGGCGCCGGAAGAAAGCCTGAGGCATATCAAATATCGCTACGGGGAAAGCCGCACCTTCGGGTGCGGTTTTTTCGTTTGGAGAGCCGCAGCGGGCTGACCTGCGCTTGGTTCGAAGCGCGGTGGAGACGGGACGCCGCAGCCCCGCTTTCGCATGTAAGGCTCTAATTCCCCGGAACATGCCCTTTTGCACCGCACGCCCAGAATGCATAGATTGAGCCAAACCGGCTCACTAAGCGTCAAGGAACACCCGTGGATAAATTCACCAAACTGACCGGCGTCGCGGCGCCCATGCCGCGGGTGAATGTCGACACGGATATGATCCTGCCAAAGCAATATCTCAAAACGATCAAGCGCACTGGGCTCGGCGTCGCCCTGTTCGAGGAACTCCGTTACACGCGGGACGGCGCCGAGACCGAGGATTTTGTCCTCAACCGACCGGCCTACCGGGATGCCAAGATCCTGGTGACGGGTGACAATTTCGGCTGCGGCTCGTCGCGGGAGCACGCGCCGTGGGCGCTCTTGGATTTCGGGATCAGGGTGGTGATTTCGACGTCTTTCGCCGACATTTTCTTCAACAATTGCTTTAAGAACGGCATCTTGCCGGTCACGCTACCGGAAGAGAAGGTCACGCTCTTGATGGGCGATGCCGAGAAAGGTGCCAACGCGGTGCTGTCGGTGGATCTCGAAAGTCAGACCATCAGCCGGCCCAATGGCGAGGTAATCCATTTCGACATTGACCCCTTCCGACGCCACTGCCTTTTGAACGGGCTTGACGATATCGGTCTCACACTCGAAGCGGCCGAAGACATTGACCGGTTCGAAGGCGATTTTCACGCCGAGCGCCCCTGGCTCTAAGCCACCCGCACACTGTGAAGCGGCTTTGCGTTGATGCAATGTCGCACCAGTTTATCCACAAAAAAGCCACAAGCCGTCGTCATGGTTAACAGCGAGTTGCTGCAATTTCCGAAAGATGGCAAAAATTGGGCAAGATTGGGGCACGTCGCCATAAACGGCGCGATCTCAGTGGAATAAGGGCTCCGCAACGAACGGGGCCCGTCCGATATGAGGAATTGGGGCAGTGATCGCTCGGCTTATAGGCGCCGTTCTACGGGCCATTTTGGTTGTGATGCTAATCGCGACCCCGGCGCTCATGCTTCCGGGGACAACCGAAGACATTGCCCAGATCGTCACATTGGTTGCGATCTTTGCGGCTGCCCTCACGATATTTGAATACGCCTCCTCCTATCCGGGCCTTGTGGAATTCCGGGATGCCCCGCCGTTCAACCGGATCCGCTACCTGTCGCTCTTCGCGACGGTGTTTCTTCTATCGACCATGGCCCGGGGCACGGTGGAGCCAACGAACCTCACCATTCTGGTCGAGAGCGTAGGTCGGTTGATCGGCTCGATCATCGACTTCCCCTATAGCCCGGTTCGCCTGGTTGTGTTGATGCTGCCGCCCGATTCCACGGTGGCAGAGATTGAAACTGTGCGGTCGTCGGCCGGCATTGCCTATCTCATCTCGCTTTTCACCCTGACGCTTTTCTTGATCATCCAACGGCTGATCTCATGGCCGTTGGGCTCGGGGAGTTTCAACGTGTGGGTCAACCTTCCCACCTTTGACCCTACGGCCGGCGGCGATGTGGTGGAGCGGCTCTCGCGGGACGCGCGCTTTAACATTGCGTTAGGGTTTTTGCTGCCATTCGTCATGCCAACGATTGTCAACGCAGCCTCGTCGCTTTTTGGGGCGATCACGCTCGACAATCCGCATACGTTGATTTGGACGGTGGCGGCATGGGCCTTCCTTCCCGCATCGCTTTTCATGCGTGGCATCGCCATGGGTCGGATCGCCTCGATGATCCGCGAAAAGCGCCGTCGGGCCGCCGACGACGCGGACTTGCTTACGGTCTGATCGGGGCCCTTGCGGCCGGTGCGGTCGCGGCCGAACCCATCCGGGTGGCAACCTTCAACGTCGAACTCGCGAGGGAAGGCCCGGGGCTTCTCCTCAGAGACATCCGACGGGGCGATAGCGAAGACATCGCTGTGGCGGCGGGGATCATCGCCCATATCACGCCGGATATTCTTCACCTGACGTCCTTTGACTATGATGCGGGCGGCCAAGCGCTCGGCGCCTTCGCGCGTCTGATCGCGGAGCGGGGTGTTGACTATCCTTACGCATTTGCCCTCGCACCCAATACCGGGGTCCCAACCGGGCTCGATCTTGACGGGGACGGCCGGTTAGGCGGGCCGGGTGACGCCCAGGGCTATGGCCGATTTCGCGGCCACGGCGGGATGGCGATCCTCTCGCGCTGGCCCATTGCGGCGGCGGATGCGGTGGACCTGAGCGGATTGCTTTGGGCCGAGTTTCCGGGCGCATCGGTGCCAGACATTTTTGGGCAGAAGACCCGGAACGCCCTGCGCCTCTCGACCACGGGCCATTGGGATGTGCCGGTAAAAACGCCGAGCCACGGTTCCGTGCGCCTCCTTGCGTTCTATGCGACGCCTCCGGTTTTTGATGGACCTGAAGATCGAAACGGGCGTCGCAACCATGATGAAGCCGCGCTCTGGCGGGCTTGGCTCGATGGCGCCTTGGAAGGCGCTCCGCCCGAAGAACGGTTTGTTATAATCGGCGATGCCAATCTCGATCCCAAGGACGGCGACGGTCGGCCCAGCGCGCTCAAAGCTCTGATCGCCGATCCGCGGATCCAGGACCCTGAACCGCGCTCGGATGGCGGGACAGCAGCCGCGGATCAAGGCGGGGCCAACCGGGGCCACCGGGGTGATCCGGCACTCGACACGGCCGATTGGGCCGACACGCCTGCCGACACAAAGCCGGGCAATCTTCGGGTCGATTACGTTCTTCCCTCGGCCGATTGGCGCGTCGTAGAGGCGGGCGTGTTTTGGCCTCCCCCAGATGACCCGAACGCGGCCTTACTCGGCAGCCGAGAGCGGGGCGGTGGCTCCCGGCACCGGCTTGTTTGGGTGGATATCGAGCCCGCGGAGGGCAATCGGTAGGGCGGTTTCGAGGGGCGCTGGTCGAAACTCGGGCAGGAGCCTCCGGAGTTTTTCACCGTCGAGACGGTGCGGCCTGTTCCAGAGGTAGCGCATCTCGACGAGATGGCGGCCCATGGGCCAGACGGGTGCCAAGAGGCGAAGGGGCAGCCAACTCATGGACGTTGTCTCGATCGGCTGCCCCATGGCCGTGCCTACCGCCTCGCCCAAGTCCTGCCCGGTAAGGGTGAAGCCATCAAAGGGCACATCCTCGAACCTTTCGAGACGGTCGCGCCGGTCGGCCAAGCCAACCGAAGCCCTGGCCATGTCGGGAAGCCAGGCCCAACTATGCACCCTGTCGAGGGCGCCCGGATAGACAAACCGGCCTTGCCCGAGCCTTGCGGCCATGACCTTGTCAAACCAGTTGCCACTCGGCCGGGTGTCAAGAAAATCGCCCGCCCGAAGGACAATCGTTTGCGCGGAGCTGGCGCGATAGGCCTCCTCCATCTCGCGGCGGACCCGTCCGAGTAGGTGGCTCGCCCGGTGGGGCGTGGCCTCGGAGAGGCGTGGCGGGAGGGTTTCGCCAAAAACGTAGATGTTGCCCGGGATGATCACCGTCGCGCCGGCACTTTCAGCCGCAGAGATCACAGCCTCTGTGAGACGCGGGACGTCCTTTTCCCAGCTTGGATAGGCGGGGTTCCAGCCGTTAACGATGACATCCATCCCCTGGGCGGCGCGGTCGAGCTGGCCCCGGCGGCGGTCAAAACGGGTCACGGCCCAGCCCGCATCGGCGAAGGCTTGGGCTGCGTTGCGGCCGAAACGCCCCGAGGCGCCGAGGATCAAAACACGATTTGCCATGGGGAGGCTCCTTCTTCAGACGAGCCAATGATGAGAGATGCGTAAAATTTTGGAAATTGCCAAAATCCTAATTTTATATATGCATATATGTATGGATAAGAACGTGCTCGCCCTCGATTGGGCCCTCGTCCACTCCTTCCTGGCCGTCGCTGAGACCGGGTCACTTTCGGGTGCAGCGCGGAGCCTCGGGATCACGCAACCTACCGTTGGGCGCCAGATTGCAACCATGGAGACCCAGCTCGGCGTCACCCTGTTTGAGCGTCGCGCGCGGGGGATGGCGCCGACCGACACCGCCTTGGCGCTGCTGCCCGCCGCCGAAGCCATGCGCGACGGAGCCCGCGCCCTATCACTGGCCGCAGCGGGGCAATCGGCGCGAGAAGGCGGCACGGTGCGGATCACCGCGTCAATCTTTGCCTCCCACCATATCCTTCCGCCGATCCTCGCCCGCCTTCGCCGCGACGCCCCCGAGATCGCCCTTGAGCTCGTGCCGTCTGACACGACAGAGAACCTCCTCTTTCGCGAAGCCGATATCGCGGTGCGGATGTACCGCCCGCGCCAGCTCGACGTGGTCACCCGCCATATCGGCGACATCGATATCGCGATGTTTGCCGCCAAAGGTTACCTGGCCGATCGGCCCGAAAGCCATGTAGATACCTTTCTCGAGACCCATGAATTCGTGGGCTTTGACCGGAATGAAGACATCATCCGCGGCTTTCGCGACCTCGGCATTGGGGTGGATCGGGAATTCTTTGCGACCCGCTGCGATCATCAGACCACCTATTGGGAGCTTGTCCGAGCCGGATGCGGGATCGGCTTTGCCCAGGCCCGCGTTGGGCGGCAAGATCCGGCAGTGGTCGAGCTCGACTTGCCGATGAAGATCCCTGCCTTGGAAGTCTGGCTCGCCGCCCCCTCGGTTTTGCGGAAAAGAGCGCCCATCGCCCGGGTGTGGGATGCCCTTGCCGAAGGTCTCGCCCAAGCGGTCGACCGGCCGACCCACCGCCTTGACCAAGCCAAGGCAGGGGGCTAGGGCCGCCCCCGGAAAGAGCGACGGAGGTCCCATGGCCAGCCCCAAAATTCTGATCCTCGCCGGAGACGGTATCGGCCCCGAGGTTATGGCCGAAGTGCGCAAAGTCATCGGCTGGTTCGGCGCCCACGGGCATCCGTTCGAAGTTGGCGAAGGGCTAGTGGGCGGCGTCTCGTTTGATGCCCATGGCACCCCGCTGACCGACGAGACGCTTGCCAAGGCCCAAGCCGCCGATGCGGTCCTTCTCGGCGCGGTGGGCGGTTCGAAATACGACGATCTCGACTTTTCCGTCAAACCCGAGCGGGGACTTCTACGCTTGCGAAAGGAAATGGACCTTTTTGCCAATCTCCGCCCGGCCCAGTGCTTTGGCGCGCTCGCGGATTTTTCGTCGCTCAAACGCGAGGTCGTGAGCGGGCTCGACATCATAATCGTGCGCGAATTGACCTCAGGCGTTTATTTCGGCGAGCCACGGGGGATCCACAGGGAGGGCAATGAACGGGTCGGGATCAACACCCAGCGCTACACCGAAAGCGAGATCGCACGCGTGGCCCGCTCCGCCTTTGAGTTAGCGGGCAAGCGCGGCGGCAAGCTCTGCTCGATGGAAAAGGCCAATGTAATGGAATCGGGGATCCTCTGGCGCGATGTCGTGACCGAGGTCCATGCGGAATTTCCCGAGATCGAGCTCAGCCATATGTACGCCGATGCTGGCGCAATGCAGCTCACGCGCTGGCCGAAGCAATTCGACGTCATCGTGACGGACAACCTCTTCGGCGATCTTCTCTCCGATCTCGCCGCCATGCTGACCGGATCGCTCGGCATGCTGCCCTCGGCATCCCTCGGCGCGCCGGAAGCCAATGGCCGACCCAAAGCGCTCTATGAGCCCGTCCACGGGTCCGCGCCCGATATTGCGGGGCTCGGCAAAGCCAATCCCATCGCCTGCATTCTCTCTTTCGCCATGGCGCTCCGTTACAGCTTCGACCTTGGCGCCGAAGCAGACCGGCTCGAACGAGCGGTGGAGGCCGTGTTGGCCGAAGGGGCGCGGACACCGGATCTTCTTGCCGCCGATGGCCAATCACCGATCAGTACGGCCGAGATGGGCGACCGGATCGTCGCGGCGCTCGACCGGGCGGGCTGAACGGTCAATCTTGCCTTGCCTTCGGGCACGGAATGGGATTGGCCTGATCCGTGCGCAAGTTCACGCGCCGGGACCATCCCATGACAGACATCGTCCGTTCGAATTCCAAAGCAGCGCTTTTTGCGCTGGCCGCTTTCGGTCTTTTCGCCACCCATGATGTGGGGGTGAAAGTGCTGGGCCAAAGCTACGCGCCGTTCCAGATTATATTTTTCAGCGTGCTGTTCGGCTACCCGCTGGCCACGATCATGCTGATGCGGGACCCCACGCCGGGCACGCTCCGACCGGTTCATCCCTGGTGGAGCGCGTTGCGGACCGCGGCGACGATGCTGACCGGGATCTCGGCATTCTATGCGTTTTCTGTCCTCCCTTTGGCCCAGGTCTACGCGTTCATATTCGCAGCACCTTTGCTCATCACGATCCTTTCCATCCCGATCCTTGGCGAGAAGGTCGGGCTTCACCGCTGGGGAGCCGTTATCGTGGGATTGTGCGGCGTTCTGATCGTGATCCGACCGGGCACCGCGGCGCTTTCTCTCGGCCATCTTGCGGGGCTCGGGGCGGCGGTGGGATCGGCTTTTGCGTCGGTCATCGTCCGCAAGATCGGCAACGAAGAGCGGAGCGCGGTTTTGATGCTCTATCCAATGACGGCGAGTTTCGTCGCGATGGCCGCTGTGATGCCCTTGGTCTACCAGCCCATGCCGATGGCGGATTTGGGGCTCGTAGCTCTCGTCGCGGCAATGGCCTTTGGTGCGACACTTCTCGTCATCGGCGCTTATCGGAGGGGCGATGCGGCCATCGTCGCCCCGATGCAATATTCTCAGATCATTTGGGCGGCGGCCTACGGCTATCTCTTTTTCGGCGAGGTTCCCGACGCGGCAACCGCACTTGGTGCGGCGATTATCATCGGGTCAGGGCTTTACATTTTGGCGCGGGAAACGCTTCTCGGGTCGCAATCGGCATCGCCCGTGACCAGCACCCGCTCCCGCGCCGCGACCATCGCCTCCCCAAGGATCAGCACCCTCCTCCGCGCCCAAGCCAACCGCGTCCCACCCGGCCACGAGGCGCTTGCAAACGACCCAAAGGAACAGTAACCCCCCCCGGTCGGAGTGTAGCTCAGCCTGGTAGAGCACTGTCTTCGGGAGGCAGGGGTCGTGAGTTCGAATCTCGCCACTCCGACCATGATTTCATTCTTCAAAGAGTAGAGTTCGGCCTTGGGGGTACGTATTGGCTGTCAGCGCGTCCGCTTTAGGAAGTCTTTTTTTTTTGCAAATGGCTCCAGGCACCTTCCGTCGCAGCGCCCATCCTGTGCGGATCGCTCCTGACGTCAGCTTGACGATCGATGCTTGCGTCGGTCTACACGATGCGGACCTCCCCGCAGTTCAGGCTCTAATGGCGTTGTTGAGGAACATTCTCGGGGGTCAGCACATGAACTGTGGAGATCGGTGGGTCCATCCGGTCATGGTCGAGCCGGTGATACGTCAAGAAAGCGTTGAAGGCATTGCGTATGTCGTCTTGTAAATCGTGATGCAGGATAAAATCCAAATACCGGTTTAGGATCAGCTCTCTGTTTTCCCGATCAAGATCATGGGCCACAAAGACATCCGCCTGAAGGCCTGCGGCCTCAAGCGTTTGCAGGATCGACCGGTTGCCGCCCCCCATCGAATAGACTGCCCGGAGTTTCTGGATGTCTTTAATGGCCTTTGACAGGAGTTTGGACGTGGCGAAGTCAACGCCGCTGCCGCCTTGGACGGAGACAACCTCGAGCATTGGGCAGAGCGTTGCGAGTGTTTCCACAAAGGCCAGCTCGCGCTCTTCTTCTCCTAGAAATCGCTCATGGCTGCGGGTGGCTAAGACGGATCCTGACATATCGCCCGACGTGCGGGAGATTAGATAGGCGGCGGTGCGCCCCGCTCCGGCATTGTCCAAGCCCACATAGGCAAGACGATCGGTACCGCCGATATCGGTGACAAGCGTCACAACGGGAATTCCGGCCGCTGTCAGCGTCTTGACCGCCGCCCTTACCTTTACGGTGTCGCGCGCCTTAAGGCACACGCCGTGACTGCCGCGTTTCAGAATTCGCCGGAGCGCCCCAACGACCTCATCCTCTTCCATAATGTCCTGCAGTACAAAGCGCGGACGGCAGACCGCCGTGCCGATTTGGGGCAGAACGGCTTCGGCGGCCGAGCGGACCTCGCGGCTGAAGCGAGATGGGGCCTCGACGACGAAATCAAAAAAGAGACGTCTGCCGCTTGCAGCAAGCTGTGCCTCTTGTGCCTTCAGCTCTTCGATTGCGGCCGTGACCCGCAGTTTTGTCTGGGGGCTCACATGGGGCCTGGCATTCAAAACACGATCGACCGTGGCGGTGCCCAAACCAGCCTGACGGGCAATCTCCTTGATGGGGAAGCGGTGGGTCATTTGATGTGTTTTTGATGCGAATTTTCGCCCAAAGCAATCTCGGCCACGGTATCCTTGGCACGATTAGGGAGGAGCCGACATGAAGGACGCCGTCGAAAAAACCGAAGGCTATTATGATCCTAACGCTTGTGACTTGGGGCAGTTCACCGCACTTGTCGATCAGACCACGAGTGCCGAAGACGTGCCCAATGCGGCCGGCGTGGAGAAGAACGTCCCGATCTATGACATGGCCGCTCTCCGTTCGCGTCTCGAAGATGATCGAAGCCGGCGCGCAATCATGGCCGAATGGGCCCAGGTGCTGCGGAGCGGGGCCGGTGTTGTCGCGTTGAAAGGCGCATACGCAGATACGGCGGTGCTCGACGAGGCCACGGCAATCTACGGGCAGATCATCGCCAGAGAAAAGGAAAACAGCGGCGGCGCAGGCGATCATTTCGCGGCGTCCGGAGCAAATGACCGTATTTGGAACTCGCTGCAAAAGCTCTGCGAAGCCTCGCCCGAGGTCTATCTAAGATACTTTGCCAATACGGCCATCGCGGCAGCCTGCGAAGCCTGGTTGGGACCGAATTATCAGATGACGGCACAGGTGAACCTCGTCCATCCTGGCGGTGCGGCGCAAAAAGCCCATCGCGACTACCATCTTGGGTTTCAAACCGCCGATATCAGCGCGTCCTATCCCGCCCATGTCCATGACATATCGCCGATCCTGACGCTTCAGGGGGCCGTGGCGCATACCGATATGCCGCTAGAAAGCGGGCCCACAAAATTGCTGCCGTTTTCGCAATGCTATCGTCCGGGATACGCCGCATGGCGGCGGGACGACTTTCGAGCGCTGTTCGAAGAACGGTATGTGCAATTGCCCCTGTCCAAGGGAGACGTGCTCTTTTTCAACCCGGCATTGTTTCACGCCGCCGGCGCCAATACGAGCGCCGACATTCATCGCTTTGCCAATCTCTTGCAGGTGTCGTCAGCGTTCGGCCGCGCCATGGAGACCATCGATCGGGACAAGATGTGCAAGCTCGTGTTTCCGCACGCATCACGCGCCAAAGCAGAGCACAAGTTGAGCGCCTTCGAACTCACCGCCGCCATCGCGGCCACCGCCGAAGGGTACTCGTTTCCGACCAATCTTGATCGCGACCCGCCAACAAACGGGCTCGCGCCAGAAACCCAAGCCGCTTTCTTTTGGCGTGCTTTGTCTGAGGGTTCTGACGCACGGGCCTTCGGTGAGCGGCTCGATCAAATGAGCGCTGTGCGCACGGCGTAAGCTACGCCGCGAAAATCTCGTTTGATATTTGCCGGGCGCCCTCGCTCAAGGGACGCGCCCGGCTTCGATATTAGCGGGGCGTGCCGCTATTCGTAGCCGCCCGGATCGTTTGGCGTTTCAAGCAAAGTGCCATCGAACTTTGGCAGGGCGTCATCCATCGCCAACCAAGGCAACTTGCTTTGATAATAGACGTGAAATGTCGGCTCGAAGTCCTCCGGGTTCTCCATGGATGCCGCATAAAGATGCATGCCGCCAGGGTAGTGGTCGGCTTCGAACCCCATCGGTGACCCGCAACGCCCGCAGAAATGGCGAAACACACCTTTGGAGCTTTCGAATGTCTTTGGGGCGTCTCCGGTCCACCTGAACATTTTTCGGGGCACTCCGATCCAACCGACAACCGGAGCGGCACAGTTTCTCCGGCAATCGTCGCAATGGCAGTAGCAGGCCCAGGTTATGCTGCCGTCAAATTCCCACTGCGTCTTTTTGCAAAGACAATACCCGCGCGTTGTCACTGTGCGCTCCAGCGTTCTTGGTAAGCCATACTTGTCAGTTCTCGGGGTTGAAGAGACGGTCATTGGCGTCTTTCGCAGGCCATTTTGCGGCCTGCGGGATTTCTTTCGTCAAAAAGCAACACCCGCGTTAAGTCAGTCGCCCAAAAGCGACCGCGCGTATCGAGGAACCGCATCAGGAGCGACCGCGGCATGACGCACCAATTCGTCGAAACGGCGAGAAAAGAACCTGACCTCTTCTGCACTGGTGGCCGACACGTAAGCATCGCCCACATAGATCGAAACGCGCATGCGCCCGAATACGGTGAACGGTGCGGAGAAGTATTTTCGTCCATCAAAAAGGTGGAGGCGGAGCGCTGGATAGTGCCGCTGGCAGAGATCGGCGATATGGGAAATTTGGCGGAGGATGACGTTGAGCTCGGTGTCTCGCCACCGACCCTTGCGGGCGGCCATGACCTCAAGCGTCTGGAAGGGCATGGCAATTTCGAGATCGGTCTCCTCGATGTCAAATCCCGTCAACACCTTTTCGTCACCTTCCGCGCCCCCGTCGCGGTCTGAGAGGCTCAACATGTCGGGCAGTACCGCCGGCACATAGCGGAGTTTCTGCCCCTCGGTTTCCGCCCGCCACCGCGCAAGGGGAGACAGCGCTTCGTCGGTTGGCACGGCAAGAAGCTCGCTGCTTTGGGTCATTTCCTGGCGGCCGCCGCGTGCATTTTCGAGCGCCAGAAGCCAATCCACCGAAGCACCGGTCGCCTCGGCAATGCGTCGGAGGGTTTCCGCCCGGGGCAAACGGTCTTGTTTGGGATCGCGGAGCTGGCTCAGGGCGGATCGGTCGAGCTTAGCCCTTTTGAGGAAGGTCGGAAGATCCTCCTGCATGTCGCCGAGGAGCAGCCGAAAGCGCTCCCGAAACGCCTTGCTCAACTCCCGCTTGTCCAAATTCACCTCATTTGATGTGGATTCACAATATTTCTAACAAAAAACACAAAAACACATCACATACAACACATTCACCGAATTGAGACGAGCGGGGCCATCGCACTAAGCCTGGATAAATCTTATACATTTGAAGGCGTTAAGATGGCTATTCGCGAAGAAGCCCCTACGTTGGCGCTCCTTGCCCTGACCTATGCAGTCTACTTCACACTGCCTTTGGCGGCTGGCACCTGGCCGATCTGGCTCATTGTGTTGGGCCTCGCGGTCGCGATCGCGATGCATTCCTCGTTGCAACACGAGGTGCTGCATGGGCATCCATTTCCGAACCAGATGCTGAATGACGCGCTGGTATTCCCTGCTCTCGGGCTCGCGATCCCCTATCTCCGCTTTAAGGACACTCACCTGGCGCATCACTTCGACGCCAATCTCACCGATCCTTACGACGATCCGGAAAGCTATTTCCTGCACAGTGAGGATTGGGGGCGCATGCCGCCCTGGCAGCAATGGCTTGCGGAGTTCAACAATATGCTGATCGGACGGATGGCGGTAGGACCGGCGATTGGATTGGCGGTGCTCTATTCGGACGATCTTGGGCGCGCGCTCAAGGGCGACCGGCGGGTGATTTGGTCCTATCTCCACCATCTTCTCGGCGCGGCCCTCCCGCTGGCCTGGGTGGCGATAATGACCGACCTGCCGCTTTGGGCGCTTTTCATCGCGGCCTATCTCGGAATGTCGATCCTAAAGATCCGAACCTATCTCGAACACCGCGCCCATGACCGGCCCGGTGGGCGCTCGGTGATCATCGAAGACCGTGGGCTCTTGGCCCTTCTGTTTCTCAATAACAATTACCACGCGGTGCATCACGCCCATCCGAAAGTGGTCTGGCACCAATTGCCTGCGATGTTCGCGCGCCGCCGGGAGCACTTTCTCAGGCGGAATGGGGGATATACCTATGGCTCCTATAGGGAGATCTTCCGTCGCTATCTCTTCAAAAGGAAAGACCCGGTGCCCCATCCACTCCATGGCCTTGCTGAGCGCGAAGACGGATTGAGGCCGGGCGGATGAAGCCAGTGGCGGGCCTGGCGATGTATGCTCGGCCCGAATTGACCGACGAATTTAGCCTTTTCTGGCGCGCGATCCGAGAGAGACTGATCCGCGACGGAATAGGCGCTCCAGAAGTGCTGACGCAGGATGGGTATGGCTCCGCGTTCTGGCGCGCGCCGAACCTCGTATTGGGCCAAACCTGCGGGTATCCCTACCGAACCGAACTGAAGGACGCTGTCTCGTTTGTCGGGACACCAGATTACGGACTGGAGGGCTGCCCGCCGGGATATTATCGCAGCGTGATCGTGGCCCGGGAGGCGTCCCCACTTCGGAGCCGGGACGATCTCGACGGGGTGGACCTTGCCTATAACGATGACCAAAGCCAGTCGGGTTTTCATGGCCCCTTGGCCTGGGCCAGGCAGTTGGGGCTGAAACTCAACCCTACACTTGCCACAGGCGCCCACCGTCAGTCTGCCCAAGCGGTTGCGGAAGGCCGCGCCGAAATCGCAGCCATCGACGCAGTGACCTGGCGCTTTATGGAGCGACACGACGCCCAGCCGAATGCGCTCCGGGTCATCGCCCAGACGCCGCCGGTGCCCGGTCTTCCATTGATTTGTGCGAAAGGCGTTGATCCGCTCCGGGTTGCGAGGGCCGTGAGCGGCGCAATCGAGGCAATCGGCCCAGACATACGCACCGCCCTATCGATCACGGGCCTGTCGCCGCTCTGCGCCGAAGACTACACAGCGTCGGCCTTCGATCCGATCGTCAAATCGGCCCCAAGCAGGGTCTGGTCAGGCTAGGGCACTAGAACGCCTTGGGTTCCGAAACCCTCCCAGGTGAAGAGAACCAGGTTGGCCGGCGATCCCACCTCTTAGCTAGCCATGTTTCGGCCCTCGGTTGAGACTTTGCCAGGTGTCCCTACGAACCCGCTTGGTCGTGCCGGTCGCGGAGAAACGTCCGAAGGTCGACGGCCTCTTTCCGCGTGGCGGATACGTAGATGAAGGAAAAGTTCGACCTTTCCTCGATCATGCTGCCTGGAAAGGGCAAATAGCTGAGCTCGGGCGAGCCGAAAGAGGGCGAGGCGGTGCCGACCTGCCATTCGGTGGCGAGCGTCACATCGACGAGCTTGAGCGGTGCGCCACCGTCGGCGTCGGCGATTTCCAAGGGTACATCGGCGAGGCGGAGGTAAGCGGCCTTGTCTCGCGCCGTGGTAAAACCCTCGATAAACTCCGTGGCCAGGATCTGAAGATCACCGGCCGGATCTTCCTCATGGACATGGGAATGGAGATGGTCTGCGGCCGCGTGGTTGTGACCTGGCCCGTGGGCGTGGCTGTGATCATGTGGCATTGCACCACCTCCGTCGTCCGGCGTCTTCCCCCGGAGGAATTGTGACCGGTTTGTCGATATGGGCTTTGTGGTCGCCGAGTTTGCCCGAGGCCACAAGGCTTCCCAGCACATCGACGATGACCCTCGTGCCCATCAGCGCCGTGATCTCCGACTGGTCGTAGGGCGGAGAGACCTCAACGAGTTCCATCCCGCAGATCCCTTCGGCGGCCACCTTTGAGGCCAGCGCCAGGGCCTCCCGTGGCAGAAAACCCCCGGGCTCTGGCCAGCCAGTGCCGGGCACGAAACCGCAATCGATCGAGTCGATATCAAAGGACATGTAAACCATGTCGACCCCCTCCCATGCCATTTCGAGCGCCATCTCGGCGGTCTTATCGACGCCCATGCTCTCCATGTCGGACATGGTGATGATGTTGGTCTCCCGCTCCCTTGCGACCTTGACCGCCTCCCGTGGCACCTGCCAACCGCCGATGCCCACCTGGACGAGGTTTTTAGCGGGGACATTCGGGAGGTTGGTTGAGTGGAACCAGGGCGTCGTGTGCATACGTTCGTCGAGGTCTTTTTCC
Source organism: Pseudomonadota bacterium (assembly GCA_039198225.1). Lineage (GTDB taxonomy): Bacteria > Pseudomonadota > Alphaproteobacteria > Rhodobacterales > Rhodobacteraceae > JASJAR01. The sequence goes on from JBCCTQ010000018.1 coordinate 74,591, forward strand.
TGGATGTCGGCATGGCGGTCAAAATGGACTATGCCGATCTTCTTTGATGTGCATTCCGCGATCCCGCGAACGCAGGGAAAGCCGATGGAATGGTCACCGCCCACCATGATCGGGAAGCTCCCCGACGAGAAGACGTGACTGACCGCACGGCTAATTTGGTCGAAGGTCTTTTCAATATTGGCTGGGATGGTGAAGACGTCTCCCGCGTCACAGAGGGTCATTTGCTCCCGCAGATCGATGCCCATTTCGTAATTGTAAGGCGTGTAGAGCGACGAAATCTTCCGAATACCCTGGGGCCCGAAGCGCGTGCCCGGCCGATAGGTCGTGCCGCCGTCAAACGGGATGCCGAGGGCGCAGGCATCGTAATCACCGACCTCGGTGACGTCTTCGGCATAGGGCGCGTTGAGGAATGTGTTAATGCCCGCATAATGGGGCAGCTCGCCCCGGGCGAAGGTGGGGATCGACTTGTCTTCTATACTATCAGCCCCGGTGAGCCCCATGCGGAGCGCCCATTTCCGTTCTTCCTCCCAACGCCCGCCCGGAATGTCGGCCTCGGCCTGCATGGCCTTCCAGCCTTGGAGTTTGCTCAAGTCCGGGTGGTGGAACCGCCGACCATCTCGGCGTTGGTCCCTGGGGTGGTGCGACCGGGTTCGGTCAGATTGGAACATGGGTGTCCTCCAGGATGCGTTGGAAGGGAATGCCGCCGTCGCGGGCATCAAAATCATAGGTGATCGTGGCGCCAAACGCGCCGGGATCCGTCGGGTCCCAACGGGGCTTGTCGAAGACGATGACGCGGTCACCGAGTTTGAACGCCTCTTCGAGGTCATGGCTGACCATGAACACGGTCATCGGCTGCTCGGCGCGAAGTTCGCCCAAAAAGTCGTGCATCGAGAGCCGCGTGCCGGGGTCGAGGGCGCCGAAAGGTTCATCGAGGAGGAGGATCCGGGGCGTTGCGGTGAGCGCTTGGCCAATGGCGAGGCGCTGCTGCATCCCACCCGACAGGGAGGCAGGATATTGGTCGGCCACATGGCCGAGCCCGATCCGGTCGAGCGTGGCCCGAGCTCGGTCGCGCGACGCATGGCGGGCCGGGCCGAACAGGCGGCCCCACTTTTGGTCAAACGCTTCGGCGGCCATAATATTCTGGAGGGCGGTCATATGGGGAAAGACCGAGTAGCGCTGGAAGACCACGCCCCGTTCCGACCCGGGTTCGACCGCGGGCGGCGATCCGTCGATGGAGATCTCGCCCCGGGTCGGCTGTTCTTCGGCGAGAAGCAGTCGGAGGAAGGTCGACTTCCCACAGCCCGATGCGCCGACGATAGAGATGAACTCACCTTCCTCAACGTCGAGATTGACCCGCTCGATGATCGGGCGCCCGCCATAGGATTGGAAAATGTCTCGAACGCTTACAAAGCTCACAACCCGCCCTCCGACCAAGGAAAGGCCCGGCGCGCCAGGGCACGGAGCCCAAGATCGATGAGGAAGGCCAGGATCGTAATCCAGAGGACGTAAGTGAGGATTACGTCCATCGCGAGAAACCGCCGGACAAGAAAGATCCGGTAGCCCAAGCCGAGATCCGACGCGATGGCTTCGGCAGCAATGAGAAAGAGCCAGGCCGGGCCGAGGGAGAGCCGCACCGCCTGAACGAGGCGCGGCAGCACCTGGGGCAAGGCGACCCGGAGAAGGATCACGAAAGACGACGCGCCTAAGGTCTGAGCTTTGACGATCTGTTCTTTCGGTATCTCGATCGTTCGTTGCGCAAGGTCCCGGATAAGAAACGGCGTGATTCCGACGAAGATCAGCACGATCTTTGACACTTCGCCGAGGCCGAAAATGATGAAAAGGATCGGCAAAAGCGCCAGCGGCGGGATCATCGAGAGGACCGCCACGAACCCCCCGAAACCGGCGCGGATATGGGGCAAAAGCCCAATCAGAAGCCCGAAGATCAGCCCTGTGAAGGCCGCAAGCCCCACCCCGATGGCGAGACGGCGGAGACTGATGGCGGTGTCGTACCAAAAGAGGATCCTGCCCGAGCGCCTGTCGCCCTCGGTCAAGAGCCGCAAAGCGGTCTCGCCAAGCGTGCCGAGGGACGGCAAGAGCTTGTCCTGGGGGTTGGCCGCGAGCCGGATCTCAGAGCCGATCACGTAGGCCACAACCACCAGCGCAAAGGGCACGAGCATCAGAAACAGGCGAAGCGCCGGTCCGGGTTTTTGATTGATAAACCGCATCGGATGATGGGGCGAGGCAGAGCCCCGCCCGCCTTTGGCGCCTTAGAGCGCGCCGTCGGCTGCCATCTGCATATAGGTCGTGTCGAACCGCATCTGCACGTTGTTCGGATCGCCCGTGGTCGACCCGTCCGGGTATTCGACCCCGACGAAGTCAGCGCTCGGGGCGCCTTCCCCGAGGATGCCCTTATCAAAGAGAAACTCCGCCACTTCGACCATGGTGGATTTGAGCGCCTCGTCTGCGGTAAAGGCCACCGCGTCGGCGGGGTCGTAGAACATTTCGGTCGAGGCAAGCTGTGCCTGGTAACCTGCTAGGTCCGTGCCCGAGGCTTCGGCCATGGCCGTCAGCACCTCTTCATCGCCCGCCGCCATCAGCGCCATGACCTCATACCATGCACCGGCCACCGCCTTGCCGAAATCGGGATTGGCCGCGAGGGTGTCGGTATTGACGAACATGATGTCGATGATCTCGCCCGGGATATCCGAACTGTCGTAGATTTTCTGCGCGCCCGGCTCTTCAAGAATGGTCGACACCAGCGGGTTCCAAGTGACAACCGCTTCCACATCGTCGGTGGCGAAAGCAGCGATCATATCGGCATCGGATGTGTTGATCACACCGTCGAGGTCGCGTTCGGAAAGACCCACGGAATCGAGCCCCCGCGCCAAGAGGTAATGAGACACTGAAAGTTCCACGAGGTTCACCGGCTTGTCGACAAGAGATGCCAGGTCCCCGTCACCCTTGATGATGACCGCGTCGTTGCCGTTGGAAAAGTCGCCGACGATGAGGGCTGTGGTGTCAACGCCGCCACCGGCCGGAATCGAGAGTGTGTCCATGTTTGTGGCCGACACCCCATCAAACGCGCCGGCCGTGTATTGGTTGATGGATTCGATGTAGTCGTTGATCTGCACGATCTCGACATCGATGCCGTATTTCTCGGCCCACTTATCCATAATCCCAGACTCTTCGAGATAGCCCCAGGGCATCCAGCCCACGTAGATCGACCAGGCCAGTCGGAATTCCGTTTTTTCCTGCGCCACGGCAGGCAGGACCGCCGTAGCGGCTAGAGTTGCAGCAAGTACGAGTGTTTTCAGCATCGCGTCATCCCCCGCGTTTGGTTCCGCCAGCTGTGGAAAGGTCGGGCCGCAGACGGAACAAGAGACTGAGCGCGGACTTGACCTGCGCAGTAAATCTCCCGGGATTTTGGCCCGCCGTGTACCGGGTGGAATCTGCCACTCCGGCGGTGCTTCTCGGACCAGTCCTCTTTCGAGCGGAACCCTAAGCACCCTGCGCGTAGAAACTCGCATGCGGGCGCGTTCGGTGACATTGCGCCGAGGGAATTGGCACTCTGCCTCGGGCGCGCTGCCTACAAATTGGGCAACTAGGCCGAGCGCTGCTCTGCGATTGAGCGCCATGGATGCGATGGGAATTTGCAATTCCTTGCAGCAGCGGCTCGTATGCGCGCCGACAGCACCAGGGAAACCCGATGGATCGGTTCGACACGTCAAACGCCACCGACACGATGTTCGCGGTCGTGACCACAGGGAACGGTGACTTTGATAAATTGGAGTACCGGAAGGTACCCAAGCCTCAGTTGCGTACCGGTGAGGTTCTGCTTCGGGTGCTCGCCGCAGGCGTAAACAACACCGAGATCAACACACGGCTTGGCTGGTACTCCTCGAGCGTGACCGACAGCACCGACCAAATGGCCGAACGACAAGCCATCACCGCAGAGCATAAGTCTGACGGTGGGTGGAACGAGGCCACGCCGTTTCCCCTCATTCAAGGCACCGATTGCTGCGGTCGAGTGATGGAACTCGGCGAAGGAGCGACAGGTTTGGAGATCGAAGACCGTGTCCTTGTGCGCGCCTGCATGCGGCCGGAGGGCTATAAATCCATGGAGAATGTGTGGATGGGGTCCGATTTTGACGGGGCGTTTGCCGAATATGTCCGCGTCCCGGCCCAAGAGGTTTTTCCCGTCAGGTCGAACTGGTCCGATGAAGAACTCGCCACCTTGCCTTGTGCCTATGGGACAGCTGAGAACATGCTCCACCGGGCGAAGCTCGAGGCGGACGAAGATGTGCTTATTACTGGAGCGTCGGGCGGCGTTGGCAGTGCCGCCGTCCAGCTCGCGCGTCGGCGCGGCGCGCGGATCACGGCAATAGCGGGTGCATCAAAAATCGCTCAAGTTCAAGAACTTGGCGCGCAGGACGCGGTTGCACGCGGAGAGGATTTGATCGGCGCTTTGGGAGAGAATTCGGTGGATCTTGTGGTCGACAATGTGGGCGGCGAGAACTTTCCGAAATTGCTCCGCTTGCTGCGCCGTGGCGGGCGCTATGTCTCGTCCGGCGCCATAGCCGGGCCCTTCGTTTCGCTCGATATGCGAGAGATGTATCTAAAAGACATCCGCCTCATTGGGACGACGGCTTGGGATGAACCGGTTTTTCCCAACCTGATCTCTTACGTGGAAAAGAATGAGATCAGACCGCTCCTCGCGGGTGTATTCCCGTTATCTGAGATTGCCGCGGCACAGAGGGAATTCCTGGCAAAAACGCATGTCGGAAAGATGGTTTTGGTTCCGTGAAGCCCACTTGTCGTGCCGTTTGATGTCGATTATGCGCAGCGGCCATGCGGGCAATGATCGTCACCGACTTGGACGGCACTCTTCTTGATCATCGCAACTATTCCTATGAAGCCGCGCTCCCGGCGCTAGAGAAAGTCAAAGCCGCACGCATCCCACTGGTGCTGGCAAGCAGCAAGACCGAAGCTGAGATTATGGTCTTGCATCAAGAACTGGACCTTGGCGACGTGCCCGCAATCGTTGAAAATGGCGCGGGTGTCGTAACGCCCGGTGAGCGCTCCAGCCCAAGTGTGGATGTCTACAACTCAATTCGAAGAGCGTTGGACGATGTCCTTCCGAGATTGCGGCGGGCTTTTGATGGTTTCGGAGATATGGACCCGAAGGACATTGCAGCTCAGACCGGTTTGACCGATGCGGCTGCGGAGTTGGCCCGAGAAAGGCAATTTTCAGAACCGGGCCTTTGGACTGGGACAGACAGCGAGCTTCTTGAATTGCAGGAGGTTTTGGCGAGTTCTGGAATTGCAGCCCGGTTTGGAGGCCGGTTTCTCACGCTCTCGATGGGGCACACCAAGGCGGACGCGGTCCGCGATGTTGCGGCGTCACTGGAGAGGGACTTCGTAGTGGCCCTCGGAGATGCCCCTAACGATATTGAGATGATCGAATTGGCAGATATTGGAGTGATTGTCCGGAATGATCATGGAACGCAGATTGAGATGCTCCCCGGCGAAACCACCGGTCAAATCCGAAGAACAAACCGGGAGGGTCCGGCCGGTTGGAACGCCGCCGTGCTTCAGATATTGACTGAGCTCGAGGGACTCTGAGGGGCATGGCGGATGGCTGACTTTCACCAAAACGGCAACATTGCCCAATTCCACAACCTCCGCTCGCGTCCCATCGACGAGCTGGAATACGAACTTGAAGGCTTTGCATCTAAACGAAAAATTTCGCTTATCCTGCCGTCACTCTTCTCTGAACTGCACGGTCCCGCCCTAGGGCCGACACTCCAAGTGCTTTCGAAAGTTCGCTATTTGCATCGGATTATAATCGGCCTCGATCGCGCCGATGAACAGCAATACCGAATGGCGAGAGACTTCTTTTCGGTCCTCCCGCAGGACCATGTGGTCATCTGGAATGACTCGCCACGTCTTCTCTCTTTCCAAGATCGCCTAACGCAGCTCGGCTTGGCACCGCAAGAGGAAGGTAAGGGTAAAAATGTTTGGACGTCGATCGGCTATCTTCTGGGATGTGCGGACACTTCGGTAATGGCGATCCACGATTGCGATATCGTGACATATGACCGGGATCTTCTGGCTCGCTTGGTCTATCCGGTGGCCAATCCAAATTTTTCCTACCAGCTTTCAAAAGGCTTCTATGCGCGCGTCGGTGGCGGCAAATTAAATGGCCGCGTTATGCGGTTGCTCATCAGTCCATTGCTGATTGCACTCAAGAAAGTCGTCGGGGACAACGATTATATCGATTATTTAAGGAGTTTCCGTTACCCGCTTTCGGGCGAGTTCGCGATGCGTACGGCAATGCTTCCGGATTTGCGAATTCCCTCCGATTGGGGTTTGGAAATTGGGGTGTTATCTGAGGCGTGGCGCAATCTTGGGCGCAATGCGGTGTGCCAGGTCGAGATTGCCGACATTTATGATCACAAACACCAATCCGTCAGTCCGGACGATGCGGAGGCTGGTCTCAATCGGATGTCGACCGATATCTGCAAAGCAGTTTTCCGAAAGCTCGCGACGGAGGGAATTGTTTTTACTCCCAATGTGTTCCGTACATTGAAGGCGACGTATTACCGGCGAGCATTGGATCTTTTGGAGGTCTATGCCGATGAAGCTACAATGAATGGCCTCTCCCTCGACCGCCATGCGGAAGAAGAGACAATTGAGCTATTCGCAGAAAATATCGTGCGAGCTGGCACGGTATTTTTGGATAATCCACAAGAATCCCCGTTCATCCCGAATTGGAGCCGCGTCAATGCAGC
>JBCCTQ010000019.1:0-67502 GCA_039198225.1 Pseudomonadota bacterium
CCGGTTCATCGCCGGAGCCGCGCATGTGGACGTGGTAGATGACCGACGGCGCGGTGGTGATGAGCTCGATATCATATTCGCGCTCCAGCCGGTCGCGGATGACCTCCAGATGCAAAAGGCCCAGGAAGCCGCAGCGGAAGCCGAAGCCTAAAGCCGCGCTGGTCTCCATCTCAAAGGTGAAGGACGCATCGTTGAGGGCGAGCTTTTCGATGGCGTCGCGGAGGTCTTCGAATTCGGCGGAATCCACCGGGAAGAGGCCGCAGAACACCACCGGGACCGAAGGTTTGAAACCCGGCAGCGCCTCGGGGGCGGGTTTCTTTTCGTGCGTGATCGTGTCGCCGACGCGGGTGTCGCGGACCTGCTTGATCGATGCGGTGAGGATGCCAATCTCGCCGGGGCCGAGCGCGTCGATGTCTTTCATTTCGGGTCGGAGGACGGCGAGCTTGTCGATGCCGTATTTGGCGCCCGTTTGCATCATTTGGATCTTGTCGCCCTTGCGGATCACCCCGTCGATGACGCGGATGAGGACGACGACGCCAAGATAGGGGTCATACCAGCTATCGACCAGCATGGCCTTTAACGGCGCGTCGCGGTGGCCTTTCGGGGCGGGCAAGCGCGTGACGATGGCCTCAAGAACGTCCGGTATGCCGATGCCGGTCTTGGCGGAGATCTCGACGGCGTCGGTGGCGTCAATGCCGATGACGTCTTCGATTTGCTCGGCAACGCGGTCTGTGTCAGCGGCCGGGAGGTCGATCTTGTTGAGGACCGGGACGATCTCGTGGTCGGCATCAATGGCCTGGTAGACATTGGCGAGCGTCTGGGCCTCGACGCCCTGGGTCGCATCGACCACCAAAAGCGAGCCCTCCACGGCTTGCATCGAGCGCGACACCTCATAGGCGAAATCCACATGGCCCGGGGTATCGATCAGGTTGAGGATATAGGTCTCGCCGTCTTTGGCGGGGTATTCGATGCGAACCGTATTGGCTTTGATCGTGATCCCGCGCTCACGCTCGATATCCATCGCATCGAGGAGTTGTTCCTTCATATCCCGCTCCGAAACGGTTCCGGTGAGCTGGATCAGGCGGTCGGCCAGGGTGGATTTCCCGTGGTCGATATGGGCGACGATGGAAAAGTTCCGGATGCGGCTGGGCTCGGTCATGGGGGAGGATATGGAGGGGTTGCGGTGGGTTGTCGAGGGCCGCAGCACTAGAGGCCCCGGCTCAGGGGCCAAGGCGCGGATTTCTTGAGTGTTTGGTAGCGTCTAGCGGGGGGCGACGGCGGTGACCGTGCCGGAGCCCGCGATATTTTCGGCGCATAAGGCGCGGTTGATGAAGCTCGTCCCCTCCATGCAGGTTGAGACGATGAAATGGTACTCGTCGGCCGTGTCGCAGGGCACATTGGGCGCTTCGAATAGGGCCTCCATGCTTTCGCCCGGGGCGAGGCCGAGGAAAGACGTGCCCTTGGAATGGCCCACCTCGACGCCCGCTTTGAAGATGCGGAAAAACCCGTTCACCTCGCGGATCGGATCGGTGCCGGTATTGGTCAGGGTCCCCTTCGTGACGCAGTAATATTCGCGGAAACCCTGGTGCTCGGCGGTGACGCTAAGGGCGGGCTCGGCGGCGGCGGGAGTGGCGAGAATCGTGAGGAGAATGGCGAGGCGGCGCATGGAAGGGTCCTCTTTTGGTGCAGTAGATGGGGGGATGATGTAGAGCTTGGGTGAAGTGAGCAATAGGTCCGTTCGAAGGATGGAAGGGCGCGGTGGAGCGCGTGGAAATTGAGAAGCGGCTGAGGGGGAAGTCGGAGGCGTTCGTTATCGCCTTCGCGATGCGGGCCGCGTTGCGGGTGTTTCCATTGGTTACGCATCTGGCAAGTCGCAATGAGGCTACGCATCTGGCACGTCGCAATGAGCCTGGTCAGCGCTTGGTTCTCTTTACATGCCGCGCAATTCTAACCTCGGGGGTTGTGGCGGTTGGACCAACCCCCGAATTCATCGCAGCCGCAGATTCCGCCCGTAACGCCAATATCGCTTATGCCGACGCCAACGCCGCTCGTGCCGCCAATATAGCCGCCTATACCGCCGGTGCGGCCGACTATGGCTCTGCCAGAATCGCCGCACTTGGCGCCAATACGGCCTATGTTGCCTATGCCGAGGCCGTATCCCATGCCGCAAACACCGCCGAAATAGAAACCGAAACCGATCTCGGCATAAGCGAGGCGGAAATATTGGCCACGCCGCTTTGGAACGGTGGCAAAGAACCCGCGGAGCTTCGGGACGCCCTAGGTGACGAGAGAGATCTTCTCCAATCCGGACCGGAATGGGACTTTTGGCGGCGGTGGCATCGCGGCGCGCTGGTGGGACAGCCGATCCCTTGGGATGTGCAACGGGAGGTGGCGCTAATCCCGAATGAGAATTGGGAGAAAGGGGCAGCGCATATTGCGGAATTGATCCAGGGGATTGAGAAGAAATTCGAACCCGATGATCCGCTGGACAATGAAGCGGCAAAGAAACAAGTCCAGCGAATACTGAAGTCGGCTCTTAAGTCGGAAGTCGAAGCGCGCGGTCTTGGACAATTGATTGCCATGGCAATCGATGCGTATCGCCGCGAGATTTCAAACGCGTTGCCCGATGCGCTAGAGCCGCTGGAGCAATTGCCGCCGGTCCTCAATCAAATTGCGTTGGTACTTTCGAGGGAAGCACCTGCCACAGAGAAGGAAGAACAGCTTTTCGTGCTCATCCAAGGAATGGCACGCACGATTAACGTTCTGAATAGTAGACTTGAGACGGCGCATGCGGACAAGTGTACCGTGGAGGCAAAGCTTGAAGCAAAATCGGCACGAAAGCTGTTTTCAGACGCGTTCTATACCAATGCCGGAGCAGGATTTGGGAAGCTGGTTAGTTCGCCGTTACTATGGGGACCGGTCATTGGCGGTGCGGCAATCTTTATCGGAGCTGGAGGCGAAGCCTCAACAGATAGACTGGCTTGGCTTTGCAACGAAGTGATCTTTCCGGAGAACCCGGAAGCACTGCAATCACCGAGTTCGAGTAGCAGCGATGGTGCGAAATTCGCTAAGCCACCTCAGGGATGAATACCGAGGTCAGTGGGTTAAAGCCCGCCCGACACATCGTGTTTCTTCGTCACACCTCTGCATTGAGGGCAACGCCCGATTCTAGGTGGGGGCGGAAGCCCCCTCATTGCACCAAAGGTGCGCTCTCTTAGGGCGACAGGAGGGTCGGGGGCTGCCCGGCGGTGCCCGCCGGGCGATTGGGATGATCTATGTGACGCCATGGGTCAGAGAATATTTCATAGTGCCGCGGATGGTTCTTCGGTTTCTCACCCTGTCACATGCCAGTTAGCCACCCAGTGCGTTTTCCATTCTCGCCCGTCAAAGCCTTGTGTTGGCATCCTCGAAGTGTCTGCCAACCCGCCGTTGGGTAGCTGGGCTTTGAGCTCTGATCTTTATAGCGCTTCGAAACGGGCCGGGCATCGGTCGCAACCGTTCATCGGGTCGCAAATGGATCGCTTGGGATCCGGACATTGGCCATGTCCATCGCGAGCGGAACCGACGGGAAATCGGCGGCAATGGCGGAGTCTTTGCCGTTTTGTCGCATCTCAGGGAATTGCGGGCTGCGGCGCGGAGCTCCATTTTGACCGTCGTTTTCAAGTGAACGGCATTGGTGGAAAGAGGACCTGGAGGAACGTCGCGCCGCAACGGATTTCCCCTAAAATACTGATTGAAGTATATAAAAATTTGATAGGCCCATCGGGCGCATACATTTGGGCATCCTGTGCGATCTGCAATTGTCTCAACTCTGGCAACAGCCCGTTTCGGCGCTGGCGATTGCCATCGTCGCCCGCGCGGTCAGGATAGCTGTCTGTAGTGACAAGTTACGCCGTTTCGGGGGAAATCGAGTGTCTGAGGAATGGGGGCCGTGGAAGCGGCATGATGGGCTTGGGTGCCCGTTGCCGTGGGGGACGATTGTGGAAGTCGTCTGCGAAGATCGGTTTGGCTATCAGATGAGCGAGATCGGCTGCACGGATGGCGACAGCTATTCGTCCTGGGATTGGTCCCATTTTCCCGAACTCAAGAAGATCCTGCGCTACCGTGAAAAGCGGCCCAAGGGCATGCAGATGTTGCGGGAGGCGTTGGAGGAGATTGAAGACCTGACACCCTCAAAGCCCGTAAAGGTCGACAGCCCCGAAAAGATATAGGGACGGCGCTTCCCGACCGTCCCTATTCCTTGAGATAAGGTGCGCGATTAGATTTTCAGCGTACCTTCAACGGACCGTACTTTGATCCGGGCCAGGCCGAGATTCGCGTTTTTGCGATCGACGGCGAGGTAGATGAAGACCAACGGGTTGGACTCGAGGGGGCGGATCAGGTGGTACTGGGTGCCGAGCGTGATGAGGATGTCCTCAATCCGGTCATCAAGGCCGAGGGCCTGCATGGCGGAGTTCTTCGCGCGGACAACTTCAGAGTTCGCTGCGCCGGCGGCTTCAAGGTCAAATTTCGCGTCGCCCTGCTCAGCAGAGAGCATGAGGCCGGATTCGCCGTCAACAAGGCAAGCGCCGATAAAGCCGGCGACGTCGCGGAGTTCGGAGATATCAGTGGACATGGTGGTCGGTTCCTAAGAGTTTCGATGCCCCGTTCTTCATTTATAAATCAGGCTAAAATCGTGCAGAATATTGTTTGTTTCAGCCTCAGAAGGAAAAAAAATGCGGCAAAAGAGGTGCTTGCAGTGATCTGGGGCGTCCTGGTTCTGGCATACGGCACAGCGGCCGCTTGGGCGGGTTTAGGATGAAAGTGCACCTACTTCGGTTTCGATTGGGACGAAAACCGAAGGCCGGAATCGGCGCTTATCAGATCGACAGAATTGATTTTGGGAGGAGGCCTAACCTGGGCGGACAGGCTAGGATCGGCCGATTTCAGGGGCTGTTGGTTCCTCGCCGTCGCAGGTGTGACGCACGATCCGAGGAGAATGGAAGCGCCGCCAGATCGACCAGCGGCGCTTAGGATTCAGCGGCCGAGCTGGCTTTCGATCGATTTCATTTTCCGCCGCGCCCGGTCAAGATTGGCGGATTTCCGATCGAGCGCGACGTAGAGGAAGACCTTCTCGTCGCTCTGGAGAGGGCGGACGATATGGTACTGATCCGGATAGGAAATCAGCACGTCTTCCATCGTGTCGTCGAGCTTCAACGTTTTCAAAGCTTCGGTCTTTGCGCGCACAGCTTCGCTATTGGCAGAGCTGACCGCCGCGAAATTCGAATTGTCGTCTTTCATCTCCACGGTCGAGATTTTCTCGCCTGCGACACTGTCCACAAGACAGCCGCCGCGGAAACCGCCGATCTTGCGAAGCCGCGAGATGTCGTTCGGCCCGCGCGGCGGGAACAGGAACGGGAGATAGGATTGTAGGTCAAAAGTCATGTTATAGCCCTGTAAAGCGCCGTCAGCCGGTTAAAGGCGGTCCGCGCGATGCCCGTGGGCAATTTTGCGGTTTCGCTGGCGAAAAAGAGTACCCGCTTCCCTTCGATCGCGTAGAGAACCTGGTGGGATTTCATCGAGACGTGTTCGCCTTCGAAGTCGAGGTCCGATGCGGTTTTCTTAAGCATCGCTTCTGCCGAGGTTAGGCAGAATTTCGAGAAGTTCCGGGCCACAGGCCTGTCGCCGGCGATCACTTTCATTGTGCGTGGGCGACCAAGCTCAACGGATCCGACGGCGATCACGCCGTGGAGCGTCGAGATGAATGCCTCGAGCTGCTTTTGCTTGGCGGCCTTGCCCTTGCCGCTCGCAAACATCGGAGAGGCATCGACTTCTTTGACGTCGCCATTGTCGGCAGCGTCATCCTCTGTCTCGGTCGGCGCAGGCTCTAGCTCGGGCTCTGCGGCTTCTAGAGGCTTGGCATCGGCAGGGACGACGACAACGTCCTCGTCCAATTCAAACGGCTCGATCGCCTCTTCGGCTTCCCGCGCCGCCGGGGAAATGTCTACGATGTCGGCGCCGGAATGGGCCTCATCATCGAATTCTTCGTCTTTGACGTGGTTGATCGCTTCGGCGAGGGCTTCGGCGCCCGATTTCGCCCACGCCCCGTCATCTTCTGCAGATGCGCGGATAAGGTCGGTTGCCGCACCCATCATGACGCAGTTTTTAAAATAGCTCGCGGCTTCGCGGCTTACCCGCTCCATGAGCCTGTCGCGGTCATTATCGGAGCGGAACTTGTCGCCCCGCGACACGACGAGCACGCCCCGCTTCGGCCGACGCACGCCGATCTCATCGAGGATCGACTTTTCGCTCAGGCGCCAAGCCTGGGAGCCGATCGTCGACCAGACCATGATGTCGCAATCCTCGATCCGAGCGATCTCTTCCTCGGTGAGATGGCCGTCGCGCAGAGGCGGCATCTCGATAATTTCGCAGGGGCCGAATGGTCCGGCTGCGGTCCGCATGATCTGGATTTCGGACAGGCCTTCCTCGGCAACAAGTTCGTCCGCCGACCCGAGCGCCACGGCCTCACCGTCGGATTTCAATACGGTCACCGACGGTGCGTCCGCACCGGTGCTGATGCGGATCACGGGTCGATCCTCGATGCCGAAAAAGTCCGGCAAGCAGACCTCGCGCAAGAGCGCATGGATCACCGCGGATTTTCCGGAGCTCACCTCACCGCAAATAGCGATACGGAGCGGCCGGTCGGGAGACGTATCCGCAACCGCCATCTCGGTGGCTTCGGTTTCGCGCGCAAGTTCCATCGGAGACCTCCCTCGCCCTTAAGCCGCTTCCATCATGGAGGCGTCCGACAAGGAGCTATCCATGGCAGCCAGATTGCGGAGGCGCCGGTCGAGCACTTCGAGCTGGTTCTGCAAGCGGTTGATGATCTGGGTGCGCTTTTCTTCGTCCTGAGCCACCTGTGCCAGCATGCGCTGATCGTTTTTCAGGCGACGCGACCGTTCGTTGAGCGTCGTCTCTAGCATGCGTTGCATCACGCCGATCCGTTCGATGCCGATCGACGCCCGCTCGGCCTGAGCTTCGCTATAGGCGCCGAGAAGTTTCTCGATCGCCGGGCGCAGTTCGGCAATCGCCAAGACCCGCATGGCATCAACGGTCTTTTTGCTATCGACGTTCTTTTTCCGCCAGAACGCCCAACTCCGCTCGTTGATAACGTCGGTGTGGAGGGTCTTTTTCGACATCGCCAGGGTCGTGGTGAAGCTGTCGAAGGGAAGACCGTCGAGGGAGATATCCTCGATCTCCTGCTGGAAATGGTCGCTAACGATCGTCCGACAGGCCGACATGGCATTGCTCAAAAGGCCGTCGATTTCGCCCCGTGACGCGTCGTAGCCTTCGCGCACGGCGGTTTCCAACTTGTCGTGCAAGGGGCCGAGTTCGATCTCGAGCTTGCGTTTGCTGTTGGTCTCGACCTTGTTGCGCATGATCCGCTCTTCGAGCAGGGATTTCTGATCACCAACAAAGGTTTCGACCTCGGAGTTGAGGCTCGCTTCGAGGCTGCCCCACGACTTGGTCACCAGCTCTTCGACCTGCTCATTGGCCCGGTCGACGATGGTTTCGAGCTCGTTTTGCACGCCGACGACGAGATTAATCTCGGCTTCGAGGCTTTCGGTGACCTCTTCGGCTTGATTGCAGGTGAGCTTTTCGATCTCGACATGGACCGATTCCCGCTCGCGCTTAGTGGCGAAGGTGGTCGCCGTGATTTGAGCGCGGGTGTCTTCGAGGATCTGCGACAATTGCCGGCAGCCAATGCCGTAATCGATGACCGTCGACATGGTCCGCTTGACGTCTTCAAGCCCGGAGCCGAGCAGAAGGCGTTCGTCGCGGGTCTCCGGCACATGTCCGTAGCGGCGTTCTAGGTATGACGCGAGCGTCGGCGTGTCGAGTTCGTCGCGGATCTCTTCGCCTTCCCGGTCGAGCCGGTAGATCGCGTCGGCCATAAAGGCGCTGCCGACCATGATCGTGAACTCGATCTCGGGGATCGCCTTCAAGAGGCGGGCAGAGACGTCATCCATGACGCGGTCGTATTTGGTATCGTAGCCTTCCACTTCGTCGATGCGGTTGACGAAGATCAGGACATCCTTGTCATCCTGCTGAGCAAGAATCCGGATGAGCCCGATATCGACATCCGTCAGTGCTTGGTGCGCAGAGAGGACGACGACGAAGACGTCGGCCCGGTCGAGGCTCCGGCAGGTCACTTCGTCACGAACCAGGAACGGGTCGTTCACGCCTGGCGTGTCGGTGACAATGGTTGGCACCTGGAATTCAGGAAGGCGCATGAAGACATTGGCTTCGCGGGTAAGCGCGGCGTAGCGGCCGAGGGAGTCCCGTGTTAGGCCGTCGTCGGAACCAGGCCCTGCGCACACATAGCGCTTGAGAAGATCGGGCGAGAGAAACGCATATTCGTGTTTGGTGCCAAGCAGTGCTTCATAATGCTTGCCGAGACGGCGATGCGCTTTCTCGCGCAGTTCTTCACTCTGCTGCTTCAAAAGATCAGCATCGAAACCGGGCAGCAATTGCTCCGCAAGTTTCCGAATTTGGCCGGTCCCGTCGATGATTTCGTTCCAGTCGTTCTCGTCGAAGAACTCGAACACCGCGCCGGTTTCCGGATCATCGTGGAGGTTGATCCGCATATTCGTAATTACGGATGTCCAGGGATTGATATCGGACGGCAGAAAATCGTGGCGACCTAGGAAGGCATTGAGAAACGTCGATTTCCCGGCTTTAACCTGGCCGATGACAGCGACTTTCGCGGCCCACTGGTTGAGCTTTGCCGTTAATGCGCGAAACTCTGCACGGTTCGCACGGTCGACCATCTTCTCGAGACCGTCGAGCTTGTCCTTCAGGAAGTCCAACTGTTGCTTCTGGAGCGGTGCGATTTCCATAGTACTAACCCCTACTCATCCTTGCTTTCACCGGAAGGCGCGGATGCAGGAGCGGCGCCGTCCTTGAGAATACCTTGCACTTTGCCGAGCAGCATATCGACGCAAGCCAGGAACCGTTCATTGTCCGACAGATCGGTATCGGCGATGGTCTCGTTCCAAAGGTCCGACACCGTGCCGTTGGCCATGCCAAATGTCGTGGCCCGGGCTTTGGTCGACTTGCTTTCTTCTTTGGTCTTCCGACGGGCCCGGCGCTTGGGCGCAGGCTTCTCTTCGGCGACGGTCTCTGGAGCATCCGCTTCCGCGACCGCATCTGCCTCGGCTTCCTCGTCTGCCTTAGAAGTAGGCGCGAGCTTCTCGGCTGCCGGACGCCGGATCAAAGAAACGGGGCGCGGCGTCGTCCGAGTACCGGAGGTTTTGCGCGAGATGCGCCGCTTCGGTGCGACCTTGCCTTTGGCCGTCTCTGCTGGGGCATCGTCGGCATCATCGGCTGGTTCGACTTTGAGTTCGACCACGTCTTCGGTCGGCATGTCGTCATGGGTGGGATCCGCGACGGGCTCCAGCACGTCTTCGAGCGGCGCGTCATCGGCATCGACATCGAGCGGAAGGCTCTTGGCCGCGGCAAGCTTGCGCTTGAGATCTTCGGCGGTGCTGACATCCTCGTCCGCTTCCGGCTCAGGATCCGCTGGATCGACCTTCTCGGCTTGGGTTTCCGATGCGTCGTCGGTTTCCGTGTCCGGTGCGGCATCCCCTTCGCCAGCTTTCGCGGCGGCTTTTTCTTCTTCGGCGGCTTCGTCGAAATCCGCGTCCGCCTGGGCTTCGGCCTTACCGAAATCCACCAAGGAAGAGGTTTCACCGTCTTCAGAGGCGGTGAGGCCGTCGAGATTGAGATTTGGTTCTTCGCCCCGGAGCGTCACCTGCCCAGCCAAGCCTACGAGGTGTTCGGTCACCCGAGCCACGTCCTCGTCGCGCATCATCGAGCCAATCATCACGCTTGGGAAGTAAGACGAGGCGTCACGGATAACCCGGCGGGCCACCTTTTCGGCCGACTTCTGGTCGGGCATCCGGTCGGCTTGGGTGATCAACAGCGTGCCATTCGTCAAAAGATCGGCAGGCAAATCGGCGCAGGTCGCCTTTTCGCTCTGCTTCCAGGCCTGCATCGCGCTCGTGCACCAGAGAATGGTGTCGGCGAACTTGAGCATCCGCTCCCAGGTCAGGGAAGGGATATTGGGGTCGGAATTGCCGGGCGTGTCGATCAGGTCAACATGGTCGAGAATGCCGCCCTTTGCGGCCAGAACGCAGTAGGCAACCGTCTCGATGCTGAGCGCGTCGAGGTCAAAATCTGACACGTCGCCATCCACCCCGACCATATAAGACGATGGCGCTTCGGCCGAGACCCAGATCGGTGGCAAAGCCGTCGAAGTGACGTTTGAGGGAAGGATCTCGCTTCCCACGAGAGCATTAATGAGCCGGGACTTACCGGCGCTAAACTCGCCGGCAATCATCACGCGGGGCTTGCGGGAGAGAGTGCCGTCTTCGATCGGAGCAGCGACTTGCGGGGACGCGTTCATGCTGCGCTCCTTTTGCTTTTAGATGGCTTCTCATCCGGATTGGAGCCTTCGGAGCAGTCCAGAATTGCATTCACAAAACGGCTCTGATCGCTGAAGAAATCGACGATGATTTTCCGCGAGCTGTCGACGGCATCTTTGAAATGGGTGTCGAGCACCTCTTGGATGACCGGAGCGATCTCGCTTTCAATTAGGCCGCGGTAGCGGGATTCAGCGCGGTTCTTCGTACCGAACCGCCAGAACTTGCGCCACCAGCTCGGCTGGAGGTCTAGCGACAGAGTTTTAGCGAGGGCGGTCGGCGGCTGGTAGCGCGGCGGCTGGGGGAAATCGACCTGGGAGCTGTCGTAAAAAACATTGAGGTCGTATTGCAGGATCTCCTGCATCCCGTCGGCAATCTCTTCAAGCGCCCATTCGCTATCGCGGCGGAGCTTTGTGGTGGCATTGGTATAGGCCGACCGCATCATCATCCGGAGCGAAGACGGCTCGTGGCTCCAATTGTCCATCTCGCCAAAGGCGTCGATATGGGATTGAAGGGCTTCAACGGCGGTATCGACAAACTGACCCTGGGCCCGTTCGAGCCGCTCCTTGAGTTTGTCGCGCTGTTCTTCGCACTGCTTTTCAAACCCTTCAACGGCGCGTTCCTCGAGGGCTTTGATCTTGGTCTTGATCTCGGCGGCTTCTTCTTCACCGAGCTTGGAGGCCCCGTCCTCGGACATGTTGACGACAGTGTCGCGCATCTCGCTGACCTGGCTGAGGTCAATCTGGATGTCGCGAAGGAGCGCGTTGCCGGGCCCTTCAACGACCCGGTGGGCCACGGCCCGGTGAAGTGCGCCGATGCCGGAGCCTTCCATGGCCATCGCGCGGAGCGTTTCCGGCTTGGAGAGATCCGCTTTGGGATACATCTTGCCGAGCGAGGACCGGCTCATCTCCATCATATCGGCGCAAGTGTCGTCGAGCGCACAATTGGCCCAATAGCCCGACCCGAATAGGATCGGCAATTCCTGGGCGAGGCCGAGACGGCTCAATGTCAGACGAATGTCGCGCTCGATGTTCTTGGTATCCGTGACCGGATCGGGCAATTCGTCGATCCGGTTGACAAAGATCAGAACTTCGCGGGCTTCGACGCTGCAAATGATACGAAGGAGCGCCAAATCCATCGTGCTCAGCGCCTGGTGGGCGGAGAGGACGACGATGCACATCCGGCTCTCGCTGATGGCGTTGAGCGTGATCTGCTCGCGCATCATGAACGTGTCGTTCACACCCGGCGTGTCGCGGAAGCACAGGCCTTTTGGATAATCGGGAAGATCGATGTAGAGGTCGGCGAGTTTGGTGAGGTCGGCATAAACGCCCTCGGTCGCGCCATCTTCGATGTCATCGGGGTCGCCGTAACAGATGTAGCGATTAAGCGTTTCTTGGTGGATCTCGGGGAATGCTTTGCTGGTGCCGAGAAGCTCGTGAAACTCGTCCCCGAGCCGCGCCTCGGTGCTCTGGCGCATCTGTTCGACTTGTTCGCGCACCTCGGCGACTTCGTTGTCAAAGCCTGCCCGCGCGGCCATTTCGCCCAAACGGCCGCCGGTCTCGACCAGGCGGTCCCACTCTTCGGCGTCAAAAAATCGGAATAGGGCGCGCGTATTGTCTGGGCGGATGCGGCTGTTGATATGGAGCCCGGTGATCACAGAGGTCCAAGGGTTCACATCGGAGGGCAAGAGGCTGGTCTCGCCGATCATCGCGTTTAAGAGAGTGCTTTTGCCGGCTTTAATCTGGCCGATCACGCTGACGGTTGGCTCAAAGGCTCGGAGACGTTCAATTATGCGCTCGAGCTGCTCGCGGACAAATTCCGGGGAATTATCCAGCTGGCCTTCGACTGTCTTTTCCAGGCCACCCAACTCGGTCCAGAGCTCATTGAGCTCTTCAAAACCCCTGCGATGTTCTTCCCGGATATCAGTGGCTTCTGCCATCCCTACACCTTCGGACAATTCTAACCTGTCGCGGATAACGGGCAGCAGACCCTGCGCCCCGCGAAACCATCGAACTTCACTCAGTTCAAATCGTTGCAGATCTTGTTTTAAATTTGGCGCAATCAGTACTTTTTGTATCGGGCACGATGGATGATCCGCCGTAGAGACCGGCTTTGTATCGAATTCGTGGAGCTAGGCGCCTTATTGCCGTTAAAAACCGGCAAAATCCCTTGTGAAATTGGGCAATCGTTCCGCGAGATGGGGAACTCCGCAGGCCATAGGCGTTAACGAATTGTTAATCGACTAGGAAAGTCGGCCCGATCCGGGGCCTTATTTTCGGCTATTTTGGCAACAATCGAAGGCAGATTTACCAATTGGCGCCGTTTAGCGGCCAGTTTGAGAGAACATCGCCCGCATCCTCGTACCCAGCCCAGGCAGCGCTTTATCCTTCGCCGATCGGGCTGATGCGAGGGCTTCCGCGTTACCTGAAGTCTGGGCTTGGGCAATGGCTTCGTCGAATACCCCGCGCGCCTTGTCTTTGGCCCCTTGGCGGAGATGGAACTCAGCGAGGGTCGTCGAGCCATTGAGCACTTTGGCTGGGTCATTCGCGCTGAGGAGCCGCTCAGCCCGACGCCTGATAAAGGCCTCGGCGGCGGCGATGTCGCCCATATGCTCAGCACTTGCACCCATGAGAATGAGAAGGTTCGTGACTTGGTCGCTCTCGCGTCCAAATTGGGCTTCGGCCTCCGGAAGGAGCGGCTCGAACCAGTCCAATCCCCAGCGCGCTTCTCCCAAACCTTGGGCATAGACCCCGAGATTGCGCCGGATCGCATAGGCCTCGCCGAAGGGCCGATTAAGCGTGCCGTGGAGATCGAGGGCCGCGTCGAGATGGATCCGGGTCCGGGGACCGCCTTCCCACATCGTGGCCACATCACCCGAAATGAGATGGAGAAAATAAAGCTCTTCGTCGGACAGGGCCCCACTCACCTTCTGGGCTGCGAGCGCCCGGTCGCCATGGTCGAGGCAGGCGAGATGGTCGGATTTGGCGTCGAGGATGGCCAATTCGCGAAAGAGCCGCGTTTCGGCGGCAGCGTCCGGAAGGTCCTCGGAGAGCGCAAGGAAACCGGCACGGATCTCGACCGGATCGAAGGGGACGAGCGGGTTTTCGAGCCTGGCTTTGAGGCCGGCGAAGGTTTCTTCGAACTGCGGCATGGGGGCGAAATTGCTCCTTCGTGCTTCCATTTAGAAATCGGTGCCCTTTGGCAAGGGGCGGCGGGAGCTCAATGGGGCAGCATTCGCCCGCGGCTTCAACGCTCCAATAGCTCAAGCGACGGGTCGAGCACGCGGAATTGGCCGACGAGGGCTTCAAGAAAGGCGGCGCGGCTCAGACTTGGGGGGAGACCTGTATGGGCATCTTGGCGGATCTCGCGGTCTTCACCCAAGGCGTCAAGGAAACCCTCGACGGCGCCGATGGCTGTGGGCGTTGGAGCGTCGATCAGCATGAGCGCGTGGGCAAGGACGGCGTGGCGGGTCTTATCGGATTTGAGCGGGCGGAACCGCATGGCGGTCCCGGCGAATTTCCGACCGTTGAGACTGACATTATAGGCGCCGTCGCAAAAGGCTCCGGGCTGCCACCCCACCCCGGCGCCCGGGCCGAGGGCGGCTACGATGGGCCGGGTGAGGGCCCCATAGGCTTCGGCGATAGAGAACGCCGCGCCGGGTTCCGTGGCATAAACATGGGTGACATTCACCACTCCCGGCCCTTGGGGCGTAACATCGCCCCCGGTGGCGCGAAGATGGATCGGCCAGCCATCCCCTTCGAGACGCGCCTTCGCTGTGCCAAACGCCGGCATCGTGCGGAATTTCCAAGGTGCCACGAGGGCTTGGTCGGTCTCCCAAAACCAAAGCTGGGCCGGGCCCGGCGCCTTCGACATCGCCTCGAGAAGCTCGACTTCCCGGGCCAGGGCTTCGGAGGCAGGCAGATGGGCGACGGGGATTTTGGCCAAGATCAAGGCGTCCCTTGGGCCCGGCGAAGCTCGGCGAGTTCTGCCCTGACTTCGGCCAATTCAGCCAAGATCGCACGGGAATCCGCCCGCATCGCCTCGCGCTCATCATGGGCCGCGGCACTCGCTTCGGCATTCATGGCGTCAACGATGACCCCTATGAAAAGATTGAGCACCGCGAAGGCCGTCATCACGATGAAGGGGACAAAGAGCGTCCAGGCCCAAGGGAACGCATCCATCACCGGGCGGACAATCCCCATCGACCAGCTTTCAAGCGTCATGATCTGAAAGAGCGTATAGGCCGACGCTCCAAGTGTGCCGAACCATTCGGGGAAAGCGGCGGCGAAGAGCTTGGTCGAGATGACCGAAAAGACAAAAAAGATCAGCCCCAAGAGTAGGACGATTGAGCCCATGCCCGGCAAGGCTTGAAGCAGCC
The DNA here is from genome assembly GCA_039198225.1 of Pseudomonadota bacterium. GTDB lineage: Bacteria > Pseudomonadota > Alphaproteobacteria > Rhodobacterales > Rhodobacteraceae > JASJAR01. The sequence goes on from JBCCTQ010000019.1 coordinate 14,842, forward strand.
CCGTCACCACCCGGCGCATGGCCGGCACAGCCGCCACAAGGCGAAGCACTCGGAGTATTCGGAACGCCCGAAGGATCGAAAGCGCTCCGGTCGCGGGCATCAGGGCGATCACGACGATAGTAAGATCGAAGATCCGCCATGGGTCGCGCCAAAAGCCTCGGGGATCGGCGACGAAACGAAGGACGATCTCGACCACGAAGACGGCAAGGATCACCTGGTCTGCCGCGATCAGGATCGGGCCCCACTCGGCCATGATTCCGGGCGAGGTCTCCATCGCGAGGATCAGCGCATTGACGATGATCAAGACGATGATCGTGGTTTCGAAATAGCGGTGTCCGACCAGGCGGGCGAGCCGTCCTTTCAAGGTCGCTTCCATTGTTAACCCTCCGGCGTTTCGCCGTATCTGCCATCTCAAGCGGAATTTTCAAGCAGGGGGGGCCGTGGCAAGGCGAAGGAAGCTCGCCTTATGCTTGCAATGGCGGCCTTCGCCGTGCGATCTACAACGCAGAGCGCGGAAAACGCGCCGATTTGAGGCAGATATCGAGGCGGTAACATGCGACTTTTGCAAGGCGCCCTGGCCTTCGTGCTTTTTGGAAGTGCGGCGGTGGCGGGCGATATTGAACGGGCCTGTTTGGGCTCAGAGCGGAACGGCGCGAGCCGAACACTTTGCACCTGCATCCAGGAGGCGGCGGATGTGACCCTGTCGACCAAAGACCAACGCCGGGCGGCGGGATTTTTCTCCGATCCTCACCGGGCCCAGGAAGTGCGGCAATCGGACCGGCGGCGTGACGAGGTCTTTTGGGAGCGTTATCAGAAGTTTGGCCAAGCGGCCGAGGCTTTCTGTCAGAACTGACCGGACCGAAGCGCAGCGACAAGGCCGGTTGAGGCGCGCTCGATCAAATTGAGCGCGCCGTCAAAGTCGCCGGAATAGTAAGGGTCGGGGATTGCAGTTTCGGGGCCCTCGGCAAACTGGGCGAAGCGGCGAACCAAGGTTTGGCTGCCTCGGGGCCTCTGGGCTTCGACAGCGGCGAGATTGTCGTCGTCCATGGCGAGGATCAGGTCGAACTCCTCGTAATCGGCTGCTTGAAACTTGCGTGCCCGCATTTGAGAGAGGTCGTAGCCGCGCGCAGCGGCGGCCCTTTGAGCCGGGCCGTAAGGGGGATCGCCCAAGTGCCACGCCCCGGTACCGGCGGAGGCAAAGTCAGCCGGTATCCCTGCCTCGGCGGCCAGGTGGCGCGCCACCCCCTCGGCGGTGGGCGAGCGGCAGATGTTTCCAAGACAAACAAAGAGGACGCGCGTCATGGCGGGGTCCTAATTGACCGGGCCGGGCACTTCAAACATCTGGCCCTGCGGCAGGCACGTTCCGGTATCCGGCCGATACTGCCCCCCCCCCGCCGTCGGCCAGTGTTGGTTTGGGGAAGTGCAGAAACAGGTTAAGCCAGAGCGATGCGCATCGTCATTCTTACCGGCGCCAGGGTTTCGGCCGAAAGCGGGCTCGGCACGTTTCGCGATGCGGGGGGCCTTTGGGCGGAATACCCGCTCGAAGAAGTTGCAACACCGGAGGGCTTTGCCCGGGACCCCGCTAAGGTCCATCGGTTCTACAATGCGCGGCGGGCCAATGCCTTGGGTGCTGCGCCCAATGCAGCCCATTTCGCCCTGGCGCGGCTCGGCGAGGCTCATGGTGTCGATCTCACCCTCGTGACGCAGAATATCGACGATCTCCATGAACGCGCCGGATCGGGCGGAGTAATTCATATGCACGGTGAAGTCATGCGCGCGCTCTGTTCTGTTTGCGGTGCGAGATGGGGCGCGCCCCGAGAGATGGCGGCGAGTGATCCCTGTCCCGAATGCCGGGCCCAGGCCACCCGGCCGGACGTGGTTTGGTTCGGCGAGATGCCCTACCACATGGAGGCGATCGGAGCGGCCTTGGAGAGCGCCGATCTTTTCGTCGCGATCGGAACGAGCGGAGTTGTTTATCCAGCGGCAGGCTTCGTGGCCGAGGCATCCCGCGCTGGCGCTGATACCCTTGAGATCAATCTCGAAGCCTCGGATGTGGCCGGAGTGTTCGAACGCGTGATCTTGGGACCTGCCACCGAGACCGTGCCCCAGTGGGTTGCATCGATCATGGCCGGGTAAGCCGCCCCAGGGCCATACCCTGGAGCGGCAAGGAGATTAGTTGGTGTGGGCCCCGTGGGAGCCGTGACCGCCATGGTTCATGTGGCCATGATCGGCGCCGCGCTTGAGGTCGATCGGGATCATCAGGGTCATGTCGCCGGCCTGTTCGAAGGTCAACGTCACTTCAATGCTCTCGCCATCGTTGAACGGCTGGTTGAGCCCCATGAACATCACATGGGCGCCGCCGCGGGCGAGTTCCGTCATGCCTCCGGCAGGGATCGCGAAACCGTCTTCAACTTCGATCATCCGCATCACACCGTTGGCGTCTTCAAGATGGGTGTGGAGTTCGACCCGTTCGGACACGTTCGACGAAGCGGCGACCAGCCGGTCATCGGTGTCGGACATATTCATGATCGTCATAAACGCAGCGCCGGCCTTGGACGTTGGCGTCGAAGCGCGGGCATAGGCGTCATCGACCATGATCTTCAACTCACCGGCAAATGCGGTTGTGGAGAGGGCGGCGAGGCTCGCCGCAAGAAGGAGCTTTTTCACAATTAAGATCCTTTGGATTTGGGGAATGTGAGAGGTTTAGGCGCGAGGGTTTCTTGGTGGTGCGCGGGGCCAAGCCATAATGCCGTGAAAAGATGGCACTTCTTTGGCCATCGAAGAAATACCGTGAAGAGAGGCCTTTGGCGCCCCTTTGGAAATCTCATTTTTGCCAAAATCCGCCCCGTCAGAGGCCGGAATGCAATCGGGGCAACCGGGCAAAAGTGCGACCGGTTCGCCCCGCCAATCGAGGCTTATCCTCCCGGTCTCGCCAGGTGTGCATATGACGATGACTGACGCCACACGAGCCATGCTGCCCTGCGCCCAGCCGATCACCGGTTGGACCAGAAGAAGCAGGGCTAAAAGGCCCGAAACCATGCCCGTTCGGCGCGTCATAGCCATAATAATAGGCCCGAGACCGGTTAAGGTCCCGTGATAAGTGATAGCAATTGGTCCGGTGGCAGGGCGCCGCGCGTCAGGCGCTGGCCTGGGCCTTGGCGATGTCTTTTTTGATCTTCAGCGCTTTTGGCGAGAGATCGCCATCCTTCGCCTTGGCCAAGAACCCGTCGAGACCGCCTCGGTGATCGACCGTGCGGAGGGCAGAGGCCGCCACCCGAAGCCGGAATGTCCGGCCCAGCGTTTCCGACATCAGGGCCGTTTCCGTAAGGTTAGGCAAAAACCGACGCTTGGTTTTGTTATTGGCGTGGCTGACATTGTTGCCAACCATCGGGCCTTTTCCGGTCAATTCGCAGCGCCGTGACATCGTATCACCTTCGGTTTCGGGTTTCCGGCGCTCGATGCGCCAAAGGCATAGGACATGGCCAGAGCCGTGGCTCCCATGCGCCGCGTGTCTCTATGGATCCAAACCCCACCCGTCAAGCCCGAATTCCTCGCCGCGGACCCTGTTCGCCGCCCCAGGCCTGATGTATGCGAGCCGGGCGAGATGACGGCGGGAGCAGGCTCCGTGAGCATTATGGAAGAGATCGCAGACGGGCTGGCCAGAAAGGCGCTCGAAGTGTCGCTCCGCGAAGACGATGAAAAGATCGTAAAGCTCATGGCCGATGCGATCGCGAATTCCTCGCCGACTTTGGAAGAAGCGTTTCTGACGGCCGTGCGGTTTCGGCGCGGGGAGTACCGAGCGATGTTGGTACTCGATGCCCATATGGCCAAGCTCGATGCGGGCGAGAGTGAGCCGGCGGAGGAAGCTGAGGAATAGGGTGGCAACCTGAGGCAAGGTGCGGAATTCCAACGACTTGACCTGACTTCACTGCGTTTCCTTGAACGCCCCCAACGCCTCGCGTGCTGCTGCTGAGGGACTTTTTTCGCCCCGGCCCACCGCTTGGGCCAAGGCTTCAAACCCGGATCTGTTTCGGTTCAGCCGCGCCAATAGCCCTTGGCGAACCTCCTCTTCGAACCAGCCTTGCGCTTGGAGGGCGCGCTGTCGCGCCCAGGCGCCGGAGCTTTTCCGGTGATCGGCCAATTTGAAGAGAGCCGTCTCCGTTTCCGCGAGCCCCCCGCCCGTAAGTGCCGACACCGTCAGCACTTTCGGCCAGCCTTCCGGATCGTCGGGCCGCTTCCGCATGAGTCCAAGGGCTCCGGCGTAATCAGCCGCGGTCCGGCGGGCCTCGGCGGCGAGATCTCCGTCGGCTTTATTGACGAGGATAAGATCGGCGATCTCCATAATGCCCCGTTTGACCCCTTGAAGCTCGTCCCCGCCCGCCGGGGCCAAAAGCAAAACGAAGATATCCGACATGCCCGCCACGAGGGTCTCCGATTGTCCGACGCCCACCGTCTCGATCAGGACGAGGTCAAAGCCCGCCGCTTCGCAGAGCAACACCGCTTCCCGGGTCCGGCGGGCAACGCCGCCCAATTCGGTCTGGCTCGGGGACGGGCGGATATAGGCCAAGGGGGCCCGGGCGAGGCGCTCCATCCGGGTTTTGTCGCCGAGGATTGAGCCGCCGCTCCGGGTCGAGGAGGGATCCACCGCCAGGACCGCCACCCGTTTGCCGGCTTCGGTAAGATGCATCCCGAAGGCTTCGATGAAGGTCGATTTGCCGACCCCGGGCGTGCCGGACAGCCCCAAACGGAGCGCCTGGCGCTGGGTGGCCAGGGCCATCTCGATCAACGCGTCCGCTGCCTCGCGATGGTCGGATCGACCGCTTTCGACGAGCGTGATGGCCCGGGCCAAGGCCCGCCGGCCGCCCGAGATCACACCCTCAAAAAGCCCGTCCACATCGCTCATCCGCCCCTCTTGGAACCCTACCCCGGCCTTGTCCACCCCCGCCGGGCGCTGGACCGTCGAGCCCCTGGGCGCTAGGCCCCGCCCATGGAAGCTCTGCCCATCGACGAGGTTCTTGGCGACCTCACCCGCGCACTGGCTGAAGCCGGTATGGCCATACTTGCCGCGCCGCCCGGTGCCGGGAAATCGACGCGGGTGCCCCTGGCACTCCTTGAGGCTGGGCTGACCGACGGCAAGATCTTTATGCTCGAACCCCGACGCCTCGCTGCCCGGGCCACCGCCGAGAGGATGGCGGCTACGCTTGGTGAAAAGGTTGGTCAGCAAGTGGGTTATAGGATCCGAGGCGAAGCGAAGGTCGGGCGCGAAACGCGGATCGAAGTCCTTACCGAGGGGATCCTGACCCGGATGATCCAATCGGATCCGGAACTCGCCGGAATCGGCGCCGTGATCTTTGACGAGATCCACGAACGATCGCTCAATGCCGATCTGGGGCTCGCCCTGACCCTCGATCTCCGGGCGGCCCTCCGTCCCGATCTTTTGGTCCTGGCCATGTCGGCCACGCTCGACACGGCACTTTTTTCCAAAGCGATGGACGGGGCGGCGGTGGTGGTCTCGGAGGGGCGGAGCTTTCGCGTGGAAACCCGGTGGCGCCAAAGGCCCCTGCCCCGTGGCGCACGGCTGGAAGGGGCGGTGGTCGACACGCTGCGCGCGGCATTGCGCGACACCGAAGGCGGGGTTTTGGTGTTTCTCCCCGGCGAAGGCGAGATCCGACGGGTGGCTGCGGCTTTGGCCTCTGATTTGCCCGACGGAGTCCGGCTCCGTCCGCTTTACGGGGCAATGCCCTTTGCCGAGCAGCGGGCAGCGATCCGACCGGAGATTGAAGGTCGGAAGGTGGTCCTTGCCACAGCGATTGCGGAAACCTCGCTCACGATTGAAGATATCCGCGTCGTCATCGACGGGGGCCGCGCGCGGCGGGCGCGGTTTGATCCCGGCTCGGGCATGACGCGGCTCGTGACCGAAAAGGTGAGCCGGGCAGAGGCCGATCAGCGGGCAGGCCGGGCCGGACGGGTGGCGCCAGGTATTGCCTACCGTCTTTGGACCAAAGGGGAAGAAGGCGCCCTCGCCCCCTATCCTCCGGCGGACATCGAGACAGCGGATCTTGCCGGTTTTGCTTTGGACCTTGCGGTTTGGGGTGCCCGGTCACCGGAGGATGTGACGCTCCTAACCCCTCCGCCCCGACGTGCCTTCGACGAAGCACGGGCCCTCCTTGCCGATCTCGGGGCGCTCGATGCCAAAGGGGCTGTGACCGACCACGGCAAAAGGATTGCCGGGCGCCCCACCCATCCCAGACTGGCCCATATGCTTGAAGTGACTGGTAGGGCTGCTGCGCCTCTGGCGGCCCTTTTGGGAGACCGAGACCCCTTGCGGGACCGGGGCGTGGACCTCACCCTGCGGCTTCGGGCTTTGGACGCCGCCAATGAGCCCGGTCTCAAACGCATTTCTGCGGAAGCCAAGCGGCTGTCGCGGCGCCTTGATGCAGGGGCTGAGCTCTCGACCGGTGCGATGCTGGCGTTGGCCTACCCTGATCGGATCGGTCGCCGACGGCCAGGCGATGTGCCCCGCTACCTTCTGTCTAGCGGCAGCGGCGCGATGCTTGATCCCGGCGACGACCTAGCGAATGCGAAGTTTCTCGTTGTGGCCGACACCGACGGAGCGAGACCCGAAGCGCGGATCCGACTAGCGGCCGAGATTGGCGAAGCCGAACTCCGGGCGCTTTTTGCCGACCGGATCCGGGAAGAAACCATCTGCGCTTGGTCCGACAGGCAAGGAAAGGTCGTCGCCCAGCGGCGGGCCATGCTCGGTGAGATCGCGCTCGCAGAAGCACCGTGGCCCGACCCGCCCGAAGAAGAAGTGTCGCGGGCCATGCTCGACGGAATCCTCGGCCGCGGCTTGGCGTTCCGCGGCAGAGCGGCCGCTCTCTTGACCCGGGCACAGATTGCCAAGGAAGCGGGCGCCGAGTTTCCGGCCGTTGACCACGAAACGCTGGTAGCTGAAGCCAAAACCTGGCTTTTGCCCCATCTGGTCGGCATCCGAAGCCTCGCCCAGTGGGACCAGTTCGACCCGTCCGAGGCGCTCAAACTCAGGATCGGCTGGGCCGGTCTCCAAGAGATCGACCGAATTGCCCCGCCCCGGTGGACCACGCCCCTCGGGCGCCAAGTTGAGGTGGATTATACCGGCGATGTGCCGGGGATCGCGGTGCGCCTCCAGGAGCTCTTTGGGCTGGCAAAGCACCCGGTAGTGGGCGGCCGACCCTTGCGTCTGACGCTCCTTTCTCCCGCCGGGCGACCGGTACAAGTGACCCAAGACCTCGAAGGCTTCTGGGCCAATTCTTACGGCGATGTGCGCAAGGACATGCGCGGGCGGTATCCCAAACACCCTTGGCCCGAAGACCCGCGCGCCGCCCAACCGACCCTTCGCACAAAGGCCAAGGGCGGTTGAACGACATCGCCCAATGGTCCGACCGAAAAACATTGGCTTAGGACGAGAGCGAGGGGCAGTTCTTCTTTGACAACAATTGAACAACCGTTTAAGTGTTGTAAATGACGTCGCTCAACCTCGATCAAACAACTGAATTGGCGGAGACGTTCGGCCTGCTCTCGGACCCGACCCGTTTGTCGATTGTGATCGCCTGCATGGATCAAGAAAGATCCGCGGGCATTATCGCCGACGCGCTCGGCTCCTCCGCCTCGCTCACGAGCCACCACCTCAGATTGCTGCGCTCGGCCCGGATCCTCAAATCCGATCGGCGCGGCAAACAAGTGTTTTACACGATGGCGGATGACTGCGTGGAGAGCGTCCTCAAAATCATGATCGATCATCTTTTTACGCACAGCCATGACGGCATCGAAGACAGCTAACAGGAGACACTCCATGCCAACGGTCACTCAACAAAAATGCGCCTGCGACACCTGCCTCTGCATCGTGGAGATCAGCGAAGCGATCAAAAAGGACGACCGCAATTATTGCAGTTCAGCCTGCGCGGAAGGCCATCCGGACGGGTCGGGATGCGGCCATACCGGCTGCGCTTGCAACTCTTGAGCTAAAAACAGCGCGACGCCCGCGGCACGGGTTCGCCGCGGGCGATCATCGTCTTTCGACGCTGCCTGGTCAGGCACTCCAACCCTTACGGATCCTCTTTGCGCCCGTCTGGCAGGTCCGTTCCGATGGACCCAAGGCCAAGGACCCATTAACACCGAAAGCCAAAGATCCATTGGGGGCATGCCATGTGCCCGCCCTCGAATTGCCTGCCAGAGCAGAGGGAAAGCCAACATGCCACATGTAACACCATTGGACCGGAGCGCACTCCCCCAATTCGAAGAGAAATTTGCGCGCTACGATCGTATTAGGGGCTTTCTGCCGAATTCAATTCTTACAATGGGCCGCCGGCCCAATATCGCGGCGGCTTTCATGGAATTGAACCAGGCTGTCCTTTATGAAGGCACCGTCCCGGAAGCGCTGAAAATGATGGTGGCTTTAATGACATCGATGGCGACGGGCTGTCGATACTGCCAGGGCCACATGGCGAACCTAAGCCACGTCTATGATGTTCCCGACAACAAGATTGCCGCTATTTGGGAATGCGAAACCTCCGATCTCTTTACTGAGGCTGAAAAGGCGGCGCTGGTACTTGCGCGCGAAGCGGCCGGCGTTCCAAACATGGTTTCGGCCGAGCATTTCGACGCCCTCAAACCGCATTTTGACGACGCAGAAATCGTGGAGATCGTGGCGTCAATTGCTCTCTTTGGCTATCTCAACCGCTGGAACGATACGATGTCGACTGACATGGAAACACATCCTGGAAGCGTCGCGAAAAAAGTGATGCCGACCTGGGACGGGGGCAAACACGGCAATGGATAGGCGTGGGAGCTTTTTTGGCTGAGGCGGCTCTGGTTACTGTTCTGGGCCACGGAAAAAATTGAAAGAGCGCCAGCAAAACCGGCGCCCCAATCGCTAATTCAGATGATGCGACTTAGCTTTTCTTGCGCCGGGTCACGGCTCCCGCCCCGAGCAGACCGGTCAAAAGAAGAAACGCAGAGGCTGGCAGCGGAATAGGCGTCATCGCGGTTCCGGCCCGCAGGTTGTCCACGATCTCGGCTTGGTCAGTGTCGCTGAGCAAGTTCACCCGCCCAATGGCCTCATCGCTCGTCACACCCAGGAACGTTCCACTGGAAGACTGGTCACCCACAGCGATGCTGGTGCTGGCCAACAGGTTATCGAATATGTCATAGACCTCGACCGCCATGTTGGAAGCGGAAAGGAGTGAAAACAGATCCACGCCGAACGCTGTCGAATTGGCCGGTAGGAGAACGTCTAGACTGGAAGAGAATTGGTTCGCACCGGCCATAGCCGAAGGAAGTCCGAATAAGCCCGCTCCAACCTCGACAATTTCGCCAAAATCGACGCCCAAAGTAAAATCACCATACGTTTCGACGGTACCCAATGTCTGTTGCGTGCCGCCTGGCGGGAAGCTTTCGTCTTCAAAGTCTTCCGTACTGGTGATCGTATTCGCAGCTTCGAAGGCGACTTCGTCCAAAGAAAACAAAGTCACCGCCTCTGCAAACCCGGATGACAGCATTAGCGCACCTGCCGCAGCAGCAGGACATAGAAATTTGATAAGCATTTTTACCCCTAAATACCCAACGGCTTAATTATATAAAAGAGCACCCATTGCCGCAAAAAAATCGGCAGCTTTAGCTCACGTTCGTCGATGTTTCGGTATTAAAAGCGGTAGTATTTGAATATTGTTTCCATCTTCGTTCGATTCCGGTCTATATTCTCTTTCATTTCACAGCACCAAACAGCCTTTATTCGCTTTATAGGAAATCCAATTAATCTTACGATTTTCAGCGGTACTTAGAAAATTCAGCGCAAGGGCGGCACGAAAAACGCTGAATTGAATCGATCTCTTTGGCACTCGAAATGAATTCGAAAGCGCCCGGCTCAGAAACTTCATACTCCCAATTCCAACCTGGCGGAATTGCAACCAGTGCTAGTCGGCCCAAGGGCCGTGGAAACCGTCACCGTCTTGGTCAATGCGCTGAAAACCGTGGCGGCCAAAGAAATCGCGCTGTCCTTGAATAAGATCGGCGCTGCCTCTCGCCTGGCGCATCGTGTCATAGAAGGACAGAGCGGACGCAAAGGCTGGCACCGGCGCGCCGGAGCTAATCGCGGCGGAGGTGACGCGGCGGAGGGCGGGGAGCGTTTCGGCAAGCCGAACAGCAAAGGCGGGCGCCAGGATCAGTTGGTCTTCCGGCAACCCGTCGCGCGCCGCATGGGCGATATCATCGAGAAGAGCCGAGCGAATAATGCAACCCGCGCGCCAAATTTCCGCGATCCGAGCCAAGTCGAGGTTCCAATCGAATTCGGCCGAGGCGCGCGACAAAAGCGTCAGACCTTGGGAATAGGCAATGATCCGAGCGGCTAGGAGTGCCTTTTCGAGATCGGTGTCGAGGATCGGTTTTCGCGCCGTCTCGCCCGGGGCCAGTGTCTCGGCGCCCAGAGCCCGCGCAGCGCGTTCCGATGACCAAGACCGCGCGCCGACGGCGGCTTCGATGGTTGAGGCCGATTGGCCAAGCTTTAGCGCTTCAATCAAGGTCCAGCGACCCGTGCCCTTTTGCCCCGCCACGTCGAGGATCACATCGAGGAGCGGCCCACCCGTGGCACGATCGGTGGCGGCGAGGACTTCAGATGTTATTTCGACCAGGTAGGAATGGAGTGGCCCCTCATTCCACTCCGAGAAGAGCTCCGCCCCGCTTTTGTAGCTTCGCCCGGAGGCCCGGAGCAGCGCCCATACCTCAGCGATGAGCTGCATGTCGCCGTATTCGATACCGTTATGGACAGTCTTGACGAAATGACCCGCCCCGTCGGGGCCCAGCCAGGCCGCACAGGGCGCATCTTGATAGCGGGCCGCGATCGCTTCAACGATGGGGCCAAGGCGGTCATAGGAGGCTTCAGGCCCCCCAACCATGATCGAGGGGCCATGGCGCGCGCCGTCTTCGCCCCCGGAGACGCCCATGCCCACAAAGCCGAACCCCTTAGCGGCGAGATCGCGTTCGCGGCGTCGGGTGTCATTGAAATCGGCATTGCCGCCATCGATCAGCGTATCGCCCTGGTCGAGGTGGGGCAGGAGCGCCTCGATCACCCCGTCCACAGGCGCGCCGGCGGGCACCATCATCAGGATCAACCGGGGCGGGGCCAGGGACCGGGCGAAATCGGCGAGATCTTCGATTGGCTCGAGATTGTCGGCCAAGGCGCCTGCCTCGGCCACTAACTCGTCGGTCCGCCCCCGGCTCCGGTTATGAACCGCGACCGAATAGCCGCGCTCGGCCATGTTGAGCGCCAGGGCCGCGCCCATCGTCCCGAGGCCGGTTAATCCGATATCCGCCATGGTTTACCCTTCCTCCCCGTCGCCCAGTCGGCCCGCGAGAATATTTTCGGTCAAAGGCGCTCTGGCGGCCGATTGCAAGCGAATTCCGTCCCGGCCGCAAGCCAACGACCGACAGGCAGCTAAAGACCGAGACACCACCGAAGGATCGCCTTTTGGGCATGGAGCCGGTTCTCAGCTTCATCAAAAACAACCGATTGTGGCCCGTCCATGACCTCCGATGTCACCTCTTCTTCCCGATGCGCCGGCAGGCAATGCATGAAGAGCGCATCCGGTCCCGCCTTTTCCATGAGATCGGAATTGACCTGATAGGGCCTGAGGAGGTTGTGACGCCGCTCACGGGTCGACGCACCGTCATGCATCGAGACCCAAGTGTCGCTGACCACAAGATCGGCCTCGGCGACAGCTGTTTCCGCATCGCGCTCGATAACGACCTTGGCGCCCTTTTCACGCGCAAAACCAATCGCTTCAGGCTCGGGATCGAGTTCGGAGGGGCCCGTGAATGTGAAATCGAACCCGAACTGGCCCGCTGCATGGAGAAAGGATGCGCAGACGTTATTTCCGTCGCCCGCCCAAACGACCCGTTTGCCCGCAATCGCACCCCGATGCTCTTCGAACGTAAGAACATCCGCCATGATCTGGCACGGATGGGTGCGGTTCGTGAGCCCGTTTATGACCGGCACGCTCGCATGTTCGGCGAGCTCCATCAGGGTCTCCTCCTCGAAGGTCCGGATCATGATGAGATCGACATAGCGCGACAGCACGCGCGCAGTGTCAGCAATGCTCTCGCCGTGGCCAAGCTGGAGTTCTGAACCCGACAGCACCATGGTCTGGCCGCCCATTTGGCGCACCCCGAGATCGAAAGAAATGCGGGTCCGGGTCGAGGGTTTTTCAAAGATCAGTGCCACCATACGGCCCGCAAGGGGCTGCTCGGCATCTGGCACGGCTTTCGGTTGGCCTGCCCGGGCGCCTTTCATGGCTGCGGCTTGGTCAAGCATGGTGCGTAGCGCGTCGGGTTCGGTGGTATGAAGGTCGAGAAAATGGGTCATTTGTGACATGGGTCGCCCGTCCGTGCGGCGCGGGTCCCCCTTGGCTCCGGAATTAGATGCGTGACTTTGACGAGTTGAACCCCACGGCGCGCTACTCAGCCGCCAGGGGCGCAAGCGAGCTGGCCGCTCTTTCGAGCCGGTGGACAGCCTCGCCGACCTCGCCCTCGGTGAGGATCAATGGCGGAAGGATACGAACCACATTGTCGCCAGCCGGTACGGTGAGAACACCCGTGCCGTAGCCCGCGCGCACAACGTCCGTGTTCGGAACTTGGCACTTTAGCCCCAGCATCAGCCCGCTGCCCCGCACGGCCTCAAAGACGTCCGGATGGGCGGCAACAAGACCTTCGAGGCGCTGGCGAAGCGTGCCCGAGACCCGCCGGACGCCATCAAGGAAGTCCGGATCGGAGACGATTTGGAGGACTTTGAGCCCCACCGCCATGGCCAAGGGGTTGCCGCCATAGGTCGAGCCGTGGCTCCCGGGCCCCATCCCGGATGCGGCCTCTTCGGTCGAGAGGATCGCGCCCAAGGGGAAACCGCCGCCGATGCCCTTGGCCACCATCATGATGTCGGGCGTGATTCCGGCCCATTCATGGGCGAAGAGCTTTCCGGTTCGGCCCATGCCGCACTGGACTTCATCCAAGACAAGCAAAGCGCCCGTGGCGTCGCAGCGGCGCCGGAGGTCTTGGAGGACGGCATCGGGGATCGGGACAATACCGCCCTCCCCCTGCACCGGCTCGACGATGATTGCCGCAAGCGTTTCGCTGAAGGCGCCATCGAGGGCTTCGGGATCGTCAAACGCAACTTGCGTGAAGCCCGGCAGTAAGGGGCCGAAGCCCGATGTGAGCTTTTCGGAGCCAGCCGCAGCGATAGCCGCGGTCGACCTGCCGTGAAAGGACCCTGTAAACGCCAGGATCTCATGGCGGTCCTCGCCCTTCGCATGCCAATACTTCCGCGCCATTTTCACCGCCAGCTCGCAGGCCTCGGTGCCTGAATTGGTGAAGAACACAGTGTCGGCGAACGTGAGATCCACCAATGCGTCGGCCAAGCGCTGCTGCTCGGGCACTTCGTAAAGGTTGGAAACATGCCAGAGGCGGCTTGCCTGGTCGGTGAGCGCTTCGACCAAGGCAGGATGGGCATGGCCAAGGACGTTGACTGCGATCCCGGCTGCCAAATCAAGATAGCGTTCTCCGCCCGGGGTTTCGAGCCAGGCGCCCGACCCCTTCTCGAATGACAAAGGCGCGCGGTTATAGGTCGGCAAAAGCGAAGGGATCATCGAAGACGTCTCCAAAGTCGAATGGTTGTGGTGCCAGAGGGAATTCCACCCGTCAATCGACGGGCCCGGTTAGAAGGGCAGGAAACCTATCGGAGGCGCACCAGAGACATCATGGGCGGCCACTTAGCGAGGCTTAGAGGAATTCACAAGTAGAAACGCCGTGCCCAGACAGGCACGGCGTTTCAGCTATGACGCTCCGATGCGCGACAAGGCCCCCCAGCCGTCGAGCATCTACCCCCAAAAGTTGAGCGACATCCCCCAATCCATGTCGAGACGAGATCTCGTGGCCAGAAGGCCAGTTGACCTCGAAGAAGCCCGCCCCAGACCAATCCCGTTCGGGAATACCGCGACATCGCGGTCAATTTGGCTGGGGCTATGGGCGTCTTTCGACAAAGGCGACCTCACTGGTCTTACTCGTACAAATTGCGGCGATACCATGCCGCGACGCCGGGTTTGACCCGAGAATGGGGCGAAATTGTGGCGAATGCGGCGGAAATTGGGCCGAAATGTGGAAACGTTCGGCGCCGATTGTTTCCGAAGCGTTCACGACGGCCAAGGATGTCAAACTTACGCCGAAATCGGACGTCATCTGGGGAGGATCAAGGAGTCCTAAACCATGTTCGGTCTGTTCAAACCGCCGGAGGCGTTGGCGAGCCCGGCTGCGATAAGTGCGGCGGTTACGTCTAAACTCGAAGCGGCACCGAAAGTCTCCCATGTCGTCGTCTCGGCCGAAGATCCGAGCCGGCTCGACGTGACATTCGACGGTAAAGAGCGGCGGTTTTTTCTCGACAATCTGATCGCGCTGGTGGCCAACGAAGCCCATTCCCCCCGTTCCCAGCACAGGCATGTGCGTGAATATGTGACCGCATTTCTTGAAGCCGCGGGGGAAAAGGAGATCGACCTTTCGAGGGTCTATCCCGTGGTCCGCCATATCGACTATATCGCCCCCGTGGGCGATGCAGCGATCCAAGGGCCGGTGACAGGGGATCTTGTTTGCGCCTTGATGCTGGATTCCCCAAAAACGCTCTCCAGCCTGACCCAAGACATGATCGAAGAGGCCGATCTTGCCCATGCGGAGATCTGGGGCGCGGCACGCTACAATCTAAATGCGGCCTTGAAGGATGTGGCCGAGATGAAAACCCCTCTCGGCATGCGGACATTGGCTCTGGAAAGGAATTGGCTCGGCCTTTCGACGCTTCTGACACCTGATCTCTTCCAAGTTGCCCGGCGCGATCTCGGAGCAGAGATGCTCTTTCTCGTCGCGATCAACCGGAACGGCGTTGAATTCGTGGACGCGGCCGAGCCCGGCGCCTTCGAGCTTGCCCAGGCGGCGGTTCTTGAAGGCCTCAAGCAAGACCACCCCCAATCGGCGTGCATTTACACATTGAGTGACGGAGATGCCTCACCCGAACCCGGTTGGTTCTTCGAGAACGGAGAATTCTACGCGGTCGGTTAGAGCCCGTCTTGCAGAATAGGGCCCTCCGGCCTAAATCATTGGGCTCACGGAAGCCGACGGAGAATGCCCCATGTCTTGGACCGATGAACGGGTCGAAAAGCTGAAAAAGATGTGGGGCGAGGGCCAGTCGGCCAGCCAAATTGCAAAGGAACTCGGGGGCGTGACCAGGAATGCGGTCATCGGCAAGGTCCATCGTCTGGGCCTCTCGAACCGCAATGGCGGAAGCAGTGAGACTGCCGCCAAGGCCGAGCCAAAACCTGCCCCCGAGACCAAAGCCGCAAAGGCCGCACCTCCGCCCGAACCGAGCCAGGCGCCCGCGCCTGCCATCCGTAAGATCGTGCCGGCCGGCCAACCGTTGCCCCCTCAGCCTTCGGCGAATGAAATAAGCCCAGAAGCGCTCGCAACGGTACGGGAAGTGGAAAAGAAAGCTAAGAAACTCTCGCTCATGGAGTTGACCGAGCGGACCTGCAAATGGCCCGTGGGCGATCCAGCAACCGAGGATTTCTGGTTCTGCGGCCTCGCCGTCCAGCAAGGCAAACCTTATTGCGAAGCCCATGTGGGCGTGGCCTTCCAGCCGATGAGTTCCCGCCGCGACCGACGGCGCTAGCGCTAGCGGCCTAGAAGCCCTCCAAGGCCCTTACGAAGCTCGTCTTCAATCTTACCCCGAACCGCGTCTTCGAGGCTTTCGCCGTCCTCCACCGTCAGACCCAGTTGTTCGGCCCCCTGGCGCTCCAATTCCTGGCCGATCTGGCTTTCGATGCCCTGGCGGATCAGGTTCTCGAAATCGACATTGAACCGCGGCGCGTCCCAGGTGCCTTGGACGAGAAGCGGAACTCGAATCCCGGAATTCTCCCCGCCGAGGAGTTCAGGCAAAAGCCGAAGGTCGAGGGTGCGCCCGCCCACCCCGATGCGGCCCGAGCCAGAGGCTTTGAAAAGTGGGGCAAGGACCGAGAGATCTTCGTAGATCACCACGCCATTCTCGACGACGAAACTCACGGTGATCTCGTCAAAGATGGTCCGGCGGGTGTCGCCCACGAAGGACGGGTCGAGGTTCCGGATCATGCCGACAATATCGAGGCCGATGAGTTCTCCCGCCCCCACATTAAACGCCCCCTGCCCGCTCAGCGAGTTCATCACCGCGTCCATATGGGGGCCTGCCCCCAACACATCGAGTTTTAGATCGCCGGCGGCCACGAGCTGGTCGTAGCCGACGAGTTCAGAGAGCAAACGCGAAATGGCCAAGGCCGAGCCTTCGACGTCGAGCCGGGTCGAAAAACCGTTCCGACCGTTCAGAATGAGGCTCCCCGCCACCGAACCGTCATAGGCGGTCATGCGCTCGATCGTTGAAACCGCGCGACGGTCGTCGATCACCGTGCGGATGGCGGTGGATCCAAGACGGGCGGTTCCGAGGGCAAGGCTCTCGGCGCTCACTCGAATGGTCCCGTCAGCGATGCCGAGGAAGGAGACATCGATCGGATCGGTCGACCAGCCCCCCGGGCCAGGATCGGCCTCATCGGCCGGCGTGTCGACCGAGCTGAGATCGAAGGCGCCGAGCGCGATGTCGGCATTGATGGCCGGGCGCGGGCCATCGAGGGCGATGTCAGCACCCCCGGTGATCCGGTTCTGGTCGAGTTCCGCGACGATATCGGCAAGCGCTAGGCCGCCGGGCGACACCGCCAGTTCGGCGGATACGGCAATGCTTTCCTTCCCTAGGCCTTGAGGAAGGGCAGCCAATTCGGGGATGGCGCCGGTATCGGGCACATTGAGACGAAGAACGCCGTTAGCGTTGCCGCCGAGATCCGCCTGCCCTTCAAACCGCACTTCAGCACTTCCTGAGCCAACCAAAGCGGTGATCGCGGTCGATCCACCTGCAATGAGCGCACCGGCTTCGGCGGCCTCCAGGGTCAGCGTCAGGGGGCGACCATCAAAGGCACCGCTCGCCTCGACATTGGCGGGCCCGGCCAGATCCGGGAGGCGCGCGTCGAGCGTGAGGGCTGTAAGCTGTGTTTCTGAACCGTCTTCGGAGATGATCCGAACGGTGCCATCCGTGAGACTTAGGCGGTCGAGAGTAAATTCCGGCGGCGCCGATCCCGAGCTTGGCTCCTCCGATCCGGGTGCGGCCGGGGCAGCCTCCCGAAGATCGAGGATCACTTCCGGGCTTTCGATCTCAACGCCTTTGATGCGGATATCGCCGCTCAAAAGCCCTATCGGGTCCACGCCCACCGACACCGCCTGGGCCGAGAGCATGGGCGCTCCATTGGCTCCATCCACTTCGATCGACCCTGTGGAGACGCCTATTTCCGGCCAGAGCGATGGACGGACCGGGCCTTCGATGCGCATCTCCTGACCAGTTGCCTCAGTGAATCTCGTTGCGGCAACTTCGGCAATTCTCTCGCCAGGCAATAGCATCAGCCCGCCGACAACCACCAAAATGAAGACCACCAGGACCCCGAGAATTCTGAACACCCAGCGCATCACTGCTCTCCCTCATCGTGTTCCACCCTCTAAGGGCCGGACCAGCGCCCCACAACGCGGAAACTCTTTTGCCTTCGTCTTTTCCAAATACGCCGGGATGGCGGCGGGGCGGAGCCCCAAACACACCCCAGACCATGGCTCGAACCTAAAGCTGGGCGGCCACCCGCTCGACCGTTCGAATTCGCTCCGCATTGGGCGGATGGGTTCCTAGGAATTGATCGCCCGGATCGGGGATCCGGTTGAAAAACCTGGCTCCGCGAAGGGGATCGTACCCTGCCCGAGAGGCGATGACTGTTCCGAGGGCATCGGCTTCGAGTTCGAACTTCTTCGAGTATGACCGGGCCCCCACGGTCGCGCCGATATCGGTCACGGTTTGGCCCGCGCTGGCATCGAGGCCCAACACACCGGCCAACACAGCGCCCGCCAACGCGCCGCCAATCGCGGTCTGCTGGGTCTGGGGAATATGGCCCTCGATATGATGGGCTGCCTCGTGGCCGAGGATAAAGGCCAGCTCATCTTGGTTCCGCGCCTCACGGATCAGGGCGGAATTGAACCCGATGATAGGACGACCCCGTTCGTCGAGGGTTTGATACGCGTTCGGCTGCCGCCCGATCGAATCGTCGATGATAATCTTAAAATCGCAATCGACGCCTGAGGTGCGGCGGCGGCATTCACGCTCGGCCACCGGCTCGACACGCCCGATGACGGCGCGGAAATTCGCCGATGCGGTGGAGCGGCTCACCGGCGGTGGAACGTTGGCGGGCTGGGCAGCGGGCGCGGGCTGCGATGTTTCTATCGCAATATCGGCGCAACCGGCCAAAAGCATCAGGCAGCTCAACGTAAGAGTAAGGGCTTTCATGGGCATGCTCGACTGTCTCATCTCTTCAAAACTAACGGCTCAGACCCTGTCCGGCCAGCATCCGCTCGCCGGATCGGTGTCATGGCGCCGCACACCCTCGAAGAAGGAGACGGGCCGCCTATCTCTAAGGCATGGAAAAAATCACCGTGATATACAATGACAGCTGTCCGATCTGCGCCCATGAAATCGGTGTATATCGCAAAGAAGCGGCCGAAAATGAGCTGGACGTTGCGTTTGAAGGGCTGACCGACAAAGACCTGTCCGCCTATGGCCTCGACGAGGACACCGCCGCCCGGCGGCTCCACGTTGTTTCCGACGGGACGCGCCTTGCGGGGATCGACGCGTTCATCGCCATCTGGCGGCGCCTTCCCCGTTGGACTTGGCTGGCTAATATTGTCGACCGCCCGGTGATCCGCCCCATCGCCGCTTTCGCCTATGACCGGATTGCGGCACCGATCATCTACGGCCTCCACCGCCGCCGCCAAAGGCGCCAGAGCCTGGAGACGCGCCGCACGTAGCGCAGCCGGTTTGGAGGAAGCCACCGGCGGCGTGTCCCGCAGTTCCCGCTTGCGGCCTCGGTCGGCCCGCCCCAGTCTCGGCCCATGTTTACAATCGAGCACGACTTCGACGCCACAGTAGTCACTCTAATCGACGAGGCCAAAGGGCATCGCCAAGAAGACCTGACGATCCATGCCTTCGACGATTGCGTCACCCTCGAGCAGCTTGATGCGAGGACAGACCGGGTCATGAAAATCACGTTGTCCCTCGGCCAGGTGGCCGACCTCGCCGCCGCGCTCAACCTGCCCGAGGGTATCTACAAGCGAAGCGGGGCGACCTGACCTCGGGCCTTCGGGTCGATCTTTCCCTTTTTGATGAGACTGCTAAGGCTCGGGGGATCCGGAGCCACCCCTTGACCTTGGCGGCAGCCCCTCCGACATGTTTCAAAGGAGTTACTATGGCTGAACCGAACACCCGCGTTTTGGACTTTCTCCGCACCCGTCGCTCAAGACCGACCCGGCTTTTGGGCCTACCGGTCCCGTCGCGCGACGAGGTGGGAGAGCTTCTGACGATTGCGGCGCGGAGCCCCGACCATGGCAAGCTCGAGCCATGGCGGTTTCTGGTCTACGATCACGCCGCCTGCCAAACTTTGGCTGAGGCCATTGGCAAGCGCGGCCTCGAAGCCGGTCTCCGGCCCGAACGAGTGGAAATGTCGCAAAATCTCTATCGGAAGACCCATCTCGTAATCGGGGTCGTCTCTTCGCCCAAACCTTCCGACGGGGTGCCCGAAAGCGAGCAGATCCTCTCGGCTGGCGCGGTCTGTCTTGCCTTGCTCAACGGTGCGCTCGCTATGGGTTACGGCGCGAATTGGATTTCGGGCTGGATCTCCCATGACCGTCCGTTCCTTCGCGACACGATGGGCTTGGCCGACCACGAAACGATGGCCGGCCTCGTCTTCATGGGCACCGCCACCGAGGCACCGTCCGAACGCCCGCGACCCGATGTAGAAGCCCTAACGACCTGGGTGGGCGCTTGATCTTCAGCGATTTTCTCCGCGCCGTCGGCCAGATGGGCGATCCGAGATTTCGGAAGGTCCTCTTTCTCGGAATCGGCCTGACGCTTGGGCTCTTGATCGCGCTCACGGTGGGCGTGTTTTTCCTGGTGGATTGGATCATCCCCGACACGCTGACCCTACCGCGGGTCGGAGAGTTGAACTGGGTCGACGATTTTGCCTCGGGCGCATCGGTGATCCTGATGCTTTTGCTCAGTGCCTTCCTGATGGTACCAGTGGCCTCGGCATTCACCTCGCTTTTTCTCGACGAGGTCGCCGATGCGGTGGAAGAGGTGCACTATCCGACCCTGCCCCCGGCCCCGCGGGCAACCTTTTCCGAAGCGCTCGGGGATTCGCTGACATTCCTAGGCGTGTTGGTCCTTGCGAATATTCTCGCGCTCCTTCTCTATCTGATCTTGCCCCCTTTCGCGCCGCTGATCTTTCTCGGCTTGAATGGGTTCCTACTTGGCCGAGAGTATTTTCAGCTCGTCGCCATGCGTCGGCTGGGCCGGGACGGGGCCAAAGCGGCGCGCTCACGCCACTTCGCAACGATCTGGATCGCCGGGGCGCTGATGGCCATTCCATTAACGATCCCGGTTTTGAACCTTTTCGTGCCGATCCTCGGAGCTGCCACCTTCACCCACATTTTCCACCGTCTGGAATCTAGCCTTCCGACGGAGGACGCATTCGGTTGAAAAAGTCGAGGTCGCGGACGGTGATAATTTCCGACCAAAGCACCGCCGCTACCACCACCCAAATAGCGGCAGCGACATAGGTGGTCACCCGCGCCTTCTTCCACATATCGAGATTGGCCGGTGCGCCCGCCTGGGTGCCAGGCACGATCTCACCCCGGTCGCCTTGGGTCTCAAGCCGAAGCGGCAGGATGACGAAAAGCACCAAAAACCAGATCACGGCGAAGAGGACGATGCCCGAGACGATGCCCATCAGACCTGCTCAAGCTCAATGAGCGTGCCGTTGAAGTCTTTGGGGTGGAGAAACAGCACGGGTTTACCATGGGCCCCGATTTTGGGTTCGCCGTCGCCTAAGACCCGCGCGCCTTCGGCCACGAGATGGGCCCGGGCCGCGGAGATGTCCTCGACCTCGTAGCAGATATGATGGATCCCTCCGGAAGGGTTCTTGGCCAAAAACCCAGCAATGGGGGATCCTTCGCCCAAAGGATAGAGAAGCTCTATTTTCGTGTTGGGCAGCGTAATGAAAACCACACGGACACCGTGATCTGGCTCGTCCTGGGGCGGGCCCACATCGGCGCCGAGTGTGCCTTCATACTGCGCCGAGGCCGCGTCGAGGTCGGGCACGGCGATGGCGACATGGTTGAGGCGTCCGATCATCTCACTCTCCTTTGACAGCTTTCTTATGGGCGCCCCGCATGGCCCCGGCAAGGCCGGTAGCGCGGCGTTGCGCGCCTTGCCTTAAGGGGCTGTTAGGTAATCGGCGCGTAAAGCGGAATAGAGCTTTATGGGGTCTTCACTATGCCAGAGACATTGGACGACTTCCTCCAAAACCGTCCACCTACGCCGGATCGCCCGTTACTAGGTCAGACAGTGCTCCTTGTGGAAGACAGCCGCTTCGCGTCCGAAGCGATCCGGCTTTTGTGCCTCCGTTCGGGAGCGCGGATCCGGCGTGCGGACACGCTCCGCTCTGCCGCACGGCATTTACGGACGTATCATCCGTCGGTTCTAATTGTCGATATGGGTCTCCCTGACGGGTCAGGGCTCGACCTCGTGGCAGAACTCAGCCGGGCTGCTCCCCGCGTGCCGGTCATCCTCGCAACGTCAGGCGATGACGCGATGGAAACCGCCGCGCTCAGCGCAGGCGCGGACGGGTTTTTGAGCAAACCCATGGTCAACCTCGCCGCATTCCAGGAAGCGGTGTTGTCGCGGCTTCCGGAAGACGTGCGTCCGAACGGGCTCCGTCCGGTGCCGATGCAAGATGTGGACCCTGACCGGGTCGCCTACCGTGACGATCTCGCCCATATCGTCGAAATCCTTGGCGATAAAACCGATCCGGCCACGTTGGATTATGCAACGGCCTTTCTGGGCGGCGTTGCCAAATCGGCTGAAGACGGAGAGCTTTTGGGCGCGGTGGACGATCTTAGCCGTTGCCAAAAGGAAGGCGCGCCCACGGGGAGCGCCATGGCACGCGTGTCGGGGTTGATCGAAGAACGGCTGAGCCTGCCCCAGGCGGTCTAACCCGGAGCGTCGTAGTTCCGTCCTTTCGGCATTTTTCCGATGCCGGGATTGAAAGAATTGGTCGGGTCACAGCACCGGTAATGGTCGGCCAGGTCGGGCTTGGCTTTGTAGAGATGGCCCACATTGTGTTCGGCCGGATATTCTGCGCCGCGTTGGTCGAGAAGAGCGAGCATCTCTTCTTTCAGCGCCTTCAGATCGACGCCTTTTTTCACAACGTAATCCTGATGCAAAACGTGGCACATAAAGTGCCCGTAATAGAGTTTGTGGACGATCTTGTCGTCAATCTCGGGGGGCAAAACCTCGTACCAATCCCGGTCGTTCCGGCGGAGCGCGATATCAAGCGGGATGATTTCTTCGACATCTTTGGAATGGATCGCCATATAGCGCACCGCCGCGCCAGCCGCGGCAAAGCGGTGGAGCCCCGCAATCTTGGCCTCCCGCGCGGTACATTCAAAAAAGCCACCGTCCCGGCCTTCAAAATGCTCTTCGAGGAAAGCCGCAGCCTCATCAATGCCGGTGTCGCGCATTTTGAGGATGAGGTGATGACGGTAGGCGTCGCGGAAGCAACGCATCCGCTTTGGCAAAACCGGCGGGGTGAGCCGAGAAATTAGCTGCATCGCGCGATCGGTGAAATTCGACAGGCCAGGCACATGCCGCAGGCGGGCGTCGATCGCGCCCTTTAGGGCAAAAAACGTCGGCAAGCGGTCCGTGCCGAGCCAATCGATCATCATGACCGTGTCTTTGCCGTAGCGTTCGGCAATATCGAAGACTTCGCGCTCCATATATTCGGCTGAGACCGGGAGCGTTTTGAATTCTGCGAGGATATGGCGGCGGAGTTCGGTTAGATCCTGCACCGAATTCGTACCTATATAGAAGGTCTTTTCTGCGTCGGGCTTGGCATACGTGTCAAGCCGGACCGCGAAGACCCCGAGTTTGCCCGCACAACCCGACGTCTCATAGAGCCGGCGCTTATCGGCATTGTACCGCGCCGGGGTCGGGGCATCGACGTCGCGGACCTGGGCTTCGTAATCGGTCGACGAGGCTTTCCGATTGGTAGGCGGCGGCGTGGCGTCGAAATTGCCGTCTTCAAGGCGGGTCAAGACTTCTTCCGGGGTCTCCCCAAGATCAAGGCCAAGGTGATTGACGAGCACGAGTTCGCCGTCTTCCCGCAGCTGGGCATAGAGCGAGAGCTCGGTATAGGACGGGCCGCGTTCGACGAGGGAGCCGCCGGAATTGTTGCAGACCCCACCCACGATGGAGGCTCCAATACAGGACGAGCCGATCACCGAATGGGGTTCGCGACCCAAAGGCGCCAACATTTTTTCGAGCCGGAACAGTGTTGAGCCTGGGAAGGCCAAGGCCTGGCGGCCGCGATTGAGAAGATGGATCTGGTCCATCCGCCTTGTGTTGATCAGAACAACATCCCGGTCATAGCGCCCAGAAGGAGTCGAGCCTTCGGTAAGACCCGTATTCGCGGCCTGCATGATGACGATCTTGTCGGCGGCCACGCAAGCTTCGAGAACCTGCCATTGCTCCAAAAGGCTGCCGGGCTGCACCACGCAGAGCGCTTCCCCTTCGCCGGAGCGAAACCCCCGGCGAAACCGTTCCGTGGCGCGGGCGCCGGTGAGCACGTGGGAGGTCCCCACCACGTCCCGGAACCGGGACAAAAGTGCGTCATTTCCCATGGCTGGCTTATCCGCCACGCCGCCATCCATCATGCTGCCATCCATTGTTGCGCCCCCTAGTAAGCCACTGACGGAAGCCAGGTGGCAAGGGTTGGCCAGAGGAAGACCAACGCGAGGCCGGTCAGTTGGAGAAGGACGAAGGGGATGATCCCGCGGTAAATGTCCGTCAGCCTGATCTCCGGTGGGCAAACGCCTTTAAGGTAGAACAGCGCAAAACCAACCGGCGGAGTAAGGAAACTCGTCTGAAGCGTCACCGCGACGAGGATCACAAACCAGATGAGGGCAGGCTCGTCGATGACCCCGAAGCCCGGAATGTCCATGCCGAGCCCGTTGATGATCGGGCGCATGAGCGGGAGGACGATGAGGGTTATTTCAATCCAGTCGAGGACGAAGCCTAAGAGAAACACGATGAAGAGAATGAAGATCACCGTTCCATTGGGCCCAAGCCCAGTGCCCGCGACCATGTTTTCGATCAACTCATCGCCGCCGAGCTCGCGGAGGACGTAGGAAAACACCGTCGCCCCAAGAAAGATCGCGAAGATGTACGCGGTGGTGTTGAAGGTCGACACCATCACATTCCAGATCTTTTTGAGATCGAGCTTGCGGTAGCCGAGGGCCAAGAGGAGCGCCCCCAAAGCGCCAATGCCCGAGGCTTCGGTCGGTGTCGTGAGCCCCGCGAAGATCGAACCCAGAACGGCGAGGATCAGGGCCAGCGTCGGCAGAACCGCGATCATGACGTCTTTGACGGCCACCCAGTCGGGGGCTTTTGCGCCTTCCGGCACCGGGGCTGCATCGCGTTTGATAAGGGCAAGAACGAAAATGTAGGTGAGATAGAGAACCCCAATGATCACGCCAGGAAACACCGCCGCCATGAAGAGATCACCCACAGAAAGGGCCATCTGGTCGGCCATGATGACGAGCATGATTGATGGCGGGATGAGGATGCCTAAGGTTCCCGAGGCGCTCACCACACCGGCCGCAAGGCTCGGCGCGTAGCGCTGCTCCATCATCGATGGGAGGGACAGCACCCCAAGAAGCACCACAGAAGCGCCGATAATGCCGGTCGAGGCGGCGAGGATGATGCCGATGAGCGTGACCGTGATGGCAAGGCCGCCCCGCACAGTGCCGAAGAGCCGCTGCATCGAATTCATCAACCGCTCGGCCACACCGCTTTCATCAAGCATGAGCCCCATGAAAATAAACATCGGTAGTGCGACGAGCACCGCGTTCGACATGGTCGCGTAAACTCGGTTCACCACCGCGCCAAGGGTGAGGTAATCGAGCCCTGTGAATGTGCTTTCGAGCCCCGTCCAGAGCATGAGGTCATTGTCGAATAGATAGGCAAGGCCGCAGAACGCGACGCCAATTCCCGCAAGGACCCAAGCGACCGGGTAGCCCATAAAAAGAAGCGCGATAAAGCTCACAAACATCGCGATGACGAGTTTCTCCTCGGTCGTCTCAACGGCGAACGTGAGCGCAAAGGCGGCCGCGGCGAAAACGGCGAGGACGAGGAGGACACGCCGGAGCCCGAGCCCTACCCGTTCGGCCGGATGTGCCACAAAAAGCGCGTGTGCGTCATGGATCAGGCGGGCGGTGGCGGCGATGGCTAAAAGAACGAAACTGACCGGGATAACTGCCTTGAACGCCCAGCGGGCCGGGAGGCCAGTCGGGCTGTCGGACCGTTCGCCGACGCGGAAACTATCGTAGAAATAGTCAAAACCCTGGTCGATCATCAGATAAATGAACGGGACCAAGAGGCAGAGGATACCGGCCACCTCGATCAACCGCTGGGTGCGGCGCGAGAGGTTCATATGGAGGACATCCACCCGGACATGGCTGTCGGTGACGAGGGCATAAGAGATACCGATCATCGTCACGAGCCCGTAGAAATGCCACTGGATCTCATCGAGTTTCGGGTAGTTTTGGCTGAAGAGATAGCGGAGGGCGACCTGGCTGAAGATCGCTGCGATCAGAAGCCCATTTGCCCACATGACCACATGGCCGATGGCTTTGACGAATTTGTCGAGCGCGACGGCCACCGGTTGGCGGTCAAGGTCTTCATGCTCGAGGATATGTTCATAGGCTTCGACCGGGTCGGTGACGTCCGAATGCGGCACATCGCTTGCCATTTTCTCCTCCTCCCGGGCCGCTTGGCCCGCACGTCATTCAAATTTGGGGGGTATTGGGTTGGGGCAACGAAACCGTCGCCCCAACCGGCACTTGGGCCCTAAAGGGCGCCTAGCGCGGTAGGAACGCGTTCTCTTTCCAGATCGCGTAGCCTTCGCGGAAGGCGGTCAGGTCGGCGAGAACCTTGGCAAAAAACTCGTCGTTGGCGGCCTCCTCAGCGGCAACCTCCTCCCAAGTCGAGTTGAATGCGGCGAGCATCTCGTCGGACCAGCGTTTGATCTCGACCCCGTTATTCTCGATGTTGTCGAGAATGGCGGTGTGCTGGATCGCTTCGCCTTCCGCGAAACTATCGGCCATCGATGCCTTGCAGGCGTTCTCAATGATGGCCTTGTGGTGATCGGCGGCTTCGTCCCAGACGTCCTTGTTGATCATCAATTCGAAAACCGTAGCCTGCTGGTGCCAGCCCGGGAAGTAATTGAACTTCACAAGTTTATGGAACCCGAGCCGCGCATCGATGGCCGGCATCGAAAACTCGGTTGCGTCAATCGCGCCCTTCTCCATAGCGGGGAAAATCTCACCGCCCGGGAGGAGCGACGTGGCCACGCCCATTTTCTGCATGACTTTCCCGCCGAGGCCGAAGAAACGCATTTTCAGCCCTTCTAGGTCAGATGGCGAGTTGATTTCCTGGGCAAACCAGCCGGAGGTTTCCGGGGCAATAATGGCGCAGGGGACGACTTTCACATTGTAGCCGGCCTGGTCGTACATTTCCTGATAAAGCGAGAGACCGTTGCCGTAATAGAGCCAGGCCATGTATTCGCCTGCCTCGGGCCCAAACGGCACGGCCGAGAAGAGCGGGGCTGCTGGGATTTTACCCGCCCAATAACCAGCCGTGGTGTAGCCAGAATTGATCTTTCCGGAGGACACCGCTTCGAGGATTTCAAATGGCGGGACAAGCTTTCCTGGCTCGTAGACTTTCATCCGAAGCGTGCCGCCAGACATCAGCTCGACTTGCTCAGCCACCCTCGGGATCGGCGAGCCGAGCCCCGGGAGCGCGGTCGAAAAGGCAATGGGCGTTTTCAACAAGAGCTTGTCTGCCGCCGTTGCCGGCGCCGCAATCAGGCTTGCCGCAACAGCGATGCTCGTGAGGGTTCGTTTCATGGGGTCTCCTCCAGCTTTGGTTTGGAACACGGGTTCCTGAATTGGGCCCTTAAGGCGGTGGTCGCACAGTGGTTTATAATATTTACCACTGATACCCGTCAACTCTATGACCATGACCAGGAGGTGCTTTGATTTGTATCAATTGGCGTGGGGATTGGGTTCTCGTTGTCGTCGGCTTGCCGTTTTCACATCGCCGGAATGTTAAATAAGTTCAATATTTCAGCATATTGAAAGCGATGGGTTTAGCGCGGGGTCAAAGGTTGCAAGTTTCCGAGCGTTGGTTATTTTACTTTACCATACACCCCAATTTACACAGCAAACCCGAGACGCTCCCGATGCCCACATCCTCACTTTTCGAACCCGTCGGACACGAATCAGTGGCCGCGGCAGTGGTGGCGCAAGTCGAAGACCTCATCGCCTCAGGGATCCTCAAACAAGGAAGGAAACTGCCCTCGGAACGGGATCTGGCCGAACGGCTCGGCGTGTCGCGGCCAAAACTCCGCGAGGCGCTCCAGATCCTCGAAGAGCGAGGGCTGGTGGTGACGAAACACGGCGAAGGCAGTTTCGTTGCCCCGCTCACTGGCCAGGCGATTCTACCGGCCCTCTTGGCGCTTTACGGACGCCATGAACCGGCTTTCTTTGACTATCTCGAATATCGCCGGGCGCAGGAAGGATTTGCTGCGCGCCTTGCAGCCCAACGGGCGACCGGTATCGACCGAGAGCGGATCGCGGCCATCCTTGCGACGCTCGAAAAAGCCTGGGCCGAGGGAGATACGGAAACATCTCGGGAATCCGATTTTGACCTCCACGCGGCTATTGTCGATGCAAGCCAAAATGCAACGCTCATTCATATCATGGCGTCGATCTACGAATTGACCCGCCAGGGCGTGTTTTACAATCGCGACTTCCTCATGACGATTGACGGATCCGGCCGCCGCCTCCTCGATCAGCATTTGGCCTTAGGCCAAGCCGTGATCCAGGGCGATGCGGACCGGGCCGAGACCGCCGCGTTTGAACATCTCGATTTTGTCGAGCAATCCTTCCGATTTGGACTTGAACAAGAGCGCCGCGAGGTCTTGGCCGAAAAGCGTCGAATGATGGCAAAGTAAAGGTTCGACATTTGCCGAATTGGCCCCTTTACTAGACGCCAATTGCAACCGAGCGGCTCTTTTGCGCGCTACGAGGCCGCTTGCTGGGAAATGGACGACCGTCTTGCGACTTTCCCGAACCAAGCGAAGTGGCTATCCGGCGAGCCCGATGACGAAATGGAGCGACGATGTTCCGCGGCGGCTGGCTCGCTGGAAGTGGTCGACATAGACCACGAGCAATGGAGGCAATGGCCCAAACAGGTTGCGCCGCTGCCGGACTGGTCCAGATCAAAGAGCCCACCTGCCGCTAGCGCCGATCCTTTCTTTTGTGGATGACGACAACGAACAATCATCCGGTGCAGGCGGAACAAACTCCGATTGAGCCCGATTGAAGTATCAGTTCCCCTGTCCCAGGCTGACAAATTCATAACTCAGCTCCGGCAAGCCACGGGGCGGCGGAGGAAACGGTGCGGCGCGGTAGACATGTCGCACTGCCGCTTGGTCGAGGCGAGCGCTGCCGGACGGACGGATTATTCGCGCAGAGGCGACGGACCCGTTTGGCGCAATGCGGAAGCCAATTACCGTTTGCCCCCGCTGGAGGCCGTTCGGCTTGCGGACCCGGTCAAGCCGCGCGCGGACCTGGCCTTCGTAGTTACTGACGGATGCTGAATTTCCGGGTTGGGCCCGGTTGGACGGATTATTTGAGCGTTGCGAGCTGTCAGCGTTTTCCGATCCATCGCTGATGCCGCGCCGTGTATTTTCGGCACCGCCGACCGATGGGGATAGCGCTGGCGGATCGGAGCGCGGTTCGGGCCGAGGCCGCGGGCGTTGGGTTGAGGCTACGGGGCGTCTCACCTCAATCGGAACAGATTCCAGGATTTCGGGCAGGGTCCGCTCCGCTTCTCGGTTTTCGGCAGAATTGGGCGAGAGCGTTTCGCTTAGCTCCGGCGGTGGCTCAGCAGGAGCAAGTGCAACGCGATCGGCTACGTCCGGCTGAACAGCCTCTTCGGGTTGCGTGGGTTCTGGATCGGTTTCCTCCGGCCGGGGCTCTGGCGGAGCGGCGCGCACAGTCTCGCGCGGCGCTTCTGGATTGGCGGCGTTAGGGAGGATCGCCTGTTCGAGAGCGCGATTGAGTTCGATCGGTTGGCTTGCATCAGGTAATTCTGGCGGTGGCGCCGTCTCACGCATTTGGCCCTCAGGCTCGGCCGAGGTCTCGGTCGGGATATTCTCCTCTGCCACGCCCAAATCCTGACCAGGACGAGTGGGTTCTGTTACTGCCACTGCCGTGTCCACCGGAAGGTCCGCTGCCTGGCTCGTATCGGCCGGGGCTACTGCGTCGCTTCGCTCCGGTTCCAACGTCTCCGCCCGTTCAATCGGCGTTTCGTTGGGTTCTTGAAGCGAAGCGGGAATTTCCGGAACCATTATGCCCTGAACCATGTCGGCAAAGCTATTGCCGAGCCGCGCTTCTGTAGTTGGGGCGCCGCCTTGGATCTGCGCCTTGCGTTCCGTCCAAATTCCAGCGGCGAGCGCAACGTGCACCGCCAAAGAGAGCACCAAAGCGACAATTACGCCGCTCCAGGTCAGGCGCGTCACCGGAGGCCTTTCTCGGTCACGACGACAATTTTGTCTGCACCACCAAGCCGCAGCATGTCGGCAACCTCCAACAAACGCACCGCCGGCAATTCGCGGTCCGGCAGAAGTCTAACGGACTCGGCCATGGAAACAGGGGAGCTGAAACTCGCCGGATCTACCTCTGCGCCCTGGAACGTGACGCGACCGTCAGGGAAGATCACCAATGCGTCGGCGGGCTGCGCGCCGTCGAGCTGGACTGTGTCGACGAGTTCGATGGAAGAATCGACCGGCGGCGCAATCGTGCCCGCGATCAGAAAAAAGACCAACATCAGAAAAACTACATTGATCAACGCAATCGTGGGCTCTCGGCGCTGGCCGTATCCCCGCGTTCCCTTCATCGGATCACCGTAACTGCCACCGCTGGCAAAGCCTGGAGCGTTGTCAAAACATCGATAAAGTGCTGAGAAGAGACCCCCTCACCGACCGAAAGAAACACTAGGCCGCCCTCTCCTCCTAGCGCGTCACCAAGTGTTCCCGGCGGAGTACGTCCGTTTAGCGTTACACCCTCAGCCGTAAGGCGAAGAAAGATTCGCGGCTCCTGCGAGGGCGCATCGGCCGCGCCGGAACCGGCTTGAACCAAAGGCACTTCAGCAAACCGGGTGAATGTCGATGTCAGCATAAAAAAGAGGAGGAGCAGGAAAATTATGTCGATGAGCGGTGTCATCGACAGGGCGCGGCTCCGAAAAGCCCTAGGACGCCGCCGCATGGCCAGCCGCCCCGACACTGCTCTCCGGCATTAGAAGCATCGTCAACGCTTTGTCGGCAAAAATGCGGTCGCGGGACAGGCGACCGTCGAGCCAGGTGAGCGCCAAGGCCGTGGGCATCGCCACACCGAGCCCCACGGCGGTCGTCAAAAGAGCAACCCAGATGCCCCCGGCAAGGCGGCTCGGATCGACAGAGGAGCCCGCCGCCTCTAGGCTTTGGAAAGCGTCGATCATACCGAGGACGGTCCCGAAGAGACCGAGCAGCGGCGCAGTCTGAGCTATCGAGTCGAGAAGACGAAAGCCAGATTCAAGCCCCGACATCTGCGCCTCGGCCCGCGCCGACAAGCGCTCTAAAAGGCCCTGGCCGGCTTTGCCCTTGCGGGCACCTTCCATGGCTTCCAGCATGAGGCTGCGAATATGCGACCTGCTGGCTTCGGTTGAACGTATTGCGGCCTTGTCGTTGCCGTCATCCCAAAGCCTCAGGGCGTCTTCGAGCTTCTTTCGCCGACCGACGCCGGTGCGCGCAAATTGCCAGAACTTGAGGAGAATCGTAGCCAAAGAAATGACCGAGACCACAAGAAGGATCGCAACCACGGGCCCGCCCAGGTCGAGCATCGCCCGGATCGGATCGATAATTCTCTCCATTTCGGTCAGCCGAGCATGTCGATGCCGGTCCGGCTCGACAACGTGAGGGCGTCGAGGCAGGAGCTCGTATCAAGACCCGCACCATCGCAGGCATCGACCCCGTTCACTAAAACCGAGCCTATGTCCCCGCATGGGACGTCGGACACATCGAACTGGCGCACCCGAGGGCGTCCGGCAGGGATCTCTTGAAAGTCGAATAAAGTAAGTCGATCAAGCCCACCGCTCGCCTTAAAGACAACGATCTCGAGAACGAGCGACGCGACATCTATACCGAGTTCATTGCTGACTAGGAATGTGAGCCTGCAGGCATTTTCACTCTCCGACGCCGAATTCAGTTCTAGCCCGAGGGACGGACCCGCTTCCACATCTTGACCAAAGCCAGGGCCACTCCCCGCCAGGAGGAGCGCCACGCCGGCACCCCCCAATCGAAAGCGGCTTCGCACTCGTCGTTCGGACATTCAAGCTCCCTAGAAGGTTCTGCGAAGGGAAATATTTATGCTTCGCCCAGACCTTCTTACGGCCTCGGATTGAAGATGCGTACGATAGTCGGTGTCGAGGAGATTTGTGACCCCGACACGAAACTCGGTGCCTCTGAGAACGCCCTGGTCCGGCGTCCAAGTGGCGAAAACGTCATGGATGAGATTGCTATCTGCGGTGATGTTTGTGGGGGGCGCGCCACCAAAGCCCGCCTGGGCACGGGTCTTTTCGAAGTAGTAAGTGCCTTCCCAACCCAGTTCGAGGTTTCGGGTGGGCAGCCGCGTGCCGAGCAGAAGTGTGATCGTATCCGCAGGGATTCGGTCCTCTAGGGCGGGATTAATCGACCCGGGATCGCTTATGTCATCCCCCGTCTGAATGGTCACAGCGAGGGAGCCGAAAAGGCGATCAGCCTCGTATGAGCCTTCAAGTTCCAATCCCGTGATCGAAGCGTCGTCGAGGTTCGTTCGGGTGGGGTTGCCCGCCCCAGCCGCAGAGTTTGAGACGATTAGGTCATCCAAGAGATTGTGAAATGCGACCCCCTTGAACGCGATCTGGTCACCTGACGAGAATACGTCGTCAGACGTTTAGGACGCACCAAGTTCGAAATTTAAGCTCTTTTCGTTTCTTAGTGTTCCTACTGCCGGCTGGTCAGCTGCGCCAGGAAAGGCAGCGCGCGAATCGTAGAGTTCGTCGACCACAGGCAGTCGCTCTGTGTAGGAAACCGACCCAAATACAGCCACTTCTTCCGTAGTTTGGTAGTGGAGCGCGAACGTCCCGGCGAGGCCAGTGCCGCTTACATCCTCGTCCGTCGGCACAAGTGGTCCGGGACTTGTGTTCTGGAAGTCAACCCGCGCACCGGTCAGCACTGTCACGCGCTCGTTCAGGACCAATTCATTCTGAGCAAAGACGCCAATTGTAGACGTCGTCCCTTCCGGCTGGAACTGCGCATTTGCCGCTGTATCACGGAGGGTGATCCGATCTTGGTTAGAATAATCTATACCGACGGTCAAAAAGTTCTCGAAACCGTCTCCAAACCATTCTGACTGATTTTGCAAACGCGTACTGATCGTTTCATACTTGTAATCGGAGTCAAAAGACGAAGCACTCGCTGGGCTGGTGAAGTTGGAAACGAATTGCGCCGAATTGGAATAGGCAATCTGTGCCTCAAGATTTATAAGACCGTTGGAGAGCGGGCTATAGCCATACTTTACAAAAGCCGTATCGTCTTCAACTTCACGGTCGACAAATCCGAAGTCGAAACCTCCCGTAACCGTCACCAATTCGACCACGTCAAGGGGCTGGCTATCAGCTTCGCCTCGATAGCGAATGTAACCGGCCTCAACGGTGTGTTCGAGACTATCCCCAAAACTGAACGTCCCTTTCGCAAGGAAATTCAACTCGTTCTGCTCGGTCCCTATGATGTCGTTGCCACTCCCGTCCTGCTGCAACGAAGACGTGTCGTAAATCGCGCCGAGGAGGATGTCGGATCGCTCGTTCGGTGCAAAGGCAAGGAAGGATGTGCTTTCAAAAACAGACCCGTTGCTCTTGAATTCGACCTTTTGGTCGAAGGCAAAGGGATCACCGGCTTCCAGAAAGTCGGCGGCATCACGTGTCTCAAGGGCAATCACGCCGCCAATGGCGCCGGCGCCATATAGGGTTGATGAACTCGGGCCACGAAGGATTTCTACGTTTTTGAAGAACTCAGGGTCCGTGAAGAGCGAGCCTTGCCGGTAGCTTTCGTAGTACTTTTTTACTCCGTCGATCAACGTTACGATTCTGGGCTCGTCGGCGGAGGTGCCGCCTCCGATACCGCGGATGTTGAAGCTTTCGCCAAACCGAGACTCCGACCCAACTGTCGATATGCCGGGGCTGTTTTCGAGGACATCACCGATCGTGCCCGACTGGACGCGTGCGATATCTTCCTCTTCGAGAACAGTGATCGATTGGGGCGCATCGATAGCCACCTT
Source organism: Pseudomonadota bacterium (assembly GCA_039198225.1). Classification (GTDB taxonomy): domain Bacteria; phylum Pseudomonadota; class Alphaproteobacteria; order Rhodobacterales; family Rhodobacteraceae; genus JASJAR01. The sequence goes on from JBCCTQ010000019.1 coordinate 48,541, forward strand.
TGGCGCTCCAGCGCCAACCACAATGCGTCCAAGGTTGGTAGAGAACCCCTCGGTTTGCGTTTCCTGAGCGTGCAAGGGCACATTGAGCCCGACAGTGATCGCCGTAGACAATATTAGGCAAGATTTGCCAGAGACATGTTGCGACATGCTTCCCCTCTCCAGTCCCATGGGCCAGAGCTGGCGAATTCGTCGCTGGCTGTGGATTAGCGAAGGGTACCCCCCCCTCCAGCCGAAACCCCTAGAGGCAGAATGTCGGTATTGCAAGACTTTAACACGAGCTTCGAAAAGGATGGTACTCTGCGGCCACGGCCCCCTCTCCAGGCCCAGCGAGGAAAACCCCCGCTATCCTCTGCGCGACCGGCGACCAAAAATGCTGAGCAAGCCATCTAGTCGCTTGATCTCCAATGAAGCTCAATAATTCTGGCCAATGGAAGCATTCGGTCGTTCCTCCGCGACTAGTATTTTGCGCGAATTCCAAGCCTTAGGTCACTGCGTTCGGTCCCTCATCAGGGTCCATTTCCGCGAAGCAGGATGGCCTAAGAATGGATCCCAATAGTTGAAATTTCAGAATCAGAAGTGCAACTTACCTAAAAGCCACCTTCCTTGCCGGAAAGGCGTGCACGGACATTCGAGACGAACTCCCTGACCGGAATATCGAAACCGATGCCCTTTTTAGCGTGTTGTCTTTCGTATCTGCGAAGCTAGCGTGCAGGCAACAAAAGGTAATCAAAGCCGAAGACCGAGCTTCAAATCCAAGCAGTTATTGGCGGACAGACTAGGCCGAACGTCGCGAGGTGTCGCTGTGTCCATGATCCAAGACCTTATCTGATAACAGGCAGAAAGCGGCCACAGACCCAGCCAGTCTACTGGAAACAGTCCGCAGTGTCTGGACAGCGGTCTCAGTGTCGCTAAGTGCGCCACTCGTCTCCTTTGTATCTCGATCCAACTCTGTGGTTGCTTTGGAGATCTCGGCGATTCCAGTCGACGTTTCAGCTGTTGCCTTTACGATATCGGACAGCTTACTCGCGGCATCTGTGATCCCAGTCACTATCCCATCCAGAGCCTCGCCCGACGCCGTTGCGAGTTCAACACCGTGATTAACATGGTCTGCAGATGTCGAAATTAGATCAGAGATTTCCCTCGCCGCATTGGCGGACCGTTGCGCAAGCGCCCGCACTTCTGAGGCAACTACAGCAAAACCGCGCCCAGCCTCGCCGGCACGCGACGCTTCCACTGCGGCGTTGAGCGCGAGTAAGTTGGTCTGGAACGCAATTTCATCAATTACTCTTAGCACCCGCGCAATTTCATCGGACGACGACTTGATCTTTCCGATTGCGTCGACCGTTCGAGTGACAATTCCACTCCCGGAAGCGGCCATTTCCTCAACATTCTTGACTGCCTCTCCAGCAATTTTCGCAGCACCAGCGGCGGTCTCCACCGAAGTCGTCATCTGTGTGAGTTCGATTGCCGTTTGAGCGATTCGAGATGCACTCCGTTTAGAACGCTCGGCGAGATCAGTTGAGGCAAAGGTAATGTCATGGGACGTGGCGTCCAAGCTGCCAGCAGACGAAGAAATGTCTTCGAGCGTCCGTGAGAGGCTGCCCGCCGTTTCATTTGTGGCCGCGGCAATTTCTCCAAAGACACCTTGAAAATCAGTCGGCATCTGATGGCTCAAGTCGCCTTCTGCAAGTTTTGAAAGCGCCTCTTGCACAGAACCCAACCCCGTGTCGGCAGCTTCTCCAATGCGGTTAAGGCCATCGCAGATCTCAGCAAAGACACCTTGCTTGTCGTCCACACGGAGCCTGCCGGAAAAGTCACCGGCCGCGCAAGCTTCGACGACTTTTGCGATCTCAAACGCGGCACGCTGTTCAGCTTCATTTCTTTCCTGAGCGGCGCGCTTTTCCTTTTCTGCGATGGCTGCGCGTTCAGCGATCTCCCTTCGCTCTTTATCTGCTTGAATCGCTTCTTCTTCCTGCCTGCGAACCGCCACTTCCTTGGCAGCGACCTCGACTTTCCGAGCATCAAGGAGCGCTTCACGGAATGTCGCGACAGTCTGATAAAGTTCCTTTATCTCAGACAATTCTCGTCGATTTTCTCGCACCCTGACGTCTAAGTCGCCCTGAGCGAGCGCTTTCAGAATTCTCGTCGCCGCTCCCAAAAGACCCAATACTCGTTTCCGGATACTGAAATAGATTGCGAGAAGTACGATTACCGAGATCACGGCGAACGCGCAGCTCCCAATTGCGGCCGTCCAGGCCGCTTTTTCGCGGCCGCTCCAATATGCGGTCAAAGCATACCCGCTGTCCTGGGAGAGGCTCTCCATGGCGGACAATGCACCATTGGACAGTGCAAAGAAGTCATCAAATGAAATGGAGTAATCTACCTGCTCACTGTCAGCTTGGCTCAGCGACATCGCCTCAATCTGCGATGTGACGTTCAGGTATTCGCCAAAATAACGTCCTTCGGCCGATGCTATGCCTTCCACTATCGGATCAGGCAGGTTTGTCATAAGATAGGCGCTGTTTTTGAGCCTATCCCACGCCTCCGACGCACGCGAGCTATCCAACCGAAGCTCCAAATGCTGGGAGCTTCCAATTGGGCCGGAATTTAGGGTTGCAATGGCAAAATGTGTTCTGGCGCGACCGCCAAACTCTCGCACCTCCCAAGCACCGAGTTGCACTGCGGCCAGCGCGCCAGCCACCTGCGTTGAGATCCTGACCCTGTTCTGCAAAAGAGTTGTGGCATTCTTCAGGTTGACGACTTCTTCTTTAATCTCGAAAGGCAACTCGTAGGCTCGGGATTGGTCGCGTTCAGAAAGCGGTTGGGACAAAAGCTGGTCAATCTCAGTGCGGAGGCGGGCTACCTTTTTGAGACTTATATCCGTTTGACTGATGAATGCGTCACGTGTTGTTAAAAAATCAGCCGCAGAAATCAACTGCATTGCCGATGTCAAACCCTCATCGGCAAGTCTTCTTTGCTCATCAATGATATCTCGGAAGGCCTGAGGTATCGGTTCGGAATATGCAAGAGACACCTGCGTAACGCTACGCTCCAGTGACATTGAGACAGTGGCACTCATGGCCGTCGTCTCCACGTTTCCCAGAAGAGCAGCGCGACGAATGTCTTGGAGTTCCTGAACGGCTTCACTGGCCATTTTGAAACCGAGACCGACCAGCATTGCGCCAATAATGCTAAAGCCGATCAGGATGAAAAACGACAGCCGCAAAGTTCACTCCTCCACAAGCAACCGACTAATGATCGAGAAAGATGAATTTCCGCTAAACGGTTGTTTGGGACACAGAACGATCTGGCGCCAACCCATTTGGAACCAACTTGGTTCGGAACGACCAATTTCATGGGCTTTTCACCCAATGGCTGGAACCTAAGGTTTCGCTACGCGCGGCCTTTTCTTACGGGGCCATCGGCACCACGTTCATTCTCCAAATGGTTTCGGACGGGCTACTTATTCAACCAGTGGTCGTTAACGATTTCGCCGTCGGGTCGCCCGGGACCCGGCCGGATGACACACGAAATTGCGCCACGATGGCATGCTGGCGGCCCATCGCTTCGTCTATCCTGAGTTTGGATGGACTAAATGCGGCTTTCGAGACGGCGCTCTTGACTCCGAGTATTAGACTTCCTCAATGTTGACCCTCAAACCCTGTCCGCTACCCGGTGAATATTGCTGCCAGATTCACCCGGCAGGCTGCGAAACGCAGTTTAGCCGGAGCGTCAACGCCCTCATTACACGGCGGATGAATGGCTTTTCCAACGTGCTGGAGATTGTCCGTCTAGATAGGGACTTCAGAGATGATTTCTGGCTCGAATCCTGTGCCGTTCGTGGTGCCAATGGCTTCGGTCAGATCGGCCAAGGGGGCGCGTTTGCAGCCGACTCCGGAGGGGACACGCATCTTCGCATCAATAGCTTTGTCCGGATCGAAAGCCCGGGGCCGTCCGCGAGAGCGTTCCGATTCCAGTTTTACTTCCGTACCTTTCGGTGCAGAGAAGTTTCGCTAGCTGCCGATTTTTTGCGGCGTGTAAATTGATCTTTGCCAGTATGTTCTTCCAACATCGATTGTACTACCGCTCTTTACTTTTGTTTTGTCAAAGCAGGCCCCAAGCGGACGGCGGTGAGCATGGAAAAATCGGGCATTCTTACGCTCCAGGCTAAGGAGATTGGTGTGAAACGCCGATCTGCGTGATGAGAAGGGCTGCGCCCATCAGGGAGAAGCCTTTGAGGAAATGGGCCTGTTGCAACGCCCAGAGAACCGGGTCGGTTTCCGCCATCAATTCATAGCCGTGGACCACCAGAGTGACCGGCACCAAAAAGGCGACCAATAACCAGCCTCCGAGACGCGGGCACCAATTCAAGAGGATCATCGTCGCTCCAGCCAATTCGACGACACCCGAGGCGAGCGTCAAAAACACTGGAAAGGGCACGGCCTCGGGCATCAAAGAAACGTAGTAAGGAATGTTCGTGAAATGTGTCACACCTGACAGATAGAAAAGTGACGTGAATAGGATTCGAGCCGCTATGGTGAGGCTGGCATGGTTCCGAAGTCGTGTTTCGGCAAGCATTGGGCTCTCCGTTGGTGTGTCTTGAGGCTAGTCGCGCGCGCGATGTGAATACCATTGAAAAAAGACCGGAATTGTCGTCTCGGGCATGTTGTTACGAGCCGTGAAATGAACCGGGCTGCCGCGGTGGCGGAACGTCATGGGCAATAGGGTTTGGACAAACTAGGGCGCCAGGGCCGCGTGACCCCAAAAGATCATAGACGTGTTCCTTTTCGGTGGGCCCAATACGCTCGCGCATTGGGCCCTGTGCGTTAGTTGGACGAGGCATCTTCAATAGCACCCAAAATCACATCTGCTACGGCCTCGGGCTTTGACAGCATGGCCACATGGCTCGATGCAACGGGGGTCACATCGGCCCCCATGCGCTTTGCAAAAAAGCCCTAGAGCACCGGTGGGATGATCTGGTCGTTCTCGGTCATCACATAATAGGTCGAGTACAAGGTCCAGGCGGCAATTGTCGGTGCCTGATAGTTGATCTGGTATTGGATTGGGCCCTGGGTCGCTGCGATCAGGGCGGCCTCTTCAGCTGGCAAATCCGGGGCAAAATAGGTCGCAACGCCCTTGGCGCTCAACCGAACGTAACCGGCATTGTCGGGGCTGGCTTCGGCCTGCCACGGTGCGGGCGGCCGGCCTTCCAAAAGCTCAGACAGTGCCTGGCCCGCATACAACGCAAATCCTGCCACATAGACCAGTGCTTCGACCTTCTCATGGGCGCCGGCCTCGGTAATGACTTTGCCTCCATAGGAATGACCAACGAGCACCACGGGGCCTTTTTGCATGTCGAGGAGACGTGACACCACGGCCGCATCCCCCTCGAGGGAAGACAGCGGAAGCTGTGCGGCACTGACCGAAACGCCCGCCTCTTGCAGCATTGGGATGACTTTGTGCCAGGCGGAGGCGTCGGAAAAGGCACCATGGACCAGCACGACCGAAGCATCTTCGCCGGAGGCGCTGACGGGCGCGGCGATGGCGGCAGCCACAAATCCGGCGCGGAAGATATTGAGAGATTTGGACATTTTGAGTTACCTCAGGGCTGGGTTAGCATTGCACGAAAACGTATGCGCTGAGGATTGGTCTGCCGATGACGGGAACGCCGGAAGTGTTGGCAGAAACACCGATGTTCGGGACGGATGCGTTCTCCGAAGTGCTCGACATCGTCCATGTGCGCGGCGAAACCGCCCGGGTCGTCACGCCTGATCATCCCCTTGAATACGTTGTTACGGCTGGCAAACCTTGCGTTTACATCGTTGAGCAAGGGGCCCTCGAGATCAGTGTGGCCGACGCTCCTCCGGTAACGTTATACGAAAAACAGATTGCTCTGATGCTACAGGGCACGGCCCACAGGGCTGTCTTCCGTGACCCGAGGAGAAACACGCCACAGGCCCGTTTGATCGACCCCGAGACAGGGGAACGCACGCGGCCGGCGATCAACTGTTTTTGTGGCAGCTTCACAGTTGACGGCGATTTGGCGGCACGGGTGTTACAATCCCTCCCGGAGGTGATCGTCCTCGACGGGCTCGCTGAGAACCCGATCGAATGGGTCGACGTGGTTTGCGAACTGGTTCTCCGCGAATTGGGTGCGACACGACCCGGGGCGAGCCTAATGGTCTCGCGGCTCTTGGATTTGCTTTTGGTCATTATCCTGCGTCGCTGGGCGCAATCGGACGATAGCCTTCCAGGGTGGCTTGCCGCGGCTAAGGACGAGCGGATCGCAAGGGCAGTGGCGGCCATTCATGCCAATCCAGCGCGACACTTAACGAACGGCGAATTGGCAGCCCTAGCGGGGATGTCCGTGTCAAACTTCGCCGATCGCTTCAAGCAAGTCATGGGCCAGCAACCAGGAGCGTATTTGCGGGCTTGGCGGATGACCCAGCAGCCGAGGCATTGCTGCATTCGAGCGCATCCATCGAAGCGATCGCCGATCGCGTTGGGTATACGTCGAAGGAGGCATTCAGTCGGGCGTTCCAAGCAAAGTTTAGCGAGGCGCCATCCGCTTGGCGCGCGACGCGGAGCGGCGGGCAACAGGTCTGAGGATCGTCAACTCCTCTGGATTAATTCTTAGAGTAAATGCTTCGGCGCAGCAGTTACGCAGCCATTCGCGTTCTAGATTTTCTGCGGGGGAATCCGCCCAAATGCCATCATTGCAAGAAACAAAAGAACAATGCCGCCGGATATCAATGCGAGCACCGCCCATCCCCAACCAGCGATGACGAAACCCGCAGCGAACGCGCAGATGGTTGAAACGAGAGCTATGACGGTGTCGTTTGCGCCCTGCACCGCCGCCTTCTCTTCCTCGGACACGGCGTCGGCTAGCATTGTCGTGGCCCCTATAAAGGCAAAGTTCCACCCAAGGCCCAAGATAATCAAACCACCATAAAAATGAGCGGCGGAGAGGCCGAGCGACGCCGCTCCGGCAGCGACAACAATTGCAGTGAGCCCGACCATAGCAATGGACTGCGCACCAAACCTCTGGATTAAGAAACCTGTGATGAAGCTTGGAGCAAACATTGCGACAATATGCCAGCGAATGACGTCACTAGCGGTCTCATCGCTAAATCCGCAGCCAATCATGGCAATAGGTGTTGGGATCATCAGGAAGACCATGACACCTTGAGACACGGCCGCAATGCCTACCGCTCGCATGATGGGACGGCGACGGAGTGCTGAGAGTACGGAAAACCGCCTTTGGCTATTTTCCTTCGTCGGTTGCATGGGCAAGGGAATTCGAAGAGCTGCAAGCGGCAGAAGGCCAAGTATTGAGACAAGTACCAAAGCGGCATAGGCGCCAGCAAACGGAATGGGTGCTAAACTATCCTTCGCGGCGATAAACAATTGTGGTCCGGCAATTGCCGCGGCCAAGAGGGAGGTCAGCATCAGCGAGATCGCCACCGGCCGCGAATTTGGCGCCACCACCTCTCCGGCCGCAAAGCGAATGTACTGAAATGAAGCCCAACCCGCTCCCATCAAGAAATGTGCGGCGCAAAGCAGAACGAAGTTCTGCAGATAAAGAGCCTGGGTAGCTGCCAGGGCTCCGACAAGCGTCAAAATCGCGCCCAAGACAAAGCCCGCCCGCCGACCCACACGTCCCATAAAAAGAGAAAACGGTCCAGCCGCGACCAACGCCGCAAGGGTTTGAACCGAGGCTGGAAGTGTTGCCAACGCCGGGCTCGGCGTCAACATCAGTCCGGTCAATCCTCCCAGGATTAGCTGAACCGGGAAAGCGGTCCCGAGGATCGCGTTTGCCGCAAGCAGCCCAATGAAATTGCGGTTCTGGAGAAGTGACCTGACAGACAGAACCTGGGAGCCGTCGAAACCGAAATTGGGCACGGTCTTTCCCCGGTGCTTGAGTGTTTTGTGACGTGATTGTTGGTTGTGGAAAGTAGGTAGCCCGCGCATGGGATGAAGCAACCGAGTTGGGACAGCAAGTTTCAGCGGGCGGGGCAGCGGTCACTTTGGCAGCATTTCTATTCCGGTTGAAACGGGCCACCAGGTGTTAAGGAACCTGCTTTTGCCGATCGACCCGCGTCTAGCCGGCGCTTACTACTACTTGACGATCTTTCGGCGATGCGCTGGAGATTCAATTGGTCTTCATAAAGGAGCCGAGAGTAATATTTTTTGGGCAGAGAAACACCGCCGCCGCTTCTGCAAAGCGCTGGATCTTTATGATGACATCTCGCAAAACACAACGCGCGCCGGCCATTCGCCGCCATGGGCACACTTAGCCAGCCCGCCGCATAGTCACGTGGTGATCCGTTGGTGCGCGGCCTAAAAGATGAAGAATAAGAGCGCCAGGAGGGCCCCTACGCCTCCGCCCACGCCGCCGGCCTCCATTGCGCTGGCCGCTTCCTCGCCGTCGTCAATGTCTGGCAGCGGGTCATCCGTGACAGGGTCGGTCACGGGAAGGGGCAAGTCGCCCTCAAGTTCGACCTTGCTGCCGTCCGCCCAACTTTCGATGTCCGCTTCTCCGGCTGGCGTCTTTGCAAAAGCGAGGCGGATGATATCATGGGGATTATCCAGAGATACACTAATGCCGTCGGTCGATACCTCGGGTGTGAGGCCATCGCGGATACCCACGGCATAGGCATCTGCCTCAGGGCTTTCATCGACGCTGGGATTGTCGGCCACATCGAATACGGCCTTCCAATCTGCGGGTGTCTCCCCCGTAAGACTATCGGCGTAAACGCTCTGAAGAGTAGACCCAATTCCATCCAGATTAACAACCACATCGCCAGGCGCCGTGTCGCCTGCAGCCAGGAATACAACGAGCTTATCGTCGTTTTCGAAGCCGTAGACATTCAGGAGATCACTCTGGTCGTAATCGTCATTTGACCGAAGCACATAGGTCCCGCCGACGCTTTCATAGATCATCTTCAGCATCTCGGCGCCGACAAAATCGTAGTCATCGCCGTCTTCCCGCCAACTCAAATGACCAGGATGTTCGGTATCGATACCGTAGACCGACGCGGCATCCATGCCCGCTTCAGCATAGCTCGCAAAGCTCTCAAGGATATATGACGCATGTTCTTGACCATAAGCCGCTTCGGCCAATTGGTCTTGCCAGAACTCTTCGAAATCTGTTGTTGTTCGCCCGTCGAGGTCGACATCATCTGCGGCGACGACATTCCCTTTACTGGCCTGATCGTCGATATACAGGTCGCGGACCCCATTCCGTGTGATGGTCACGGTGTTCCATGCGGAAACGAAAAGGCTCGGATCCGAGCCCCCCGCGTCAGAGACGTCCGCTTCCCAGGCAGCGACGATATCCTCCAATTCATCGATCCTAGAATCGATACCCTGAGGTTGGTATGCAAAACGATGATGCGTGATCATATCGACATTCGACAAAACGAAGTCCGACAATTCGTTCCGGATTACCACGTCATCCGCGGCGGTCTTTCCCGCTTGCACTGCGATATCTATATCGGCACCGATCGTATTGATCGAAGGATCGGCCAAAGCGAGAGCGATCTCTGTCACCACGAGTTCGGCCATTTCACCATAATCGGCAGCCTTGGTACTCCCGGGCAGATTTGCGAAGTACTCGTTCCCAACTTCGAGGATCAATTTATGGGGCATCGCCCCGAAATCGCCCCCCAGAAGATCGGCAAGGAAATCCTGCAACTCGGCCCTGAGCGCTACGGTGTCATCCACATATCGCGCGGTGGGCAAAATTACGGAAAGGGCGGCGCCTTGGTCTGACGCGATCGCCATCATATCGCTCAAACCGGGCTTTCCAGTTGCCGGATTATAGAGATCGTCATATTCGAAACCGTAGCGGTCGTCCCGGGTCTCAGCGAGCGTTCCACCGGGCCAAACAATCATTCCAAGATCGACATCACTTGTTTGATCTAGGAAACGACCAACATTATTATAGCTGACGTAGCGGGCGCCAAAACTCAAATCAGAGATTGGTTCATCCGGGTTTGCATAGGCAGAGGCACCGGAATTAAGATTATAATCCAAGGGCATACTAGAAACTCACACGTATTCCATAAGAATCCGTGAAGAGTTTAGCCTATTTGGCAAAATCTCGGCTGAATTGCGGAAGTAATGAGGCGAATTGAGTCTATTTATGCTTCCTTAACCACGCAGAACACACCTAGCCAACCCGAAGTCGGGGGGTTTCGCCGCGCTAAGATTTCAGTCACATTGGCCGGACGGAGGGAAATCCGCAGCATGGCCAAGCCGGCAAAGTCCACTCGGGTCGAGGACGCCTATGGGCGGCTCAAAGAAGAAATCCGCACCAACCGCATGCCGCCGGGTTTCCAGGCGCCCGAACCAGAGATCGCGCTCCGCCTCGGGATGAGCCGGACCCCGGTCCGCGAAGCCTTGATTCGGCTCGAAGCTGAAGGCCTTGTAGAATTGGCACCGCGGCGGGGGGCGAGGGTGCTCCCAATCCAAGCCGACGACATGCGTGAGATCTACGATATTCTCACCTCACTCGAACCGGACGCTGCCGCAAGACTTGCTGCGCGGAACCCATCGGACGAAGACCTCGCCCCCCTCGAACAGGCCACCCAAGACATGGAAGCCGCACTTGAGGCCGAGGATCTCGATCGATGGGCGGAGGCCGATGACCGGTTCCACCTCACCCTGCTCGATCTCCAAAACAACCGGCGGCTTCAGAGTTTTGTGACGGCTCTCTATGACCAAGCCCATCGAGCTCGGATCGTGACACTTCGCCTCCGAGGCACGCCGCAAAAATCCACTGAAGAACACCGCGAGATTCTTGAGCATCTCCGCCGGGGTGATGGGAATGGAGCGCGCCGAGCCTTTAAGAAACACCGCGAGCGGGCATCGCGAGAGCTATTAGAGATTTTAGAGAAATATAAGCTCGGCCAGCTCTAACGCGGCCGTCATAACTCACGACCCGCGCGCCTCTCTTTCCATCGAAGCCGAAGCGCTGCCCCAACGCGCGCAATAGGCATGGGTGGCAGCCGCTTGGGCGCCGGTTCAGCCAAAGCACGGTCAAGGGCGGCGGACGAACGCCCCGACGCCAGATCTGCAGCAAGTATGCCCGCAAGCGTCCCCCGGACCGTTCCGAGCCCGTTCTGACAGCACGACGAATAGAGCCCCTCCTCCACTTCGCCGACCACCTGCACATCGTTGAGACTAACGCAAAGCCGGCCGCCCCACCGGTACGCCATCTCCACGCCCTTTAGCATCGGAAACCGCGCCGCAAAGGCCGCATCGTGATCGCGCGAGACACGGGCCAAACGGCCATCATCAACTTCGAGACTAGGATCGAAGGTGAACCTGTTGCGCACAACGATACGGTCGCCCCCGGCCCCTGAAATCCGGCGCACGGTCGTCCCCATCGGATCCGCAGGTGTCACGCCCCAGTCCGGCGCTCCTCCCAGGCGGGTCACTTCATCGGCAGTCAGTGACCGCGTCATTGAGGCATAGGTAAAAACATGCATCAGCCGACCCTGGGCGAAGCCGAAACTGTTGAGATGGCCATTGACCGCCAGGATCACTTTCGGAGCCGTCACCCGGCCCTTGGGCGTTTGCGCCACCCATGCCCCATTTCGCGTGAGCCCCGTCACCGGGCTTGCCTCGTGGAGGGAGAGCCGGTTCGACGCGAGACCTTTTCCCAAGCCGCGAATGTACATCGCTGGCTGGATCATGGCTGTACCGGGGGTGTAGAGCCCACTTTGATAGTAGTGTATCCCGGTCAGGTCGGACATCTCGCGGGCTTCCATCATCCTGCAGGGTTCACCCAGCGCGTCGAGATGAGCCGCATAGCTCCGATTATGGGCGTCGCCCGCTTCCGTTGCCGCGGCGTTGATCTTGCCGGACCGCCGAAACGCTTCGTCTGGTAAGCCAAAGTCCTCGACCATCGACTGAGCATAGTCGATGGCCATTCGGTTGTCTTGAGTTCGATCGCGGTCCTTCTCGAGGGTGCCGCGGTAATTATCAGACGACAGATCATGGGGGAGATCGATCATAAAGCCGGAGTTGCGCCCTGCGGGTCCGTCGCCAATGCGGCTCGCTTCAAGGACGACGATCCGGTCACCCGCACAGTTCTCCGCGAGGCGTCGTGCCGCCGAAAGACCCGCAAACCCGGCCCCAATCACCATCCAGTCCGCCTTTACATAACGCTCGAGCGGCTTAGCTGCCTCAGGTTCGGGCAAGAGCCGGTTCCAAGCAGCCGGCCCCGGGTCCTTTGGAAGACGCTTGACAGAAATCTCGGCCATGGCGCTTAGTGGGTTTGATTCAATGCTTCGGCCGCAGGGATTTCCCGCTCGCGGCAGGCAATGAAATCCAACAAGGCTTCATCGACCGCTTCGTCGAGCTTGGGTTCTTCATAGTCGGCCAAAAGCGCCTTGGCGTGGGTGAGTGCCCGCTCAGTTATCTCAACAGAGCCCTCTGCCTCCCATTGCTCGATGGAATTATTGTCAAAGAGTTCCGGCATGAAGAAGGCGCGTTGGAAATTCTCCAGCGTGTGGGCATGGCCCAAATAATGCCCGCCCGGTCCGATATCGGAGACCGCGGCAATCGCCTCGTCGAAGTCATCCCACCGTATCCCTTCGGCCATGCGGTAGGCCATGGCACATTGTTCCGCATCGACGACGAATTTTGCAATTGAACAATGCATACCAGCCTCGTTCCATCCGGCAGAATGCCAAATGTAATTCGCACCGGCCATAATCACTGCCTGAAGGGTCGCCGCACTTTCGTATCCGGCTTGCGCATCGAAAGTTTTGGCGCCTCCAAGTGTGTTTGAAGTCCGCCAAGGGACGCCGTAATAACGCGCCAATTGGCCAATCATAAAGTTCATCAGACTGATCTCGGGCGTGCCCGCCATCGGCGCCCCAGACTTCATCGAGACCGTCGCCAGGTAATGACCATAGATCGCCGGGCAGCCTTTACGGACCACTTGTGTATAGGCCAAAGCCGACAGCGCTTCGGCATTCAATTGCGCCACGGTTGGCGCCACGGAGGCCGGCGTGTTCGCTCCACCGAGGACGAATGGCGAACATAAGACCGGTTGATTGCGCCGACAGAACGCCCGCATTGCGCCGAGCATCGTTTCGTCCCAAACCAGAGGTGAATTGCCATTGCAATTCCCGGTCGCCACCGGGTGGGTTTCCATATAGCCTTCGCCGAATAGCAAGGCGCACATTTGCATTACGTCTTCGGCATTTTTTGGACTCGTTGTCATGCCCATAAACGTTTTGTCGGAGTGCTTCATCGACGAGTAGGTAATCCGAAGATGGCGATGGCTGATTGGATGATCCATCGGCTCGACAATGTGATGCGCCGAGGAATGAAGGGCGGGCATCATATGGCTCAGCTTGTGAAACGTTGCGAGATCATCAAGCGTCGGGCCACGTCTTTTGTCGTCCAAATCGCGAAGATAGGGCGCGCCGGTCATCGGCACAAAGATAGAATAATCATGGCCAAATGGGAGGTTATTGGCCGGGTTCCGCGCGTGATAGGTGAAGCTCTCTGGGATTGTCGCGATAAGTTCGCGGACCATGTGCCGGTCGAGAAAAACCCTTTCGCCGTCTACCTTTGCCCCCGCTGATTTCCAATCGGCCAACGCCGTCAAATCGCGGAAAATGACGCCGATATTCTCGAGAATATGCATCGAAGCGGCGTCGATCCGCTCGATCTCCTCCTGGCGCATTGGTTCTGTCAGCGGCAATCGGCGTTTGAGAGCCGGCAGCATGGTAAAGTCGCGCGTCTGACGCACGGCTTTCCGCGCCCCACGCCCTCGACGACTGGGTTTTTCGAGCGTTGTCATTCGACACGGTCTCCATCTTTTGGATCGGTCAAATCGATCCAAATGGTTTTGGTTTCGCAATATTGGTCATGGGCATGGACACCATTGTCACGCCCCCCAAAGCCCGATTGTTTATAGCCACCGAACGGCGTTGAGATATCGCCTTCGCCGTAGCAATTCACCGTAACGGTACCAGCGCGGATATCCCTAGCCGCCCGTAGTGCGGTCCGCGCATTCGCCGTAAAAACACTGGCTGTCAGCCCATAGGCAGTGTCATTAGCCAAGGCGATGGCCTCATCGCTCGAGGCCACTTCGATGACGCTCAAAATCGGTCCGAAAACCTCGTCGCGCGCCAATGGGTCGTCACGCTCCACGGCATAAACTTTGGGTGTAACGTATGGTCCGTCCGGAGCGTCGCCCTGCCGCAAATATCCCGCCACTTTCTCGCAATGGGCGCCGTCGATTAATGCGCCGAGATGATTTTCAGGGTCCAGCGGATCGCCAGTCTTCCAATCCCTGAGCCGCGCTTCGACTATGTCCATCAAAGGTGCCCGCACATCCTTGTGTACAATTAAACGCGACGCAGCGGAGCAATTCTCACCCATATTCCAAAACGCGGCATTCACCACGTGTTCGGCCACATGCTCCAGGTTTTCGGCGTCTTCCAAAACAATTGCTGGATTCTTCCCACCACATTCGAGAACGATCTTTTTGAGATTGCTGTCGGCCGCGTAGTGCAAGAACCGCCGGCCAGTGTCGGTCGATCCGGTGAACGTCACCATATCGATGTCCATATGCCGGCCCAAAGGCTCTCCAACCGAAGGGCCATCCCCTGGCAAAACCTGCAATACCCCACGCGGCACCCCAGCCATATGGGCGATCTCCGCAATCCGGAGTGCCGTAAACGACGTCTGTTCGGCTGGTTTGACAATCACCGAACAGCCCGCCGCCAGAGCCGGACCGATTTTCCAGGCCAGCATCAGCATGGGGAAATTCCACGGCAATATTGCTGCCACCACACCTACCGGCTCGCGAACAATCATCGATACGGCATCGTCACCGGCAGGGCCGGTTTGGTCATATATCTTGTCGACCGCCTCGCCGTGCCATTTAATGGTGTGGATCGTTTCCGGAATGTCGATCAATTCACAGTCGCGAATTGGCTTCCCACTATCGAGACTTTCCATAACCGCCAATTCTCGACGCCGGCGGGTAATGAGTTTGCAAAGTCTTATGAGAACATCTTTGCGGTCGGACGGATGGAGCCTCGACCAGTGACCCTGATCGAATGCTTCGCGCGCCTTTTGCACCGCAAGATCCACATCTTCGGCGTCGGCGGTTCGTATCTCCGCCAAAGTCTCGCCGGTCGCGGGATTGACGCTCGGCATCATGGGTCCATTGCCAGGGCGAAACTTACCGTCAATGAAGGGCGCCTTTGGCAAGTCAAGACCGGCGGCAATTGCTGCATATTCGGCGCGGGTCAAAAGATCAGTCATGGCGTCTCTCCGGTGATGGCCGCGATGGACGTGTTCATTGTGCGGATCACCTCCTCAAGCTCGCGCTTGTCATCTTTATTGAGGGGTTGCAGTGGTTTACGAGGCGGCCCAGCTGGCACCCCCTGGAGTGTGAGGCCGTGTTTAATGCACTGAACGAACTTGCCGCCTTGTTCGAGAACCCGCATCAGCGGCAGCATCGCCGACATGATTGCGCGCCCTTTGGCGAAATCCCCTTCGAGCGCGCAAGCCTGATAGAGCGCGATATGGGCTTTCGGTGCGAAATTCGATCCGGCACAGACCCATGACCGCGCGCCCCAAGCGAAAAACTCAAGTGCCTGGTCATCCATTCCGCAAGACAGCCCGATATGGGGATAGTCTCGCGCGAGCATACGGAGCCGGTTCGGATCGCCGGAGCTTTCCTTGATGGCACAGAAATTTGGGCTTCGTCCAAGCCGGTCAAGGCACTCCTCATCCATATTGACGCTCATACGGCCTGGATAATTGTAGAGCATCACCGGCAGGTTCGCGGCGCGGTCAATTGACAGCGCGTGGAGCGCAATCTCCCGTCCGGTCGGATAAGCATAGGGTGGTGTGGCGACCAAAAGGGAATCCGCTCCGGCCGCTTTTGCCGCTTCGGCATAAGCAACACTGTCTTCGGTCCGCATCGCACCTGTGCCGACGATCATCGGAACCCGGCCCTTGATCAGCGCCTTGACCTTTCCCATGAGTGCGATCCGCTCTTCCGGTGTTTGGGCGTAGTATTCACCGGTTGTCCCCGCCACAATGAGCCCGTGGACACCCGCCGCAATTAGGAATTCAACAGTCGCTTCAAGCGCCTCCTCATTAAGGTCGAATGCCTCGTCATAGGGCGTGACCAATGGCGTATATATCCCTTCAAACCGCATCGGCACCCTCTTCACTGTGGATTGGATCGACGGGTAGTGGATCAGGCCTCACAAACCGATCCATTCGGTCGCGGGACAGATCCCAATGGGCATGGGTGAGCTCCAAAGCTCGCTCCGGTGCCCGATCTTCTATGGCCACGATCATTGCGTCATGCTGTTCCACAGCCATCTGGATCGCTGCTGAGTCGCGGGGTTCTGTCGGGCGATAGAAGGTCTGGCTCAACCGCGTATGGTCAATGAGCAACCGGTCGAGACAGGCCGTCAGATATGGGTTGTGGGCCATCCGGCCGATTGTTCCGTGAAACCGGTGATTGCTAAGCGCGGCCCTGGTCACATCGCCATTGGCCACGGCAGCCGCAAAATCCTGCTGATCAGACTTTAGATCGTCGAGTTCGTCGGGTTTTCTATTTTCGGCGGCAAGCCTTGCAATATGGGCATATATCATCGGCGCCGTTTGAAAGAACGTACGCATCACGCCGATATCCATCGACGCAACCTTCGCCCCCCGATTGGTCTCGATCCGCGCATAGCCTCGGCCTGACAGACGCTGCAGCACTTCCCGAAGCGGAGTGCGCGAGATGTCATAGGTCGCCGACAGCGTAGCCTCATCGAGATCGGCCCCGGGCGCCAGATCGGTCGTTAGAATCCGCTGGCGGAGGCTTTGAAAGCAGCTCTCTTTAGATCCCTTGGGCATCGCACTCCCTTCGACAGCGTTTTGTACACATTTTGTATACATCTTTGCAAGAGATTTGGATGCTCTCCGGTGCCGACGCCTAACCGCGCCATCGATGCCGTTCGGCCGCCGCGAAAAGCGAAATTAGATCGGCTTTATTGAGCCGAGAAATTCGTTGACAGACCCAAACGCGGAAACCCATGAATATGAATTATCGGCCGTGAGTGCCGAATGGGACGCTGAATTGCGTTCCTCGCGATGGATCTACCCAATCACCTAGGAAAGGGCCCGCGACATGACCGACGCCACCGCCATACCGACCCCACCCGCTGTCAGAGACATAACGCCCGACGACGTATACGCCGCTCTCAGATCCGGGTTGGAGGATTTCCAAAAGGCTCCCATTTATGGTCTCTTTTTTGGGGCGGTCTTTTCGATTTTTGGCGTGACGATCGCCTGGGCGCTCTTCCAAGGGGCCGCGAGTTATTGGATTCTACCCGTCGCTGCGGGATTTCCATTGATCGGACCCTTCGCTGCGGTCGGGCTTTACGAAGTGTCTCGCCGCCTTGAGGCTGGAGAGGAATTAACGTGGTGGCCAATTCTCACTTCGGGATTTACATCGCGGAACGGACAATTGCCGTTTTTTGCTGTCCTCGCCGTGTTTGTATTTCTGGCTTGGATCGTTCTCGCCCGGGTGATCTTCGCCGTCTCTTTCGGCACCGCAACCATGACCAACGTACTTTCATCCGTTGAGGTTTTCTTTACATTCCAGGGCATTGTCATGCTCTTTATCGGCAGCGTCGTGGGCGCCGCGCTGGCCGCACTTTTCTTTTCGATTTCGGTGGTCGGCGTGCCGATCCTCGTTGACCGCGACATCGACGTCGTCACCGCGATGATCACGAGCTTCAGGGCCACCGTCGAGAACCGCGCGGCCATGGGCCTCTGGGGCATCATTGTCGCCGCTGCCACCATTGTGGCAATGCTCCCGCTTTTTCTCGGGATGGTTCTTGTCTTTCCCATGCTTGGCCATGCGGCCTGGCACATTTACCGGAAAGTCGTCGAACCAGAGATCTGAACGCGCGCGGAAACGCAGGACGACATAGATCAAAACCCCAGTACATGTCGGACGACTATGGGTTTTTGAGAGCAATTTAGCGGCCCGAAATGCCCGAGTGATTCACTCAGGCAAATATTCTCACAACTCGTTGTTTAAAAGCACATTTTTGGCGCGCGCACATGGTGTCGCACTTGATCTAGATCAATGAAGTTCCGCACTGAAACGGGTTAGCGTAAGCCCATACGCCGCCACGTGTTGCAATGCACTCAGCCCCGGACAGATATAATGTGGGACACGCTTAAACTCTCCTCTCTCGGAGCGCTTGCACTCTTTGCGGCTTTGGCAGCCGATTGGGGACACGACCTTGCCTACCGCGTGCATGCCCTGATTGTTTTTCTCGTCGTCGCCGGTTTGTTCATTTCGCAACTTCGCCGCGTAGGCGAGCCGAAACCCACAACTTATCCGTCGCGCTACATGGACGGCGTGATCCGTGCCGGGGTCATCGCCACGGCATTTTGGGGGATCGTGGGCTTTCTCGCCGGTGTCTTCATTGCCTTTCAACTGGCCTTCCCGGAGCTCAATTTCGATTGGGGACAGCCCTATACAAACTTCGGACGGCTTCGCCCGCTTCATACCAGCGCGGTGATTTTTGCGTTTGGCGGCAATGCGTTGATCATGTCATCGTTTTACATCGTCCAACGGACTTGCAGCGCACGTCTCTGGGGCGGAAATCTCGCCTGGTTTGTTTTTTGGGGATACAATCTCTTCATCATCCTCGCCGCGACGGGTTATCTCCTCGGCGCCACCCAAACGATGGTGAGCCAAAGGTCCACATACCATTCAGGTTCGGCATATTCCTTCGATTGGGTGGCGCCGAGGAGATAACCCGTCGCGGCGAGGACGATGAAGAGATTGTATCCCCAAAAAACAAACCAGGCGAGATTGCCGCCCCAGAGACGTGCGCTGCAGGTCCGTTGGACGATGTAAAACGATGACATGATCAACGCATTGCCGCCAAACGCAAAAA